>NZ_JBVJJY010000008.1:155192-256473 GCF_055585785.1 Kitasatospora sp. NPDC053308 | reverse complement strand
TGCGAGGCTCACCCTCCTCCCCCTCCCCCGACCCTTCTGTAAAACAATGAGCCGGAAAGAACACGGGCTACGCCCCCTCCCCCCCCCCCCCCCCCCCCCCCTCCCCCCCCCAGGGCCGGCCGCCGCTACGGCGCCGGCTCCGGCCTCGGGAGCGGTATCGGCTCGGTGGCCTTGAACCGGGCCGAGGTGGGGTCGGCGAGGGCGGACGGGGCGGACAGCTCGACCGCGGGGGCGGTGGGCGGCGACATCACCGCGGCGGCCACGGCGGCGGCCGCCGCGGCCGCGGCCGTCGGAGCCTCCTCCTTGATCTTGATCCCGGCCCCCTGGAAGGCCACCTTCAGCCGCTGCCGCAGCGCGCGGCTGACCACCGCTGCCTTGCCGGGCGCGGTCCGCGCCTCGACCCGCAGCACCACCGAGTCCGCGGCGACCGACTCCACGCCCAGGATCGACACCGGTGCCCAGACCAGCTCGTCGTACGGGGCTTCCTTGGACATCTGCTCGGCGGTCTGCACGATGAGGTCCTCGGCCCGCACCAGGTCCTCCTTGTACCCGATCTGGACGTCCACGGAGGCGGTCGACCAGCCCTGGCTCATGTTGGCGATCCGCTTGACCTCGCCGTTGCGGATGTACCAGATCTCGCCGTTCGCCCCGCGTAGCTTGGTCACCCGCAGGCCGACCTCCAGCACCGTGCCGGTGGCCACCCCGGTGTCGATCTCGTCGCCGACGCCGTACTGGTCCTCCATGATCATGAAGACCCCGGAGAGGAAGTCCGTGACCAGGTTGCGGGCGCCGAAACCGATCGCCACACCGGCCACACCGGCACTCGCCAGCAGCGGCGCGAGGTTGACCCCCAGCGCGGACAGCACCATCAGCGCCGCGGTGCCCAGGATGGTGAAGGAGGCCACGCTGCGCAGCACCGAGCCGATGGCCTCCGAGCGCTGCTGGCGCCGTTCCGGGTTCACCACCCCGGTGTTGGCCAGCAGCCCGCCCAGCCGGCTCTCCTCCTGGTGCTCGGGGGTGCGCGCCATCCGCCCTATCAGCTGGGTGATCAGCTTGCGCACCACCGCCCGCAGCACCATCGCCAGCACCACGATGAAGACGATCCGCAGGCCGGACGCCAGCCAGGACTGCCAGTGGGTGTCGAACCAGCTGGCGGCCTGCTTGGTGGTGTCCGTGACCTCCTGCGCGCTGGTCGGGATCCGCAGGTCCAGGTTGGGCAGCTGCGCGGTGGGGCTGGGGGCCGGCGTCGGGGCGGAGGGCGTCGAGGACGCGGCGTCGGACAGACCGGGGGCGCCGGAGCTGAACACGTGCGGACCTTCCTTGCAGGGGGCGTGTCGGGCCCGCACCGCCGGCAAGCGGCCCGCGGACCGTGCGCCTTAGCCTATCCGGCACCGAACACCCGGCCGGACACGCCGAAGGAGGCCCGCGGCCCCGCCGGAAGCCGCCGGAAGCCGCCAGAAGCCGCCGAAGGGCGTACGGAAGGGCCCGGACGCCCCGTCAACGCTCCGGTGCGCTCCCCGGGCAATCCGGCCCGGAGGCCTTGCCACACCCGCGGAATGCTGCTCCGGACGGCCGATCCGTCCCCCGGGAGGGCCACCGGGCGGTGCCCGGGCGATGCCCGGAGGGCACCCGGGTGCAACCCGACCGTCCCCCGGGCATACCGCTTATGACAGGGACCACACCCGGAGTTCACGTCAGGTCCGTTACACAGGAGTGGTGGCGCCGTACAAAGGCGTAAGGCGACACTGGGGGAGATCGCGCACTCGTTGTGCGATCCAACCGCTCGTCCCGGCGCGAGCCACGCGCCGCAGGCGTCCAAGGAGGCATCCGTGCCGCATGTCCTGGTCCTCAACGCGTCCTACGAGCCGCTCGGCGTCGTATCGATGCGCCGCGCACTCATCCTGGTCCTCAACCACAAGGCGGTCAGCCTGGAGGACTCGGGAGTCACTCTGCACAGCGCCACCAGCGCCCTTCCGGCGCCGTCCGTCGTCCGTCTGACCCGCTTCGTGCGGGTCCCGTTCTGCGGGCCCGTCCCGCTCACCCGGCGGGCGCTGTTCGCCCGCGACCACGGCCGCTGCGTCTACTGCGGGGCCGCCGCCACCAGCGTCGACCACGTCATCCCGCGCAGCAGGGGCGGCCAGCACCGGTGGGACAACGTGGTGGCAGCCTGCCGCCGCTGCAACCACACCAAGGCCGACCGCCACCTCACCGAACTCGGCTGGCGGATGAAGCGACCACCCGCCCCGCCCAGCGGACTCGCCTGGCGGATCATCGGCACCGGCATCAAGGACCCGCGCTGGCGCCCCTACCTGGAGCCGTACGGCGCCGCCGACCAGCTGCGCGCCCCGCAGTGGGGCGAGTACGAGCACCACGACCATACCGAGCCCAACCACTCGGTCCCGATCGGCCGGGCGCACGTCGCCCACCCGAGCCCCGTCCGCCGCGGCGAGCAGCCCGAACCGCTCTCCGCCTGACCGAAGCGACACAAGGGCCTCCCGTCACGCCGACGGTACGCGCCTCATGGGCCGCCGAGCCCCCCGCACCGGGGAGCCGGCGGCCCGCCCTTTTCCCGGGAGCCGGGGCGGGGCCCCGAGCGGGCCCCGGGCCGGGACCCCGCCGCCGGTGCCCCCACCGCTCCCGACCGCCCCCGACCGCCCCTGCCCCTCCTACTGCTTCGGCGCCGTCGCGGGCGGGGCCGCCGGTGCCCCCGCCGCACCGCCCGGCTGGGCGGGCTGGCCGGCCGGCGGCTGGGGCTGGGCCGGCGCGGTCACCGCGTACAGCTCGACCCCCCACAGCGAGTAGCCGTACTTGGTCGCCCGCGCCACGCCCTGGACCCGGACGAACCGGACCCCGGGAGCGTCGAAGCGCACCGTCTCGTCGCCGCCCTTGCCGTTGTCCACCGTCGCCGCGTCGGTCCAGGAGTTCCCGTCCGCCGAGACCTGGATCTTGTACGAGGAGGCGTACGCGGCCTGCCAGTGCAGCACCGCCGCGCCCAGCCTGGTCGCCTGCGGCAGCTCCAGCCGCACCCAGGCGTCGTCCTTGGCCGGGGAGGACCAGCGGGTCTTGGGGTCGCCGTCGGTGACCGCGGAGGCCGGGTAGTTCGCCGTCTCGTCGCCCGAGGAGGTGGCCTTCGCGCCGAGCGCCAGGTCGGCCCCGCCGGTGGGCGGCACCACGTGCACCTGGAGCACCTGCTTGACGGTGGTCGTCCCGGCCCCGAACTGCACCGGCACCTGGTACGTCCCGGACGGCGTGCCGGCTGCGGCGGTGACGAGCAGCGGTACGCCGACCCGGCCGCCGCGCGGCACGGTCACCGGGCCGGCCGCAGTCACGGTCAGGCCCTTGGCGGCGGCCGGCACCTCGGCGCGCAGTTCGCCGGTGGTGCCCTCGGGCCGGCCGGCCTCCACGGTGGCCCGGGTCTGGACGGGCGAGGGCGCGCCGGTGACCACGTCCAGGGCCGGGTCGGAGAGGCTGAGCCGGGCGGCCGGGGCGTCCGCGTACCAGGGGATGACCTGGTTGACCACGGGCGGGTCGCCGCCGGGCTTCCAGGTCAGCCGGAACGCGTCGGCCACCTGGCCGCCGGCCGGCAGCTCGTTGTAGCCGGGCTGCACGGTGCCGATGTCGGCCCAGGTCCCGTCGGCCCGGCGCACCGCGACGGTGGCGGTGGCGCGCACGCCCGGGTCGGTGAGCACGGTGAGCCGGTCCAGCGGACGGGCGGCGCCGAGCTCGACGGTGAGCGGCTGGTCCTGCGCGGTCGGCGGCTTGGCGGCCCGGTACGCGGTGTCCGGGTTGCCGTCCAGCACGGCGGCGGCGGAGGAGCCGGGCAGCGCGTCGGGCCCGCCGGTGACGGCGGCGGGGGAGTCGTCCGGGGCGCTGACGGTGAACTCGCGCACCGCGACGGCGGTCTTCTGCGCGGCGGTGGCCCGCAGCCGCACGCCGCGGACGAGGGTGCCCGGCGGGAGCTGGGCGCTGACCGTCTTCTGGTTCTTGACCACGGCGAGCTGCTTCCAGCCGCCCTCGCCGGTGGAGTACTCCAGCACGCCGTCGCGGATGTAGTCGTCCGCGGCGGTGTGGGCGTCCGGGCCGTCCCCCCAGCCGCCCATCAGCACGGTGACGCCGCTGACCGGGCGCCCGGCGCCGAGGTCCAGGCCGATCGTGTCGCCGGACTGCGGGGGAGCGGAGCTCCAGTAGAAGGTGTCCGCCACCCCGTCGGTCATCAGCCCGGGCAGGTGGTCCTGGGCGGTGCCCATGCTGGTGGTCGCGGTGACTGCGCCGCCGACCACGCCCGCCCAGGTGTCGGCGGCGCGGACGGCCCGCTCCAGGAACGGGCCGAGCACGCCGGTGCCGATGGTGGCCGGGGCCCGGTCGAGCTGTTCGCGCAGCCGGTTGAGCTCCACCCGGGCCTTCCAGGCCGCGGTGCCGTCGCCGCCGTGCTGGGCCAGCAGCATGTTCAGCGCGGCCTGCCCGGCCAGCCCGTAGTCGCGCAGCGGGCCCAGCCAGGGCGCGGCCTCGCCGGCCAGCTGGGCGGTGGCCGGGGTGCCGGCCAGGGTCTGCTGGGCGGCGGCCATCGCGGCGAAGGCCTCCCGCAGCGGGCCGGCGGCCTCTATCAGCCTGGCGAGGTCGGGAGCCGCGCCGGAGGTGGGCTCGGCCGCGGCCCAGAACCTGTCGAGCAGCGGTGTCAGGTAGCCGGACTCCTGCTTGGACAGCGGCGAGGAGACGCTGTTGCCCGCCAGTGCGATGACGGCGGGCAGGGCCGCCCCGGCGGGCGTCGCGGCGGCGCCGGTCGGCCCGGCCAGCGAGCGCACGGCGGCCTGCCAGGACTCGTCCGGCTTGTAGCCGAGCGGGTTCCAGGCGTAGTCGCCGGCCGTGGCGATGGCTATCCGGGAGGCCACCGGCTGCTGCATCGCACCGGTGAGCATCACCGCCGAGCGGGTGGCCACCCCCGGGTCGCGCCCGGTGTAGGCGCCGAGGAAGAGCCGGTCCGGGCTGGCGTCGTTGACCGGGTAGTTGTCCATGGTGACCAGCGGGTGCCCGTACAGGTCGGCGGTGTCGGAGGCCTGCGCGGCGGTGATCTTCTCCGGGATCACGCCGACGCCGCTCCAGGCCACCTGCACGCCGTCCGGCAGCGCCGCGGCGAGGGCCTTGCGGTACGGCGTGGCGCCCTGCTGGTGGTACTCGGTCGGGACGACGGACAGCGGCGCCAGGCCGGGGTTCCGGGCGATCAGCCGGTCCTGCACCTTCTTCACCAGGGCTGCCTGGGCCTTGGCGGCCGCGGCGGGCCCGGTGCCGTACGCGTCCCGGTCGTCGTCGCAGTGCCACTCGTCGTAGCTGACGTCCAGGAACTGCAGCTGGAAGGCGGTGAAGCCGAGCTTGCGCAGCCCGTCCAGCTTGGCCACCAGCGCGTCGGCGTCCTTGCCGGAGCTGTAGCAGAGGGACTGTCCCGGGTCGATGGCGTAGCCGAGCGTGACGTGGTTGCGGCGCGCCCGGTCGGCGAGTTCGCGCAGCTCGTCGGCCCGGGCGGCGGGGTAGGCGTCGCGCCAGCGGGAGAGCCGGTACGGGTCGTCACCGGGGGCGTAGAGGTAGAAGTTCTGCTTGGAGCGGCCGAGGAAGTCGACCTGGTCGAGCCGCTGCTGCGCGGTCCACGGGGTGCCGTAGAACGCCTCGGCGGTGCCGCGCACGGCCGCGCCGGTCGGCCAGTCCCGCAGGGTGATGCCGGGCAGGCCGAGCCCGGTCGCGCCCGCCGCCTGCCCCTGGCCGGCGGGTACGGCGGCCAGCAGCTGGCGCAGGCTCTGCGCGGCGTAGAAGGTCCCTGTGGTGTCGGTGCCGGCCAGCACCACGGCGCCGTACGTCCCGCCGCCCTGCGCGGGCAGCTGACCGGCCGACAGCACGTACCCGCCGGGGGCCATCCCCGCCGTCGAGGGCGCGCCGCCGTCCTTGCCGCCGGCCGCGGCGGACAGCTGCCGCAGCACCCGGTCCACCTCGCCGTCGGCGCCCTCGGAGGGGCCGCCGACGTACACCACCAGCGCACCGGCGGCGGGCGTCCCGCCGTCCGCCTGCGGGGTCACCTCGGTCGCGCCGGCGATGCCCAGCACCTCGCGGACGGCCAGCACCGCGCCGATGTCCGCCTTGGGCGAGGCCACCAGCGTCACGGCGGCCGGCACCGTGACCGCCTTGCCCGCCACGGTCTGCTGCTGCGGCCGCGGGAACACCTGAGGGTCGGTCACGCTCCCCAGCGGGGTCTGCGGCGCGGTGCTCACCACCTCCGGCCCCGGCGTCGCCGCGTACGCCGCCGAGGGCAGCGGCCCGGCCAGCAGCCCGCCGACCACGGCCGCGGTCGCGACCCCGGCCGCGATCTGCATCGCCCGCCGCCCCGGCCGCCCGGCCGCGCGCTCCGCCCGCACCGAGGCCAGCAGCGGCTCCGTCCCCTTGAGGTCCGCGATCAGCCGGTCCGCCGTCCGGGGCGCCAGTTGACGGCACGTCCGCGCCGTGGCCCGCCGCGCCGCCAACGCCGCCGGGTGCTGCAACACCTCCCGCAACGCCGGGCTCTGCTCCAGCTGCGACCTCAGCCGCCGCCCGGCCACAACGGACACTCGGGCTTGCACAGGAGCCTCCTCGCCAGGCCAGAACCACATCGCCCGCCACCCCACCAGCTACCCAACCCGGTGTCAACGCCGTCGACGGCTATGCCGACTTTGCCCCGGTTCATCCCGTCGCGAACAGGGCCCTGACATCACGTCGGGCCCGGCACGCCGATCGGCGTACCGGGCCCGGGCGCCCTGCTCGGGGCAGGGACGTCAGGAACGCGGCGGAGCCGGCAGCACGGCGGTCCGCAGGTTCGGGTTGCTCCACTGCTCGTTCGCCTCGAAGTTGCAGTCCCACAGGTCGAGCCGGGCGCCGTTGGTCGCCAGCCACTGCGGCAGATCGAGGCACCGGCCGGAAGCCGGGTGGTAGAGCGCGTTGTTCGCGAACGGAACCCACTTCTGCGCCGCGGTACCGTCGCAGGTGCGGTACTCGAGCGGGGTGCCGTTGCCCGTCCCGGCGTTCAGCGGGGCGATGCACCCGCCCAGGACGCGCAGGGTGCCGTCGCTGCCCAGCGACAACTGCTGCGAGGGGCCCCCGTGGCAGCTGTAGAGCTGGATCGCCGTGCCGTTGGCGGTGCCCGCGCCGGCGTCGTCGACGCACATGTCACCGTTGACGGCCGAGCGGACGACCCCGGTGACGCTCGGCGCGGTGGGCGTCACCGCGAACGGGTAGACGGCGGTGCTGCTGATGCTGCCGTCGAAGCTCGGGCTCGGCTTCGACTGGTACCGGTACCGGCCCAGCGCGAACGGCCCCGAGGACGGCGGGCTGGTGCTCGCCTTGTGGATCGCCGTGCCGGCGAGGACGCCGTCGACGTACAGCGCCATCATGCCGGTGTCCGCGTTGTAGGACGCGGTCAGCCGGGTCCAGACACCCAGACGGGTCTGGGCACTGGCGTTCGCCGTGCTGGTGTAGTCATAAGACCAGCTGTCGTCGTCCGCGTAGGCGAGGGCGAAGTTCCAGTTCCGCCCGGGGCCGTCCGTGTAGAGCACGAAGTTGCTGCCGTGGACGGTCTCCTGGCTGGCGACCACACCACCGCTCGGGCCCGCCTTGGCCCAGGTGGAGACGGTGAAGCTCTTGCGGGTGTCGACCACCGGACCGGACATGGTGACGTTCGAGCCCGCGCCGGGGCTGAACGCGCCCACGGTGACCGCCCGGCCGTCCACGGTGTCCCCGACCCAGCCGACGCCCGAGGCCGTCCCGTCGGCGCGCTTCTGGCCGTCGCTGACGGTGTTGCCGCCGTTGGGGGCGGCCAGCCAGTTGCCGATCGGGTGGTTGAGGTTGCCCAGCGCGACCGGGTCCTTCTCCAGCCCGGTCACCGTCGGGCCGCTGGTGACGTCGGTAGCCTTGGTGCCGGTACCCGCCCAGGCGACCAGCTGGTTGTTGGTGTCGACGGCCCAGAGGTCCGGGACGCCGTCGCCGGTGACGTCGCCGTTGGACCCGACCTTCGGGTAGAGCTTCGCGTCCACGCCGTTGGCCAGCCAGCCCTTGGTGGGGTCGGAGAATCCGGAGGCGTCGAAGGTGTTCCCGGGAGCCGACGCCAGCTGGTAGGCGTGGATGGTCCCGTCGCCCTTCGACCGGCCCCACACCGTGGGGATGTTGGTTCCTTTCGTCGGCCCGGGGGTGATCAGGTCGTAGTAGTCCCAAGCCTGGCTCTGCGACAGCAGGACGGCGGGCCCGTCGAGGTGCTTGACGGAATCCTGCAGGTTGAGCCACAGCCGGCCGCGTTCGACGAAGAGCAACGAGGAGTGCGGTAGGCCTGCCATGGCGGTGCCGGGGTTCCTGGGTGTGTCGCCGGTGGGCGATCCGAACGCCGCGATCTGGGTGACCGAGGACCAGTCACCGCTATTGCCGTAGGTTGCACAGTCGATCGGTGTGGCATCAGGCAGAACGCAGGTGCGGCTCTTGGTCAGCTCGTTGGCTGCCTGGCCATCGAGATGTCCGACCGTATCGTCGTTGGTGTACAGGAGGAGTTTGGCGGATCCAGGAGCGTGCGCGATCAGGTCATCGACGTTCCGGTCGCTGAACGAGCCCCGGTGAGTGATCTGGACGGTGCTCCAGTCCTGGTTGTCCGCCGCGCCGGGCGCCGAGGCCGGCTTGGTGTTCGGGGCCGCGTACGGGTCGGCGTTCGCGCCCACCAGGCGCAGCGAGCCGGTGCCGTCCGGCAGCAGGACATCACCCTTCCGGTCGCCGTCGATGTCGCCCATGACCGGGTCCCCCGCTGCGGGGTTGCTCGGCACGAAGTAGGTGTAGGCGACCGGCTGCGACATGTTGCCGGCGTTGTCCTGGGTCTGCAGGAAGAGGAAGTTGGTCCCCCAGTGCCAGGGCGTGTACGACAGCTGGAAGCTGCCGTCGCCGTTCATCTTGACGATGTTGCCGCCGTCGGTGCAGTTCCAGCCGGTGGCGGCGGCCTGGACCGGGTCCGTGGTCCACCGGGCGCAGGCCAGGCCGGAGGAGCGGCCGCCGCCGGCCGGAGCGGGGTCGGTGCCGGTGAGGGTGAAGACGCCTTCCTGGCCGACGAGCTTCGGGTGCCCGCCCAGAGTGCCGGATTCGGGGAAGTCGGTCGAGGTGATCCGGGCGGTCGGCGGGGTCCGGTCGATGCGCAGGAAGCACATCGGGGAGTTCCCGCTGTGCAGGGTGCCGTCGTCGGTGGCGGCGTACCAGCCGTACTGGTGCCCGTCGATCAGCGGACCGACGCTCACGTTCTTGCGGCCCGAACTCGCGGCCCAGTTGGTGTCGTAGAGCTTCGAGGAACCGTCGTCGTCGTCCCAGATCTTGAACGTGGTCCACAGCTGTTCGCCGGTCGGCGACCAAGTGTCGACGCTCAGGTTGATGTCGGTGTTGATCCCGACCCAACCCGGGTTGTCCCAGGGATTCGTGGTGCCGGGCGTCTGGCACTGGCTGTAGGCGGCGTCGCGCGCGAAGCCGGGGGTGGGGCTGGTGGCGGGACTGCCGATGGCGGGTGCGATGTCGTAGGTGACGACGATGTGCGGATTGTTCGCGAACCGCTGGTGGTAGTACTTGTTGGTCTCGTCGTCAGGGGCGAACATGAACGTCCAGCCGCCCCAGTGCTCGCGCGCCGCCGAGGTCATCTGGCTGCTGACGTCGAATTCCTTGCCACCGGCGCCCGAGATCCAGTTCAGGCCGACCTTGGCGCAGCTCGACAGCTCCGGGCAGGGCTGGGCCTCCCAGCGCGTCCACTCGTTGATCGGGTTGTTGGTGGCCGAGCCGGTCGAGTACAGGCCCATGGGTGTGGGCGTCGACGGGCTGGAGGACTCGGCGATCGTGGCGTAGAGCTTGGCACTCAGGACGGTCGAGTCCCAGAACGCCGAGTTCAGGCCCACTTGGAAGTAGGCGCGTTCCCTCCCTTCCTTCTCGCAGCGGTTGGTGCTGTTGATGTAGCCGCAGTAGCCGGAGCCCGGCTTGTCCTGTCCGTACTTGGTGCCGTTGTACTCCGGGGTGGTGGGGTAGGCCGACTGGACCTGCGCCCAGGCCTGGGTGCCGTTGTCGACACTGGGGTTCCAGCCCGGGTCGATGTACCAGGGGCCGGTGCCGTGCCCGAGGACCGAGGGGTCCGGCACCAGGTCGATGCCGCCGCCGCTGACGGTGGTGGCGATCGGTGCGGTCCTGGCGCCCGGTCCGGGCGACTTGCTGTCGGAACCGACCGACGCCGGGGTGCCGTCCGACTGGGGTGCGGCGGCGGACTTGGCCGCCGACGCGGGCTGTGAGCCCGCCGGCGTGGAGTCCCACATGACCGGCGCCGGAGCGGTGAAGCGGACCTTGCCGGAGGCGTCCGCGGCGGTCAGGTTGCCGTTCGCGTCCGCCTTGACGGTCAGGCCGTCCGCGGTGGTGTCCAGGTGCAGCTTCGTGATCTTCGGGTTGGCCGCGGCCTGGGCGGTGCGAACGATCAGGACCTGACGCCAGCCACCGGCGGGCGTGGCGCTGAGCTCGAGGTCGACGTCGGGCAGGACAGACCGGTAGAGCGCACTGCTGCCGGAGAGTTCGGGCTTCGGCAGATCGAACGGCGCCTTGACCGCCAGCTTCTTGCCGTCGGGCGTCGTCATGGTGGCCAGCGGTCCGTTGCCTCCGCCGGAGAGGGTGAGCGCGGACGGGACAGCGGTCGGCCTGACCGTGCCGTCGGTGGCGGCCCGCAGGGTCGCGTCCACGGCGCGCCAGCTGCCGTCGGCGGCCTTGACCCGCTCGGCCACCGGTGCGGAGTCGCTGGTCACCGTCCCGTCCGGGTTCGCGGTGGTCTGGCTGCTGCCCGTGGTCAACGCCTCGACGACGACGGGCTTCCCGGTGCTCTTCGCCTTGGCTTGCGCGGCGCGTATCGCCTCCGCCTGGCCCGAGCGGGCATCGGGCTGCCCCTTGGCCGGGGGCGCGGGATGCGCGGGCCAGGAGGTGTCGGCCGGTCCGTGGTTGCGGTCGGCGGGAGCGGCCGCGGCGGTGCTCGGTACCGCCAGCACGCCGGCACCGAGGGAGAGGACGGCCGTGCAGGCGAGCGGCAGCAGGGCCGAACCGAATGTCCGGCTTCTTGTGCTCCGTCCGGGAGTCGGAGGAGATGGACGTTGTGACCTCAGCATGAAGTCCCCGTGTGTGAAGGTGGTGTGACTGGAGATCAGCCGCACGCTGCCGTCACATTTGCTTCGCTGTCAAAGGGTTACGCGGGCAAGGTGTCCGAGTTGTCGTGACTGGTGTCACATTGCTCTCCGGGTGGCAATCCTCACACTGCGTGAACATGAAGTCCTCCTACCTCGAACTGGTGGTGCGCCCCTAGGGTTCCGGAAGCCCGGGCTGCCGAGTCGGCCCTGCTGAAATCGGTACCTGAGGGGGGATCAGTTGGCGCGCAAAGTAGGACTATTCACACGTCAGCGCAGTCTGAGAGTGGCTGTCACAGCTGCCCTGGCCGTCTGCATGTCGGTGGTGACGATTCCCTCGGTCGAGGCCGTCACCCATGCGGATCCTCCGCCGAAGGTGTGGGTGCCGCCGAACACGCCGGTGCCGGAGACCCACCCGGTGAAGGGCACGAACGGCAAGGCTGCCGGTCACCAGCCCGACCCCGGGAAGAAGTGGTCGCCACCGGCCGACTCCAGCCCACCGTCCGGCAAGGCCACCGCGGTCGTCGGGGGTGCCGCGGCGAAGGCGGCCGCGGCACCGGCCGCGTCGGACCCGGCCCACACAGCCGTGCCCTCGCAGCCGGTCCAGGCCGGTTCGTTGCCGGTCTGGATCGCCCCGGCCCCGGGCGCGAAGTCCGCTGCCGGGACCGCACCGGCCGCCCCAGCCAAGGACGACCCACCGGCGCTCCAGGTCGAGCTGGCCGATCAGGGCAGGACGAAGGCCGCGGGCGTGAACGGCGCCCTGGTCGCCCTGACCGACGCCGGTGCGGGCAAGCAGCCGGGTCGGGTCCAGATCGGGATCGACGTCCAGGCCTGGGCGAAGAACGCCGGTGCCAACTGGGCCTCCCGGGCCAGGATCGTCCAGCTGCCCGGTTGTGCCCTGACCACTCCGGGCGCTGCCGGCTGCACCACCCGCACCCCGGTGCCGTCCCACCGGGACGCGTCCACCGGCCGGCTGCTGGCCGAGGTGGACGTTCCGCAGCCGGCGACCGCGGCCGCCAAGTCCTTCACTTCGGGCGCCTTCGAGAACACCGCGGCCTCCGCCACGGTGGCGCTCGCCGTCGAGGCGGACGCCAAGGGCAGCAGCGGTGACTTCACCGCCTCGCCGCTCACCCCTCGGCCTCCTGGCAGGCCGGCGCCAACGCGGGCAACTTCACCTACGGCTACACCGTCGAGCTGCCCTCCGCCCTGGCCGGACCGGCGCCCGACGTCTCCCTGGGCTACGACTCCTCCTCCGTGGACGGCAAGACCGCCTCCACCAACGCCCAGCCGTCCTGGATCGGCGAGGGCTGGGAGTGGCACCCGGGCTCCATCGTCCGCGCCTACAAGGGCTGCAAGGACGCCGGCATCGACAAGTCCGGCGACCAGTGCTGGGGCGGCGACCTGCTCCAGCTCTCGCTCGCCGGCCACGCGGGCCAGCTGGTCAAGGACGACAAGTCCTGCGACTGGCACCTGCAGGGCGAGGACGGTACCAAGGTCGAGCGGCTGACCGGCCAGAACAACGGCGCCTGGAACGGCGAGGCCTGGCGGATCACCACCGTCGACGGCACCCAGTACTACTTCGGCGCCAACCACCTGCCCGGGGGCGACGGCACCGACCAGGCTGCCAACTCGGTCTCCACCCTGCCCGTGTACTGGCCCGGCGGCCAGGACCCGTGCCTGAAGGCCGGCTCGCCCGCGACCGGCAGCTGGAACCAGATGGGCTGGCAGTGGTCGCTGGACTACGTCGTCGACCCGCACCAGAACCTGATCACCTACCGGTACGACCAGGAGCAGAACTACTACGTCCAGGGCGGCGGCCAGAACAACGGCAACGGCCCCCGGACCCAGTACCAGCGCGCCGCCTACCCGACCTGGGTGGGGTACGGCCAGCGCCTGCCCGACCAGATCGCCGCCAAGGGCAAGGCCAACCCGGCCGCCCAGGTGTGGTTCCGCACCGCCGAGCGCTGCCTGCCGGACAGCGCCTTCACCTGCGACCCGTCCCAGCGGAACAAGGCCAACGCCAAGCGCTGGCCGGACACCCCGATCGACCAGAACTGCGACGCGACCGGCGACTGCACCGTCTACTCGCCGACCTTCTGGACCACCAAGCGGCTCACGAAGATCGACACCGAGGTCTTGGACGGCGCCACGTACCGCCCGGTCGACTCCTTCGCCCTCAACCAGTCCTTCCAGGACCCGGGTGACGGCACCTCGCCGTCCCTGTGGCTGGACTCGGTCCAGCACACCGGTACCAACAACCGCACGCCGATCACCCTCCCGGCGGTGTCCTTCCAGCCGCTGCAGATCGCCAACCGCGTCAAGGGCCAGATCGTCGCACCGGACGGCACCTCGGCCTCGGTCGAGCCGTACAACCGTCCGCGCATCCAGAGGATCACCACCGAGACCGGTGGTCTGATCGACGTCGTCTACCGGCCCGCCGAGTGCTCGCGCGAAACCGGCGGCCGGATGCCGGCGTCCGAGGACAGCAACACGATGGCCTGCATGCCGGTCAAGTGGTACCTGCCCGGCCAGAGCGCACCGGATCCGGTGAACGACTGGTTCAACAAGATCATCGTCCAGTCGGTCAGCCAGGAGGACTCGGTCGCCGGCGGCCAGCCCGCGGTCGTCACCGAGTACGTGTACGGCGGCGGCGCCGCCTGGCACCGCAACGACTCGGAGATGGCCGGCCCCAAGAACCGCACCTGGGACCAGTTCCGCGGGTACGCGACGGTCACGACCCTGACCGGGAGCGGCAGCGACGTCGAGGCACCGCGCACCAAGTCGGTCGCCACCTTCCTGCGCGGCATAGACGGTGACGTCCTCGCCAACGGAACTGCCCGCCAGGTGACCGTGGCCGACGTCCACGGCGGCACCATCAAGGACGAGAACGCCCTGGTCGGCTTCATCCGAGACTCCGCCACGTACAACGGCGAGAACGGCGAACTCCTCTCCACCGTCGTCTCCGACCCGTGGCTCGGCCCGATCACGGCCACCCGCAACCAGTCCGGCGGCATGCCGGCGATCACCGCCCGCGCCGTCAACGTCCTCAAGGTGACCAACCGCGACAAGCTGGCCAACGGCTGGCGCACCCGCGAGCGGTCGACCTCGTACGACTCGACGCCGTTCGCCCGCCCGCTGACCGTCTACGACAACGGCGACCTGGCCCACCCCGAGCAACTGCTCTGCACCTCCTTCGACTACGCCACCGGCCCCGGCGGCGCACCCACGCAGCTGGCCTCGCGCACCCTCGTCCTCAAGGGGGCCTGCGGCCAGACCGCGACCAAGGACAACACCGTCGCCGACACCCGGACGTACTTCGACGGGCTGCCCCTCGGCCAGTCCGGCGCCAAGTCCGAGCAGACCTCGACCGAGGTACTGGAGCGCTACGACGGTGCGGGCAAGCCGGTCTACCGGACCACCGCGCGGGCGAGCTTCGACGTCTACGGCCGGGTCATCAGCACCGTCGACCCGACCCGCACGGACGCCACCCACCCGACCGGCGCCGAGACCAAGACCGCCTACTCCCCGGCCACCGGCCAGCTGCCCACCCAGGTCACCCACACCAACCCGATGGGCTGGCAGACCGTCAGCACCCTCGACGTCGGCCGCGGCTCACCGCTGAAGATCAAGGACGAGAACGGCCGGGTCAGCGAGCAGGACTTCGACGCCCTCGGTCGGGCATCGGCCAGTTGGAGCCCGGGGAACGATCGCTCGACATATCCGAACCGTCCCAACCGCAAGTTCTCCTACTCCGTCAACGGCACCAACGCGCCCTCGCAGGTGCTCAGCCAGGCGCTGATGGGCAACCTGGAAAGCTCGGAGGTGACGTACACCTCCAGCTACACCATCTACGACGGCCTCGGCCGGGTCCGGCAGACCCAGGCCAGCACGCCCTCGGGCGCCACAGGCCGCATGATCACCGATGCGCTCTTCGACTCGCACGGTTGGCAGACCAAGACCAGCGCCGCCTACTACAACGACCAAGCGCAGCCCAGCGGTCAGCTCTTCCTCCCCAACGGCGGCGTGGAGCCGGACAGCAAGATCCCCTCGCAGACCGTCCAGAAGTTCAACGGCATGGGTCAGGTCGTCGACTCGATCTTCCAGTCGTACGGCGTGGAACAGTGGCGCACCCACACCGACTTCGTCGGCGCCGACGAAGTCCGCACCACCCCGCCGGCCGGTGGCTACGCCTCCGCCAAGATCACCGATGCCCGCGGCAACACCGTGGCCCTGCGCCAGTACAAGGGCAACACCCCGACCGGCGCGTACGACGAGACCACCTACGGCTACACCCCGGACGGCAAGGAGCTCTGGCGCAAGGACGCGGCGGGCAACCAGTGGACGTACGAGTACGACCTGCTGGGCCGCCCGGTGAAGACCACCGACCCGGACTCGGGCACGGGCACGACGACGTACGACGACAGCAAGAACCTGGTCACCGTCACGGACTCCCGCGGCAAGAGCGCGACGTCCGTCACCGATCTGCTCGGCCGCACCGTCGCGGCCTACGAGGGCACGGCGATCGACCCGGCCAAGCAGGTCGCGGCTTGGACCTTCGACACCCTCGCCCTGGGCAAGCCGACCTCGTCGACTCGCTTCGTGGGCGGTGCGAGCGGAGCCGCGTACAAGTCGGAGGTCACCGGCTACGACATCGGCTATCGGGAGAAGGGCGCCAAGACCACCATCCCTGCTGCCGAGGGCAAGCTCGCCGGCGTCTATCAGACCGACAACACGTACGACGTCGCCGGTCGCCTGACGACCACGACGATGCCGGCGGTCGCCGGTATGGGCCGGGAGAAGCTGACCTTCGCCACCGACGTCGTCGGCCAGTTCGGAGGACTCTCCAGCAGCTTCGGCCTCGGCTCCACGACCTTCGTGGCCGACGTGCGCTACGACCCGTACGGCCGGCCGTACCGCACCACCGTGGGCGGCGCGGGTGCCCAGGTGGTCGCGACCCTGTCGATCGACGACGCCACCGGCCGGGTGACGCGCTCGATCCTGGACAAGCAGACCGCCGAGACCGCCCACGTCGACACGGTCGACTACACCTACAACCCGCTGGGCCAGGTCACCTCGGCCCGCAACGCGCAGGACGGCGAGGTCGCCGACCTGCAGTGCTTCACCCACGACTACCTCGGCCGGCTCACCCAGGCCTGGACCGACACCGGCACCCAGACCACCAGGCCGCAACCCAGCGTCCCGGGTGTCGGCGCCTGCGCCAACACCGACGGCCCGTCGGTGAGCAACGGGAAGCCGAGCGTCGGCGGCCCGGCGCCGTACTGGCAGCAGTACGAGTACGACCTCGTCGGCAACCGCACCAAGCTGGTCCAGAAGGACGTCAACGGTGACACCACCAAGGACGTCACCACCACCCAGACCTTCGGCACCGGCCCCAACGCCCCGTCCACCGACCCGAAGACGGGCGGCGGCACGGGCGGTCCGCACGCGCTGATGAAGTCCACCCAGACCGGCCCGGCCGGCACCGCGGTGACCTCGTACACCTACGACGCGGCGGGCAACACCACCTCGATCACCGACACCCCGGGCACCAGGACGCTGACCTGGAACGCCCAGGGCAAGCTGGACCAGATCACCGGCACCGGCCAGAGCGGCGCCACCAGCTACCTGTACGACGTGTCCGGCAACCAGCTGATCCGCCGAGACCCGGGCAAGACCACTCTCAACCTGGGCGCCGACCAGCTGACCCTGGACACCAATACCGCGGTCGTCACCAACGTCCGCACCTACGCGGCGCCCAACGGCCTCTCCATCACCCGCACCACCACCAGCGGTAGCTCCACCCTCGCCTACCAGGGCGCGGACCCGCACGGCACCAACGGCGTCCAGTTCGACTCCACGACCCTCGCCCACGTCCGCCGCCCCACCGACCCCTTCGGCAACGACCGCGGCTCCCAGCCCGCGGCGGGCGTCTGGGCCGGCGACAAGGGCTTCGTCGGCGGCACCAAGGAGAAGTCCACCGGCTTCACCCTCCTCGGCGCCCGCGAGTACGACCCCAAGGCGGGCCGCTTCATCAGCCCCGACCCCATCACCGTCGCAGGCGACCCCCAGCAGTGGAACGCCTACGCGTACGCCAACAACAGCCCCATCAACAAGTCCGACGCCAACGGCCTGCGCCTCGAATGCGACCAGGCCGGCGAGTGCGCCGGCTGGCATACGGACTCACACGGCCAGACCACCCAGGTGGACGTCGTGGAGAAAGACACGGAGCCGGAGAAGGCGGCCAAGCGAGCCGTCGATGAAGCGGACCACGTCGTCCGGGTGAACAAGCAGAAGCGCGAAGAACTCGTGCACAAGGTGGTCGACATCGTCGGCGACCTGATCGGCTACAACGACGCCCGTGACTGCTTCACCAAGGGCGACGTGATGGGCTGCATCCAGACCGCTCTGAACGTAGTGCCTTGGGGGAAGCTCGCCAAAGCCGTCAAGGCCGGCGTCGAGACCTGGAAGATCTACAAGGAGATCAGCAAGCTCTACACCGCTATCCGGAGCGGCGAACGCCTGGCCAGGGAAGCCGAAGCAAGCCTGGTCGCGGCCAAGACGGCCGCAGCCGAGGCGCGAGCAGCCGAGAAGGCAGCAGCCAAGGCAGCAGATGAAAAGCTGGCAAAGCAATCAGCAGCCGATGCTGCAGGCACAGAGCCAAAGGCAACCAAGGCCGCCGACGACGCAGCACCGAGCCCGGAAAAGTGCAACAGCTTCCCGGCCGCGACCCTGGTCCTGATGGCGGACGGGAATACCAAACCCATCGGTGACGTGCGCGATGGCGACGTCGTCATGGCAACCGACCCGCAGACCGGCGAGACCCACCCGGAACCCGTCAACGCCACCATCACCACCCCGGACGACAAGGACTTCACCGACCTCACCCTCACCGACGACGCCAACCCCCGCGCCCCGCCCGCGGCCGACCAGTCGAAGATCACCTCCACCTACCACCACCCCTACTGGAGCGAGACCCGCCAGCAGTGGGTCGACGCCGGCGAACTCACCCCCGGCGAACACCTCCGCCAGCCCGACGGCACCACCCTCACCGTCCAGTCCGTCCGCAACTACCCCTACGCCGTCACCACCCACAACCTCACCGTCAACTTCCTCCACACGTACTATGTGCTGGCTGGGGCCACGCCGATTCTTGTGCACAACTGCGGTGATGTTGCATCGTCGGACGGTGGAGGAGAGGCTATTGTCCACCTGGCAAATTACCCTGATGGCCGGCAACATGCCCTGATCACTGTCGTTGATGGGGAAGGGGCGATCAGCACTCATCAGGACGGATGGTTGGGGAGTCCGAGTAATGGTGTGGCGCATTTCGAGATTTCAGAGTTGCCGGCTATTACGATCAATGTAAGGGTTCCGCTTTCCAGGCCGGGTGGGGCGAGGGCGGCCATTGAGAGTGCGATGTACAAGACGGAAAGAGGCGCCTACCCTGCTTATAGCTTGCCGGAGCAAGGCTGCATGTCCTACTGTGCCAGGGTTCTGCGGGCAGGGGGGGTAAGTGAAATCCCCACGCATAATGACGAGGCGCAAGCGTGGCTACTGGCCCGATTTGGTTAGCGGCGAGAAAGGTGGAAGATGGAGCGGCCTGAAGGGTGGGAATGGTTGGATGAGGGTAGAGAGAGGTGGGAGGTGCCGGATTCCCTCCGGGGGCCGGCGGCCTCAACTCCACTGAATCTAGCCATCGTCATGTTGTCCTGCGAATTTCTTGGTCATGAGCTTGGCGTGCTTGTGGGGAGGTTTGTTGCCGAGAACTCACAGGTCTATCTTCGGTCGCCGGGAAGGGGCTTGACATTTCGCGAGCAATCTCTGATTTCCGGTGTCCTGACCAGACATACGCGTCGGGTGTTCGAAGCGTGGGAGAGATTCAGGCTGAGCCCGGAAAAGGAGGGGCCACCGAATGAGGTTCGTCGCCTCGTGCAGCAGAACCGGGAGCTTCTTGCGGCCGAGCTGAAGGAGGCCATCCTGGCTTTTTCGCGACTTCCGGAGAGTGTTCTTCGAGAGGATGATCGATAGGGCTCCACCTGGCTGTCCGGCGAGGGGCCCACGGCGCTGTTCGCGTTGAACGGGGTGAGTCCACGGCCGAGTCGCAGACAGCGGGCGATATGCCCGCAGGCGCGCCAAGATTCTCGGTTGGCTACGTGTGAAGGGAACTTGTGGCTGATGTCGGATCAAGAGAACACCAGAAAGCGATGTTGGTCGACATTCTGGTGAGTCGTAAGATCGGTTCGGCGCACGTGAAGTTGGTGGGTGATCTCATCTCGATCACCGGCCAGATGGACATGGCTACGCAACGCGGCCAGTTCCCGTTCGATCTGGATGGCGTCATCGCCTGCGACGACCGGATCGGGCCGCTAGACGAGGTCTACCGGGCGGCTTGGCGAGCTCTGGAGACCGCCGGGCAGGGAGCAGCGCCATGGGGAGCTCCGGAGGCTGGCGACTGCCTTGGAGGCCGCGGGGGAGGGCATCGCCCACTAAGCCCGTGAGCACGGGGGCGAGGTGCAGCTCTACCGCTGCGGCACTCCGCCGGTTTAGGACTGCGGGGTCCGGCTCGCGCCATCGAGCCGGGCCCTGCGGCTTACTCCTGAGCCGTCGTCGTGTCGCGCAGCGTCGTCGGGTGGTTACCCGGGTAGGACTTGGGAGTCCTGACCGGGCGTAGCCGAGACATCGCAGGAGCCGCGAGTGGCCGCTTACCACGACAGTGACGGAGCCGAGCAGGTGCCGGCGCAGGATGCTCCGCCGCCGCCCGCCGAACTGGTCGCGCTGGCGCAGGCGTACGGGGTGGACACCCGGTACCCGGGGCCGGGCGGGCGGTCGGTGGGGGCGCGGACGCTGGTCGCCGTGCTGGCGGCGCTGGGGGTGGCGGCCGGGTCGCCGGAGGAGGTGCGGGAGGCGCTGGAGCGTCACCGGGCCGAGCTGCGGGCCCGGTTGCTGCCGCCCACCGTGGTGGTCCGGCAGGGCAGGCGCACCGCGCTGGACGTGCCGGCGGACGCCCGGCTGCGGGTGGAGCTGGAGGACGGCGGGAGTTGGGAGCTGCCGCGCGGGCACTCGCACTGGCTGCCCGCCGACCTGCCGCTCGGGCGGCACACCCTCACGGCGGCCGCCGACGGGAGGACGGCCGAGGCGGCGCTGATCGTCGCGCCCCAGAGCCTGCCCCAACTGCCGGGCCGCAGCTGGGGGTTCCTCGCCCAGCTGTACTCCGTGCTGTCCGAGCGCTCCTGGGGCATGGGCGACCTCGGCGACCTCGCCGAGCTGGCCCAGTGGGCAGGCGCCGGCCTCGGCGCGGGCTTCGTGCAGATCAACCCGCTGCACGCGGGCCTGCCCGGCAGCCCCTCCGACCCGTCTCCTTACCGCCCGTCCTCCCGCCGCTTCGCCGACCCGGTGCACCTGCGGATCGAGGCCGTCCCCGAGTACGCCTACCTGACCGCGGAGCACCGGGACAGGGCCGAGGACCTGGCCCGCCGGGCGGCCCGCCTGCGCGAGGAGGTCCTCGGCCACGACGGCCTGATCGACCGGGACGCCGTCTGGGCGCTCAAGCGCGAGGCCCTGGAGCTGCTGCACGAGGCCCCGCGCGGCCCCGGCCGGCAGGCCGCGTACGAGGCGTTCCGGTGCCGCGAGGGCGAGTGGCTGCGCCGGTACGCCCTGTGGAACGCGCTGGCGGAGGTGCACGGCAGCGACTGGCACCACTGGCCGAAGGGCCTGCGTCACCCCGAGGGTCACCCGGACGGCTCACACCGGGAGCACATCGAGCAGGCGGAGAAGGAGCTCGCCGACCGCGTCGAGTTCCACGCCTGGCTCGCCTGGCAGGTCGACCAGCAGCTCGCCGACGCCCAGCGTGCCGCCCGCGAGGCCGGGATGGCCGTCGGGCTGATCCACGACCTGGCCGTCGGCGTCCACCCGGACGGCGCCGACGCCTGGGCCCTGCAGGACGTCCTGGCCGGCGGCATCTCGGTCGGCGCCCCGCCGGACGCCTTCAACGCCCACGGCCAGGACTGGGGCCTGCCGCCCTGGCGCCCGGATGCCCTCGCCGAGGCCGGCTACGCCCCGTACGCGGAACTGCTGCGGGCGACGACGCGGCACGCCGGCGCCCTGCGGATCGACCACGTGATGGGCCTCTTCCGCCTCTGGTGGGTCCCGCAGGGCCACCCGCCCACCGAGGGCGCGTACGTCCGCTACGACGCGGAGGCGATGCTCGGCGTGCTGGCCCTGGAGGCGCACCGGGCCGGGACGGCGGTGATCGGCGAGGACCTCGGCACGGTCGAGCCCGGCGTCCGGGAGGAACTGGCGGCGCGCGGCGTCCTCGGCACCTCCGTCCTCTGGTTCGAGCGGGACTGGCAGGCCGGCGGCGCCATCCTGCCCCCGGACCGCTGGCGGTCGGGCTGCCTGGCCACCCTCACCACCCACGACCTGCCGAGCACCGCCGCCCGGCTCTCCGGCGAGCACGTCGAGCTGCGCCACCGGCTGGGCCTGCTGGCCCGCCCGCTGGGGGAGGAGCAGGAGGAGGCGGAGACGGAGCTGGCGGACTGGCGGGCCGAGCTGGTCGCGCTCGGGCTGCTCGCCCCGGACGAGCCGCTGTCTATGCCGGTGCTGTACCGCTTCCTGCGGGCGACCCCGGCGGAGCTGGTCGGCGTCTGGCTGCCCGACCTGGTCGGGGACCCGCGCCCGCAGAACCTGCCCGGGACCTGGGACCAGTACCCGAACTGGCGCCTCCCGGTCGCCGACGGCGCGGGGGACCCGGTCACCCTCGAACGCCTCGCCGCCGTCCCCGCGGCCCGCCTCCTCGCCCACCTCCTGGCCCCGCCCGCGCCCCGCACCCCCTGACCCCCGGCCACCCCCACCCCGCCAGGCGGACCCCGACGCGCGCCCTCCCATAAGCGGCGGGTAAGTTGGAAACGTGGACAAGAGGAACGCTTTGCGAGCCGGCGCGGTCTCCGCAACGGTCACGCTGATGATGCTGCTGTCGTCGCCCGCCATGGCCTTCACCCGGGACGACGGCGATGACCCCGGTTCCGGCCTGAGCGTCGGCCAGACCCTCGGCCTGTACGTGTTTCTCCCGCTCGTTCTCTTCGTGGTGATCGCCGCGCTGGCCGGCCTGCCGTACGGCAAGGGCAAGAAGAAGTAACCTCCCCGCGCGACGACGCACCCCGCGTCCTCCAGGACGCGAGCACGACGAGCACGACGAGCGCCGCGTCCACCCGGACCCGAGCACGAAGGGTCCACCCGGACCCGCACGACCCCGAAGGGGCGCCGGACGATCCCGTCCGACGCCCCTTCCGGCTATCCGCCTCTTCCAGCCAGCCAGCCAGCCAGCCAACCAGCCAGCCAGCCAGCCAACCAGCCGGCGGGTCCGGCCAGCCGGCCAGCCGGCCGGCCAGCCCCGCCGCCATCCGGCTACCCGGCCCGTCCGGCCAGCCCGCCGGCTGTCGGCTCACCGCCGCCGGTACACCGTCAGCGCCCGCCCGCGGCCCGGTCGGCCGCCTGGGCCTTGAGCGCGCGCTCGATCCCTGCCCGCGCCTCGACGACCTGCCGCCGCAGCGCCGGCGCCGGCTCGGCCGAGGCCAGCCACGCGTCCGTCGCGTCCAGCGTCTCCTGCGTCACCTGCAGCGCCGGGTACAGCCCGACGATGATCTGCTGCGAGATCTCGTGGCTGCGGGTCTCCCAGATGCCCTTGACCGCCGCGAAGTACTTCGCCGCGTACGGCGCGAGCAGGTCGCGCTGGTCGGACTGCTGGAAGCCGGAGATCACGGCTTCCTGGACGTAGTTCGTCAGCTTGTCGGACTCGACGACCGACGCCCAGGCCTCCGCCTTGGCCTCGGCGGTCGGCCGGGCCGCGCGGCAGGAGGCCGCGTGCTCCTGGCCGGCCGCGGTGTTGTCCCGCTCCAGCTCGGCGGCGATCTCGGCCTCGTCGGCCCGGCCGGTGGCCGCGAGCCGGGTGAGCAGCGTCCAGCGCAGCTCGGTGTCCACGGTGAGGCCCTTGATCTCGACCGAGCCGTCCAGCAGCCCGGCGAGCAGGCCGAGCTGCTCGTCGGTGCGGGCGACCGCGGCGAGGGTGCGGGCCCAGGCCAGCTGGTGGTCGCTGCCGGGCACGGCGGCGCGCAGGAACTCCTCGGCGGCGGCGGCCCAGCGGGCGAGGCCCTGCTCGCGCCAGTCCGGGTCGGCGTAGGCGTCGAGGGCGAGCTTGACCTGGCGCTGCACGGACTGCACCACGCCGATGTCGGACTCGCGGCCGAGGCCGGACAGCGCGAGCGACAGGTAGTCGCGGGCGGCGAGTTCGCCGTCGCGGGTCATGTCCCAGGCGGAGGCCCAGCACAGCGCGCGGGGCAGCGAGTCGCCGAAGCCGCCGAGGTGCTCGGTGACGACGGCCAGGGAGTCCTCGTCCAGCCGGATCTTGGCGTAGGTGAGGTCGTCGTCGTTCAGCAGCACGACGGCCGGGCGGTGACGTCCGACCAGCTCCGGCACCTCGGTGCGCGGGCCGTCGACGTCCAGCTCGATCCGGTCGGTGCGCACCAGCGCGTCGCCGTTCAGCTCGTACAGGCCGATCGCGATGCGGTGCGGCCGCAGCACGGCCTCGCCCTTGGCGCCGGCGGGCAGCGCGGGGGCGTCCTGCAGCACGGCGAACGACTCGATCTCCCCGTCGGTGTTCAGCACCACGGACGGCCGCAGCACGTTGATGCCGGCGGTCTCCAGCCACGCCTTGGACCAGGTCTTGAGGTCGCGGCCGCTGGACTCCTCCAGGGCGCCCAGCAGGTCGCTGAGCCGGGTGTTGCCCCAGGCGTGGCGCTTGAAGTAGGCCCGCACGCCCTCGAAGAAGGCGTCCTGGCCGACGTAGGCCACCAGCTGCTTGAGCACCGAGGCGCCCTTGGCGTAGGTGATGCCGTCGAAGTTGACCTGGACGTCCTCCAGGTCGTTGATCTCGGCCATGATGGGGTGGGTGGACGGCAGTTGGTCCTGCCGGTAGGCCCAGGTCTTCATCTGGTTGGCGAAGGTGGTCCACGAGTGCGGCCACTTGGAGCCGGGGGCCTCGGCCTGGCAGACGGCCTCGGCGAAGGTCGCGAAGGACTCGTTCAGCCAGAGGTCGTTCCACCACTCCATGGTGACGAGGTCGCCGAACCACATGTGGGCGAGCTCGTGCAGGATCGTCGCGGCGCGGGCCTCGTAGGCGGCGTCGGTGACCTTGGAGCGGAACACGTACTGGTCGCGCAGGGTGACGGCGCCCGCGTTCTCCATCGCGCCGGCGTTGAACTCCGGGACGAAGAGCTGGTCGTACTTCGGGAACGGGTACGGGAAGTCGAACTTCTCCTGGAAGTAGTCGAAGCCCTGCTTGGTGACCTCGAAGACGGCCTCCGGGTCCAGGAACTCGCGCAGCGAGGGCCGGCAGTAGACGCCCAGCGGCACCTTCTGCTCGCCGTTCTCGTAGCTGTCGAAGACGCCGACGTACGGGCCGGCGATCAGCGCGGTGATGTAGCTGGAGATCCGGCCGGTGGGCTCGAACGTCCAGGTCTGGGTGTCGCCCTCGCCGACCGGGGTCGGGGTCGGCGAGTTGGAGACCACGACCCAGCCCTTGGGGGCGGTCACGGTGAACGCGAACGTGGCCTTCAGGTCGGGCTGCTCGAAGGTGGCGAAGACCCGGCGGGCGTCCGGCACCTCGAACTGGGTGTACAGGTAGGTCTCGCCGTCGACCGGGTCGACGAACCGGTGGAGACCCTCACCGGTGTTGGTGTACGCGCAGTTGGCGACGATCCGCAGCTCGTTCTCGGCGGCCAGGCCGGGCAGCGGGATGCGGCTGTCGGCGAAGCTCGCCGGGTCGAGCGACACACCGTTGAGCGTGATCTCCTCCACGCTCGGGGCGACCAGGTCGATGAAGGTGTCCGCGCCGGGCGTCGTGGCGGTGAACCGGACCACGGTGGTGGACCGGAAGGTGCCGCCCTCGCGGGCCGAGCCCAGGTCGAGCTCGATGTCGTACGCGTCCACGCGGAGGAGATCGGCCCTGGTACGGGCCTCCGCGCGGGTCAGGTTGGTGCCGGGCACTCGCTGCACTCCTTTGTCGGGCTGATGGTGCGCATCCTCCCACGCCCAACGAACGGGCCCGCCGAAAAATCACAGGCGGGGCGGGCACGGGCCGTTCGCCCGTACCCGCCCCCGGCCCGTACCCGTCGGTCCGCCCGCCGGGGCGGCGCGCCCGCGCGCCGCCGCGACGAGGGGTCACACCCCCGGCGCCGTCCCCGGCGTCACTTCTTCCACTTGGTCAGCGGGCCCTCGGTGGAGCTGTAGCGGCGGAAGGCGTACATCGCGCTGCCGTCGTCCGAGAGGACGTACTCGGAGGTGCTGGAGACGATGTCCAGGCCGTTCGACATCGCGATGGTGCCGATGTCGGTCATCGACCCGTCGGTCGGCGAGAGCGTCACCAGCCGGGCCGGCTTGTCGTAGCCCTGCTCGACGACGGCGCGGACCTTCCCGTCCTTGTCGGTGCCGGACACCAGGCGCATGTCGTTGCCGGACGACGACGAGGTGGCCGCCCACAGCCGCTTGCCGGTGTTCAGGTCGTAGGCGTTGATGCCCGGCTTGGTGCCGCTGACCTGGACGTACAGGGTGGAACCGCTGACCACGTTCCGGGTGACGGCCTCGTCCTGGCCGGACAGGCGCAGGCTGTCCGACCCGGGCTCC
Source organism: Kitasatospora sp. NPDC053308 (assembly GCF_055585785.1). Classification (NCBI taxonomy): domain Bacteria; kingdom Bacillati; phylum Actinomycetota; class Actinomycetes; order Kitasatosporales; family Streptomycetaceae; genus Kitasatospora; species Kitasatospora sp. NPDC053308. The sequence goes on along the minus strand of NZ_JBVJJY010000008.1, from coordinate 230,623 downwards.
TTGACGGACATCTGGGTGCCCGGCTTGTTGTCCTTGTCGAACGGCAGGACGTAGTCGCCCTGCGGGCCGTTGGTCATCAGCAGGACGAGCGGCTTGTCCGAGACGACCTGGTCGACCTCTTCGATGGAGCCGGTCAGCGTGATCGGCGTGCTGGCCGCGGCGCCCGAGTCGGCGTTGACGATGACCAGCTGCGACTTGGGGCCGCTGGTGCCGTAGCAGCGGTCGCTGACCGCGATCTGCGGGCCGGCCACGCGGCCGTGCACGATGCAGGACTTGTCGCGCGGCTGGAACTGCCAGGCGGGCTGGCCGGTGGCGATGTTCAGCGCGCCGACCATGTTGCCGCCGACGGCGACGACGTTCTCGGTGACGCCCAGGGTCGGCGAGGACATCCGGTCGGCCGAGACCTTGGCGCTCCAGAGCAGCTTGCCCTGGTTGAGGTCGACGGCGCCGACCGTGGAGCAGTCGCTGTCACCGGTGTTGAAGGAGACGGCGGCGATGCCCTTGGAGTTGGACGCGTACGAGGCGGTGCACAGCTCCTTGCTGCCGGCCGGGACGGGGATCGTCCAGGCCTCCTTGCCGTCCGTCAGGTTGTAGGCCTTGATGCCGCTGCTGTCGACGCGGACGGCGGTCTTGTCGGTGCCCCAGACGCCGAGCAGCTGGTTCGAGCTGTCCGCGTTGGCGCCCTTGGCGGCGCTCCAGGCGACGTTGAAGGTCGCGCCCTTCGGGCCGGGGCCGGGCACCGGGGTGGTGTTGCCGTCCGGGCCGGTGCTGACGGCGACCGGGCCGGGGTTCGGCGGCGCCGGGTCGTCCTTGAGCAGCACGACCAGGGCCACCACGATGGCGATCGCCAGCACGCCGCCGATGATCCCGCCCCACAGCATCACGGGGTTGCGCTGCTTGGGCGCGGCGGGAGCGCCGGGGTAGCTGTACCCGGGCTGCTGCGGGTAGTTGTAGCCGCCGGTGTTGTACCCCTGCCCGGGGTCCGCGCCGTACGGGCCGCCGGGCACCGGGTCGTACGGGCCGACCGGCGCGCCGGCCGGCGGCGGCGGGGTCTGCGCGGGGAATCCGCCGGCCGCGGTCGGCGCGTACGCCCCGTACGGGGCGCCGCCGACGGGCGGCTGCCCGGGCGGTACGGGCGGCTGCGCGGGCGGCGGCCCGGCAGGGGCGGCCGGGCCCGGGACGGCCGAGCCGTCGAGCTGCGTCATCTGGTCCGCGACGGCGGCCGGATCCACACCGCCGCCTGGCGGACGTCCGAACGAGACGCCCCGGTTGTCCTGCGGACCGCTGCCGGGCGCTTCGCCCGCCCCCGGCGTAGGGTGATCCCCTGCCATCTGATTCCCCGTCATGTCTGGATGCGTCCCCCTGCCGGTACCGTCCACGGTTCCGGTGGGACGGGTGAGAAGTGGGCACCATGCTAGTGGTGCGTGGTTTTCGGCCGCCGCCAGGACCGTCGAACCCCGTCCTCGCAGGTCCCGGCCGCGCAACACTTTCACCCCCCGATCACCGGGCCCCCACCCCCGACACCGCGGCGTGACCGGCCGTCGGCGCCCGTCCCTCCCGCCCCCGTGGCCGGAACCTGCCGCTCCCGCTCCGCATCCCGCTCCCGCTCCTGCTCCCGCTCCCGCTCCCGCTCCTGCTCCCGCTCCTGCTCCCGCTCCCGCTCCCGCTCCCGCTCCTGCTCCTGCTCCCGCTCCTGCTCCCGCTCCCGCTCCCGCTCCTGCTCCCGCTCCCGCTCCCGCTCCGCATCCCGCCCGGCCCGCGCCCCGCCCGCACCGGCGCCACCGCCGCCCCACCCCCTCGGCACCCCCGCCCGCGGACCCCGCCCACCCGTCCGCCCCCCTTCCGCGCCCCCGCCCCAGCCCCCTGGCCGTACCCTTCAGGAATTGAAGGGGACGCCCGGCGTGGGGCTCCCCGCCCTGGGAGGGTGGATCATGTCGACGGACACACCGGGCTCGCAGTCGTCCCTGCACCGGGCGAACCTGGAGCGGGTGCTGCGCGCGGTGCGGATGGCCGGGTCGCTGACCCAGGCCGAGATCGCCCGCGGCACCGGCCTCTCCGCCGCCACCGTGTCCAACATCGTGCGGGAGCTGAAGGAGAGCGGCACCGTCGTGGTCGCCGACACCTCCTCCGGCGGCCGTCGCGCCCGCAGCGTCTCGCTCAGCGGCGACGCCGGCATCGTGGTCGGCATCGACTTCGGCCACACCCATCTGCGGGTCGCGGTCGGCAACCTGGCGCACCGGGTGCTGGCCGAGGAGAGCGCCCCGATCGACGTGGACGTCTCCGCCCAGCAGGGCTTCGACCGGGCGGAGGCGATGGTCGAGCGGCTGCTGGCGCAGGCCGGGTTCCGCCCGGACAAGGTGATCGGCGTCGGCCTCGGCGTGCCGGGCCCGATCGACGTGGAGACCGGGGCGCTTGGCTCCACCGCGATCCTGCCCGGCTGGACGGGCATCGCCCCGGGCCGGGAGCTGGGGGAGCGGCTCGGCATGCCGGTGCACGTGGACAACGACGCCAACCTCGGCGCGCTCGGCGAGCTGGTCTGGGGCGCGGGCCGCGGGCTGAGCGACCTCGCGTACATCAAGATCGCCAGCGGTGTCGGCGCCGGCCTGGTGGTGAACGGCCAGATCTACCGCGGTCCGGGCGGTACGGCGGGTGAGATAGGGCACATCACCCTGGACGAGGCCGGGCCGGTCTGCCGCTGCGGCAACCGCGGCTGCCTGGAGACCTTCGTCGGCTCCCGCTACCTGCTCTCCCTGCTGACCTCCACCCTCGGCCCGGACCTCACGCTGCCCCGGGTGGTCGAGCTGGCCCACCAGGGCGACCTCGGCTGCCGCCGGGTGATCGCCGACGCCGGGCGGCAGATCGGCACCGGCGTCGCGACCCTGTGCAACCTGCTGAACCCGCGCCGGGTGATCCTCGGCGGCGACCTCGCCGAGGCCGGTGAGCTGGTGCTCGCCCCGATCCGCGACTCGGTGGCCCGCTACGCCATCCCCAGTGCCGCCCGCCAGCTGTCGGTCGTCCCGGGCACCCTCGGCGGCCGGGCCGAGGTGCTCGGCGCGCTGGCCCTGGTGATGAGCGAGATGGGCGAGTCCGGCGCCCTGGGCCGCGCCTGACGCTCTCGCGACCGCTCCGCCGCCGCATCGCCGCCGCATCGCCGCATCGCCGCGGCACCGCCGTGATGCCGCCGCCGGGGGGGCGGCCACGGCACCGCGCCGATCGAACGCGCGTCCGTCAATCCGGCGTGACCCGCGCCCCCGGGCCGACCTCCGGGAATGGCGGTGACCGAACGGTGGCACCGGGCGCGCCGCTCGGTGTCCGGCAAGCGGACATTAGACTCGACCGGTCGGCACCGGCCGCGACCGTCGGCCTGCCGCCGGACCGGGCAGCGACGCCCGTCGGACCGCCCACGGTCCGCGAACACTGAACGAGGAGGAACGGGTGGCCCTGCTGACCCGCATTCGGGGACCGCGCGATCTCGACCGGCTCACGCCCGGCCAGCTGGCCGCACTGGCCCAGGAGATCCGGACCTTCCTGGTGACCGAGGTCTCCAAGACGGGCGGACACCTCGGCCCCAACCTCGGCGTGGTGGAGCTCACCATCGCGCTGCACCGGGTCTTCGACTCGCCGCGCGACCGCATCCTCTTCGACACCGGCCACCAGAGCTACGTCCACAAGCTGCTCACCGGCCGCCAGGACTTCTCGCAGCTGCGGATGAAGGGCGGCCTGTCCGGCTACCCGTCCCGCGCCGAGTCCGAGCACGACGTGATCGAGAACTCGCACGCCTCCACCGTGCTCTCGTACGCCGACGGCCTGGCCAAGGCCAACCAGCTCCAGGGCAAGAACGACCCGGTGGTCGCCGTCATCGGCGACGGCGCGCTCACCGGCGGCATGGCCTGGGAGGCGCTCAACAACATCGCCGACGCCAAGGACCGCCCGGTCGTCATCGTCGTCAACGACAACGAGCGCTCGTACTCCCCGACCATCGGCGGCCTGGCCAACCACCTCGCCACCCTGCGCACCACCCAGGGCTACGAGCGCTTCCTGTCCTGGGGCAAGGACGCGCTGCAGCGCACCCCGGTGGTCGGCCAGCAGCTGTTCGAGACGCTGCACGGCGCCAAGAAGGGCCTCAAGGACTTCATCGCCCCGCAGGGCATGTTCGAGGACCTCGGCCTCAAGTACATCGGCCCGATCGACGGCCACGACCTGACCGCCCTGGAGTCCGCGCTGACCAAGGCGCGCGGTTTCGGCGGCCCGGTGATCGTGCACTGCCTCACCGAGAAGGGCCGCGGTTACCACGCCGCCGAGAACAACGACGAGGACCGCTTCCACGCGGTGGGCGTGATCCACCCGGAGACCGGCCTGCCGATCAAGAGCGCGGGCAAGGACTGGACGTCCGTCTTCGCCGAGGAGATGGTGGCGCTCGGCCACGAGCGCGAGGACATCGTCGGCATCACCGCCGCCATGCTGCACCCGGTCGGCCTGGCCCCCTTCGCGGAGGCCTTCCCGGACCGCATCTTCGACGTCGGCATCGCCGAGCAGCACGCCGTCACCAGCGCGGCCGGCCTGGCCACCGGCGGTCTGCACCCGGTCTTCGCGGTCTACGCGACCTTCCTGAACCGGGCCTTCGACCAGGTCCTGATGGACGTCGCCCTGCACAAGCTGGGCGTCACCTTCGTGCTGGACCGGGCCGGCGTCACCGGTACCGACGGCGCCTCGCACAACGGCATGTGGGACATGTCGATCCTGCAGGTCATCCCGACCCTGCGGCTGGCCGCCCCGCGCGACGCCGACCAGCTGCGCGCCCAGCTGCGCGAGGCGGTCGAGGTCAAGGACGCGCCGACCGTGGTCCGCTACTCCAAGGGCACGGTCGGCCCGGCCGTCGCCGCGGTCGGCCGGATCGGCGGCATGGACGTGCTGCGCGCCGCCGAGCAGGCCTCCGGCGCCCACCGCGCGGACGTGCTGATCGTCTCGGTCGGCGCGATGGCGCCCACCAGCCTGGAGGTCGCCGACCTGCTGGCCGCCCAGGGCATCACCGCCACCGTGGTGGACCCGCGCTGGGTCAAGCCGGTGGACCCGGCCCTGCCGGGCCTGGCCGCCGAGCACCGGGTCGTCGTCACGATCGAGGACAACGGCCGGGTGGGCGGCGTCGGCGCCGCCGTGGCGCAGGCCCTGCGGGACGCGGACGTGGACCTGCCGGTGCGGGACTTCGGCATCCCCCAGGAGTTCCTGGACCACGCGAGCCGGGCCGAGATCCTCGCCGAGATCGGCCTGAACGCCCCGGACATCGCCCGCAAGGTGACGGCCCTGGTGGCCAGCCTGGACGCGGCGCCGGTCGACGCCTGACCGAGGCGGGGGCGGGCGGGGTCGTCATCCGACCGCCGACGACCGTTCGTCCCAAGCTCGTCACAGTTCGTCACGAAAAAAGCCGACAATCCCACTGAATGGCGGGACCGGCGCCGCCGGCGCCGATCCCGCCCGGTAGGTTGTCAACCGTGCCGACCCCCACCCGCCTCCGCCCCCTCGGACCGGCCGAGCGCCTGCCCGAGCGTGTCCGTACCCACCTCCGCAACGGGTACTGGACCAGGCTGGTGCCGGTTCTCGCACTGGTCGCGCTGATCACCCACATCCCGTCCTTCGCCCGGCCGGTCTGGAGCCCGGACGAGGGCTTCCTGGCCACCCAGGCCCGGATGCTCGCGGACGGCGGCGTGCTGTACGACACCGTGGTGGACCGCAAGCCCCCGCTGCTGCCCTGGCTCTACCAGGCCTGCTTCGCGGTCTTCGGCTCCGCCTCGCTCTGGCCGCTGCGCACCCTCGCCGTGGTGGCCCACCTGGTCACCGCGATCCTGCTGGCCTCGATCGCCCGCGGCCGCTGGGGCAACCGCGCGGGCGCCTGCGCCGGACTGCTCTACCTGCTGGTCTCCATCGGGCTCTCCCCGGAGGACACCCAGGCGGCGACCTTCGAGGTCTTCATGCTGCCCGCGATGGTGGCCGCCTTCCGGTACGCCGAGCGGCGCCGCTGGCTGGCCGCCGGCATCGCGGTGGCGCTCTGCTCGCTGACCAAGCAGACCGGCGGCGCGGTGCTGCTGCCGGTGCTCTGGATGCTGTTCCAGGACGCCCGCCGGCGCGGGGTGCGCTGGCCGTCCGCCCTGTTCAAGATCGGCTTCGGGTTCATCCTGCCGATAGCGCTGGTCGCGGTGATCCTCACCAAGCCCAAGGGATTCCTGTTCTGGGTGGTCACCGGCAGCGGCGACTACGCCTCCTTCGGCGGCGCCTGGCTGCAGATGATCGGCCGCGCGCTCGGCAACTCGGCCATCCTGGCGGCGGCCGGCCTGGGCTTCCTACTCCCGGTCGGGCGCCGGCTCTGGCTCAAGTACCGCCACCGCCCGCTGCCGGTGGCCGGCGAGGAGCACGGCTCGACCACCGACCTGTGGGTCTGGCTGCTCTCCTCGGTCGTCGCGGTCAGCGTGGGCTTCCACTTCTTCGGCCACTACTACCTGCAGCTGATCCCGCCGCTGGTGCTGCTGGGCACCGGGGCGGTCGCCACGTCGGCGATCCGCTGGAAGCCCGTCCTGGTGTACACCACGGCCGCCGCCACGGTGTTCTGGGGCCTCGCGCTGGCCTGGCCGGGGGAGCGGCTGAACCGCACCACCGAGGTCGCCACCGCCGTCGCCGCCCAGACCACGCCCAAGGACACCGTGCTGGTCTGGGGCATGCACCCCGAGCTGTACTGGCTGGCCGACCGCAAACCCGCCACCCGCTACCTGACCGCCGGCTTCCTCACCAACTACAGCGGCGGCAAGGACGGCAGCACCAACGTCGGCGAGCAGTTCAGCGTCTCCAACGCCTGGCAGACCTTCGACAAGGAGCTGGCCAACGGCCTGCCCGAGGTCGTCGTCGACGACTCCGGCATCGCCCCGTACCAGCCCGTCATGGTCCCCCGGATCGAGAACCTGCTGGACACCCACTACGAGATGGTCGGCGTCTTCGCCGACACCGTCGTCTACCGCCTCAAGCACTGAGCCGCTGGACCGGCCCAGCCCGGGCCCGGCCCGGCGCGCACGAACCCTGAGCCCCCCGAGCCCCCCGGGCCCCCGAGCCCCCGAGCGTCCGTCCACACGCAGGAGCCCCGGTGACCGCCAGGTCACCGGGGCTCCTCCGTACGGCGCTACTCCTTAGGCGGGCACCGAGGCCACGCCGGGGGCGAGGAACGGCTTGCCGTTCACGCGCTGCGAGATGCCCTCACGGTCCAGGTACGGGGTGATCCCGCCGAGGTGGAAGGGCCAGCCGGCACCGGTGATCATGCAGAGGTCGATGTCCTGCGCCTCGGCGACGACACCCTCCTCCAGCATCAGGCCGATCTCCTGGGCCACGGCCTCCAGGGCGCGGGCGCGGACCTGCTCCTCGGTGAGCACCGAGTCGCCGAAGGTCAGCAGCTCCAGCACCTCCGGGTCGAGGACCTGCTGCCCGTCCGTCCAGGTGTAGAAGCCGCGCTTGCCGGCCTTGACCACCTTGGCGAGGTTCTCCGAGACGGTGAACCGCTCCGGGAAGGCGCCCTGCAGGGTCTCCGAGACGTGCAGCGCGATGGCCGGGCCGACCAGCTCCAGCAGCACGATCGGGGACATCGGCAGGCCGAGCGGCTCGACGGCCTTCTCGACGTCGGCGATCGGGGTGCCCTCGTCGATGATGTTCTGGATCTCGCCCATGAAGCGGGTCAGGATCCGGTTCACCACGAACGCCGGGGCGTCCTTGCACAGCACCGAGGTCTTCTTCAGCTTCTTCGACACGGCGAAGGCGGTGGCCAGCGACGCGTCGTCGGTCTTGTCGCCGCGGACGATCTCCAGCAGCGGCAGGATCGCGACCGGGTTGAAGAAGTGGAAGCCGACGACCCGCTCGGGGTGCTTCAGCTTCGAGGCCATCTCGGTGACCGACAGCGAGGAGGTGTTGGTCGCCAGCACGCAGGTCGGCGAGACCACGTTCTCCAGGTCCGCGAAGACGGTCTGCTTGACGCCCATCTCCTCGAACACGGCCTCGATGACGAAGTCCGCGTCGCCGAAGGCGGCGGCCTTGTCCAGCGAGCCCGAGACCAGGCCCTTGAGGCGGTTGGCCTTGTCCTTGCCGATGCGGCCCTTGGCGAGCAGCTTGTCGATCTCGGCGTGGACGTAGCCGACGCCCTTGTCGACGCGCTCCTGGTCGATGTCGGTGAGGACCACCGGCACCTCCAGGCGGCGGGCGAACAGCAGCGCCAGCTGCGAGGCCATCAGACCGGCGCCGACGACACCGACCTTGGAGACCGGGCGGGCCAGCGACTTGTCCGGAGCGCCGACCGGGCGCTTGGCCCGGCGCTGCACCAGGTTGAAGGCGTAGATGCCGCTGCGCAGCTCGCCGCTCATGATGAGGTCGGCCAGGGCCGCGTCCTCGGCGTCGAAGCCGGCCTGCAGGCTGGCCTTGTCGGCGAGGTCGGCGTCCTTGACGGCGGCGATGATGTCCAGCGCCGTGTAGGCGGCCGGCGCGGCGCCGTGCACCTTGCCGTCGGCGACCAGACGGCCCCAGGCGACGGCGTCGTCCCAGGCCTTGCCGCGGTCGATCGCCTCGCGCTCGACGACGTGGTCGCCCTTGACGACCTTGGCGGCCCACAGCAGCGACTGCTCCAGGAAGTCGGCCGGCTCGAAGATCGCGTCGGCGATCCCCAGCTCGAACACGTCCTTGCCCTTGAGCTGCTTGTTCTGGTTCATCGAGTTCTCGATGATGACCTTGACGGCCTTACCGGCACCGATCAGGTTCGGCAGGATGGTGCAGCCGCCCCAGCCGGGGACGAGGCCCAGGAAGACCTCGGGCAGCGAGAAGGCCGGGACGCCCGCCGACACCGTGCGGTAGTCGCAGTGCAGGCCGACCTCGACGCCGCCGCCCATGGCCGCACCGTTGTAGAAGGCGAAGGTCGGGACGGGCAGCGCGGCGATCCGCTTGAAGACCTCGTGGCCGCCCTTGCCGATGGCCAGCGCGTCCGCGTGCTGCTTGAGGAGCTCGACGCCCTTGAGGTCGGCGCCGACCGCGAAGATGAACGGCTTGCCGGTGATCGCGGCACCGACGATCCTGCCCTCGGCGGCCTCGGCCTCGACCTGGTCCAGCGCGGCGGACAGCTTGAGCAGCGAGCCCGGGCCGAAGGTGGTCGGCTTGGTGTGGTCGAAGCCGTTGTCCAGGGTGATCAGGGCCAGCTTGCCGGCCTGCAGCGGCAGGTCCAGGTGGCGCACGTGGGCGGTCGTGACGACCTCGCCCGGGAACAGCTCGGCGCCGTGCTGGAGCAGCTCAGTGGTGTTGCTCATGCTCACTTACCACCCTCGAGCTCGGTGTTCTCGGTCGCACCGCTCCAGTGCGGGTTCTCCCAGATGATGGTGCCGCCCATGCCGAAGCCGATGCACATCGTGGTGAGGCCGTAGCGGACGTCCGGGCGCTGCTCGAAGCGGCGGGCCAGCTGGTTCATCAGGCGCACGCCGGAGGAGGCCAGCGGGTGGCCGAACGCGATCGCGCCGCCGAACGGGTTGACCCGCTCGTCGTCGTCCGCGATGCCGTAGTGGTCCAGGAAGGCCAGCACCTGGACGGCGAAGGCCTCGTTGACCTCGAACGCGTCGATGTCGTCGATGGTCAGACCGGCCTTGGCCAGCGCCTTCTCGGTCGCCGGGACGGGGCCGATGCCCATGACCTCGGGCTCGACGCCGGCGAAGGCGTAGGAGACCAGGCGCATCTTGACCGGGAGGCCGAGCTCCTCGGCGACGTCCTCGGCGGCCAGCAGCGAGGCGGTGGCACCGTCGTTCAGACCGGCCGAGTTGCCCGCGGTGATGTTGCCGTGCGGGCGGAACGGGGTCTTCAGGCCGGCGAGGGACTCCATCGTGGTGCCCGGGCGCATCGGCTCGTCCACGGTGGCCAGGCCCCAGCCGGTCTCGCCGACCTCGGGGTTGGTGTTGCGGATCGAGATCGGCACCAGGTCGGGCTGGATGTCGCCGTTGGCGTACGCCTTGGCGGCCTTCTCCTGCGAGCGCACGGCGTAGGCGTCGCAGCGCTCCTTGGTGATGTGCGGGAAGCGGTCGTGCAGGTTCTCCGCGGTCATCCCCATGAACAGGGCGGACTCGTCGACCAGCTTCTCCGAGACGAAGCGCGGGTTCGGGTCGACGCCCTCGCCCATCGGGTGGCGGCCCATGTGCTCGACGCCACCGGCCACGACCACGTCGTACGCGCCGAAGGCGATGCCGCCGGCGGTGGTGGTCACGGCGGTCAGCGCACCGGCGCACATGCGGTCGATCGCGTAGCCGGGCACGGACTTCGGCAGGCCGGACAGCAGGGCGGCGGTGCGCCCGATGGTCAGACCCTGGTCGCCGATCTGCGTGGTGGCCGCGATGGCGACCTCGTCGATGCGCTCGACGGGCAGGTTCGGGTTACGGCGCACGAGCTCCCGGATGCACTTGACGACGAGGTCGTCGGCGCGCGTCTCGTGGTAGATGCCCTTCGGGCCGGCCTTGCCGAACGGGGTGCGGACGCCATCGACGAAGACGACGTCCCTCGCGGTACGAGGCACGGGGGCTCTCCTCCCAGGGACCAACATTTGAGGTGGACAGGCTGCCGCCGGCGAAGACCCGAGCGGCGCCGCATCACGGCCATGCTACCGGTCGGTAACCAACCTGCCCAGGCCCCTCGGAAGGTTACGACCGTGTGTCCCGCGACACGTCCGACCAGGAGGGCTCTCCCCGGGGACGACGAAGGGGGTGCCGTCCGTGCGGACGGCACCCCCTTCCGGGGTCCTGCCGGGTCAGGCCTGGGCCGTGGCGGCCGCGGCCGCGGCGAACGCGGCGGCCAGGGACGGCGCGACCAGGTCCACCTGCCACTGCCGGGCACCGAGCCGGCGCAGCGCGGCGGCCACGCCCTCGGGGCTCCGGTCGGCCGGCGGCTCCCAGGAGACCCGCCGGACCAGGTCCGGGGTGATCAGGTTCTCGGCCGGCAGGTGGTGGCGCTCGGCCAGCTCGCTGACGGCGGTGCGCGCGCCGGAGAGCCGGGCGGCGGCCACCGGGTCCTTCTCGGCCCAGGCCCGCGGCGGCGGCGGTCCGTCGTGCGGCGCGGCGGCCGGCGGCAGCTGGGCCTCCGGGATCTCCCGACCGCGCTGCACCGCCGCCAGCCACTGCTCCAGCTGACGCCGGTGCACCCGCGGCCCGAAGCCCTGGACGGCCTGCAGCGCGGCGATGTTCAGCGGCATGGCCAGCGCGGCGTTCACGATCGCGGCGTCGGAGAGCACCCGGCCGGGGGACACGTCCCGCTCCTGCGCCATCCGGTCGCGCGCCAGCCACAGCTCGCGCACCACGGCCAGCTGACGGCGCCGACGGACCTTGTGCAGCTGCGAGGTGCGCCGCCACGGATCGGTGCGCGGGGCCGGGCGGGGCGCGGCGGCGATCGCGGCGAACTCCTCCATGGCCCAGCCGAGCTTGCCCTGGGCGTCCAGCTCCTGTTCGAGTGCGTCGCGCAGCTCGACCAGCACCTCGACGTCCAGAGCGGCGTAGCGCAGCCAGGGCTCGGGCAGCGGGCGGGTGGACCAGTCGACCGCCGAGTGCTCCTTGGCCAGGCTGAGGCCCAGCACGTTCTCGGTCATCGGTCCGAGGCCGACCCGGGCGAAGCCGGCGATCCGCCCGGCCAGCTCGGTGTCGAAGAGGCGCCGCGGTCTCATGCCCACCTCGGCCAGGCAGGGCAGGTCCTGGGTGGCCGCGTGCACCACCCATTCGGCGTCCGCGAGGACGTCGTTGAGCCCGCTGAGATCGGGGCAGGCGATGGGGTCGATCAGGGCGGAGCCGGAACCCGCGCGACGCAGCTGGATGAGGTAGGCGCGCTGCCCGTAGCGGTAGCCGGAGGCGCGCTCGGCGTCGACGGCGACCGGTCCGGTGCCCGCGGCGAAGGAGGCGATCGTCGCGGCCAGCCCCTCCTCGTCCGCCACGACGGGCGGGATCCCCTCCTTCGGTTCCAGGAGCGGGACCGGGGCTGCTTCTTCTGGGATGGCTGCTACGGCGTCGGTCACCCCCCAAGGGTACGACGGTCCTCGCGACCGGGAGTGTTGTCGGACTGGTCAGGAGGCGCTCGCCCGTTCGTGGCGCCGGGCTCCGGACGAGGCGCGGCGGCCGACGAGGAAACGTTCCTCCTCGGCCGCCGCGGCGGTCCGGAGCCGTCGGCTCAGTGGATGATTCCGGTGCGCAGCGCGACGGCGACCATGCCGGCGCGGTCGCCGGTGCCCAGCTTGCGGGCGATCCGGGCCAGGTGGCTCTTCACGGTGAGCGCCGACAGGCCCATGGCCACGCCGATCGCCTTGTTCGACTGCCCTTCGGCGACCAGCCGCAGCACCTCGACCTCGCGGCCGGACAGCTCGCGGTAGGCGGCCTGCTGCGGGCCCGGCGCGCCGGGGGCTCCGGGGGCGCCCGGGGCACCGGCGGCGCCCGGCATGCCGGGCATCCCGGGGCGGCGCATCCGGCCGGCCAGTCCGGCGGCGCCGAGCGGCAGGCCCGGGCGGCCCGGCATCGCGACGTTCGTCCGGGTGCCCGTGACGACGTAGCCCTTGACGCCGCCGGCCAGCGCGCTGCGGACCGCGCCGATGTCGTCGGCGGCGGACAGCGCCAGGCCGTTGGGCCAGCCCGCGGCGCGGGTCTCGGCGAGGATGGTCAGGCCGGAGCCGTCCGGCAGGTGCACGTCGGCGACGCAGATGTCGCGGGGGGTGGAGACCCGGGGGCGGGCCTCGGCGATCGAGGACACCTCGATCACGTCCCGGACGCCGAGCGCCCACAGGTGACGGGTGACGGTGTTTCGGACGCGGGGATCGGCGATGACCACCATGGCGGTGGGCTTGGTCGGGCGGTAGGCGACCACGTTTGCGGGGTGCTCAAGAAGGACCGACACCAGGCCTCCTGCGGGGAGTGGCGGACGGAACCCCGATGGGGGCGGTCGGAGTGTTCCGCGTTCGGAAAGGGTCACAGTCTGCTTCGGCAGCTACCGTGCCCGGCTTTAGCGAAAGATCACGATCTAGTGAGTAACAATACGGACAAATCGCGCAAATGATTGATGCGACATGCCTGGTATTCGCACAAAATCGATCAGATTCGACGCAGATCGGTCAGTTGTGACCGGTTAATTGACGCAGAGCGGGTCGGAAGTCACACTCCGTCAGCCCTGGGGGTGGCGTCCGGCCGTCCGGTGCCGTCGGGCCCGGACGCCACCCGTCAGTGCGACCGGGGGCGTCGCCGGGCGGGCATCGGGACCACTCCACCGAGTGACGGCACCTCGGCGGGCCCCTGCGGGGCCGGCGCGGCCGGCGGCAGGCCGGCGCTGATGCAGAGCAGGTCCGCCCACGCCGCCAGGTGCCGCTCGAAACGGCCGTCGGCCGGCGTCCAGGAGGCCCGGATCTCGATCTCGGTCGACGACGGGCGGTCCGCGAGGCCGCCGAAGTACTGGGAGGCGCACCTGGTCACCGTGCCGGACGGCTCCGCGTACCCGGCGCCGTGCGCCTGCAGCGCGTCCATCAGCCAGACCCAGCCGACCTCGCAGAGCATCGGGTCGCCGGCCATCTCCGGCTCCAGCTCGGCCCGGGTCATCGTGACCACCCGGAACTCCCCGTTCCAGGCCTCCTGCCCGGCCGGGTCGTACAGCAGCACCAGTCGGCCGTCCGCCAGCTCCTCGCCGTCCACCTCGACCTCGGCGGTCACCGCGAAGGAGTGCGGGGCGAGCCGGCGCGGCGCCGGCGCGGGGGAGAGCCGCACCTCGGGCCGCAGTCGGGCCCCGTCCAGGGCCGCCACGGCAGCCCGGAACTCGCTCGGCGCCCCCTCGTGACCCGTTCCGCCACCTGCTCCGCCACCCTGCGCGGGGTGCCCTCCGACCGCTGCCATGCCCCGAAGACTAGGTCGAGAAGCCGGGTTATCGCCGCAACTTCTCTCCCAGCGGCGTGCCGGAACGGCAAACCCGGGCAGATCTTGGAGGAACCGACGAGAGCGCCCGGAAGGAGGCCCCCGGGACGCGTGCGAAGATTTGACGCGTGAGCGAGACTACGGCAGACACGACGGCGGCCACCCACGACGGCCGGACCACCCCCGCGCGCCGCGGCGCCGCGTACGACTCCGCGTTCCTGCGCGCCTGCCGGCACGAGCCGGTGCCGCACACGCCCGTCTGGTTCATGCGCCAGGCCGGCCGCTCGCTGCCCGAGTACCTGAAGGTCCGCGAGGGCATCCCCATGCTGGACTCCTGCATGCGGCCGGAGCTGGTCAAGGAGATCACCCTGCAGCCGGTGCGCCGGCACCGGGTGGACGCGGCGATCTTCTTCAGCGACATCGTGGTGCCGCTCAAGGCGGTCGGGATCGACGTCGACATCAAGCCCGGCATCGGCCCGGTCATCGCCGACCCGATCCGCACCGCCGACGACCTCCAGCGGCTGCGCCCGCTGGAGCCGGACGACGTCCCCTACATCACCGAGGCCGTCGGCCTGCTGGTGGACGAGCTCGGCGGGACCCCGCTGATCGGTTTCGCCGGAGCCCCCTACACGCTGGCCAGCTACCTGGTCGAGGGCGGCCCGTCCAAGAACCACGAGAAGACCAAGGCCATGATGTACGGGCAGCCCGAGCTGTGGGCCGCCCTGGTGGACCGGCTCGCGGACATCACCTCGGCCTTCCTGAAGGTGCAGATCGAGGCCGGCGCCTCGGCGGTCCAGCTGTTCGACTCCTGGGTCGGCTCGCTCGCGCCCCAGGACTACCGCCGCTCGGTGATGCCGGCCAGCACCAAGGTCTTCGACTCGGTCGCCGGGTACGGCGTGCCGCGGATCCACTTCGGCGTCGGCACCGGCGAACTGCTCGGCCTGATGAGCCAGGCGGGCGCCGACGTCGTCGGCGTCGACTGGCGGGTGCCGCTGGACGTCGCCGCCGAGCGGGTCGGCCCGGGCAAGGCCCTGCAGGGCAACCTCGACCCGGCCGTGCTGTTCGCGCCCACCGAGGTCGTCGAGGCCAAGGCCCGCGAGGTGCTGGAGGCCGCCGAGGCGCTCGGTACCAGCGGCCACGTCTTCAACCTCGGCCACGGCGTCCTGCCCTCCATGGACCCGGACGCCCTCAGCCGTCTCGTCGCCTACGTCCACGAGACCAGCGCCCGCTGACCCCTGGACCTCCTGCGGCCCCCTCCGGACGTCCGGCGGGGGCCGCATCGCGTTACCACACCCCCTCGGCGGCGGTCCACGGCGTCCCGACGCTCGCTACCTTGGGCCCGTGAGGGAGCTGCCGGACTGGATGTACGCGCCCAGGGTCGAGGGCTGGTACGCCGACGATCTCGACCGCTTGCCACAGGCGCCGCCGCACACCGAGCTGTTGCACGGTGCGCTCGTGTTCCGGTCGGCGCCCAAATGCCCCTGGCACGACCGGGCCGTCGGGCGGCTGGCCTCCGCGCTGGAGGCGATCGCCCCGGACGGGGTGCTCGTGGAGAGCCGGATGCCGGTGACCTTGGACCAGCGGAACCGGTTGGAGCCGGATGCGGTGGTGTCCGGTGTCGCCCTCGACCCCGATCGCGCCTGGCGCGCCCCGGCCGAGGTCGCTCTCGCGGTCGAGGTCGTGTCGCCGGAGTCCGCGCACCGCGACCGTACGGTCAAGGTCCGCAAGTACGCCGAAGCGGGGATCCCGCACTACTGGATCGTCGAGGAGGAGGCCGGCCTGCCGGTCGTGCACGTCTTCGAACTGGAGACGGTGACCTCCTCCTACGTCCCGGCCGGGATCTTCCGGGGCGAGCTCGAACGCCCGGTGCCGTTCCCGATCAGCATCGATCTGGACGGGCTGGTACCGAGCGGCGGGCGTGCGGGGGATTGAGGGTTCGGCGTAAGGACCTGCGAGACTGCGGAGCATGTCGGATGCACGGGTCGTCGTCGTCGGTGGTGGGATCGCGGGGCTGGCTGCGGCCGCCTTCCTGAGTGGGGCGGCCGGAGGGGCGGCCCGGGCGCGGGTGACGCTGCTGGAGGCGTCGGGGCGGGTCGGCGGAAAGCTGTGGGGCGGGGAGGTCGGCGGGGTCCGGGTTGACCTGGGGGCCGAGTCGGTGCTGGCCCGGCGCCCGGAGGCGGTGGAGCTGGCGCGGGCGGTCGGGCTGGGCGAGGAGCTGGAGCCGCCGACCACCGCGAAGGCGGCGATCTGGACGCGCGGGGCGCTGCGGCCGCTGCCGGGCGGACAGGTGATGGGCGTGCCGGGCGATCTGGAGGCGCTGGCGGCCTCCGGGGTGCTCACCGCCGAGGGACTGGATCGCGCCCGGCACGAGGAGCCCACCGAGGTGGGCGAGGACGTCGCGATCGGGCGTTACGTCGCCGACCGGCTGGGCCGCGAGGTGGTGGACCGGCTGGTCGAGCCGCTGCTGGGCGGCGTCTACGCCGGGCGGGCGGACGAGATCTCGCTGCGCGCCGCCGTACCGCAGCTGCTGGGGATCGCGCGCGGCGGCGGGTCGCTGGTCGAGGGGGTGCGCGCGCTGACGTCCCGGGCGACGGTGACCGGCACGCCGGTCTTCAACGGCCTGCGCGGCGGCTTGGGCACCCTGCCGGAGGCCGTCGCCGCGGCCTGCGTCAAGGCGGGGGTGGACCTGCGCACGGACGCCCCGGTGGAGGAGCTGCGCCGCACGCCCGAGGGCTGGCGGGTGGTGACCGGCGGCGAGGTCCTGCACGCGGACGCGGTGGTGCTGGCCGTCCCGGCCCCGGCCGCCGCCCGGCTGCTGCGCGCGGCCGCCCCGGCGGCCGCCGGTGAGCTGGACGCCGTCGAGTACGCGGGCATGGCGCTGGTGACGCTGGCCTTCCGGCGCTCCGACCTGGCCGAACTCCCGAGCGGCAGCGGGTTCCTGGTGCCGCCGGTGGACGGGCGGCGGATCAAGGCGTCGACCTTCTCCTCCAACAAGTGGGGCTGGCTGGCGCGTTCCGCTCCGGACGCGTTCCTGCTGCGCACCTCGCTGGGCCGGCACCGCGAGGAGGTGGCGCTGGGCCTGCCGGACGAGGAGCTGGTGGCCCGCTCGCTGGCGGACCTGCGGGAGGCGATCGGGCTGACCGCCCGGCCGTACGACACCTTCGTCTCGCGCTTCACGGCGGGCCTGCCGCAGTACCCGGTGGGCCACGTGGACCGGGTGGCCAGGGTCCGGGCGGCGGCCGAGCGGGTGGGCGCGCTGGCGCTGTGCGGCGCCGCGTACGACGGGGTGGGGATCCCGGCGTGCATCGGCTCGGCCGCCGCCGCGGCCGCGGCCGTCGACAGACTGTTGACCCCGGCGACCGGGGACGGTTCCACGGAGAGGACAATGGGCGCATGACTGAGAGCGTTGAGCGGCAGCCGGAGCAGCGGCCCGAGAAGAAGAAGGCGCGCGACCTGAACCAGGTCATCCGCTACACCATGTGGTCGGTGTTCAAGCTCAAGGGCGCCCTGCCCGAGGACCGCACCGCGCTGGCCGCGGAGGTGGACGAGCTGTTCGAGCAGCTGGCCGCGAAGGACGTGACCGTGCGCGGCACGTACGACGTCTCCGGGCTGCGGGCGGACGCCGACCTCATGGTGTGGTGGCACGCCGAGGACTCGGACGACCTGCAGGAGGCGTACAACCGCTTCCGCCGCACCGGTCTGGGCCGTCAGCTGGAGCCGGTCTGGTCGAACATGGCGCTGCACCGCCCGGCCGAGTTCAACAAGTCGCACATCCCGGCCTTCCTCGCCGACGAGCGCCCGCGCGACTACGTCTGCGTGTACCCGTTCGTGCGCTCGTACGAGTGGTACCTGCTGCCGGACGAGGAGCGGCGGGCGATGCTCGCCGAGCACGGCATGATGGCGCGCGGCTACCCGGACGTGCGGGCCAACACGGTGGCCTCGTTCGCGCTCGGCGACTACGAGTGGCTGCTCGCCTTCGAGGCGGACGAGCTGCACCGGATCGTCGACCTGATGCGCGACCTGCGCCCCTCCCGGGCCCGGCTGCACGTCCGCGAGGAGGTGCCGTTCTTCACCGGCCGCCGCAAGCCGGTCGGCGAGCTGATCAACGGCCTGGTCTGAGCTCGCGACGTCCTCCTCCGGAGGCCGGTTCCCCCGCCGCGGGGGAGCCGGCCTCCGGGCGTTCGCGCGGGCGGGCGCGGGTGGAGACGGGCGGCCGCGGGCGGACGGCCGTTGGGCCCGGTCAGGTGCGGTGCGGGCGCAGGGCGGCGCGCAGCCGGGGGTCGGGCAGGGCGGCCGGGCCGTTCATGGCGACGGCGGTGAGCAGTTCGCGCTCCTCGTCGTCGACCAGGCCGCGCTGACGGGCGGGGCGGACCTCGCGCAGCACCTCCTGGCCGCTCGGGGACGCCCAGCGGGTGTAGGGGTAGACGTCGACCCGGGCCATCAGCAGGGTGCCCGAGGTGAGCACCAGCGGCAGCGAGAACCAGGCGAGCGGGGCGAGGGTGTCACCGTCCGTGAAGCCGCTGATGGCGAGCGCGGCGGTCAGCAGCAGCACGGTCAGCAGCAGCGCGTGCCGGACCTGGCGGACCACCACCACGGTGCTGCGCTGCACCGTGGCCGGGGTGGCCAGACCGGCCAGCGAGAGCCGGGCGCCGATCTCCAGCACGGTCGGGTGCTCGGCCACCGCCCGGCGCAGTTCGTCGGTGCGGCACTGGCCCTCGGGGCCGACGGCGGCGATGACCGCCCGTTCCAGGCGGCTGCGCCCCTTGGGGTCGACCACGGTGGTCCAGCCGGTGTGCGCCAGGTGCAGACGGCCCCGGCCGGCCATCAGGACCAGGGCCAGTTCGACGACCCGGTCCGGACCGCCGGCCAGGTAGGCGGTCTCGTACAGTCCGATGCCGACGGCTTCCGGCGGGCGCGGCCCGTCCTGGTCGGCGAGGGCGTCGGCGGTGGCGGTCATCCGGACCAGCCGGAGGCAGGACAGCACCGCCGCGACGCAGGCCGGTATCAGGAAGAGCAACCACATGGCCATGTTGTATGCCTGGCCCGACGGCGCGGGGAACGCCTTCCCGGCCCGCGATACCGAACTGTGACGTCAGGAGCCGCAGCTCGATCCGCAGCTCGACCCGCAGCTGGAGGACGACGAGGACCCGCAGCTGGAGCTGGACCCGCAGCTGGAGGACGACGAGGACCCGCAGCTGGAGGACGAGGAGCCACAGCTGGAGGACGAGGAGCCGCAGCCGGAGGACGAGGAGCCGCAGCCGGAACTCGACCCACAGCTGGACGAGCCGCAGCCGGAGGGGCCGGAGTCCGAGGAGGAGCCGCACCAGGTGGCGGACGAGGAGGAGGAAGAAGACGAGGAGGACGAGGAGTAGGAGGCCTGCCGGGCAAGCTCCTCCACCTCCTCCTCCGGCACCGCCGCGGCCAGCATCGCCGCCTCCAGCTCCTGGTTGTCCAGGCCCGCGGCGGCCAGTCCGCCGAGTGCGAGCGCGCCCAGCAGCGCGCCGCCGGCCAGGGCGGGCGACACCCCCGAGGACGGCGTCCACGGGGAGCCGCCCATCAGGCTCAGCTGGCGCATCCCGGCCGGGGTGATCCGGCCCCTGGCCGGCCTCGTGACGACCAGCGTGAGGGCGCCCGCGACCAGCAGGACGGCGGGGAGCCAGAGGGCGGGGCGCTCGTGGCCGTACGCGCCGTCGTCGATCAGTTCGGAGGCGACGGCGAAGGCGGCGACGACGAGCATGGCGAGCCAGAGCAGCCGGCGGGCGGTGCGGGCCCGCCGCAGCCGCTCGGGGCGGCGCAGCAGACCGCGGTCGGCGAGCCGGTCGCCGATCCGCTGGACGGCGGCCGAGCGCATCACCATCCGGCGCAGCGGGGCGAGTTCACGGCTCCCGGTGGGGCCGACGGCCTCTCCGATCGCCTGGTCGACCTCGTCGTAGGGCTGGGAGCCGGTGAGCGTGACCAGGCCGGAGCGGCTGATCACCACCTGCTCGCTCAGGTGCATCCGGACCAGCGCGGTGTCGAAGACCCGGCCCGGGCCCCCGGCCAGGAAGGCGGCGTCGAGCAGCGGCAGACCGCGGCCGGGCAGGCCCTTGGGGTACGGCACGTGGCCGATGCGCTGCCTGGTCTGGGAGGCGTACAGGGCCGCGGCCACCAGCAGGACGGTCGGGATGACGAAGTAGGTGTTGTGCCACATGGGCGGTTCCCCCGGGGATGACGTCGGAATCACCGGTCGCGCAGGGCCCGGCGCAGTCGCGCCAGCGGGCCGTGCGGCCGTGCGGGTACCGGGTGGAGCCACTGCTCCAGGGCCCGGCGGTGGTCGGCGGCGAGCGGGCCGCCGTCGGTGAGCACCCACTGCGCGAAGGCCCGGGCGTCGGCCCGGTAGCCGCCGGTCTGCGGGTGGGTGCGGGCGTAGCCGAGGAAGAGCGACCGGTACCGCGCGCCGAGCAGGCGGGGCAGTTCCGGAGCCACCTTGGCGGTGGTGTCGCGCCGCTTGGCGGCGAGGCCGGTGGACTGGGCGCGGACCTGGGCCGGGTCGAAACCGGGCGGGACGGGCCCGCCGGCCACCAGGGCGGCCAGCAGTTCCTCCTGGCGCCGGGCCAGGCGCTCCCGGGCGGACTCGGTGCCGGCCTCGGCCGCCGCGGGGCGGACCGGGCCGGCGCCGGGTGCCGTGGTCGGGTCGCTCATCAGCGGGTGCTCCCCTCCAGCACCCGGCGGATGGCGTCCAGTTCACCGGCCAGCTCGGTGGGCGGCGGGAAGTCGGCGTCTCGCTCCAGCAGGACGCCGGGCGGCGCGACCCGCGCGCAGAGTTCGGCCAGCACCTCCAGCACCGGTGCGGTGACGGGGTGGGCGTGGGTGTCGTGCCAGACGCCGTCGACCAGGGTGCCGCCGGCCACGTGGACGTAGGCGAGCGCCTCCAGTGGCAGGCGGTCGAGTTCGGCGGCCGGGTCGACGCCGAGGTTGACCCGGTTGGTGTGCAGGTTGGCGACGTCGATCAGCAGCCGGACGCCGGTGCGCGCGACCAGCTCGGCGAGGAACTCGGCCTCGGTGAACTCGTCGTCAGGCCAGGCGAGTTGGGCGGCGATGTTCTCCAGGGCGAGCGGCACCGGGAGCTGGTCCTGGGCGATCCGGACGTTCTCGGCGATCACCTCCAGCGAGTCCCGGGTGCGGGGGACGGGCAGCAGGTGCCCGGCCTCCAGGCCGCCGGCCCGGACGAAGGCCAGGTGTTCGGTGACCAGCGGGGAGCCGAGCGCCAGCGCGGTGTCGGCGAGCTTGCCGAGGCGGCCGGGGTCCGGCCGATCGGCGCCGCCGAGGCCGAGGCCGACGCCGTGCGGGACGACGGTGACGCCGCGTTCGCGCAGCACCGTGAGCGAGTCGGGCAGGTGGCCGGCGCAGACGTTCTCGGCGACCACTTCGACCCAGTCCAGGCCGGGTTGGCGCTCGACCACGGTGTCGATCTCGCTGCGCCAGCCGAGGCCGACGCCCAGGCGGGTGGCGGAGGCGGGCCCGCCGGTGGCCCGTACGGGCTGGTCCAGGGCAGGGGAAGTCATCGGTTCGCCCCCTTCGGAGGGCTGGGTGGGAGGGCCGTCGGGCGGTGCGGGCGTCGTCGCCAGGACCGCGCGGCCGTGGTGCTGAGGATGTCCCCGGGCGAGGTGGCTGCCAAGCCTCACCCGGTCTTCTCAGAGCATTATTTGAGCTTGCCCTCGCGCCGATGAGGGGCTTTGGTCCCTTCTGCGGGCATTCCCGCAGGTGGGGCGCCCTGCCGGGGGAAAAGTCGGAGGCGCGGACGAGCCCGTCCGGCTAGCGTGGAAAGCCATGACTCCCGTGCACCCCTTGATGATCCGTGATTTCCGCCCCGCCGACGCCGAGGCCGTGGCCGTCGCCCACCGGGCCGGCCGCGAGCACCTGGTGATGAGCGCCGAGGCCCTGCTCTGGCTGAACGACCGGCCGAACCCTGACGAGCACTTCCGCACCTTCGTCGCGGAGTGCGACGGCCGGGTGGTCGGCGCGGTGCGCTGCGGGCTGGCGCGCGGCACCTCGACCGCGGGCGTCGGCTACGCCAACGGCAGCGTGCTGCCGGAGTTCCGCCGCCGCAGTGCGGCCACCGCGCTGCTGGCCGAGGCCGAACGGCACCTGACCGCGCACGGGGTGACGCAGCTGCACACCTGGCTGGACGACGAGCCGGCCTCGCTGGCCTTCGGCGCGGCCCGGGGCTACGAGCTCGGCCGCGCGGCGCAGTTCGGCGGCCGGGACCTGACGCTGCCGCTGCCGCAGCCGCCCGTACGGCCGGCCGGCGTCGAGCTGCGCCCGGCCGCCGACTGGGCCGACGACCCGTACCCGCTGTTCCTGGTCGATGCGGACGCCATCCGTGACGAGCCCGGGGAGGTGCCGATGGACGCGCTGGACTACGGGGAGTGGCTGCGCGGGGACTGGGCCCGGCCGGACCTCGACCTCGGGATGAGCACCGTCGCCGTGGTGGACGGCGAACCGGCCGCGTTCACGCTGGCGCAGACCGACGGGGTGGACCGCTACTGGTCCGCGTTCTCCGCCTCCCGCCGGGAGTTCCGCGGGCGCGGCCTGGTCAAGCTGGCCAAGCTGGAGTCGCTGCGCCTGGCGTCCGCGGCGGGATTCCGGCGCGCGTACACCTCCAACGACGAGACCAACGCGCCGATGCTGGCGATCAACGCGTGGCTGGGGTACGAGCGCTGCGCCGGGGAGCGCAAGGGCATCAAGCACCTGAAGTGACCGAGGGTGCCGGGGCGCCCGACGGCGGGGTCGGGCCCACGGAGTGTCCACCGGTTGTCCCGAGCAGCGAGACGAATGGTCTCGACCACGTGGTGCGAATCCGGACAGCACGGGCGAGACCGGCCATGAACTCCGCTCGGCCGTACAGGTTTTGCCCCGCCCTCGGCACATCATGGGCATAATCGCGCACATGACGATCAACCGTGCGAACGTGAGCGCGATTGCCGAGGACCTGTACGTGTGGCTCCCCCCGAAGCGGGGCTGGGGCCTGGCCAACTGCGGACTGCTGGCCTCGGAGACCACCGCGCTCTGGATCGACACCCCCTACGACCCGTCGATGGCGGGGGAGTTCCTCGCCGCCAGCTGCCGGCTGCTGCCGGCCGGGGTCGAGATCGACCGGGTGGTCGTCACCCACGCCAACGGTGACCACCTGTGGGGTGCCGGGGTGCTGCCGGACGCCGAGGTGATCGCCACCCGCGAGGCCCTGGAGCACATCCACTGGGAGCCCACCCCCCAGCAGCAGCACGCCCTGGTCACCGGCAGCGACCCGGACTCCCTGCTCGGCGGCTACCTCAAGGAGCACTTCGGGGCCTTCGACTGGTCCGCCACCGAGCCGGTGCACCCGGACACCGTCTTCACCGGTGAGCTGGAGCTGAAGGTCGGGCGCTACCCCGTGCAGATCACCAGCCTGCCCGCCGCGCACACCGGCGGGGACCTGATCGTCCACCTCCCGCACCAGCGCGCGGTGTTCACCGGCGACGTGATCTTCTCCTCGACGCCCGAGCAGCCCGGCGACCACCCCTCGCACTGGGCCGGCCCGCTGGAGAACATCATCGGCGCCTGCGAGCAGGCCCTGGCCACCGGCGCGGAGATCTTCGTCCCCGGCCACGGCCCGGTGCTCGACCGCGAGGGCGTCCAGGAGCACATCGGCTACCTCGCCTACGTCCGCGAGCGCGCCCACACCCTGCACGCCGCCGGGATACCCGCGCTGGACGCCGCCCGACGGGTGATCGCCGAGCAGCGCCACCCCGAACTCGGGCTGCCCGAGCGGCTGGTGCTCACCGTCGCGGCCGAGTACCGGCACCTGGACGGCTCGGCCGCGCCGGGCGCGCTGGAAGCCATGGGCCAGGTCGCGCTGGTCGCCCGGGAGCTGGCCGAGGACGCCGCCCGGATCCCGCGCCCGCGCACCGCCCGGGGCTGACGCCCGTACCGCGCCGCCGCCCGGGAGTACACCGGCACCGGCGCCCGTACGGCTCCCGCGCCCCCGGCGCCACTGCCCGGCCTGACCCCGCACGCACTCCCGAGGACTCCGATGACGACGCTGATCGCGCTGATCGCCGTGGCGCTGGTCGCCGCCGTGGCCACGGCCGTGCTCGCCCGCGGCCGGGCCGCGGCCCTCGCCCGGGCGGCGGCCGCCGAGACCGCGCTCACCCGGGGCGAGGAGCGCGCCCGTGTCGCCGAGGGCCGCCTCGCCCGCGCCGAGCAGCAGCAGCGCGAGGCCCAGGAGGCGGCCCGGCGCGCCATCGACGAGGCCCGGCGGGCGGAGGGCCAGACCCGCACCGCCGAGGCGGCCGCCCACCAGGCGCAGGACGCGGCCCGGGAGGCGGAGGAGTCCGTGCGGGAGGTCCTCCGCCAGGCCGCCGCCGCGACCACCCGCGCCGAGGAGGCCGAACGCCGCCTCGCGGCCGCCGAGGCGCACGCCGCCGCGCTGCTCGCCGAGGTCGGCCACCTCGCCCAGGAGCGGATCGCCGCCACCGCGGTACGGGCGACCCACGCCAACGCCCCGCTGGTCGGCCCGCTGGACCCGCAGGCCGTCGGCCCCGAGGCCGTCCGGGCGCTGCAGTCCGTCCTGGACGCCACCGCCGCCGCCCTCGCCGACGAACGCGAACGGGTGGACGCCGCCGCCCGCGCCGCCATGCGCGGCGCCACCTCCCGGATCCAGACGCTGCTGTACCAGATCCAGAGCCTCGTCCAGCAGCTCCAGCACGACAACGACGACCCTCGGCTGCTGGAGGTCGACTTCCGCAACGAGGTCGCGCTGCGCCGGATCCAGACCGTCGCCGTGCTCTGCGAGGCCTGGCCGGGTCTGGCCCGCACCGACTCGCCGCTCGCCGAGGTGGTCGTCGGCGCGCTCTCCCGGGTGCCCGGCTACTCCCGCATCAAGGTCGCCAACCACCTGCGGGAGCACCGGCTCGCGGTGGTCGCCCGGGCCGCCGAGCCGATCGCCGTCACCATCGCCGAACTGCTCGCCAACGCCACCGCCTACTCGCACCCGGAGACCGACGTCCCGGTCACCGTGCAGCAGGGCGGCCGCGGCGCGCTGGTGATCATCGACGACAGCGGCATCGGCATGGACGAGGACCAGCTGCGCCGCGCCCGCCGGCTGCTCGCCGGGCCGCCGGACCTGCTGCTCACCGAGCTCGGCAACCCGCCCAAGACCGGCTTCGCGGTGATCGGCAAACTGGCCCGCCAGTACGGCTTCTCCTGCCACATCGAGCCCTCGCCGTACGGCGGCATGCGGACCATCCTGCGGATCCCGGCCGGGCTGGTGACCGTCCTGGACGACGGGCAGCCGCTGTCGGTGCTCACCCCGCTGCCGCTGCGGGCCGGCTCCGGGCCGGCCCCCGCGCCCACCGTCGCCGCCGTCCCGCCGATGCGCGACGCCGACGAGCAGGACGCCCCGCAGCTCGCCGACCGCCACCACCAGCCGGGCCCGCACCCGGCACCGGCCATCCGCGTGGTGCCCGGGCCGGGCGCGGCCGGCCCGGCGGCGGAAGACGCCCCGGATGCCTCGGACACCGCAGACGCCTCGGACGGTCCGGGCACCTCGGGCGACCCGCACAGCGCCCCGCAAGGCGCCCCGCACAGCGCCCCGGACAGCCCGGCGGACGACGGCACCGGTCTGCCCACCCGGCGGCGCCGCCGTCCGCTGGCCGCCGAGGAGCCGGGCCCGCCCGCTGCTCCGGCCGCCGCGCCCGCTCCCGACCGGACTCCCGAGCGGGCCGCCGCCCACTGGCAGGCCCTGCAGCGGGGCACCGACTCCGGCCGGGCCGCCGTCCGCGCCGCCGCCCACGCGGACGGCACCCGCGCGGACGGCACCCCCGTGGACGACCGCACCACCGTCACCCCCACCGTCACCCCCGGCGACACCACCGCCGGCCGTCCCGCCGGTGACCACACCGCCGGCGCGCCGACCCTCCCGACGTCCTGAGAAGGAGCCGAGCAGTGAGCAGCACGCCGCCCAGCCCGACCGCCACCGACGAGATCTCGTGGGTGCTGACCCCGCTGCTGGAGTTGCCGGGAGTGCTGCACGCGGTGATCGCCACCGGGGACGGCCTGGTCGAGGGCGCCTCGGACGGACTGGGCCGGGCCTCCGCCGAGCGGGTCGCCGCGATGACCGCGACCGTGCACGCCGCCGCCCGCGCTTTCACCACCGCCTTCACCGGCAGCGAGCGCCCGCGCATGGCCCAGACCGTGGTGGAGTCCGACCTCGGTTACGCCGTCGTCGTCCCCGCCGGGGAGAACACCTCGCTCGCCGTGTTCACCACGCCGGACGCCCAACTCGGCAACGTGGCCTACCAGATGCAGGTGCAGGTCGCCGCCCTGGGCCGCGCGCTCGCGAGCCCGTCCCGGCGGCAGGACGACACCGTCCGGTCATGACCGCCGCTCCCCGCAGGCGGATGGTGCCCGCCTACCTGGCCACCGGCGGCCGCAGCCGCCCCGGCACCGAGGGCTTCGAGCGGCTGACCGTCCTGTTCGCCGACCGCGCCGAACCGCCGACCGGGCTCGAACCCGAACACCACCGGCTCTGGGACCTGGTGCGCCCCGGCGCGCTGACCGTGGTGGAGGCCGCCGCGCACCTGCGCCTGCCGGTCAGCGCCACCGTCTTCCTCGCCGCCGATCTGGTCGAGGCGGGCTGCCTGCACGCCCGCGCGCCGATCCCGCGCGCCCAGCAGACCGACCGTTCCATCGTCGAGAGGCTCCTCGTTGGACTCCGCGCGCTCCGGTGACCGGGCCGCCGCCCCGACCGGCCACGCCCCGACCGCCCACGGCCTGACCGGCCACGGTCCGACCGCCCACGGCCTGACCGCCCACGACCTGGCCAGCCGGCCCGCCCGGCAGCTCGACGGGCGCCCGGACGGGCAGCCGGGCCGGGTCGGCTACCTGCCCGACCGGGACCAGACGCTGATGAAGCTGGTGGTGGCCGGGCCGTTCGGGGTCGGCAAGACCACCCTCATCCGCACCCTGTCCGAGATCGCCACCCTGCACACCGAGGAGGCGATGACCGAGGCAGGACGGCCGGTCGACGACCTGGCCGGCCTGCCCGACAAGACCACCACCACCGTCGCCGTGGACTTCGGCCGGCTCACCCTGCCCGGCAACGTCGTGCTCTACATGTTCGGCACCCCCGGCCAGCGCCGCTTCTTCCCGCTCTGGCAGGACATCGCCCGTGGCGCCCTGGGGGCCCTGGTGCTCGCCGACACCCGCCGGCTGGCCGACTCCTTCGAGGTCATGGACATGGTCGAGGAGCAGGGCCTGCCGTACGCCGTCGCCGTCAACTGCTTCCCGGACGCGCCGGTCCACCCGGTCGGGGTGCTCCGCACCCACCTGGACCTGCACGCCGCCACCCCGCTGCTGCTGTGCGACGCCCGGGAGCGGGAGAGCAGCCTGGACGCGCTGATCGCCCTGGCCGAGCACGTCCTCGACACCCTGCCCGCCGCCTCCCCCGACACCCAGGAGCGCCCGTGACCGTCGAGACCCGCCCGACCCCGATCCACGGCCCGGTCTTCGCCGCCGACCCCCAGCTGGTCTACGAGCGGCTGCGCCGGCACGGCCCGGTCGCCCCGGTGGAGATCGCGCCGGGGGTGGAGGCCCTGCTGGTCACCGACTACCAGGCCGCGCTGGACCTGCTGCGCGACTCCGACACCTTCTCCAAGGACTCCCGCGCCTGGCAGCGGACCGTCCCGCCGGACTCCCCGCTGCTACCGGTGCTCGGCTACCGCCCGACCGCCCTGTTCAGCGACGGCGAGACGCACGCGCGCTACCGGGCGGTGATCACCGACGCCCTCGCGCTGTTCGAACCGCACCGGCTGCAGCGCCAGGTCGCCGAGACCGCCCACGGACTGATCGACCGCTTCGCCGGGGTCGGCCACGCCGACCTGATCGCCGAGTACGCCCGTCAGGTGCCCGCCGTCGTGCTCACCACCTGGTTCGGCGTGCCCGAGGACCAGCGCGCCGAGGTGGTCGCGGCGATCACCGGGCTGATCGAGTCCACCGCGCAGGCGGGCGCCGCGTACGGGAAGCTGCTGGCGGTCGTCGGCGCGATGGTCGCCGAGCGCCGCGAACGCCCCCGGCACGACCTGGCCTCCTGGTTCGTCACCCACCCGGTCGGGCTGGACGACGACGAGGTGATCCGGCACATCAGCCTGACCATGATCGCCGGGCACGAGCCGACCACCAACCTGATCGGCAACGCCCTGCTGCGCCTGCTCACCGACGCCCGCTACGCCGGCTCGCTGTTCGGCGGGGCGATGACCGCCCACCAGGCGATCGACGAGGTGCTCTGGCACGAGCCGCCGCTGGCCAACCTCTCCGCCCACTACCCGCGGTACGACGTCGTCCTGCACGGCCGTGAGATCAAGGCCGGCAGCCTCGTGCTGGTCTCGTACGCGGCCGCCAACTCCCAGGCGGCGCCGCCGACCGACGGCGAGGAGGTGCGCAGCGGCGAGAGCGCCCACCTGGCCTGGGCGGCCGGCCCGCACGCCTGCCCGGCCCGTGACCCTGCCCTGCTGATCGCGATCACCGCGATCGAGCAGCTCGGCAGTCGCCTCAGCGATCTCGAACTGGCCACCCCCGCCGAGGAGTTGCTCTGGCGCCCGGGCCCGTTCCATCGCGCCCTGGTGCGTCTCCCGGTCCGCTTCGAGCCGGTCGCCGGATAGCGCCGGGTCGCCGGAGCAGCGCCCGGCGCCCCATGCGGCACTCGGCGACCGTACGGCGCCCGGCGTCCGTACGGCGCTCGGCGCCCGTGCGGGGCCCGTGCGGCGCTCGGACAGCGCGGCGCTCGGACAGCGCGGAGGCCCGGACACCGTACGGCGTCCGGGCCTCCTGCGGTCAGGTGCCGCTCGGCGCTGCCGGGCCTGCCTCGGCGCTACTCGGCCGGCTTGAGCGTCAGCGAGATGCTGTTGATGCAGTAGCGCTGGTCGGTCGGCGTGCCGTAGCCCTCGCCCTCGAAGACGTGCCCCAGGTGCCCGCCGCAGCGCGCGCACCGCACCTCGACCCGGCGCATGCCGTGCGAGGTGTCCTCGATGTACTGGACCCGGTCCTCCGCCAGCGGCGCGTAGTACGACGGCCAGCCGCAGTGGCTGTCGAACTTGGTCTCGGAGCTGAACAGCTCCGCTCCGCAGGCCCGGCAGCTGTAGACGCCGACCGTCTTGGTGTCGGTGTACTCACCGGTGAACGGGCGCTCGGTGCCCGCCTCGCGCAGCACGTGGTACTCCTCGGGGCTGAGCTGCTCGCGCCACTCGGCCTCGGACTTGTCGATCTCGTAGCTCATCACGGCTCCCGGTCGCGGTGGACGTCGGACGGACGTGCGCGTCAGACGTTGGAAGCAACGTTCGCGAGGTGCTCCAGAATTTCGGGCCCCAGGTTGGTGACGTCGCCCGCGCCCATGGTGAGCAGCAGGTCGCCCGGGCGGGCCAGGCCGGCCAGCAGGGCGGGGGCGGCGGCGAAGGAGTGCTCGGCGGTCACCTCGGCGCCGGCCCGGCGGGCGGCGTCGATGATCAGCTCGCTGGTCACACCCGGGATCGGGTCCTCGCGGGCCGGGTAGATGTCCAGCACCACCGAGGCGTCGGCCAGGGCCAGGGCCCGGCCCATCTCCTCGGCGAGCTGCTGGGTGCGGCTGAACAGGTGCGGCTGGAAGACCACCAGCACCCGGCCGCCGCCCTCCAGGCCCTCGCGGATCGCCTCCAGGTCGGCGGTCATCTCGGTCGGGTGGTGGGCGTAGGAGTCGATCACCTGGACGCCGGCGGCCTCGCCCTTGAGCTGCAGGCGGCGGCGCACCCCGGTGTAGGCGCCGAGCGCCTTGGCCAGGTCGGCGGCCGGCACGCCCAGGGCGACGCCGGAGGCCAGCGCGGCGACGGCGTTGTGGGCGTAGTGGCGGCCGGGTACCGAGACGGTGAAGGTCAGCTCGGTGCCGTCCAGGACGACGGTGACCTCGCTGGTCATGCCGCGGGCGACCACCGAGAGCACCCGCACGTCGGCGTCCTCGGCGGAGCCGACGGTGACCACGTTCAGGCCCTCGCGGCCGGCCACCCGGGAGGTCAGTTCGCGGGCGCCGTCGTGGTCGGCCGAGACGACCAGGGTGCCGCCGGGGACGATCCGGCCGACGAAGGTCTCGAAGGACTCGTAGATCTCGTCGATCGAGGCGTAGTTGGCGTGGTGGTCCAGCTCCACGTTGAGCACGATCGCCACCTCGGGCGCGTACTTGTGGAAGCTGCGGTCGCTCTCGTCGGCCTCGGCGACGAAGATCTCGCCGGTGCCGTGGTGGGCGTTGGAGCCGGGTGCGTCGAGGTCGCCGCCGATCGCGTAGGACGGGTCCAGGCCCAGCTCGCCGAGGGCCACGGCGAGCATGCTGGTGGTGGTGGTCTTGCCGTGGGTGCCGGCCACCGCGAGCGCGCGGCGGCCGCCCATCAGCGCGGCCAGCGCGTCGGAGCGGTGCACCACCGGGATGCCGCGCTCGCGGGCGGCGGCCAGCTCCGGGTTGTCGGCGCGGATCGCGCTGGAGACGACCACGCTGCTGGTGCCGTCCGGCACGTGCTCGGCGGCGTGGCCGACGTGCACGGTGGCGCCGAGGGCGCGCAGCGCGAGGACGGTCTCGGACTCCTTGGAGTCGCTGCCGGAGACGCTGGCACCGCGCACTGCGAGGATCTTCGCCAGGCCGGACATCCCGGCGCCGCCGATGCCGATGAAGTGCGGGGCGTGCAGGTCGTGCGCGGCGTCGTTCAAGGCGTGGCTCCGTACGGGCGGGGGCGAGTGGGCGTGGCGGGTCCGGGAACGTGGAACCGTCCTCGCGGGCGGACCGCAAGGACGATTCTGCACCACCGGCGCGCCGGGCTAGGAGTCGCTGGCGAACAGCCTCAGCACCGGGACCCCCACCTTGTGCCGGGCCTGGGAGGCCCAGTCGCGGTGGAAGAACTCCTCCACGAAGTGCGGTGAGGTGAGCACCACGACCTCGTCGGCCCGGTGCTCCTCCACCGCCGCGCGCAACCGTTCCAGGGGCTTCTCCTCGACCAGCTCGCCGATCGCCTCGGCGCCGGCCGCGCGCAGGTGGCGCAGGCTGTGCTCGAGCGACTCGGTGGCCACGGTGGGCCCGCTCTCGGACTCGTCGTGCTCGTGCACCACCTTGTCGAGGTGGCCGAGGGCGACGTCGTCGAGCGCCCGCAGTAGTTCGTCCTGCTTGCCGCGCGGCTGCATCAGGACGACGAAGGAGACCTTCTCGTCGCTGTGGAGCGTGGTGACGAGCTCCACGTCCGCGTCGGAGAGAGCCTTTTCGATCATCAGTACCGTCTTGAACACGTGAGTCCCTTCCAGTGGCCGGCCCCCGGGCCCCGGCATCGCATAACGGGATCACGACCGGGGGGTCACGGGGTCATTCCGAACCCAGGTGACGCAGGTAGCGAGTGAAGAGGAATCCTTTCTGCTCGATCAATGAGACCAGCCGCATCCGCCGCACGTCAGGCATTTGCGCATCGTGGAGGATGCGCGGCGCGTCGCCGCCGGTGAGCAGCGGGGCCACCGACAGGCACAGCTCGTCCAGCAGGTCCGCGGCGGCGAGCTGCCCGAGCAGGCGCGGGCCGCCCTCGGTGAGCAGCCGCGTCCAGCCCCGTTCGGCCAGCGCCGCGACGGCCGCCCGCAGGTCCACCGAGCCGGTGCCGGCGAGCACCAGGTCGGCCACCTCGGCGACCGCCCGGCGGCGCTCCTCGGAGGCGTCCTCGGTGGTGATCACCACCGTCCTGACCAGCGGTTCGGTGAACAGCGGCGCGGTCAGGTCCAGCTGCAGCGAGCGGGTCACCACCGCGATCACCGGGGCCGGTGCCTGCCCCGCCGCCGTCCGGGCCGCCGCGAACTCCTTGCGGGCCCGGGCCGGCCGGTAGCCCTCCGCGCGCACTGTCTCCGCACCGACCAGCACCACGTCCGCCAGCGCCCGCAGCACCCCGAAGATCCGCTTGTCCGCGTCGCCGGACAGCCCCTCCGACAGCCCGTCGAGCCGCGCCCCGCCGTCCAGGCCGGCGACCATGTTGGCGCGCAGCCACGGGCGGCCCCGATTCACCTGTTCGGGGTAGGCGTACACGGCGGCGAGCGACTCCAGCGCGGCCGGATCGGAGAGCGGCGCACCCAGCGGGCTGATCAACTGTTGCATGCCCTCAGTGTTCCACCGCGGGCCCCGCGCAGGCGGTTCGGAGGGGGTCGGGAGCAGGCGTACCCTCTACTGATGTGCCCGCAGCCTCCCGCCCCGACACCGCGACCGCGTCCATAGCCACCGCGAGCGCGGCCGGCTCCCCGATCGCGCTCACCGACCGCCGTCCCGTCGTGCCCGCCGAGCGGCTGGTCGCCGAGATGGTCCCGCCGCCCCGGTTCGCCGGCGTGAGCTTCGGGTCGTACATCCCGGACCAGAGCCAGCCCAGCCAGTACGAGGCCGTGCAGGTCCTGGAGCAGTTCGCGGCCACCCTCGGGCGAGGAAACGGTTCCGCGCCCAAGCGCGGCTGGTTCCGCCGCTCCGCCCCCGCCCCCACCGGCCCGGCCGGGGTCTACCTCGACGGCGGCTACGGCGTCGGCAAGACCCACCTGCTGGCCTCGCTCTGGCACGCCGCCCCCGGCCCCAAGGCCTTCGGCACCTTCGTCGAGCTGACCAACCTGGTCGGCGCCCTGGGCTTCCAGCAGGCCGTGCAGACCCTCTCCGGGCACACGCTGCTGTGCATCGACGAGTTCGAGCTGGACGACCCGGGCGACACCGTCCTGGTCTCCACCCTGCTCGGCCGCCTCGTCGAGGCCGGCGTCAAGCTGTGCGCCACCTCGAACACGCTGCCGGAGAAGCTCGGCGAGGGCCGCTTCGCCGCCGCCGACTTCCTGCGCGAGATCCAGGGCCTGTCCGCGCACTTCCGGCCGCTGCGGATCGACGGCCAGGACTACCGCCACCGCGGCCTGCCCGACGCCCCGCCGCCGTACACCGACGAGGCCGTCGAGGCCGCCGCCGCCCGCACTCCCGGCGCCTCGCTGGACGACTTCGACGCGCTGCTCGGCCACCTCTCCGCCGTCCACCCCAGCCGCTACGGCGCCCTGCTGGACGACGTCACCGCCGTCTGCCTGCGCGGCGTGCGCCAGGTCGACGACCAGTCCACCGCCCTGCGCCTGGTCGTCCTGGCCGACCGCATGTACGACCGCGAGCTCCCCGTCACCGCCTCCGGTCTCCCCTTCGACCAGGTCTTCCCCGAGGACATGCTCCGCGGCGGCTACCGCAAGAAGTACCTGCGCGCCATCTCCCGCCTCGTCGCCCTCGCCCGGGACAGCGCCAAGTAGGCGCGTGCCTGTAACCCCGGCCCCGGTCTCGCGTTGCTCCTTGCGGAGCAGAGGGGGGCGCATGGCCGGCGGCGGGCCCGGAGCGGGCTACTCGATCGAGATCGAACCCGAGGTGCGCGAGTGGCTGCGGCAGTGCCCGCTCCCCGAGTACCGTGCGGTCGAGCGCGCCGCGGACCGGCTGAGCGAGGACGGCGAACTCCTGCCGTTCCCGCTTTCCAGCCACCTCGGCGGCGGGCTGCGGGAACTGCGGGTCGGCCCCGTGCGGATCACGTACTGGCTCGCACCCGGGCGGAGGGCTGTGCTGCTGACGGTCTTCCGCAAGACTAGGAACCGCGAAACGGACCAGGTCGAGCGGGCACGGCGAGCCCAGAAGGCGTGCGAGGCCGAGCACCGGCCCGCTGCCGACCACGAGGTGTACGACCGGGAGGAGCAGCGGTGAGCGGCTATCACACGCGGTGGGTCGTGCCGCCGGAGCACCGTGAGAGCGAGGAGTACCGGGCGGCCGGGCGGCGGATGGCGTTGGCCGAGGCGGTGTACGCCCGCCGGTCCGCCCTGGGCTGGAGCCCGGCCCACCTCGCGGAGCGGGCCGGGCTGGACGAGGAGACGGTCGAGAGCATCGAGGAGAGCGGGGTCGATCCGACCCTGCCGCTGATCGAGCGGCTCGCCGCCGCTTTCGACTCGGTCGTCCGCATCGACCCCGCCCGCGAGCCGGCCATAAGGTTCGAGGCGCACGCGGCCTGACCGAAGCAGCCCGGCTTGTCGGTGGTGGGTCGTACGGTGGAGTCGTGCGTCCCATCACGAGTATTGAGCGGTCCGTGGCGCCCTTCGAGGTCGTCAGCCCCTACCAGCCGAACGGCGACCAGCCGGCGGCGATCGCCGAGCTGGAGCGGCGGATCAGGGGAGGGGAGAAGGACGTCGTGCTGCTCGGTGCCACCGGCACCGGCAAGTCGGCCACCACGGCCTGGATGATCGAGAAGCTGCAGCGGCCCACCCTGGTGATGGCGCCGAACAAGACGCTGGCCGCGCAGCTGGCGAACGAGTTCCGCGAGCTGCTGCCGAACAACGCGGTCGAGTACTTCGTCTCGTACTACGACTACTACCAGCCGGAGGCGTACGTCCCGCAGACGGACACCTACATCGAGAAGGACTCCTCGATCAACGAGGAGGTCGAGCGGCTGCGGCACTCGGCGACCAACTCGCTGCTCACCCGGCGGGACGTGGTCGTCGTCGCGTCCGTCTCCTGCATCTACGGCCTCGGCACGCCGCAGGAGTACGTGGACCGGATGGTGCCGCTCAAGGTCGGCCAGGAGATCGACCGGGACGTCCTGCTGCGCCGCTTCGTGGACATCCAGTACGCCCGCAACGACGTGGCCTTCAGCCGCGGCACCTTCCGGGTGCGCGGCGACACCATCGAGATCTTCCCGGTGTACGAGGAGCTCGCCGTCCGGATCGAGATGTTCGGTGACGAGATCGAGGCGCTGTACACCCTGCACCCGCTCACCGGCGAGATCATCAGCCAGGACGAGTCCGTCTACGTCTTCCCCGCCTCGCACTACGTGGCCGGCCCCGAGCGCATGGAGCGCGCGATCACCGGCATCGAGCGGGAGCTGGAGGCGACCCTGGCGAAGCTGGAGAAGCAGGGCAAGCTGCTGGAGGCCCAGCGGCTGCGGATGCGCACCACCTACGACATCGAGATGCTGCGCCAGATCGGCACCTGCTCGGGCGTCGAGAACTACTCGATGCACTTCGACGGCCGCGAGCCCGGCTCCCCGCCGAACACGCTGCTGGACTACTTCCCGGAGGACTTCCTCCTGGTGATCGACGAGTCGCACGTGACCGTCCCGCAGATCGGCGCGATGTACGAGGGCGACGCCTCGCGCAAGCGCACGCTGGTCGAGCACGGCTTCCGGCTGCCGTCCGCGATGGACAACCGCCCGCTGAAGTGGGAGGAGTTCCTGGAGCGGATCGGTCAGACGGTGTACCTGTCGGCGACGCCCGGCCCGTACGAGCTGTCGCGCGGCGACGGCCAGGTCGAGCAGATCATCCGCCCGACGGGTCTGATCGATCCCGAGGTGATCGTCAAGCCGACCGAGGGTCAGATCGACGACCTGGTGCACGAGGTCCGCAAGCGGGTGGAGCGGGACGAGCGCGTCCTGGTCACCACGCTGACCAAGAAGATGGCCGAGGACCTCACCGACTACATGCTCGGCCTGGACATCCGGGTCCGGTACCTGCACAGCGACGTGGACACCCTGCGCCGGGTGGAGCTGCTGCGCGAGCTGCGGGCCGGCAAGTACGACGTGCTGGTCGGCATCAACCTGCTGCGCGAGGGCCTGGACCTGCCCGAGGTGTCGCTGGTGGCGATCCTGGACGCGGACAAGGAGGGCTTCCTGCGCTCCGGCACCTCGCTGATCCAGACGATCGGCCGCGCGGCCCGAAACGTCTCCGGCCAGGTCCACATGTACGCGGACAAGATCACTCCGGCGATGGAGAAGGCCATCGACGAGACCAACCGCCGCCGGGCCGTGCAGCAGGCGTACAACAAGGAGCACGGGATCGACCCGCAGCCGCTGCGGAAGAAGATCGGCGACATCCTGGACACCCTCGCCCGGGAGGACGTGGACACCGACGAACTGCTGGCCACCGGCTACCGCGGCCAGGGCAAGGGCAAGGCCCCGGTGCCGTCGCTGGGCGCCGAGCGCAAGCCCGCCAAGTCGCTGCCGGCCGCGGAGCTGGCGGACCTCATCCAGGAGATGACCGACCGGATGCACACGGCCGCCGCCGACCTGCAGTTCGAGGTCGCGGCCCGGCTGCGCGACGAGGTCAAGGAGCTGAAGAAGGAGCTGCGGCAGATGCGTGAGGCGGGCGTGGCGTAACCGGCGCCGCCCGGGCGTGGCCGGAACGGCACCGGTCAAGCCCGGCGGTGTCTCAGCCTTGCCACAAACGGGGAAACCCTGGGGAGGTCGGGGTGCCGCAGGCCCTAGGCTGGCCTGCGGCATCGCGCCCACGGGAAGGGCGCGGGCCGTACGCAGAGGGGGCCTCAGCCGGGGGACGGCGACGGGGTGTTCCACCGGGTAGCCGGGCGGCGGGCAGCGCCGCGTGGCCGGCAGAGAGGACAACGTCGTGTCGGTGAACCTTGCCAAGGGGCAGCGGGTCAGTCTCCAGAAGGGCCCGGGCAGCTCCCTGACCGTGGTCCGGATGGGCCTCGGCTGGCAGGCCGCCCCCAAGCGGGGCCTGTTCGGCAGTCGCACCAGGACGATCGACCTGGACGCCTCGGCACTGCTGTACGCCGAGAGGACCCCGTCCGACGTGGTGTTCTTCCAGCACCTGGAGAGCAACGACGGCTCCGTCCGGCACACCGGGGACAACCTGGAGGGCGGTTCGGGGCACGAGGACGACGAGGCGATCCTGGTCGACCTGCTGCACGTGCCGGCGCACATCACCCAGGTGGTGTTCACGGTCAGCTCGTACACCGGGCAGACCTTCGCCGAGGTGCAGCGGGCGCACTGCCGGCTGGTGGACGAGACCACCGGACTGGAGCTGGCCCGCTACGAGCTGGCGGGCGGTGGCTCGCACACCGGCCAGATCATGGCCAAGGTGGTCCGGGACGGCGACGGCGGCTGGGAGATGCAGGCGATCGGCGCCCCGGCGAAGGGGCGGACCTTCCAGGACCTGCTGCCGGCGATCGAGCCCTACCTCTGAGGCCCGCACCCTGACGGGTCTTTACCTTCTTTACCTTCCTTTGCCTGTCCTGTTACTCTCGATGGCAGCGGAGGGGAGTATTCCTCGACAGCCGACCCCGTCATCACGGGTGCCCGTCGCGGCACCCCGGGGCGCTGGTCCGACGTGCCTGTGCCCGTCGGGCGGAAGAGACCTCCGGCAGTGACGATGACTGTCTCGCCTAGCTGCCGGAGGAGCAGTAATGGACGTTTCCGTGACCATGTGGGCCACCACGATCGGCGTGCTGATCGCACTGATCGTGGCGGACTTCTTCATCGGCGGGCGCAAGCCGCACGAGGTCTCGCTCAAGGAGGCCGGGATCTGGACGGGCGTCTGGGTCGTGCTGGCGCTGCTCTTCGGCGGGTTCCTGTGGTGGCACTCCGGCGGGCAGCCGGCGGGTGAGTTCTTCGCCGGCTACATCACCGAGAAGTCGCTCAGCGTCGACAACCTCTTCGTCTTCATCCTGATCATGGGCAAGTTCGCGGTGCCGAGGATCTACCAGCAGCGCGTGCTGATGTTCGGCGTGATCATCGCGCTGGTGCTCCGGGCGGTCTTCATCGCCGGCGGCGCGGCGCTGGTAACCCAGTTCTCCTGGGTGTTCTTCCTCTTCGGCGCCTTCCTGATCTGGACCGCCTGGAAGCTGATCAAGGAGGCCCGGGAGGACGGGGAGGACGAGGAGTTCGAGGAGAACCGCGTGCTCAAGTCGATCACCCGGCGCTTCCCGGCCACCGAGGACTACCGCGGCACCAAGCTCCTGGTCCGGGAGCACGGCCGCCGGCTGATCACCCCGATGCTGATCGTCATGCTGGCCATCGGCACCACGGACGTGCTGTTCGCCCTGGACTCGATCCCGGCCATCTTCGGCCTCACCCAGGACCCGTACATCGTGTTCACCGCCAACGCCTTCGCCCTGATGGGCCTGCGCCAGCTGTACTTCCTGATCGGCGGCCTGCTGAAGAAGCTGGTCCACCTCTCGTACGGCCTGTCGGTGATCCTCGGGTTCATCGGCGTGAAGCTGGTGCTGCACGCCGCGCACGAGGCGGGCGCGACCTGGGCCCCGGAGATCGGCATCCCGTTCTCGCTCGGCTTCATCGTCCTGGTGCTGGCCGTCACCACGTTCACCAGCCTGCGGGCCTCGAAGAAGGCCGCCGAGGCCGAGCACGAGACCGAGATGCTCGACGCCTGACGCCTGACGCCTGACGCCTGACGCCTGGCGCCCGGCAGCGCCGCACCACGAGGCCCCCGCGACCGGATCCGGTCGCGGGGGCCTCGTGGTGACGCGGGGGCGCGGGGCCGGCTACCAGCCGCGCTCGCGCCACTCGTCGAGGTGGGGGCGCTCGGCGCCGAGGGTGGTGTCGTTGCCGTGGCCGGGGTAGATCCAGGCCTCGTCGGGGAGGACGTCGAAGATCTTCTCGTTGACGTCCCGGAAGAGGCTCTTGAAGGCCTCCGGGTCGCCCCAGGTGTTGCCGACGCCGCCGGGGAAGAGGCAGTCGCCGGTGAAGACGTGCGGGTGGCCCTGCGGGTCGTCGTAGACGAGCACGATCGCGCCGGGGGTGTGGCCGACCAGGTGGCGGACGGTGAGCTCGACGTCGCCGACCCGCAGCCGGTCGCCGTCCGCGAGCCGCAGCTCGGTGGGGACGTCGATGCCCTCGGCGTCGTGCTCGCCGGCGGCGGTGCGGGCGCCGGTGGTGGCGACCACCTCGGCCAGCGCGCCCCAGTGGTCGTGGTGCCGGTGGGTGGTGACCACGGTCTCCAGCTCGTCGCCGACGGTCTCCAGCAGCACCGGGGCGTCCGCGGCGGCGTCGATCAGCAGCTGTTCGTCGGTCGCCCGGCAGCGCAGCAGGTAGGCGTTGTTGTCGTACGGGCCGACGGCCACCTTGGTGATGATCAGGTGGGCCAGCTCCCGCACGTCCGGCGGCCCACCGACCTTGACCGCTCCGTGGTACGTCATCCGTCCGCTCCTCGTCGTCGTGGTCCTGGGATCATCCTCGCGCCGTCAGCCCATCGGGGGAAGCTGGGGGAGCGCGGTGTCGGGGGTGCGGCGCAGGCCGGTGCCGGCGGAGCGGCCGGAGAGCCAGGCGGTCAGCGCGCGGACGGGGCCCTCGACGGCCAGGGCGGGCTCGCCGGTGCCGATCGCGGCCCGGTCGCCGGTGTCCTCGGCGACCAGCCGGACGGCGGGGAGGTCGGCATGGGCCAGGCCCTCGGCGAGCGTGCCGAACTGGGCGACGGCGAAGTCCTGCGGCCAGTCGCGCGGGGCGTAGCCGGCCGCCAGGTCGACGTGGTGGTACTCCAGCTCCAGCAGGCGCTTGTGCGGGATGTCGAAGGCCGGGAAGAGGTAGCCGGTGCGGTGCCGGATCTCGGCCGTCCAGGCCTCGTCGGGCAGCTTGGCGGCGGCCGCGGCGAAGCGCTCGTGCGAGGCGCGCAGGTCGGCGAGGTGGACCTCCAGCGGGCGGGGTGCGTCCCGCTCGATGTCGGCGTCGCGGGCCTCGTTGCTGGCGTACTGGGGGATGTCGGTGCCGGTGCGGGCGCCGTTCAGCAGGTTGACCAGGGAGTCGGCGTTGCGGGCGAGGTGGGCCAGCACGTGGCCGCGGGTCCAGCCGGGGAGCGCGGAGGGCTCGGCGACGTCCGCGGGCTTCAGCTCGGCGGCGGTCTGCAGGAGGCGCTGGGTGCTCTCCTCGACCTGAACCAGCCAGGAGGCGGCGGACGCGGCGGCGGACTGCGGGTCGGTCATCGGAACTGCCTTCTGTCGGGAGACGGGGCGTTGCCCGCGGGGGCTCCGCTCGTTGACCAGTCGACGCTACCGCCGGATCCGGGCCCTGAGCAGGCGGTTTTTCGGTACGCGCACGGTACGGGTACGGACCGTCCCGACCCCGGCCTCACTCGTTCGGGTGGTCTCCGCTGGACAGAGTCGAGATTCGAACGTCTGAGCTATAGGCTGGCTGCCGCATCCTGGAAGAAGTACCGAATCTCACCGCAAGCCATCTCGCCCCGGAGAAAGGCGCCAGAAGCAGTGGCCGACCGCCTCATCGTCCGCGGTGCTCGCGAGCACAACCTCAAGAACGTCTCGCTCGACCTGCCCCGCGACTCCCTCATCGTCTTCACGGGCCTCTCCGGCTCCGGCAAGTCCTCGCTCGCCTTCGACACGATCTTCGCCGAGGGCCAGCGCCGCTACGTCGAGTCGCTGTCCTCCTACGCCCGTCAGTTCCTCGGGCAGATGGACAAGCCCGACGTGGACTTCATCGAGGGCCTCTCCCCGGCCGTCTCGATCGACCAGAAGTCCACCAACCGCAACCCCCGTTCGACCGTCGGCACGATCACCGAGGTCTACGACTACCTGCGCCTGCTGTTCGCCCGGATCGGCAAGCCGCACTGCCCGCACTGCGGCCGCCCGATCGCCAAGCAGTCCCCGCAGGCGATCGTGGACAAGGTGCTGGAGCTCACCGAGGGCACCCGCTTCCAGGTGCTCAGCCCGGTGGTGCGCGAGCGCAAGGGCGAGTTCGTCGACCTGTTCGCCGACCTCCAGTCCAAGGGCTACTCCCGCGCCCGGGTGGACGGCACGACGATCCAGCTCGCCGAGCCGCCGAAGCTCAAGAAGCAGGAGAAGCACACCGTCGAGGTGGTCGTCGACCGCCTGACCGTCAAGGAGAGCGCCAAGCGGCGGCTCACCGACTCGGTGGAGACGGCCCTGCGGCTGTCCGGCGGCATGGTCGTGCTCGACTTCGTCGACCTCCCCGAGGACGACCCGGAGCGCGAGCGGATGTACTCCGAGCACCTCTACTGCCCGTACGACGACGTGTCCTTCGAGGAGCTGGAGCCGCGCTCGTTCTCCTTCAACTCGCCGTTCGGCGCCTGCCCGGACTGCTCCGGCCTGGGCAACCGGATGGAGGTCGACCCGGAGCTGGTCGTGCCGGACCCGGAGCGCTCGCTGGACGAGGGCGCGATCCACCCGTGGTCGGCCGGGCACGCCAAGGAGTACTTCCAGCGCCTGATCGACGCGCTCGCCGAGGAGCTCGGCTTCCGCACCGACATCCCCTGGGCCGGGCTGCCGGCCCGCGCCAAGAAGGCGCTGCTGTACGGCCACAAGCACCAGGTGCAGGTCCGCTACCGCAACCGCTTCGGCCGCGAGCGCTCGTACAGCACCGGCTTCGAGGGCGCCGTCCCGTTCATCCAGCGCCGGCACACCGAGGCGGAGAGCGACAGCAGCCGCGAGCGCTTCGAGGGCTACATGCGCGAGGTGCCCTGCCCGACGTGCCAGGGCACCCGGCTCAAGCCGGTGGTGCTCGCGGTCACCGTCGAGGGCAGGTCGATCGCCGAGGTCTCCTCGATGTCGATCAGCGACTGCTCCGAGTTCCTGGGCGCGATGAGGCTCAACGCCCGGGACAAGCAGATCGCCGAGCGGGTCCTCAAGGAGGTCAACGAGCGGCTGCGCTTCCTGGTCGACGTCGGCCTGGACTACCTCTCGCTCGACCGCGCGGCCGGCACCCTGTCCGGCGGCGAGGCCCAGCGCATCCGGCTGGCCACCCAGATCGGCTCCGGCCTGGTCGGCGTGCTGTACGTGCTGGACGAGCCGTCCATCGGCCTGCACCAGCGGGACAACCACCGGCTGATCGAGACGCTGGTGCGGCTGCGCGACATCGGCAACACCCTGATCGTGGTCGAGCACGACGAGGACACCATCAAGACGGCGGACTGGGTGGTCGACATCGGCCCGGGCGCCGGCGAGCACGGCGGCAAGGTGGTGCACTCCGGTTCGCTGAAGCAGCTGCTCGGCAACAAGGAGTCGCTGACCGGCCAGTACCTCTCCGGCAAGCGGTCCATCCCGATCCCGGCCTCCCGCCGCGAGCGGGACAAGAAGCGCCAGCTGACCGTCCACGGCGCCCGCGAGCACAACCTCAAGGACGTCACGGTCGGCTTCCCGCTCGGCACCTTCACCGCGATCACCGGTGTCTCCGGCTCCGGCAAGTCGACGCTGGTCAACGACATCCTCTACACCCACCTCGCCCGGGAGCTGAACGGCGCCCGCAGCGTGCCCGGCCGGCACACCCGGATCACCGGCACCGACCAGGTGGACAAGGTGGTGCACGTCGACCAGTCGCCGATCGGCCGCACGCCGCGCTCCAACCCGGCCACCTACACCGGCGTGTTCGACCACGTCCGCCGGCTCTTCGCGGAGACGCAGGAGGCCAAGGTCCGCGGCTACCTGCCCGGCCGGTTCTCGTTCAACGTCAAGGGCGGCCGCTGCGAGAACTG
Organism: Kitasatospora sp. NPDC053308; assembly: GCF_055585785.1. Lineage (NCBI taxonomy): Bacteria > Bacillati > Actinomycetota > Actinomycetes > Kitasatosporales > Streptomycetaceae > Kitasatospora > Kitasatospora sp. NPDC053308. The sequence continues at coordinate 188,423 of NZ_JBVJJY010000008.1, read as the reverse complement.
CTCGGGTGACGGCACCATCAAGATCGAGATGAACTTCCTGCCGGACGTCTACGTGCCGTGCGAGGTCTGCCACGGCGCCCGGTACAACCGGGAGACGCTGGAGGTGCACTACAAGGGCAAGTCCATCGCCGAGGTGCTGGACATGCCGATCGAGGAGGCGCTGGCCTTCTTCGAGGCCGTCCCGGCGATCGCCCGGCACCTGAAGACGCTCAACGACGTCGGCCTCGGCTACGTCCGGCTCGGCCAGTCCGCGCCGACGCTCTCCGGCGGCGAGGCGCAGCGCGTCAAGCTCGCCTCGGAGCTGCAGAAGCGCTCCACCGGGCGGACGGTCTACGTGCTGGACGAGCCGACCACCGGTCTGCACTTCGAGGACATCAGCAAGCTGATCAAGGTGCTCAGCGGGCTGGTGGACAAGGGCAACACGGTGATCGTCATCGAGCACAACCTCGATGTGATCAAGACCGCCGACTGGATCGTCGACATGGGCCCCGAGGGCGGCTCCGGCGGCGGCACGGTGGTCGCCGAGGGCACCCCCGAGCAGATCGCCGCCGTCCCGGAGAGCCACACCGGCAAGTTCCTGCGGGACATCCTGCCGAGCGGCTTCGCGGACGCCCCGGCCGCCGCGCCGGCGAAGAAGGCGGCACCGCGCAAGCGCGCCGCCGCGGCGAAGAAGTAGGCGAGGAAGCACCCCGCCCGCCCCGCCACTCCCGGGACCGCCGAACAGCGGGACTCCCGGGAGCGGCGGGGCGCGCGCGGCATAGACTTCCGTGGTCCCTCGCAGCAGCAGCACACCCCAGGAGCGCACCGATGTCCGAGGCCCCCGAGACCAGCCCCTCCGCCTCCCGCCGCACCCTGCTCTGCGGGGCCGCGGCCGTCCTGGCGGCCGGCGGTGCCGTGGCCGTCACCGGCTGCAGCAGCTCCTCCTCCTCGGGCTCCTCCGGCAGCACCGCCAAGGGCCCGGTGGACCTCGGCCCGGCCTCGGCCGTGCCGGAGGGCGGCGGCAAGGTCTTCCGCGACCAGAAGATCGTGGTCACCCAGCCGACCGCCGACCAGTACAAGGCCTTCAGCGCCAAGTGCACCCACGCCGGCTGCATCGTGGACCAGGTGAAGAACCAGCAGATCCAGTGCCCCTGCCACGGCAGCCGGTTCGGCATCGCCGACGGCGCCGTGCAGGACGGCCCGGCCCCCTCCCCGCTGCCCGCCTACACCGTCACGGTCGACGGCGGAAACCTCAAGGTGACCCCGAGCTGAAGCCGTTGACCAACGCCGAGTCGATCTCCCGTCCGCACCCCCGCCCCCTGTCGGTACGGTGGACCCATGGCTGACCCGAGCACCTACCGCCCGGCGCCCGGCGCGATCCCGATCTCCCCGGGCGTCTACAAGTTCCGTGACGCCCACGGCCGGGTCATCTACGTCGGCAAGGCCAAGAGCCTGCGGCCGCGCCTGTCGTCCTACTTCCAGGACCTCGCCGGGCTGCACCCGCGCACCGCGACCATGGTCACCACCGCCGCCTCGGTGGAGTGGACCGTGGTCGCCACCGAGGTCGAGGCGCTCCAGCTGGAGTACTCCTGGATCAAGGAGTACGACCCGCGGTTCAACGTCAAGTACCGGGACGACAAGAGCTATCCGGAACTCGCCGTCACCCTCAACGAGGAGTACCCGCGGGTCCAGGTGATGCGGGGGGCGCACAAGAAGGGCGTGCGCTACTTCGGCCCGTACGGGCACGCCTGGGCGATCCGCGAGACGGTCGACCTGCTGCTGCGCGTCTTCCCCGTGCGCACCTGCTCCAACGGCGTCTTCAAGCGCGCCCGGCAGGTCGGCCGGCCCTGCCTGCTCGGCTACATCGGCAAGTGCGCCGCGCCCTGCGTCGGCAAGGTCTCGGCGGACGAACACCGGGAGCTGGCCGAGGACTTCTGCGACTTCATGGCCGGACGCACCGGCAACTACCTGCGCCGGCTGGAAGACCAGATGCAGGAGGCCGCGGCCGAGCTGGAGTACGAGAAGGCGGCCCGGCTGCGCGACGACATCGGCGCCCTCAAGCGCGCGATGGAGAAGAACGCCATCGTGCTCGCGGACGCCACCGACGCCGACCTGCTGGCCGTCGCCGAGGACGAACTCGAAGCCGCCGTGCAGATCTTCCACGTCCGCGGCGGCCGGGTGCGCGGCCAGCGCGGCTGGGTCACCGACAAGGTCGAGGACGTCGACACCGCCGGCCTGGTCGAGCACGCCCTCCAACAGCTCTACGGCGGCGGCGAGTCCGTCCCGCGCGAGGTGCTCGTCCCCGCCCTGCCCGACCCGGTCGAGCCGGTGCGGGAGTGGCTGGGCGGCCTGCGCGGCAGCCAGGTCGACCTGCGCGTGCCGCAGCGCGGCGACAAGAAGGACCTGATGGCCACCGTGCAGCGCAACGCCCTGCAGGCGCTCGCGCTGCACAAGACCAAGCGCGCCTCCGACCTCACCACCCGCAGCCGCGCCCTGCAGGAGATCGCCGACGCGCTGGAGCTGGACTCCGTCCCGCTGCGCATCGAGTGCTACGACATCTCCCACCTCCAGGGCGAGGACGTGGTCGCCTCCATGGTCGTCTTCGAGGACGGCCTGGCCCGCAAGAGCGAGTACCGGCGCTTCCAGATCAAGGGCTTCGAGGGCCAGGACGACGTCCGCTCGATGCACGAGGTGATCAGCCGGCGCTTCCGCCGCTACCTCCAGGAGCGCGAGCAGACCGGCGAGTGGGCCGTCCCCGAGGCCGAGGACGACCAGCCCGAGGACGGCGCGCGCCCGGCCGACGGCCCGCGCACCGAGGACGGCCGCCCCAAGCGCTTCGCCTACCCGCCCCAGCTGCTGGTGGTCGACGGCGGTGCGCCCCAGGTCGCCGCCGCCAAGCGCGCCCTGGACGAACTCGGCATCGACGACGTCGCGCTGTGCGGCCTGGCCAAGCGGCTGGAGGAGGTCTGGCTGCCCGGCGAGGACGACCCGGTGGTGCTGCCCCGCTCCAGCGAGGGCCTCTACCTGCTCCAGCGCGTGCGCGACGAGGCGCACCGCTTCGCGATCGGCTACCAGCGCGCCAAGCGTTCCAAGCGACTCACCGCCGGAGAACTGGACTCCGTCCCGGGGCTCGGCGAGACTCGCCGCCAGGCGCTGCTCAAGCACTTCGGCTCGCTGAAGAAGCTCCGGGCCGCCACCGTGGACGAGCTCTGCGCGGTACCCGGCATCGGACGCCGCACCGCGGAGACTGTTGCGGCGGCGTTGTCGTCCCGTACACCCGCCGGACCCGCGGTCAACACCGCGACCGGCGAGATCATCGAGGACGGGACCGAGCCGGTGGCAGCAGCACCCCAGACCGCACCATCCCAGGAGACGCCATGACGGCCGACGCCGCCCGTCAGCCGGTGTGCCCCGGCCCCGCCCGCCTGCCCGGGCCGGGGAAGGGCGGCCGGGCCGCGCGCGTTCTCCCCAGTAGAAAGACCGAGAGCGGGGAACCGAAGTGACCGTGTCAGACGTGGCCGAGAACGCGCCGGAGCTGGTGATCATCTCCGGCATGTCCGGAGCCGGCCGCTCCACCGCCGCCAAGTGCCTGGAGGACCTGGGCTGGTTCGTGGTGGACAACCTGCCGCCGGCCCTCATCCCGACCATGGTCGACCTGGGCGCCCGCTCCCAGGGCAACGTCGCCCGGATCGGCGTGGTCGTGGACGTCCGCGGCCGCCAGTTCTTCGACGACCTGCTCACCTCGCTCGACGAGCTGGAGAAGCGCGGCGTCCGCCTCCGGGTGGTCTTCCTGGACTCCTCCGACGAGGCGCTGGTGCGCCGCTTCGAGAACGTGCGCCGCCCGCACCCGCTGCAGGGCGACGGCCGGATCGTCGACGGCATCGCCCAGGAACGCGACCTGCTGCGCGACCTGCGCGGCGAGGCCGACCTGGTGATCGACACCTCCAACCTCAACGTGCACCAGCTGCGCGCCAAGCTGGACGCCCAGTTCGCCGACCACGACGAGCCCGAGCTGCGCGCCACCGTGATGTCCTTCGGCTTCAAGTACGGCCTGCCGGTCGACGCCGACCTCGTCGTGGACTGCCGCTTCCTGCCCAACCCGCACTGGGTGCCCGAGCTGCGGGCCCGCACCGGCACCGACGCGGACGTCGCCGACTACGTGTTCCAGCAGCCCGGCGCCAACGAGTTCCTGGACGGCTACACCGAGCTCCTCCGGATCGTGACCGAGGGCTACCGGCGCGAGGGGAAGCGTTACATGACGCTTGCCGTAGGCTGCACCGGTGGCAAGCACCGTAGCGTCGCCATGTCCGAGCGTCTGACCAAGCGTCTCATCGCCAACGGAGTCGAGACGGTGCTCGTCCACCGTGACATGGGACGGGAGTAACCGCCGCCTGCGCAGCCGGGCCCGCCGGCGGAGCCGGTGGCGGGGCCGAGGAACGCGAGGTGATGTGTGGCGGGATACGTGCCCGGGCGGCAACCGCAGAGCAGGACCGGTGACCGGGCCGGAAGCCCGGCCCGGCCCCCGGCGCCCAGCCGTCCGCGCAGCAGTCCCGCCCGGGCCAACCCGGCCCCCCGGATCACCGCGCTCGGCGGCGGCCAGGGCCTGTCCGCCTCGCTGTCCGCGCTGCGCCGGCTCACCAGCGACCTCACCGCCGTGGTCACCGTCGCCGACGACGGCGGCTCCAGCGGACGGCTGCGCAGCGAACTCGGCGTGCTGCCCCCGGGCGACCTGCGCAAGGCGCTGGCCGCGCTGTGCGGGGACGACGACTGGGGCCGCACCTGGTCCGAGGTGATCCAGCAGCGCTTCACCGGCAACGGCGAGCTCGGCGGCCACGCCGTCGGCAACCTGCTGATCGTCGCGCTCTGGGAGAAGCTGGGCGACCCGGTGGAGGCCCTGGACTGGGTCGGCCGGCTGCTCAACGTCCAGGGCCGGGTGCTGCCGATGTCGGCGGTGCCGCTGGACATCGAGGCGACCGTCCGCGGCCACGACCCGGCCCGCCCCGGCGAGGTGTCGGCGGTCCGCGGCCAGGCGAACGTCGCGGCGACCCCCGGCACCGTGCAGTCGATCCGGCTGCTGCCGGACGAGCCGCCGGCCGTCCCGGAGGCGGTCACCGCCGTCCGGGAGGCGGACTGGGTGGTCCTCGGCCCCGGCTCCTGGTTCACCAGCGTGCTGCCGCACCTGCTGGTGCCCGAGCTGGCCAAGGCGCTCACCGAGACCCGCGCCCGCCGGCTGCTCACCCTGAACCTGGCCCCCCAGCCCGGCGAGACCGAGGGCTTCACCCCGCAGCGTCACCTGGAGGTCATCGCCGACCACGCTCCGGAGCTCGCGGTGGATGCGATCCTGGTGGACGAGCGCGCCGTCACCGGCGGCGCCTTCGGCCAGGCCGACCTCGCGGGTCTGGAGAAGGCCGCCGAGCGGATGGGCGCCGCACTGGTGCTCGGTTCGGTGGCCCGCACCGACGGCACGCCGCGACACGACCCCGAGCTGTTGGCGGCAGCGTACGACCGGATTTTCCGGACACATGGAAGGATCGGGCCATGGCGATGACTCCAGCGGTGAAGGACGAGATCAGCCGGCTCCCGGTCACCCGGGCCTGCTGCCGCAAGGCGGAGGTGTCGGCGATCCTGCGGTTCGCGGGCGGACTGCACATCGTGAGCGGCCGCATCGTGATCGAGGCGGAGCTGGACACCGGAGCGGCGGCACGGCGGCTGCGCAAGGACCTGCTGGAGATCTTCGGGCACTCCTCCGACCTCGTCGTGATGGCCCCCGGCGGCCTGCGCCGCGGCAGCCGCTTCGTCGTCCGGGTGGTCAAGGACGGCGAGCTGCTCGCGCGCCAGACCGGCCTCGTCGACGGTCGGGGCCGCCCGATCCGGGGCCTGCCCCCGGCGGTCGTCTCCGGTGCCACCTGCGACGCCGAGGCGGCCTGGCGCGGGGCCTTCCTGGCGCACGGCTCGCTCACCGAGCCGGGCCGCTCCTCCTCGCTGGAGATCACCTGCCCCGGCTCCGAGGCGGCGCTGGCCCTGGTCGGCGCGGCCCGCCGGCTCGGCATCCCGGCCAAGGCCCGCGAGGTCCGCGGGGTGGACCGGGTGGTCATCCGTGACGGCGACGCGATCGGCGCGCTGCTGACCCGCCTCGGCGCGCACGAGTCGGTGCTCGCCTGGGAGGAGCGCCGGATGCGCCGCGAGGTGCGGGCCACCGCCAACCGGCTCGCCAACTTCGACGACGCCAACCTGCGCCGCTCGGCCCGCGCCGCGGTGGCGGCCGGCGCCCGGGTCGCCCGCGCGCTGGAGATCCTCGGCGAGGAGGTCCCCGAGCACCTGGCCGCGGCCGGCCAGCTGCGGATGCAGCACAAGCAGGCCTCGCTGGAGGAGCTGGGCGCGCTCGCCGACCCGCCGCTGACCAAGGACGCGGTGGCCGGCCGGATCCGCCGGCTGCTCGCGATGGCCGACAAGCGCGCCTCCGAGCTCGGCCTGCCGAGCACCGAGGCCAGCCTGACCGACGAGATGGCGATGAACTGACGCCGCCGCCCGTGACCGCCAGACGGCCGGCGCCCGGCTCCCCGGGCGCCGGCCGTCGGCGTTCCCGGACGACGTCCGAAGGCGCCGGCGGAGCCGAATTGGTAGAGACCACTGGCCTCGGGGCCAACTGCCTGCCGAACCAGGGGCGGACGGCTGGAAACGGGGTTTCGGGCACGCCACGCCATGTCTCACGAGGTGGCGCGATGTGCCCCGAAAGGCCCCGGAGGGGTAGGGTCATAGGCGGTCGGGGACTTCCCAAATCTCACCCCCGTCGGGCTCCGGCCCGGCGTACCTAACGAGGAGATCGGTTCGTGACGATCCGGGTAGGCATCAACGGCTTCGGCCGCATCGGCCGCAACTTCTTCCGCGCGGTCAAGGCTCAGGGCGCGGACATCGAGATCGTCGGTGTCAACGACCTCACCGACACGAAGACCCTGGCTCACCTGCTCAAGTACGACACCACCCTGGGCACCTTCCCGGGCGAGGTCTCGCACACCGAGGACAGCATCACCGTCGACGGCCACACCTTCAAGGTGACCGCCGAGCGTGACCCGGCCAACCTCCCGTGGGCCGCCCTGGGCGCCGACATCGTCGTCGAGTCCACCGGCATCTTCACCAAGGCCGAGGCTGCGAAGAAGCACCTCACCGCCGGTGCGAAGAAGGTCATCATCTCGGCGCCCGCCACCGACGAGGACGTCACCATCGTCCTGGGTGTCAACGACGAGAAGTACGACGCCGCCAACCACCACGTCATCTCCAACGCCTCCTGCACCACCAACTGCGTGGCGCCGATGGCGAAGGTGCTGAACGAGGCCTTCGGCATCGTCAAGGGTCTGATGACCACCGTCCACGCGTTCACCAACGACCAGGTCACCCTGGACTTCCCGCACAAGGACCTGCGCCGTGCTCGTGCGGCGAGCCAGAACATCATCCCGACCTCGACGGGCGCCGCCAAGGCGACCGCGCTGGTCCTGCCCGAGCTGAAGGGCAAGCTGGACGGCACCTCGCTGCGCGTCCCCGTCCCGACCGGCTCCATCACGGACCTGGTCGTCACCCTGGAGCGCGAGGTCACCAAGGACGAGGTCAACGCGGCCTTCCAGAAGGCCGCGCAGGAGGGCCCGCTCAAGGGCATCCTGGCCTACACCGAGGACCCGATCGTCTCCTCGGACATCGTCAACGACCCGGCCTCGTGCATCTTCGACAGCCAGCTCACCATGGTCCAGGGCAACCAGGTCAAGGTGCTCGGCTGGTACGACAACGAGTGGGGCTACTCGAACCGCGTCGTCGACCTGGTCACCCTCGTCGGTGGACAGCTCTGACCTTGCGGGAGCTGACGTGATGTAGGGGCGAGGGCCCGGACGGCGCACCTGCCGACCGGGCCCTCGCTCCGCGCTCAAGGACTTCTCAGGCGGCCCCTGCGCCGTGCCGCCTCTGCGCATCGACCATCTCCCCAGGAGTAACCGAATCCCCGTGAAGACCATCGAAGAGCTCATCGAAACCGGTGTCGAGGGCAAGCGCGTGTTCGTGCGCGCCGACCTGAACGTGCCGCTGGACGGCGAGACGATCACCGACGACGGCCGGATCCGCGCCGTCGCCCCGACCATCGCCAAGCTGGCCGCGGCCGGCGCGAAGGTCGTCGTCGCCTCCCACCTCGGCCGCCCCAAGGGCGAGCCGGACCCGAAGTTCTCGCTCGCCCCGGCGGCCAAGCGGCTCGGGGAGATCCTCGGCAAGGACGTCGCCTTCGCCACCGACACCGTCGGTGACAGCGCCCGGGCCGCCGTCGCCGCGCTGGCGAACGGCGAGGTCGCGCTGCTGGAGAACCTGCGCTTCAACGCGGGCGAGACCAGCAAGGACGACGCCGAGCGCAAGGCCTTCGCCGAGCAGCTCGCCGAGCTGGCCGACCTGTACGTCGGTGACGGCTTCGGTGCCGTGCACCGCAAGCACGCCTCGGTCTACGACCTGCCCGGCCTGCTGCCGCACGCCGCCGGCGACCTGATCGCCACCGAGGTCGGCGTCCTGAAGAAGCTCACCGACGAGGTCCGGCGCCCGTACGTGGTGGTGCTCGGCGGCGCCAAGGTCTCCGACAAGCTCGGTGTGATCGACAACCTGCTGAAGAAGGCCGACCGGATCCTGATCGGCGGCGGCATGGCGTACACCTTCCTCAAGGCCAAGGGCCACGAGGTCGGCATCTCGCTGCTGCAGGCCGACCAGATCCCGGTCTGTCTGGAGTACCTGGCCGAGGCCGAGAAGCGGGGTGTCGAGTTCGTCCTGCCGGTCGACGTCCTGGTCTCCGCCGAGTTCCCGGACCTCAAGGGCAAGACCCCGGCGACCTATGAGGTCGTCGCCGCGGACGCGATCCCGGCCGACAAGGAGGGCCTGGACATCGGCCCCAAGACCCGCGAGCTGTACGCGGCCAAGCTGGCCGACGCCGGCACGGTGTTCTGGAACGGCCCGATGGGCGTCTTCGAGCACCCGGACTACGCGAACGGCACCAAGGCCGTCGCGCAGGGGCTGCTGGACAGCGACGCGTTCACCGTGGTCGGCGGCGGCGACTCCGCCGCGGCCGTCCGCATCCTGGGCTTCGACGAGAACGCCTTTGGACACATCTCGACCGGCGGTGGCGCGAGCCTCGAGTACCTGGAGGGCAAGACCCTTCCCGGACTCGCCGCCCTGGAAGGCTGACAGCATGACCGACCGTCTCCCGCTCATGGCGGGCAACTGGAAGATGAACCTCAACCACCTTGAGGCCATCCAGCACACCCAGAAGCTGGCCTTCGCGCTGGCCGACAAGGACTACGAGGCCGTCGAGGTCGCCGTCCTGGTGCCGTTCACCGACCTGCGCTCGGTGCAGACCCTGGTCTTCGGCGACAAGCTGAAGATCAAGTACGGCGCGCAGGACATCTCGCAGCACGACGGCGGCGCCTACACCGGCGAGGTCTCCGGCCCGATGCTGGCCAAGCTCCAGTGCACCTACGCGGTGATCGGCCACTCGGAGCGCCGCCAGTACCACGGCGAGAACGAGGAGATCGTCAACGCCAAGGTGAAGGCCGCCTACCGGGCCGGGATCACCCCGATCCTGTGCATCGGCGAGCCGCTGGAGATCCGCAAGGCCGGCACCCACGTCGAGTACACCCTGGCCCAGCTGGACGGCGCCCTCGCGGACGTCCCGGCCGACCAGGCCGAGACCATCGTGGTCGCCTACGAGCCGGTCTGGGCGATCGGCACCGGCGAGGTGGCGACCCCGGAGGACGCGCAGGAGGTCTGCGCCGCGATCCGCGCCCGCCTCGCCGAGCTGTACAGCCCCGAGCTGGCAGACAAGGTCCGCGTGCTGTACGGCGGTTCGGTCAAGTCGTCGAGCGCGGCCGGCCTGATGGCCAAGCCCGACATCGACGGCGGCCTGATCGGCGGTGCCTCGCTGGACGCCGAGGAGTTCGTCAAGATCGTGCGCTACCGTGAGCAGGCAGTAGGCTAACGCCGCTGCAGCAACGTAGGCTTTGGGGCCGGACCGCCGTACGCGGCCCGGCCCCTTCGCCGAAGATACGAGAGAGTTGGTCCCGTCGTGGTTCTCGGGTTCTCGATTGCCCTGATCATCTTCAGTCTGCTGATGATCCTGCTGGTGCTGCTGCACAAGGGGAAGGGCGGCGGCCTGTCCGACATGTTCGGCGGTGGCGCGATGTCCACCGGCGGTGGTTCGGCGGTGGCCGAGCGCAACCTGGACCGCATCACCATCGTGGTCGGCCTGGGCTGGTTCGCGTGCATCATCGTGCTCAGCCTGCTGCTGAAGTACAAGAGCTGACACAAGCCTGACGCCCCGTCGCCCGAGCGCCTATCCTGGGACGGTCGGGGCGGAGGCGATGGTGGCGGATGCTTAACTCCTGCTTACACTAGGACGACTTTCGCCACCGACGCGCACCGCGGCGGGTCGGCGCACCAGTACGCAGGGAGTCAGACCGTGGCAAGTGGCAATGCCATCCGTGGCAGCAGGGTTGGGGCCGGCCCGATGGGCGAGGCGGAGCGCGGCGAGTCCGCCCCCCGCAACCGGATCTCCTTCTGGTGCGCCAACAAGCACGAGACCCGGCCCAGCTTCGCCGCCGACGCGGCGATCCCGGACACCTGGGACTGCCCGCGCTGCGGCTTCCCGGCCGGCCAGGACCAGCACAACCCGCCGGCCCCCTCGCGCAACGAGCCGTACAAGACCCACCTCGCGTACGTCCGCGAGCGGCGCACCGACGCCGACGGCGAGGCGATCCTCGCCGAGGCACTGGCGAAGCTCCGCGGGGAGATCTGAGGGATTCCGAGCGCCGGAGAAGCGACGAGACACGAGAAGGGGCGCCACCGTCACGACGGTGGCGCCCCTTCCGCGCGTGCCCGTTACGCCGAGGCCGGCGGGTAGAGCTGCGGGGGGATCCGCTCCGCGGCGGCGCGGTCCAGCAGCCACAGGGTGCGGCTGCGGCCGTACGCGCCGGAGGCGGGCGCCTGGAGCTCGCCGGGGCCGGACAGGGCCAGCGCGACCGCGCCCGCCTTGTCCTCGCCGGCGGCCAGCAGCCAGACCTCGCGGGCGGCCCGGATGGCCGGGAGGGTGAGCGAGATCCGGGTCGGCGGGGGCTTGGGGGCCCCGCGCACGCCGACCACGGTCCGCTCGGTCTCCCGCACGCCCGGGTGCTCGGGGAAGAGCGAGGCGACGTGGGTGTCCGGGCCGACGCCGAGCAGCAGCACGTCGAAGGCGGGGACGCCGATCCGGTCGCCCGGGCCGGCCGCCTTCGCCAGCGACTCGGCGTAGCGGGCCGCGGCGGCCTCCACGTCCGAGCCGTCCACCCCGTCCGAGGCGGGCATCTCGTGCACCCGCGCCGGGTCGAGCGGAACGGCGTCCAGCAGCTCCGCGCGGGCCTGGACGGCGTTGCGGTCCGGGTCGGCGGCCGGCACGAAGCGCTCGTCGCCCCACCAGAGGTCCAGCCGGCCCCAGTCGACCGCGTCGCGCGCCGGGGAGGCGGCGATCGCGGCCAGCAGGGCGTTGCCGTTGCGGCCGCCGGTGAGCACCACCGAGGCGGTGCCGCGGGCGGCCTGGGCGTCCACGATCCGGGTGATCAGCCGGGCCGCGGCCGCCTGGGCCATCAGCTCCTTGTCCCGGTGGACGACCAGCTGCGGGGTCGCGTTGGTCATGCGCCGTCCTTGGAGGTGCGCTTGCCGGCCGCCTTCTTGGCGGGCTTCTTCTCCGAGGCGTCGGCGGTGACCCGCTCCGGGTTGGCCACGGCCGCCTCGGCGACCGCCGTGGCGACCTCCTGCGCGACCCGCTCGGCCTCCGCGGTCTCCACGTTGCTCGGCTCGTGCAGCCGCTCGACGGGCGTGCGCACGGCCGTCGCGTAGATGTCGTCCGGGTCCAGGCGGCGCAGCTCCTCGGCGATCAGCTCCGAGGTCTCGCGTCGCTTGAGCGCCACCTGGCGGTCCGGCGAGCCGGGCATGGAGAGCGTGCCCATCAGGCCGTCCGGGCGGTCCAGGGTGACGTCCCCGTCCTTGGTGCGCAGGTGCACCGCGGTGATGCCGGGGCCGCCGGTGACGACCCGCTCGACCGGCACGTGCAGCCGGTTGGTCAGCCACAGGCCGAGCAGCTCGACGCTGGGGTTGTAGGACTCGCCCTCGACCACCGCGGAGACGATGGTGGACGGCCGCTGGTCCAGCGCGGCGGCCAGCATCGAGCGCCAGCCGGTGATCCGGGTCCAGGCCAGGTCGGTGTCGCCCGGGGTGTAGCTCTGCGCCCGCTGGGCGAGCTGGCCGACCGGGGACTCGGCGGTGACGGCGTCGGTGATCCGGCGCTGGGCGAGCGAGCCCAGCGGGTCCTGCGCCGGGTGCAGCGGCGCGTTGTCCGGCCACCAGACGACGACCGGGGCGTCCGGCAGCAGCAGCGGCAGCACGACCGACTGGGCGTGCGCGGCGAGCTCGCCGTGCATGCGCAGGATGACCGTTTCTCCGGAGCCGGCGTCGGTGCCGACCAGGACCTCGGCGTCCAGCCGGGTCTCGGCGCGGGCCCGCGGTGAGCGCCCGGCGCGCTTGATCACCGCGAGGGTGCGCATCGGGTGCTCGCGGGAGGCTTCGTTGGCGGCCTTGAGGGCGTCGTAGGCGCTGCCCTCGTCGGTCACGATCACCAGGGTGAGCACCATGCCGGCGGCGGTGGAGCCGCTGGCCCGGCGCGCCTCCATCAGCGCGGCGTTGATCTTGCTGGACGTCGTGTTGGTGAGGTCGATCTTCATGGCCGGCGCCAGCTCCTGCCGTCTCGTGCGAGCATCTCGTCCGCCTCGACGGGGCCCCAGGTCCCCGCCGCGTACTGGGCGGGCTTGCCGTGGGTGTCCCAGTACTTCTCGATCGGGTCGAGGATCTGCCAGGAGAGCTCGACCTCCTGGTGGCGCGGGAACAGGTTGGCGTCGCCGAGCAGCACGTCGAGGATGAGCCGCTCGTACGCCTCCGGGCTGGACTCGGTGAAGGACTCGCCGTAGGCGAAGTCCATCGTGACGTCCCGGACCTCGAAGGAGGTGCCCGGCACCTTGGAGCCGAACCGCACCGTCACGCCCTCGTCCGGCTGGACCCGGATGACCAGGGCGTTCTGCCCCAGCTCCTCGGTCGCGTAGGAGTCGAACGGCAGGTACGGCGCGCGCTGGAAGACGACCGCGATCTCGGTGACCCGGCGGCCCAGGCGCTTGCCGGTGCGCAGGTAGAACGGGACGCCCGCCCAGCGGCGGTTGTTGATCTCCAGCTTGATGGCGGCGTAGGTGTCGGTCTTGGAGTCCGGGTCGATGCCGTCCTCGTCCAGGTAGCCGACGACCTCCTCGCCGCCCTGCCAGCCGGCGGCGTACTGGCCGCGCACGGTGTGCCGCCCGAGGTCCGCCGGCAGCTTGACGGCGCTGAGCACCTTGAGCTTCTCCGCGACCAGCGCCTTCGGGTGGAAGGACGCCGGCTCCTCGATGGCGGTGAGCGCCATCAGCTGGAGCAGGTGGTTCTGGATCACGTCACGGGCCGAGCCGATGCCGTCGTAGTAGCCGGCCCGGCCGCCGATGCCGATGTCCTCGGCCATGGTGATCTGCACGTGGTCGACGTACGAGCGGTTCCAGATCGGCTCGAACATCTGGTTGGCGAAGCGCAGCGCCAGGATGTTCTGGACCGTCTCCTTGCCCAGGTAGTGGTCGATCCGGAAGACCTCGTCACGCGGGAAGACCTCGTGGACGACCTTGTTGAGCTCCTGCGCGCTCTCCAGGTCGTGGCCGAAGGGCTTCTCGATGACCGCGCGTCGCCAGGAGCCCTGCGGCGGGTCGGCCAGGCCGTGCTTCTTGAGCTGCTGGACGACCGTCGGGAAGAACTTCGGCGGCACGGACAGGTAGAAGGCGAAGTTGCCGCCGGTGCCCTGGGCCTTGTCCAGCTCCTCGATGGTCTCGCGCAGCTTGTCGAAGGCCTCGTCGTCGTCGAAGGTGCCGTGGACGAAGCGCATGCCCTTGGCGAGCTGCTGCCAGACCTCCTCCCGGAACGGGGTCCGGGCGTGCTCCTTGACCGCGTCGTGGACCTCCTGGGCGAAGTCCTCGTTGTCCCACTCGCGGCGGGCGAAGCCGACGAGGGAGAAGCCCGGCGGAAGCAGACCGCGGTTGGCCAGGTCGTAGATGGCCGGCATCAGCTTCTTGCGGGACAGGTCGCCGGTGACCCCGAAGATGACCAGACCGGACGGCCCCGCGATGCGCGGGAGCCGTCGGTCGGAGGGGTCACGAAGCGGGTTGACAGGGGTGGGCGGGAGATCGTCCGCGTCCGATTCCGACGTCAACTCGGGGAAATCAGTGCTCACTTGATGGGCTCCGCTTTCGTGCGCTGGCTGTGAGCAGGGGTCACTTCTCGTCGGCGAAGGAGGCGAGCGAGGCGGTGACGGTGTCGAGCAGCTCGTTCCAGGACTGCTCGAACTTCTCGACGCCCTCGTCCTCCAGGACCTGGACGACGTCGTCGTAGTCCACGCCGGCGGCGGCGATGGCGTCCAGGACGGCCCGGGCGTCGGCGTAGTTGGGGACGATGGTGTTGCCGGTGACCACGCCGTGGTCGCCGGTGGCGTCCAGGGTGGCCTCGGGCATGGTGTTGACGGTGCCGGGGGCGACCAGCTCGGTGACGTACAGGGTGTCCGGCAGGGCCGGGTCCTTGACGCCGGTGGAGGCCCACAGCGGGCGCTGCGGCTTGGCGCCGGCGGCCTCCAGGGCGAGCCAACGGGCGTTCCCGGCGGTCTTGCCGTCGACGCTGCCGAAGACCTCCTCGTACGCCTGGTAGGCGAGGCGGGCGTTGGCCAGGGCGGCCTTGGAGCGCAGGTTCTTGGCGTCGCCGCCGATCTTGTCCAGGCGCTTGTCGATCTCGGTGTCCACGCGGGAGACGAAGAAGGAGGCGACGGACTCGATCTGGGAGAGGTCCAGGCCCTTGGCCTTGGCGGTCTCCAGGCCGGTCAGGTAGGCGTCGATGACGGCCTTGTAGCGCTCCAGCGAGAAGATCAGCGTGACGTTGACGCTGATGCCCTTGCCGATGACCTCGCTGATGGCGGGCAGGCCGGCCTTGGTGGCGGGGATCTTGATGAAGACGTTCGGGCGGTCGACCAGCCACCACAGCTGCTTGGCCTCGGCCACGGTGGCGGCGGTCTCGTGCGCCAGGCGCGGGTCGACCTCGATGGAGACCCGGCCGTCGCGGCCGTTGGAGGCGTCGTAGACCGGGCGCAGCACGTCGGCGGCGTCGCGCACGTCGGAGGTGGTGATCATGCGGATCGCCTCCTCGGTGGTCACCTTGCGGACGGCGAGGTCGCGCAGCTGGCCGTCGTAGGAGTCGTCGCCGCTGCCGGCGATCGCCTTCTGGAAGATGGTCGGGTTGGTGGTGACGCCCACCACGTGCTTGTTCTGCACCAGCTCGGCCAGGTTGCCGGAGTTCAGCCGCTTGCGGCTGAGGTCGTCCAGCCAGATCGCCACGCCTTCGTCGCTGAGGCGCTTCAGTGCGTCAGTCATGCTGCTCAGTCCCTTGCTCTTCTGCTTCGTGGGGTAGTCAGAGGAGGCCGCGTACCCGCGTGCGGGCGAGTACGCGGCCCGTGGTGCTAGCGGTTGACGGCTTCGAGGGAGCGCAGCGCGTTGTGGGCCTCGGCGACCACGCGCTCGGCGGTGATGCCGAACTCCTCGAACAGCACCTTGTAGTCGGCGGAGGCGCCGAAGTGCTCCAGCGAGACGATCCGGCCGTGGTCGCCGACCAGCTCGCGCCAGCCCTGGGCGATGCCGGCCTCGACCGAGACGCGGGCCTTCACCGACGGCGGCAGCACGCTGTCGCGGTAGGCCTGGTCCTGCTCCTGGAACCACTCGAAGGACGGCAGCGATACCACGCGGGTCGCGATGCCCTCGCCCTCCAGCACCTCGCGGGCCTTGACCGCCAGCTGGACCTCGGAGCCGGTGCCGATCAGGATCACCTGTGGGTCGCCCGTCGAGGCCTCGGCCAGGACGTAGCCGCCCTTCGCGGCGCCCTCGGCGGAGCCGAACACCTCGCGGTCGAAGGTCGGGACGCCCTGGCGGGTGAGGGCCAGGCCGACCGGGCCGGGGTGGCTGGTCTGGCGCTCGACGATGGTGCGCCAGGCGACGGCGGTCTCGTTGGCGTCGGCCGGGCGGACCATGGCCAGGCCCGGGATGGCGCGCAGCGAGGCCAGGTGCTCGACCGGCTGGTGGGTCGGGCCGTCCTCGCCGAGGCCGATCGAGTCGTGCGTCCAGACGTAGGTGACCGGCAGCTTCATCAGCGCGGCCAGGCGGACGGCCGGGCGCATGTAGTCGGCGAAGACCAGGAAGGTGCCGCCGTACACGCGGGTCCTGCCGTGCAGGGCGATGCCGTTCATGGTCGAGCCCATGGCGTGCTCGCGGATGCCGAAGTGGATCGTCCGGCCGTACGGGCTCGCCGACTTCAGCGGGTTGCCCTCGGGGAGGAAGGAGCTGTCCTCGTCGATGGTGGTGAGGTTGGACTCGGCGAGGTCGGCGGAGCCGCCCCACAGCTCCGGGATCACCGCGCCGAGCGCCTTGAGGGTGTCGCCGGAGGCCTTGCGGGTGGCGACGTCCTTGCCGGCCGGGAAGGAGGGGACGGCCTTCTTCCAGCCCTCGGGCAGCTCGCCGGCCTGGATCCGGTCGAACTCGGCGGCGCGGTGCGGGTTGGCGGCGCGCCAGGCGTCGAAGGACCGCTGCCACTGGTCGCGGGCGGCCTTGCCGCGCTTGATGACCAGGCGGGCGTGCTCGATGACCTGGTCGCTGACCTCGAAGGTCTTCTCCGGGTCGAAGCCCAGGACCTTCTTGGTGGCGGCGATCTCGGCGGCGCCGAGCGCGGAGCCGTGCGCCTTGGCGGTGTTCTGGGCGTCCGGGGCCGGCCAGGCGATGATCGTCCGCATCGCGATCATCGACGGGCGGGAGGTCTCCGCCTTGGCCGCGGCCAGCGCCTCGGCGAGGGCGGCCACGTCGATGTCGCCGTTGGACTTGGGGGCGACCCGCTGGACGTGCCAGCCGTACGCCTCGTAGCGCTTGAGGACGTCCTCGGAGAACGCGGTCTCGGTGTCGCCCTCGATCGAGATGTGGTTGTCATCGTACAGGGCGACCAGGTTGCCCAGCTGCTGGTGCCCGGCGAGGGAGGAGGCCTCGGCGGAGATGCCCTCCTCCAGGTCGCCGTCGGAGACGATGGCCCAGATGGTGTGGTCGAAGGGGGACTCGCCGGCCGGGGCCTCCGGGTCGAACAGGCCGCGCTCGTAGCGGGCGGCCATCGCCATGCCGACCGCGTTGGCGATGCCCTGGCCGAGCGGGCCGGTGGTGGTCTCCACGCCGGCGGTGTGGCCGTGCTCGGGGTGGCCGGGGGTGCGACTGCCGGCGACGCGGAAGGCCTTGAGGTCGTCCAGCTCCAGGCCGTAGCCCGAGAGGTACAGCTGGGTGTAGAGGGTCAGGCTGGTGTGCCCGGGGGAGAGGACGAAGCGGTCGCGGCCGACCCAGGCCGGGTCGGTCGGGTCGTGGCGCAGGAACCGCTGGAAGATCAGGTACGCGGCCGGGGCCAGCGACATGGCCGTCCCGGGGTGTCCGTTGCCGACCTTCTGGACGGCGTCCATGGCGAGGACTCGCGCGGTGTCAACCGTGCGCTCGTCCAGATCGGTCCACTCGAATGCGTTCGTCGGCGCAGTGCTCACCCTGTCTCAGGGCTCCTTCCGTATTGAAGAGTGACCCCGTGAATGGGGACCGGGTCGGCCACGGCGCTGTGGTCCCGACGCTGGGTGGTGCCGGTCACGGAGGGTAGATCCCGCTTCTCCGTGCGAGCCTACCGTCCGGGCCGGGGCTCACCCTCCGTGCTGAGACAACCGGGATTTCCGCATGGTGATTCCCACTAGGCCGGTCTGAGGGCATTTGTCCCAGGCTCTCCCGTTTCCCGGCCGCCCGCCGCCGGGGTGGTCAGGACGAGGTAGCGGCGCCCGCCGGAGACGGTTCGTGGCTTCGCCCAGTCGGTTCACCCGGGGGTGTGCGGTTCGGCCTCGCCGGGGACCCCGGAGCCGGATGCGATATATGGAGCGTCTATGGTGTCGTGGTACGCGCAGAGCGGACGATTCGGGACCCTTCGTTCCTGTGGACGCCTGCGAGGATTCATCTTCAGTTGGGGTGTTAGTGACCGCCGTCGAAACCCGTCCCGCCGGGGTCACCGGGGCGACTCCTGCGCACCGGCCGATCGGGGCCCGTGTCGGCGCGTTCGTCGCACTGACCAA
Source organism: Kitasatospora sp. NPDC053308 (assembly GCF_055585785.1). Lineage (NCBI taxonomy): Bacteria > Bacillati > Actinomycetota > Actinomycetes > Kitasatosporales > Streptomycetaceae > Kitasatospora > Kitasatospora sp. NPDC053308. Next base: position 170,170 of record NZ_JBVJJY010000008.1, on the reverse strand, counting down.
GCCGCGGATCATCGAGCTGCTGCTGATGAGCACCGTGCCGGTGATGTTCCTGGCCCAGCAGGGCGTACCGAACATGCTGCTGGTACTGAAGGTCGTGGTCGGCGGCTACCTGTCGGCGGGCGGCGCCAACGCCCTCAACATGTACATCGACCGCGACATCGACGCGATGATGTCCCGCACCGAGCGGCGGCCGATCGTCACCGGGATGGTGTCGCCGCGCGAGGCGCTGGTGTTCGGCATCGTGCTCGCGGTCGTGTCGACGCTGGTGCTCGGCCTCGGCGTCAACTGGCTGTCCGCCGGACTGGCGCTGGGCGCGCTGCTGTTCTACGTGTTCGTCTACACGCTGGGGCTGAAGCGGCGCACCTCGCAGAACATCGTCTGGGGCGGCATCGCCGGCTGCATGCCGGTGCTGGTCGGCTGGTCCTCGGTGACGAACTCGGTGTCCTGGGCGGCGGTCGCCCTGTTCCTGGTGGTGTTCTTCTGGACCCCGCCGCACACCTGGGTGCTGTCGATGAAGGTGCGCGACGACTACGAGCGGGCCGGCGTGCCGATGCTGCCGGTGATCAAGGGCAACGTCGCCGTCGGCAAGCAGGTCGTCGCGTACTCCTGGGTGATGGTGGCGGTCTCGCTGGCCGTCTGGCCGCTGGGGCACATGAGCTGGCTGTACCCGCTCGCCGCGGTGCTGCTGGGCGGCTTCTGGCTGCGCGAGGCGCACGCGCTGTACGCGCGGGCCAAGGCCGGGATCGTGGGCGCCAAGCTCAAGGAGATGCGGCTGTTCCACTGGTCGATCACCTACCTGTCGCTGCTGATGGTGGTGTGCGCGGTCGACCCGTTCGTGAAGTAGCGGCTTGAAGCGTTGAGGAGCCCCGGTCCGGTTGCGGACCGGGGCTCCTTCGCGTTCGGCGGGGCTCCTCGGTGTTCGGCGGGGTTCCTCGTGTTTTCGGCGGGGTGCCTTCGCGTTCGGCGGCCGGGCGGGGGGCTCGGAGGGCATCCGGGGGAGGGGAGTCCCGGCGGATTCAGCGGGAGGGGAGTTCCGAGGGATTCAGCGGGAGGGGTGTTCCGACGGGCCGACGTGGCCGTCCAGCCAGTCCCGCAGCGGTTGGGAGGCGCGCAGGAAGCCGGTGATCCGGGTGTAGGCGGTACGGGTGCCCAGCCACTTCGCGGGCTCCCACTCCTGCCAGGCCACCAGGCCCTTGTGGCGCAGCAGCCCGATCCTGGGGTGGTCCTTGGGGTAGCCGCGCGGGGCCGACTTGAGGGAGTCCCGGCCGGACACCTGCGGGCCGTCCTTCTCCACCCGGGCGATCACCCGCTCCAACTCGGCGCCGGTGACGTCCTCGGCGACGGCGGCGCGGTAGCGCTCCAGCTGGTCCGGGGCGAGCTGGTACATGCCGTTGCCGCAGGCCAGGCCGTCGGCGGAGAGCTGGATGTAGCCACCGCTCTCCAGGTGGGCGCCGATGTGCGTCTTGTACGGGGACTTGTCGGCGCTGAACCGGACGTCGCGGTTGGGGCGGAAGATCTTCCCCGGGCCGAACTCCGCCTCCAGCTCGGCGAGCAGGTCCTCCATGGGCGCGCGCACCGCGTCCTCGTACTGCCCCCTGTGGGCCTGCCAGAAGGTCTTCGAGTTGTCGGCTTCGAGGTGCTCGTAGAAGTCCAGCGCCTCAGCCGGCCAGCCTTTGAACGTCATGTTCCGAGTATGTGTCCCGGTGCACAGGGTGCTCCCGTCGCCAGCTCGTCTACCGGTGGGTAGCATGCGGGCATGAGCAGCGCATCGACCGCCACCGCCGCCGCGCCGGACGCCCGCACCGAGCGCCGCGCCAAGCGCATCGCCAAGAACCTCACCAGCTTCGCCCAGCAGCACGGGGGCAGCGCCGACGCGGTCGTCGAGTACGTCGGCGCCGTCGCCACCCGGATCGTCGTGGTCGGTGCGGACGGCGCCTGGGGCGACCAGGTCGCCCCCAGCTACGCCGTCGGCCGACGCGCCGCCGAGTTGGCCGGGCTGACCCTGCACGACTCCTTCGAGGGCGAGCTGGGCCTCAAGGTCAAGACCGGGCCGTACGAGTGGAAGCGGATGGCCGGCATCCAGCTCGGCGGCTGAGGCCTGCAGAGACGGCGGCGGCCCGGCTCCCCAGGGCGGGGGAGCCGGGCCGCCGTCGTCTTCAGATGGCTGGCTGCCGGCCCGGCGGGCAATGGCATGGGCCCTCCCCCGCCCTGGGGAGCCGGCGCCAAGGGCGAAGCAGCCCGGTTCCCGGTTCCCAATGGCCTCAGGAGGCGATCAGCTCGCGGACCGCGTCGCTGACGTCGGGCAGGTGGTCGGGCCGGGCCCACTGGTGGACGTCGTGCTCGGTCAGGAGGACCGGCTGGGGCCTGCTTGACGCCGAAGGCCCCCAATCACGTGTGATTGGGGGCCTTCGACGATCTCGCTCAGACTGCGGCGGTTTCGTGGGTGCGCGGGGCCGGGGTGTCGGCCGTGGGCTCCTCGGCCGCCCTCGTGCGCAGGGCGAGGGGGATTCTCAGGGCGGCGATCCAGGTCAGGGAGGCCAGCAGCATGTGGAGGCCGACCATCAGCTCGGGGGCGTCGGTGAAGTACTGGACGAAGCCGAGGACGCCCTGGACGAGCAGGACCGCGAGGAGTTCCTTGGCGCGGGACTTGGCCGCCTGCGGGGCCTTGACCGCGGCGAAGACGAAGATCATCGCGATGGTCAGGCCGACGGAGACGAAGGCGAAGTCGGCGTGGAACTGGGCCAGCCTGTCGTAGTCGATCGGGATGCGCGGGACGATCTTGTTGTCCTTGGGCGTGCCCGGGTGGTGGCCGGCGCCGGTGACCAGGGTGCCGGCGGCGACCAGCAGGCCGACGACCGTGACCAGGACGTAGGAGAGCTGGTGGATGGGCCGGGCCACGGCGAGCTTCGGCGGGGCGTCGCCCTCCTTGCTGCGCTCCCACATCAGCAGGGCGACCCAGACCAGGGCCATCGCGGCGATCATGTGCAGCGCGACGGTGTACGGGTTGAGGCCCGTGAGGACCGTGATGCCGCCGAGTACGGCGTTGCTCATCACCAGCCAGAACTGGGCCCAGCCGAGCTTGGTCAGCCCCCGCCGCCAGGGCCGGTGGCAGCGGGCGGCCAGGATCGCCCAGCCGACCGCCGCGCTCAGCACGTAGGTGAGCATCCGGTTGGTGAACTCGACGACGCCGTGGAAGCCCATCTCGGCGGTGGGCGTCAGGCTCTCGTCGGTGCAGCGGGGCCAGGTCGTGCAGCCGAGGCCGGAGGCGGTGAGCCGGACGGCGCCGCCGGTGACGACGATCACCACGCTCATCACCAGCGCGGCGAACGCGGCGCGCCGGACCATCGCGGCGGAGGGCTGCCAGCGCTCGGCGAGCAGGGAGAAGGGGGTACGCACGGGGTCAATCGTAGGCGGCCTTACAGGCGATCTTGGGGCGGGGCGCGGGCCGGGCGGTCGGGGCGTAAAACGGATTGTTCGGACACGCTGATCAATGGTCTTGACCAATCGCCCGTCGGGCCGAAAGAGTGCGGATTGGTCCATACCTGTTCTGGGGTCGCTCCCACTCCTCCCGCAAGCGGAGATTCTGCACATGCGCATATCCACTGCCGCCGCCGCGCTCGCGGTCGGCGGCTCACTCGCCCTGGCCGGCCTCGCCGCGCCGGCCGCCCAGGCCGTCGGCACCGACCAGGAGTGCCGCGGCCTCGGGGTCGCCAACCTCTACGGCGAGTTCATCGAGGGCGACGACACCCACACCCCCGACGCCGAGGGCGCCGTCGCGGTCGGCGGCAACGCGGACTTCACCGGCGGCTTCTCGGTCGGCCAGGAGCTCACCGCCGCCGAGGTCGACGCGCTGCCCGGCAAGAACGCGCTGGTCGTGGCCGGTCGCATCACCGGCCACAACACCCAGGTGATGAAGGGCAACGGCGTCTACGGCTCGAAGGCCGACGGCGCGGTCGTCCAGGCGCACGCCGGCACCGTCCGCCAGGGAGCCTCGCCGATCGACTTCACGGCGGAGTTCGCCCAGCTGCGCGCCGCCTCCACCGCGCTGGCCGCCGTGCCGCAGACCGCCGGTGCCACCGTCCAGGCCGAGGGCGCGAAGCTGACGTTCACCGGCGGGGACGCGACGTACAACGGCTTCACCGTCGACGCGGCGAAGCTGCAGGGCGCCAAGGAGGTCTACGTCAAGGTGCCGGCCGGCGCGGTGACGGTGGTCACCGTGACCGGTGGCGCGTACGACATGGCGGCGGCCGGGACCAGCGGGTTCTTCCTGTGGGACGCGGGCAGGTCCGCCTTCGTCCTGGACGACAAGCTGCAGAGCGCGGCGGGCGGGGCGGTCCGGGCGAAGCTGCTCTGGAACTTCCCGACCGCGACCAAGGTGGTCAAGAACAGTCAGGCCGCCTGGGCCGGTACGGTGCTCGCGCCGAACGCCGCCTTCGACCTCGGCAGCGGCGGCCCGGTCAACGGCTCGGTGATCGCGGCCTCGCTGACCGGCAAGGGCGGCGCGGAGACGCACCACTACCCGTTCACCGGCTGCCTGCCAGGGACGCCGGTGCCGACCCCGACCGGTACGCCGACCGTGCCGCCGGTGGTGCCGAGCGGCTCGCCGTCGGTGACGCCGAGCGGTTCGGCCTCACCGGGCGGGTCGGCGAGTCCGTCGGTGACGCCGAGTGGCAAGCCCAGTGCGAGCGGTTCGGCGAGCCCGTCCGCCTCCGCCTCCGCCTCGACGGCCACTCCGGTGGCCTCCGGCTCGGCGAGCCCGTCCGCCACGGCGACCGGCGGTGGCAACCTGGCGCACACCGGTTCCGGCCCGGTGGTGCCGCTGGCGATCGGCGGTGCGGTGGTGATCGCCGCCGGTGGCGCGATCGTGGTGGCCGCCCGGCGCAAGGCGGCCAAGAGGGCCTGAAGGATCGGGAAGCGCAGCTGATCGAAGCGGCGCCCCTGGTGATTGAACCCGATCTCCAGGGGCGCCGTTCTGTCTGAAAGGTGACGAAGTTCATTCAAGTTTGCCGAATTCGCGTTCTGCGAGGTGGCGGCTGTGATGGGCTGGTCATGCACATCGGAGCACGGACGGACAGACGAAATCCGGTCGTACGGCGGGGTGTAGCGGGATGCGCGAGTGCCGGTAGAGTCCCCCGGACAGTCGTAGCGGGCCTCCGCGAACCACTCAACACGCCTGCTGCACAGGATCGTTCGGAGGGGAACAGCGTAATGGCGCGACAGCAGCGGCACATCGGGATCGGCGCGGCGGCACTGGCCGGAACGGCGGCGGCCGGTTTTCTCCTGCCCCTGGCACTGGCCGGCAACGCCTCGGCACACGTGCCGAGTTGGTCGGTGACCTGCGACAAGGTCGTGATCGACCTGATCAACTACAGCCCCAAGCCTGACGTGAAGAACACCGTCAGCCTCACCATCGACGGCGAGAAGGTCCTGGACGCCAAGACCTTCCCCGCCGAGTTCCACGGCACCTTCCCGGTGAAGGACCACACCGCCCCGATCAAGGCGAACCTGGTCGTCACCACCTCGGAGAACCCGAACGAGAAGGGGTGGAACATCAACGAGACCAAGACCATCGAGCCGTGCCACACGCCGACTCCGACCCCCACCCCCACTCCCACCAAGACCCCGACCCCCACGCCCACCCCCACGGCGACGCCGACGCCGACCGTGACGCCGACGAAGACCCCCACGCCCACCGCGACGCCGACCGTCACCCCGTCGGCCACCCCGAGCACGACCCCCGCCCCGGCGGCGACCAGCAGCGGGCCGGTGCTCGCCCAGACCGGTAGCAGTGACGCCACCCCGATGATCGCGGCCGTCGGCGGCGGCGTGCTGCTCGTCGGCGGCGCGCTGGTGCTGCTCGCCCGCAAGCGTCGCGGCGGCAGCCAGGGCTGACGTCCCGGCGCGAGCCGAACGAGCCGAAACAGCGCGACGCCCCCCGGCCTCTGGTGGCCGGGGGGCGTCGCCCGTCATCGGGTGCCGCGGTGGGTCACTCCCAGCGGAAGAAGCGGGCGGCCGCGGCCAGGCCGAGCACCGACCAGACGGCCAGGATCCCGAGGTCGGCCCAGGGCACCCCGGCGCCGGTCTGCAGCACCGACCGCAGGCCGTCCGAGAGCGCCGAGATCGGCAGCAGCTCCAGTACCGAGCGCACGGCGTCGGGGAACCTGCTCAGCGGCACGATCACCCCGCCCGCGAGCAGCAGCAGGACGAACACCAGGTTGGCGGCGGCCAGGGTGGCCTCGGCCTTCAGGGTGCCGGCCATCAGCAGGCCGAGCCCGGAGAAGGCGGCGGTGCCGAGCACCAGCAGCGCGACCACGGACAGCGGATCGCCCTGCGGGGACCAGCCGAGCGCCAGCGCGATCGCCGACAGCAGGGCGACCTGCAGCGCCTCCGTCACCAGGACGCAGCCGGTCTTGGCGGTCAGCAGCGTCCAGCGCGGGAGCGGGCTGGCGCCGAGCCGCTTCAGCACGCCGTAGCGGCGCTCGAAGCCGGTGGCGATGGCCTGACCGGTGAACGCGGTGGACATCACGGCCAGCGCGAGCAGGCCGGGGGCCAGGAAGTCGACCCGCTTCCCCGGGCCCTCGACCGCGACGATGTCCACGGCGGAGAACAGCACCAGCAGCACGGTCGGGATGACCACGGTGAGCAGCAGCTGTTCACCGTTGCGCAGCAGCATCCGGGTCTCGAACGCGGTCTGGGCGAGCAGCATCCGGCCGACCGGTGCGGCCCCCGGCGCGGGGGAGTAGTCGGTCGAGGTCACGAGCGGAGCTCCCGTCCGGTCAGGTCGAGGAAGACGTCTTCGAGGCTGCGGCGCTGCACGGACAGCCGTTCGGGCAGGACGCCGGCCGCCGCGCACCAGCCGGTGACGGCGGCCAGCAGCTGCGGGTCCACCGGGGCCTCGATCCGGTAGCTCCCGGGGGCGGTCTCGACGGCGCGGGCACCCTCGGGCAGGTCCTTGAGCAGGGGGCCGAGGTCGAGCCCGGGCGGGCCGTCGAAGCGCAGGGCGCTCTCGGCGCCGTCACGGCAGAGCTCCTCGGTGGTGCCCTCGGCGATCACCCGGCCGCGGTCCACGACGGCGACGCGGTCGGCGAGCTGCTCGGCCTCGTCCATGTGGTGGGTGGTGACGACCACGGTGACGCCGTCCCGGCGCAGGTCGCGCACCAGCTCCCAGGTGGCGCGGCGGGCCTGCGGGTCGAGGCCCGCGGTGGGCTCGTCCAGGAAGACCAGCTCGGGGCGGCCGACCACGGCCATGGCCAGGGCGAGCCGCTGCTGCTGGCCGCCGGACAGCCGCCGGTAGGCGGTCCGGCCGCAGGAGCCGAGGCCGAGGCGCTCGACCAGCGCGTCCACGTCCAGCGGGTGCGCGTGCAGCTTGGCGGTGTGCCGCAGCATCTCGACGGCGCGGGCGCCCGCGTACACGCCGCCGGACTGCAGCATGACGCCGATCCGGGGGCGCAGCGCGGCGCTCTGGGTGACCGGGTCGAGGCCGAGGACGCGGACGGTGCCGGCGTCGGGGCGGCGGTAGCCCTCGCAGGTCTCGATGGTGGTGGTCTTGCCGGCGCCGTTGGGGCCGAGGACGGCGGTGATCGCGCCGGTCGCGATGGTGAGGTCGAGACCGTCCACGGCCGACTTGTCGCCGTAGCGCTTGACCAGCCCGGCGATCTGGACCGCGGGTTCGGAGTGCATACCGGCGAGTGTAAGAGGCGCTCACGCGCGGGCCCCACGGTGGCCTCGGTGATCGTTTCCCCAGGTCAGGTAAGGCTTGCCTGCGTGATCGATCACACCGGTGAGGCGTGGGTCACGGCTTGTCCCGACGGAAGTAATTACGCAACACTGGTGTTGTGAAAAACATGCGCGAGCACGCCCAGCAGCAGGAGGCCGAGTCGGCCTCCCACTGCGACGTGCCCGTGACGGCGGCCGAGGTGCTGCTGGAGGGCCACCGCGCCACCCGGGACCGGGTCGCCCGGTCGATCCTGGACCACGGCCCCTCCTCCGCCGCCGACCTGGCGAGCCGGCTCGGCCTCACCGCCGCCGCCGTCCGCCGCCACCTCGACGGACTCGCCGCCGCCGGCCTGGTCGAGTCCCGCGAACAGCGGGTCTACGGCAGCCGCGGTCGGGGCCGTCCGGCCAAGGTCTTCGCCCTCACCGACGCCGGCCGGGACGCCTTCTACCAGGCGTACGACCAGCTCGCCGCCGACGCGCTGCGCTGGATCTCGGACTCGGTGGGCGGCGGCAAGGCGGGCGAGCAGGCGGTCGCCGCCTTCGCCCGGGCCCGCTTCGGCAAGCAGGGCGAGCGGTACCTGGAGGCGCTGCGCCACGCCGGTGCCGAGGAACGCACCGAGGCGCTCGCGCAGGCGCTGAGCGCGGACGGGTACGCTGCCACGGTGCGGCGTGTCCCGTCGGCCGCGGCCAAGGCCCCGGCGGGCGCCCAGCTCTGCCAGCACCACTGCCCGGTCGCGCACATCGCCGAGCAGTTCCCCCAGCTCTGCGAGGCGGAGACCGAGGTCTTCTCCCAGCTCCTGGGCACCCATGTGCAACGGCTGGCCACCATCGCCCACGGCGACGGGGTCTGCACCACCTATGTGCCGGCACCCGGTGCCGCATCGTCGTCCGCCCGTGGTTCCGCGGGCCGCGGCTCCGATGCGGTGCCGATTGCCGGTACGTCCACCGAAGATTCTGCGTCCGCGCGTTAGGAAGCTCGCATGACTGACACCGTTTCGCACCCGGAGCTCGAGGGCCTGGGCAACTACGAGTACGGCTGGGCCGACCCGGACGCCGCCGGCGCCGCGGCCAAGCGCGGGCTCAGCGAGGAGGTCGTGCGCGACATCTCCGCGAAGAAGAACGAGTCCGAGTGGATGCTGAACCTGCGCCTCAAGGGCCTGAAGCTGTTCGGCAAGAAGCCCATGCCGACCTGGGGCTCCGACCTCACCGGCATCGACTTCGACAACATCAAGTACTTCGTCCGCTCGACCGAGAAGCAGGCCGAGTCCTGGGAGGACCTGCCGGCGGACATCAAGGCCACCTACGACAAGCTGGGCATCCCGGAGGCGGAGAAGCAGCGCCTGGTCGCCGGTGTCGCCGCCCAGTACGAGTCCGAGGTCGTCTACCACCAGATCCGCGAGGACCTGGAGGAGCAGGGCGTCATCTTCCTGGACACCGACACCGCGCTGCGCGAGCACCCGGAGCTGTTCAAGGAGTACTTCGGCACCGTCATCCCGGCCGGCGACAACAAGTTCGCCGCGCTGAACACCGCGGTGTGGTCCGGCGGCTCGTTCATCTACGTGCCGAAGGGCGTGCACGTCGACATCCCGCTGCAGGCCTACTTCCGGATCAACACCGAGAACATGGGCCAGTTCGAGCGGACGCTGATCATCGTCGACGAGGACGCCTACGTCCACTACGTCGAGGGCTGCACCGCGCCGATCTACTCCTCCGACTCGCTGCACTCCGCGGTCGTGGAGATCATCGTCAAGAAGGGCGGCCGCTGCCGCTACACGACCATCCAGAACTGGTCGAACAACGTCTACAACCTGGTCACCAAGCGCGCCGTGGCGTACGAGGGCGCGACCATGGAGTGGATCGACGGCAACATCGGCTCCAAGGTCACCATGAAGTACCCGGCCGTCTACCTGATGGGCGAGCACGCCAAGGGCGAGACCCTGTCGATCGCCTTCGCGGGCGAGGGCCAGCACCAGGACGCCGGCGCCAAGATGGTGCACATGGCGCCGAACACCTCCTCGCACATCGTCTCCAAGTCGGTGGCGCGCGGCGGCGGCCGGACCTCCTACCGCGGTCTGATCGAGATCGGCGAGGGCTCGCACGGCGCCAAGTCCAACGTGCTGTGCGACGCGCTGCTGGTCGACACGATCTCCCGCTCGGACACCTACCCCTACGTGGACGTCCGCGAGGACGACGTGTCCATGGGCCACGAGGCGACCGTCTCCAAGGTCAGCGAGGACCAGCTGTTCTACCTGATGAGCCGCGGCCTGACCGAGACCGAGGCCATGGCGATGATCGTGCGCGGCTTCGTCGAGCCGATCGCGCGCGAGCTGCCGATGGAGTACGCGCTGGAGCTCAACCGGCTGATCGAGCTGCAGATGGAGGGCGCGGTCGGCTGACGCCCGGCCGAGCACCCGCCATCCACTGAATCCGAGGAAGAGAGCACTACGAACAGCCATGGCTGAGCAGAACACCACCGGCTCCACCACCGCCGGGTCGATCGAGGTCGGCACCGCCGGCGCGGGCGCGCAGCTCGCCGGCCCCGGCACCGGCCGTGACGCGGTCAAGCAGCCGATCGACGCGCGCGTCGCGGTCAAGCCCTCCTTCGACGTGAACGACTTCCCGGTGCCGACCGGCCGCGAGGAGGACTGGCGGTTCACCCCGCTGCACCGCCTCGGCGGGCTGCACGACGGCACCGCCGTCCAGGGCGTGAAGGGCGAGGACAAGGTCGAGTTCACGCTGCCGGACGGCGTCACCGCCGAGACCGTCGGCCGGGACGACGCCCGCCTGGGCAAGGCCGGCACGCCGGTCGACCGGGTCGCCGCGCAGGCCTTCAGCGCCTTCGAGCAGGCCCTCGTGGTGACCGTCCCCAAGGACGCGGTGCTGACCGAGCCGGTCAAGATCGACGTCCGCGGGGAGGGCGGCGTCCGCTTCGCCCACGTGGTGATCGACGTCAAGCCGTTCGCCGAAGCCGTCGTGGTGCTCAACCACGCGGGCAGCGGCACCCGGGCCGCCAACGTCGAGCTGCTGGTCGGCGACGGCGCCAAGCTCACCTTCGTCTCCGTCCAGGACTGGGAGCGCGACGCCGTCCACGTCGCCCAGCACAACGCGCTGGTCGGCCGGGACGCCTCGTACAAGTCCGTGGTGGTGACCTTCGGCGGCGACCTGGTCCGCCTGCACCCGCGGGTCAACTACGCGGGTCCCGGCGGCGAGGCCGAGCTGTTCGGCCTCTACTTCGCCGACGCCGGCCAGCACCTGGAGCACCGCCTGGTGATCGACCACGACACGCCGCACTGCCGGTCGAACGTGGCGTACAAGGGCGCGCTGCAGGGCCAGGACGCGCACGCGGTCTGGGTCGGCGACGTGCTGATCCGCGCCGCCGCGCTCGGCACCGACACCTACGAGCTCAACCGGAACCTGGTGCTCACCGACGGCGCCCGGGTCGACTCCATCCCGAACCTGGAGATCGAGACCGGCGAGATCGTCGGCGCCGGCCACGCCTCGGCGACCGGCCGCTTCGACGACGAGCAGCTGTTCTACCTGCAGGCCCGCGGCATCCCCGCGGACGAGGCCCGCCGCCTGGTGGTGCGCGGCTTCTTCGCCGAGCTGCTGCAGCAGATCGGCGTGGCCGAGGTCCAGGAGCAGCTCATGGAGAAGATCGACGCCGAGCTGGAAGCGGCGGTCTGAACGCGATGACCTTCCTCCGTGCCTGCGCGCTGAGCGACCTCCAGGAGGACGTGCCCAAGCGCGTGGACCTCAACGGCGTGCCGGTCTCCGTCGTCCGCACCGACGAGGGGGTGTTCGCGATCAACGACATCTGCTCGCACGCGAACGTCGCGCTCTCCGAGGGCGAGGTCGAGGACTGCATGATCGAGTGCTGGCTGCACGGCTCCAGCTTCGACCTGCGCACCGGCAAGCCCTCCGGCCTGCCCGCCACCAAGCCGGTCGCTGTCTACCCCGTAAAGATCGAAGGGGACGATGTGCTCGTCTCCGTCAACCAGGAGTCCTGAGTACACATGGCAACCCTTGAAATCCGCGACCTGCACGTCTCCGTCGAGGCCGAGAACGGCCCGCGCGAGATCCTGAAGGGCGTCGACCTGACCGTGAAGCAGGGCGAGACCCACGCCATCATGGGTCCGAACGGCTCCGGCAAGTCCACCCTCGCCTACTCGCTGGCCGGCCACCCCAAGTACACCGTCACCGGCGGCTCGGTGCTGCTGGACGGCGAGGACGTCCTGGAGATGTCCGTCGACGAGCGCGCCAAGGCGGGCGTCTTCCTGGCCATGCAGTACCCGGTCGAGGTCCCCGGCGTCTCGGTCAGCAACTTCCTGCGCACCGCCGCCACCGCCGTCCGCGGCGAGGCCCCGAAGCTGCGGCTGTGGGTGAAGGAGGTCAAGGAGGCGATGGCCGCCCTCCAGATGGACCCGGCCTTCGCCGAGCGCAACGTCAACGAGGGCTTCTCCGGCGGCGAGAAGAAGCGCCACGAGATCCTCCAGCTCGAGCTGCTCAAGCCGAAGATCGCGATCCTCGACGAGACCGACTCCGGCCTGGACGTCGACGCGCTGCGGATCGTCTCCGAGGGCATCAACCGGGTCCGCTCGACCGGCGAGGTCGGCACCCTGCTGGTCACCCACTACACCCGCATCCTGCGGTACATCCAGCCCGACTACGTCCACGTCTTCGCCGGCGGCCGCATCGTCGAGTCCGGCGGCGCCGAGCTGGCCGACAAGCTGGAGGAAGAGGGCTACGAGTCCTACGTGAAGGGCGGCGCGTCCGAGTGACCCATACCTTTACCGGCCTGCTCGACACCGACGCGATCCGCAAGGACTTCCCGGTCCTGCAGCGGCTGCTCCACGACGACAAGCCGCTGGTCTACCTGGACAACGCGGCGACCTCGCAGAAGCCGCGCCAGGTGCTCGAGGCGCTGACGGCCTACTACGAGCGGCACAACGCCAACGTCCACCGCGGCGTGCACGTGCTCGCCGAGGAGGCCACCGCGCTGTACGAGGGCGCCCGGGACAAGGTCGCGGCCTTCGTCAACGCGCCCAGCCGCAACGAGGTGATCTTCACCAAGAACGCCTCGGAATCGCTCAACCTCGTGGCCAACATGCTCGGTTGGGCCGACGAGCCGTACCGCGTGGACGCCGACTCCGAGATCGTCATCACGGAGATGGAGCACCACTCCAACATCGTCCCGTGGCAGCTGCTGTCGCAGCGCACCGGCGCGAAGCTGAAGTGGTTCGGGCTGACCGACGAGGGCCGGCTCGACCTGTCGAACATCGACGAGCTGATCACCGAGAAGACCAAGGTCGTCTCCTTCACCCTGGTCTCCAACCTGCTCGGCACCGTCAACCCGGTCGAGACGATCGTCCGCAAGGCCCAGTCGGTCGGCGCGCTGGTCGTCGTCGACGCCTCGCAGGCCGCCCCGCACATGGTGCTGGACGTCCAGGCGCTGGAGGCCGACTTCGTCGCCTTCACCGGCCACAAGATGCTGGCCCCGACCGGCATCGGCGTGCTCTGGGGCCGCCAGGAGCTGCTGGAGGACCTCCCGCCGTTCCTCGGCGGCGGCGAGATGATCGAGACCGTCACCATGGGCTCGTCCACCTACGCCCCGGCGCCGCACAAGTTCGAGGCCGGCACGCCGCCGATCGCCCAGGCGGTCGGGCTCGGCGCGGCCATCGACTACCTGAGCGGTGTCGGGATGGAGAAGATCGCGGCGCACGAGCACGCGATCACCGAGTACGCGGTGGAACGGCTGCTGGAGGTCCCCGACCTGCGGATCATCGGCCCGCGCACGGCCGTGGACCGCGCCGCGGCGATCTCGTTCACGCTGGGCGACATCCACCCGCACGACGTGGGCCAGGTGCTGGACGAGCAGGGCATCGCCGTGCGCGTCGGCCACCACTGCGCGCGGCCGGTCTGCCTGCGGTACGGAATTCCGGCGACCACGCGGGCGTCGTTCTACCTGTACTCGACGCCGGGCGAGGTCGACGCGCTGATCGACGGCCTGCACCACGTCCGGAACTTCTTCGGCTGACGGACGTACGGACGGACGGGATGGCAGGACGATCATGAAGCTCGACTCGATGTACCAGGACATCATCCTGGACCACTACCGCAACCCCCACGGCAAGGGACTGCGGGACGGCGACGCCGAGGTGCACCACGTCAACCCGACGTGCGGCGACGAGATCACCCTGCGGGTGAAGCTCGACGGCGCGACGGTCGCCGACGTCTCGTACGAGTCCCAGGGCTGTTCGATCAGCCAGGCGAGCGCCTCGGTGCTCAACGACCTGGTGGTCGGCAAGTCCGTCGGCGAGGCGCAGGCGGTCCAGGAGGCCTTCCTGGAGCTGATGCAGAGCAAGGGCCAGGGCGAGGGCGACGAGGAGGTGCTGGAGGACGCGGTCGCGTTCGCCGGCGTCTCCAAGTACCCGGCCCGGGTCAAGTGCGCCCTGCTCAGCTGGATGGCCTGGAAGGACGCCACCGCCCAGGCGCTCGCCCAGCACCCCGCCGTGAACGACTGAACCTGCAGAGGAGGACAAGACCATGAGTGACGAGAGCACCACCGCCGCCGCGACGACTGCCGACGCGACGGCCGCCGACGCCACGGCCTCCGCTGCGGACGAGCAGCCGACCGGCCTGATCGTCGGCACCACCGCCGGCACCGTCTCGGTGGAGGACCTGACCGAGGCCCTGATGGACGTCGTCGACCCGGAACTCGGGATCGACGTCGTCAACCTGGGCCTGATCTACGGCATCCACATCGACGAGTCCGACGTGGCCACCATCGACATGACGCTCACCTCGGCGGCCTGCCCGCTGACCGACGTCATCGAGGACCAGGCGAAGACGGCCACCGACGGCCTGGTCCAGGACCTGCGCATCAACTGGGTCTGGATGCCGCCGTGGGGGCCGGACAAGATCACCGACGACGGGCGCGAGCAGCTCCGGGCGCTCGGGTTCAACGTCTGAGGTCGCTGGTCGACCGTTGTTCCGCTGCCGCGCGAACCGAAGGGTTCGTGCGGCAGCGGCGTTTCCTTTCCGGGGTGAACACCCGTGGGTGATCCGCTTTGGTGCGCGGGTTCACCGCCGTTCCCCACCGTCCACCCCCCACCCGCCTACCGGCGGGTGCCCGCCCCGGCCTTCGCCGTGCGTCGCCCGGCCGGGCGACGCACGGGGTGGGGAAGGGGGGGTCGGGGGGGGGGGGGGGGGGAAGCCCGGCTGGTAGTTTTGGAGGAAGGGAGGGTCGGGGTTAGGGGGCACAC
>NZ_JBVJJY010000008.1:0-155182 GCF_055585785.1 Kitasatospora sp. NPDC053308 | reverse complement strand
CGTTTTTTGGTTTGGGGGTTTCCCTACCTCCCCCCCCCCCCCCCCCCCCCTCTTCCGTTTGTTTTTTTTCTTCCCCCCTCTCCCTCCCCCCCCCCCCCCCCCCCCCCCCCACGGCGCTGATGGAATGAGTGTCAGGCGGCGATGTGTGCGGGCCGCCTGCCGGTCATTGCGGAGCGCAGGGCGGCTCGGGCTCGGGCGGCACCTGCGATGGCCACGTCTGCGCCCTTGTGTGCCGGGGGAGTTCGGGTGGCGAGGCCGGCGCACGGGCGGCAGATGCCCGGTCGGGGCACGGGGTCGTGGCACTTTGCGCACTCGGCGTACCGGGCCGGCGGCCGTGCGGCCGGTTGGACGGGAGGCATCTTGTGCTCCAGGCGGTGGCGGAGCACGGCGGCCGCCGAGTGCATCGGGGTGGGCAGGCCCGGCAGCAGAGCGTGGGCGAGGTCGGCGTGAGTCGCGCCGCGCTGCAGCCACTCTGCGACGAGGGGCGCGAGTTCGGTGGCTTCGGCCTCGCCCAGGCGCAGCCGGGGCTCGGAGCGGATCACCCGGAACAGGGTGGCCACCGCCTCGCGGATCTCGGGTGGTTCCTCCCCTCCTCCCTGGTCGCTTTCGCTTTCCGGGTGCGTGGGGAGGGAGGGTTCTTGCTGCCGGTTCTTTACAACATGGCTGTCTGCCGGGCCGGTTGCCGCTTCGCCGGGCGCCGGGCGGGTGGCACCCGGTGGCGCCGCGAGGTGTGGGGTGTCGTAGACGTGGGTCTCGGTGATGATCGTGCCGTCGGGCATGCGGATCTTCTCGACCCGGTAGTACCCGGCGTCGGTCAGTTCCTTCAACGCCTTGCGGATCGCGCCGCGCCCCTGCGGGCTGCTGTCGGCCATGTGCCGGCCGTCCTCGCGCCGGCCGTCGGGGCGGGAGAGGAGATCCGCGAGCAGTCCCCGGGCGGTGTAGGACAGTCGCCGGTACTGGAGGAGCGCGTTGGGTAGCACGGTGAAGTTGCGCGCGTGGGCGCTACGATGGACTCGCATTGGGAGTGTTGGCTCCTGTTGCCGGACCCCGGAGCGTTGGCGCGCTGCCGGGGTCACCTGTTTTCGATTGGATTACGGAACGTACCACGGCGCTTGACGGTGCGTGAGTTGTTCTCGATATCCAGTGAGCGACCGGTGCGCTGACGTAGGTGCCGAACTGAATGGTGGTCTGCTTCCTGTCCGGCGGGAGAGTCGATCAGTGGCGGAGTCAACCTTCGCTCGCCTTGCCGATATAGCTTGGCGACGGACCACAGCTTGGCCGCCAGACCTCTCGGGCCGAGCTCTGCGAGCGCTTGCAATGCCGTTACGCGTCTTCCCGCGTGCCACACGCCGTCCGGTGGCGTGCTGAACGGGAGCACCACGATTCCACGCGAGTTGAAGGGCGCGTAGTCGATGTATTGCATGCCGCCAGGCCCGCACAGGTAGTTGATCGAGCTGGCTGCCGAGACGAGGTCGGCAAGGCGCTCGGAGCGCCCGCGGCGGCCTGGTAGCCCGGAACTGTGGAGGATCTGCCCGGGCCAATTGAGGACGGACAGCAGAGCCCGGGTGGACTCCTCGGCAACTACGGCCGTCCGGTCCGTCTCTTTGAGGATCGCGAGGACCGGCGCGAGCACGGCTTCGACAATGGGCCAGTGCGGGCTGCGACGGTAGGCGTGATGGACCATCCCTGCCATGCGGCGGACGCTCAGCTCGGGGTCAGCGAGACGGGCCTCGCGGATGAGGCTGGCTCTCCCTGCCGGCAGGCGGGTCGGCAGGGAGAGCCACCACCAGCATTGCGCGTCGCCGAGGTCGGCGATGCGCGTGCGGTGCTGATAGTCGCGGCGGGCGAACTGGACATCGTCCAGCACCACCCAGACATCCGCCGCGAACACCTTGGCCAGGGTGCTCAAGCGGGGAAACAGGTTGGGCTGATGGACTGCGCACGTCCGGCCAGGTGGCAGGATGTCAGGACTTGATGAGCCGTGTGTCGAAGCCGGCGCGGCAGAGCCGGTCGTAAGCGGCATTGACTTCCTCCGGGACCTCCTGCTCGACGGCGAACCCGAGCTTCGGGTACTCGATCACCCGCTGCATGTCCCCGACGAGCATGTCGATGACGTGTTTCTCGTTCCCGATGATCTTCACGTAGTCGTTGAACTCCAAGGGTGCCGAGGAGCAGACCACCTCGACGTCCGGCCACAGCTTGCGGCAGGTGGCGAACGCGCGCCGCTCCATGTACGGCATCGCGATCAGCATCACGGACCGGACCTCGCGGCCGGCAGAGGCCAGCACCTCTCGCGAGAGGCTGATGTTCTGCCCGGTGTTCGTGGCGTTCGGCTCCATCAGGATCGCGGACTCCGGGACACCGAGTTCAAGAGCGTGCTCGCGGAAGTGCACGGCCTCGCCCCTGGGGAGCCGCTCCGGATGGGTGGGATTGGGGCCGCCGGTGAAGACCAGGGTTGGGAAGAGGCCCTCGTGGTACAGCTCGGCCGCGTAGACCGGCACGCCGAGATCGTGGCTGCCGAGACCGATTGCCACATCGCACGGCCGCACCTCATGGTGCATCTGGTGGTAGTCCCAGATCGCCTGGGCGTCCCGCCACTGCTCATCCGTGATCACAAGCTGAATGTCCGTCACCCGCATACTCCTTGATCATCGGGGTCCCAGAGCGGCTTGGCGGCTGTAGTCCTGCCGGATGCCCTCGATGCTCTGCAGTTGGTGACACATACCGTACTTGGCGGCGAGTTCAGCGGCCGTCGCGAGAACGGCGAGCCCGTCAGCGGCGGTGGCCGGATCGGACAGGAGGATGTGCCCGTGCGCGGTGTCGAGACGGACCTGCTGCATCGGTGAGTCGAGCGCGCTCGTTGAGCGGGCGATGCAGATGAAGTGCAGTGCTGCGGGTAGGTTGCCGGCCCCGCGGTGGGCTAGCGCGAGCTTCTGCTGGGCAACCGACCAGTCCTCGACCTCGGACAGGTTCTCGAAGTCCCGGCTGGCAGCCTGCATGATGGAGGTGGCGTAGTCGTGGTTCCCGTTCTTGCTGAGAGCGGTCCCGACCCACAAGCGCGCCCTGGCGCGGTCCCGGCGGCTGAGCCGGTCATCGGCGGCCAGCTGCTCGTATTGGCAGGCTGCGCTGTTGTGCTGCCCCGACATCTCCGTGACCACCGCGAGCGACAGTTCGATCTGGGCGATGCGGCGGGGAATGTCGAGCTGGGCGAACACCGTCCGCGCGGTGGAGTACGACTGGTGGGCCGAGGCCGATCCGAGTAGGACGCCCTGGTCTCGCCGCAGGTCTCCCACCAGCGCCGTCGAGCGTGCGAACAGGTACAGGCCCTTGTCGTCCAGGTCCTGTGCCGGCCACCGGGTCAACCACCTGGACAGCAACTGTTCCGCTACGCCGAAGTTCTGCCTGCTCAGGGCCACGACCGCCCGCTCGATGTCCTCTGCCCAGGACTCGTAGTCCCACAGGCGGGGCCCGGTCCGTAGGATGCGGGTGACCGTGCCGGGGCGTGGTTGGCCGGACAGCTCGGTTTCGAACCGCAGGTGCACGGCGGTGTCGGCCCGGGCGAGTGCGGTGTCGAGGATCGCCTGCGTATCGGGGCGTGGGCGCGTCCCAGCCCCCAGCGCTTCCCACTTGGAGATCGTTCGCTCTGCCACACCAAGGCGCTGGGCGAAGCCGCGCACGCTTAACCGGAGGGCCTTGCGTAAGGCGGTGGCCTCCAGCCCGGTCCACTCGTGCACGCTCGTCATGCTGCGGCCCTCCCTTCTGGGGCAGCCATCGAAGCACGCTCCACTGACGCGGTGCGGCGAAAGTGCAGCGGAAGTGCGACACGGCGTCATTCCAGCGGATGGTGACGAACCGTCACCATGAGGTCCTCAGCCAGTGGCGGACAGTTGCGCCGGCCACCTGGTTCCCCGACGCTGCGGAAGGTCGCGACCATGGACTCCCTGACCGAGCACCGCAACATCTCCGGCCCGCTGGTTTACGGCTACCTGCGGCTGATCGGCAGCGGGTACGAGCGGCAGTCCGCGCTCCAGGCATCGCTGCTTGAGTACTGCCGCCGACACGAGCTACACCTGTCGGGCGTTTTCACTGAACGCGAGAACCTCGGCAGTCGTGAGAGCGCCGCGTTCACCGGACTCCTGGACGCACTGGCACTGCCAGACACCTATGGCGCTGTCCTACCAGCCAGGGCCCATCTGGGCACGGGTTCCGTCGCGGCCGAGCGTCGCCGGCAGATCACCGTCCTTGGACGGCGACTTCTCATCATTCGCTCTGCGGCCGGGCTCGGTCCGGACCGCAAGTGGTCCGGACCGGCCCCCACATCACACCACCGATCTCCCTGGAGCCCGTGATGGCCGCTACCCTCCCCACGTCCTACCCGGCCCCGACGCTGTCCGGGCTGCGCAGCCCTGCCGGGGACCGCTCTCGGCGGAGTGCCCTGGCCGCCGCGGCGGCCGGCTGGACCGAATTCTGCCCGGCCGCCAGCCCTCGTATCCGCCGGGCCTCGTGACTACGGCGACCGCCGTCGAGAAACCGTCCGTTGTCCACCTGCTCTACCAGCCCGAGTCGGCCTCGGCGGCCCGCCGCCTGGTCCGCGACAAGCTGGTCGAGTGGGAGCTCGACGAGCTGATCGGCGATGCCCAGCTGATCGTCTCCGAGCTCGCGGGCAACGCCAGCAAGACCGGTTGTCTCCTCAGGATGACGGTCGAGATCACCCGGATCACCGCCACAGCGGTGCGGATCTCGGTGACCGACGGCAGCCGAGTCATGCAAGTGCTGGTCAACGCCGGCCTGAAGGCCGAGGGCGGGCGAGGCCTCGCACTCGTGCACGAGCTCACCAGAGGCCAGTGGGGCGCGACCTTGGAGCCGTTCGGCAAGACTGTTCATGCAGACCTGCGTGTGCGGGGTACGTGGTGACCGGCCAGTACCGCGATCTGGTCCACGACGCCCTGAAGGCTTTCGTGGTGCTTGAGCACCTCGCGGTGATCGGTCTGCTCGGCAGGGTGGCCCAGCACCAGCTCACCGGCGAACCTCTGCCCGCGATCGCGGCCAATCTGCCGGACACCGGAACGACCGAACAGCCACCCCCTTTTAGAGATTTCCCGCCCGGCCTCTGCCGGGTCGGGATGCGGCACCACGTGGTGCCGAGCCCTGCCGACCGACGGGGTCGGCAGGGAGAGACCCTTCGTATTCGAGGAGGAACGGATGAACGAGCTGATCCACGCCGTCGACACCGCCGACGAGGACGAGCTGACGCTGGTCCAGGTCGGCGACGCCGCCGCTCTGACCGAGGGCCAGGGCGGCGGCAGTAGCGAGGACAAGCGGCGCGCCTACAACAGCTGACCCGACATGCTGTCGCCCCCGCCACGGCGGGGGCGACAGCACCCAGTCAGGACCCGGAAGGAGTCCCGTGGTGATCTTCGGAGGCTTCAGCACCACCCGTGTCACCCCTCGTCCATACGGTTCCCGGCCGCTCGCCGAGGGCTCTCGCAGCTGGCGGCTCGGCGACGGCCCGGCCACGGTAGTCACCGCACAGAGCGGAAGGCGGCGAGTCCTGGTGCTGGGCCTGTGCGGAGCCGGCGACTTCGAGCTGTCCTGCCTGGCCGACACCCCGCTGCCTCCCGACGTGGCCTGGCGATGGCCCGGCGCCTACGCGGTCGTAGAGGAAACGGCCGACTCCGTGGTGGTGCACACCGATCCGGCTGCCACCCACCCGGTCTACGCGACGTGGTACGCGGGCGGCTGGGCCTGGTCCACCTCTGCCCGCATGCTGGCCTCGCTCACTGGTGCCGCGATCGATACCCAGCGGCTGGCGTGCGCGGTCTTCCTGCCCTCCGTCCCGGCCCTGGCCGGGACCAGGTCGTTCTTCGACGGCATCGAGCTGCTGAACCCCGGCCACCGGATCGAGCAGCCCGCCGACGGCGGATCGGTCCGCCGCCACCCGGTATGGCGCCCGGAGCCGTTGCCTGGTCGCCGTCCCGACCAGCAACTTCACGACGCGCTCACAGCGGCGGTCGCCTTGCGAACGGCAGCCGACCCGGACCTCTCCAGTGACCTCTCCGGCGGTCTGGACTCCAGCAGCGTTGCTGTCCTCGCCGCCGATTCCCTCCCGGCCGGACACCGGCTGAACGTGGTCACCGTCCATCCCGACGGTAACGAGGCCGGCGCCGACCTCCACTACGCACGGCTCGTGGCCGCCCGCAGCGGCCGGATCGACCACCACCTGCTGCCGCTGACCGGCCACCACCTGCCCTATACCGCCATCACCGAAATCCCAGCTACGGACGAGCCGCCGCCCTCGACCCTCACTCGGGCCCGCTTGACTGCCCAGTTCGTCTCGATGCGTGACGAGTTCGGCACCCGTACCCACCTGACCGGGGACGGTGGCGACAGCGTGCTGTTCCAACCACCGATCCACTTGGCCGACCTCATCCGCCACCGCCGCCTCCGCCGAGCGATGAGCGAGGCGAGCGGCTGGGCCCGCCTTCGGCACACCGGTGTGCCGCTCCTGCTCCGCGACGCCACCCGCGTGGCCTGGACCAGCCGCACCTATGCTCTGCATCGCCTCGCCGAGACCGTAGGGACCCCGGACCGCAACGGCCACGGCACAGTGACCTGGTGCCCACTCTTGCCGTTCCCCGCATGGGCGGAGCCGCCCGCCCGCCGCCTTCTGGTCCAGGCCGCACGCGAAGCCGCTGCGGCGGAGGACTCACTGACCGGCCTTGACGCCTCCGTCCGGGTACTGGTGGACGAGATCCGCGAGGTCGCCCGCACCGCGACCGCCGACGCCACCTTCGCTGCGGCCTACGGAATCTGCCTGCATAACCCGTTCCTCGATCCTGCCGTGATGGACACTGTGCTCCGGACCCCGCTGGACCAGCGCCCCGCCCTCCACCGCTACAAACCGCACCTCGTCGGCGCTATGGTCCGCTTACTGCCACCGGAACTCGCGGCTCGCACCACCAAGGGAAGTTTCGACGCCGACCACTACGCCGGGATGCGCGCCAACCTTCCGGATCTGACGAAACTGGCCGACGGGCACCTCGCCGCCCTCGGCCTCCTGCACCCCGCCCGGTTCCGCCTGCACCTGCGCCAGGCCGCAGCCGGGCTGCCGATGCCGCTCGCCACGATCGAGCAGGCCCTGGCCGCCGAGGCGTGGCTGACCGCCCACCACCGCGCCCCGGCCCCCGACTGGACCTTCGACCAGGCCAGGAGCAACCCCCATGGCTGATGTCCCCGCCTTCGCCACCGCGCCCTCCCACATCAGGGCCGTCGACTTCGGTCACGTCCTGGTCCTCGTCGACTACCGCACCGGCCGCGTCGAAGGCCTCCTCCCGGCCGCCGCCGAACACTGGAGGAAGGCTGCCCGAACGGGACGCACCGCAGACCTGCCCACGGTCCTCGCCGAGCAGCTGATGGACGCTGGGCTCCTGTCCCCCGCGGCCGTCCCAGCACCGTGGCGGTCGCCTGCCCTGGCGGCAGCCCCGGACGCAAGCTGGGGGAGCGCCGAGCACCCGGCCGGCGTTGACCGTCCCGCCTGCGCTCCGGTGAGCGCCACTCTGGCTGCTGCCAGTGCGCTCGTCGCGATCCTCGCGGTCAAGCGCACCGGCAGCCCCGGGGCCGCGATGCACCGCCTCATCCGGTCCGTCCACCGAGCCGCGTCAACCTGCCTCCACCCGGCCACCCCGAGCCAGGCGGCCGCCGCCATCCGCGCCGTCCGCCGCGCGGCCTGGCACTCTCCGGCCCGAACCGCCTGCCTGGAGGAGTCCGCCGCCGCCGTACTGCTGTTGGCTTCCCGCCGCCTCAGCATCACCTGGTGCCACGGAGTCGCCGCAGACCCGGTCCGCCTGCACGCCTGGGTGCAGACTGAGGACGGCAGCCCCGTCGCCGAGCCGCCGTCCACCCACGCCTACACGCCCGTCCTCACCCTCGGAGCCCACCATCGCCGACAGCCCTGACCCGATCATCTGGGTCCGCGACAGCACCTGCGGCCTCGGCCCCTACCGCGCCGACCTGGTCGAGACGTACTGGGGTTGGGAACAGGACCCGGCTCTCCTCGTCGGCTACGGCCGCCAGCAGCCCGAATCGTTGGAGGCTCGCACCGAAGGCATGACCGCCCAACTGCGCGGCGACAACATCCGGTTCACCGTCTACGACCTCGCCGGACAGGCGCCCGTCCCGGTCGGCGTTGTCACCCTGCTGCCCGACATGTCCGTCCGCACCGCCGAGTACGTGATCATGCTCGCCCCCGAGTCTCGCGGAAGGGGCCTGGGTGCCGCCGCGACCCGGCTCGTCCTCGACTACGGCTTCCACATCACCAACCTGCGGATGATCTGGCTCAAGGTCCTTGCCCCTAACGCGGCAGCCGTCCGCGCCTACGAGAAGGCCGGCTTCTGTGCTGTCGGCCGTCTCCGCCAAGCCGGGTACTGGCTCGGCCAGGTCTGCGACGAACTGATCATGGACGCCCTTGCTGCCGACTTCCCCGGCCCCTCGGTGATTACCCCCCTTGTGCAGTAGGCCACGCCGATCCGCTCGGTGATGCGGCGCTCGGGCGAAGGATCAAGCTCCCGGTATGGCATCGTGAGCAGGATCTGCAGCCGGCTGAGCAGTACGTCCGTGCGGCCATGAAGATTAGCGACCATCACGAGGAGCTGCTGTGATCGTCACCTCCCCCGAGTTTGCGGCTGGCCTGGCGGCCGGCGCCGAAGCCGCCGGCATCACCGGCTTCGTCGCCGCAGCAGTGATCAACCATGATGGGCGGGTCCTGCTGCTGCGCCGGAACCCGGACGACTACCTGGGCGGCTTGTGGGAGATCCCCTCCGGGAAGGTCGACGCCGGGGAGACCATCCTGGACGCCCTGCACCGCGAGACCACCGAGGAGACCGGACTGACCATCGATCGGGTCACCGGCTACCTCGGGCACTTCGACTACGAGAACAGCCGCGGCGGCACGACCCGCCAGTTCAACTTCGCCGTCACCGTGGAGAAGACCGAGCCAGTCGTCCTGACCGAGCACGACGCCTACCAGTGGGCCCAGCCCGACGCTCTGCCCGAAGTCAGCGACGCGGTCCGCAAGCTGATCACTGCCTGAGTCGGAGCTGTCACGGCTCCGCTGAGCGGCCCGCTCCTCGAATCCATCGAGGAGCGGGCCGCTTCAAGCAGGCCACAAGGATGATCCGCTCGGGCGACATCGAGCGGGGAGCTTGGTGACCTGCAGCACCTGGACGGGGATCGGCAGGTGGGTTGTGCCCGTCATGCCGGGTTTTCCTCCGGTGTTCCTGGCACGAGCGAGGGTGTCCATCCGTGCAACGGTGCCGGAGCGGCCGGGTATTGGGCGTCGGCCGCGCGCCGTGGGGCGCGCGGCCGACGTCGGTCCGCCCGTCGGTGCGACTACGGGGAGGTATGGGTGGAGCCTTCGTGGGCATCGGCGCGCGCTCCGGATCGTCGCGTGATGCGGATGGGTGGCTACAGTCGTCGCCGTGAGCGACTCCCAAGTCCACGAAGTCGTGGCGCAGCCCCGTACCGCCGCTGGCGTGCTCTTCTTCGACGAGGACGACCGCGTCCTTCTCGTGAAGCCGACGTACAAGCCCGGCTGGGAGATCCCCGGCGGTTACCTGCACGCCGGCGAGACCCCGAGCGAGGGCGCGGCCCGTGAGGTCAAGGAGGAGCTCGGCATCACGCCGCCGGTCGGCCGCCTTCTCGTCGCCGACTGGGCGCCCCACCCCACCGAGGGCGACAAGCTCCTCTTCGTCTTCGACGGCGGCGTTCTCCCGGCCGACGAGCTGGGCAGTATCACCGTCGACCAGGTGGAGATCGGCGAGTACGCCTTCCACACCACGGACCAGCTTGACGAGCTGCTCATCCCGCGCCTCGCGCGCCGCGTCCACGCCGCCTGCGCGGCCAGGACTCAGTCCGAGACCGTCTACCTGGAGCACGGAGCGACCCGTATGTAGGGCCATGCCACACGGTGCATGCCAGCTGTCTTGCCCCCTGGAGGAGCACAGTGACACAGCAGACTGCGGAGGAACGCCCGGGTGTTGCCGCCGCGATCGTGGTCCAGGAGCAACGCGTTCTGATGGTGCGGCGACGGGTCAGTGAGGGCCAGCTCTCCTGGCAGTTTCCGGCGGGCGAGATCGAGGCGGGCGAATCCCCCGAGGAAGCGGCCGTCCGCGAGACGGCGGAGGAGACCGGGCTGGTCGTGGCCGCGGTCAAGCTGTTGGGCGAGCGAGTGCATCCGAAGACTGGTCGGTTGATGTCATACACGGCCTGCGAGGTCGTCAGCGGTGCCGCCGAGGTGGTGGACACGGACGAGCTGGATGCTCTGGCGTGGGTGGCTCTCTGCGAGATCCCCGAGTACGTGCCGTACGGGCTCTTCGGGCCGGTGCAGGCGTACTTGGATATCGTGCTGAGTTTCTTGACCGGCTGGCTCTACGGGCGGCACCCTGAGGGCCGTCCACAGAGCCAGCCGTCACAGCGCCACGCCGCCAGGCCCGGGGCGGGCACCCGCCGGGAGGGCGGGTGGGGGGTGGATGGTGGTGAACGGCGGTGGAGCTGCTCGACGGAGCGGATGATGCGCGGGTGTCCACCCCGTGGCGGAGACGGCGCTGCCCGGGACTTCCGAAGGGAAGTGCCGGGCAGCGCCGCACGCCGGGCGGGGTCAGGCCGTGCGCTTGGGCTTGCGGGCGACGGTGACGGCCAGGGCGGTGCAGAGGAGGGCGGCGACGGTGGCGAAGCCGCTGACGGCGGGGAGCAGGCCGTAGCTCCTGACCAGGGCGCCGACGGCGACGATGGGCAGGGAGCTGCCGAGGTAGACGATGACCCAGAGGGCGGAGAGCTCGGAGCCCCGGCGTTCGGGGTTCAGTGCGGCGACGGCGGTGGTGAAGAGGGAGCGGAAGGCCACGCCCTGGCAAATGCCGCCGAGGACGCTGCCGATAAAGAGCAGTGCCGGGGTGCCGGTGTAGCCGGCGGCGACGACGAGGCCCAGGCCGGCGGCCAGTCCGGTCATGCCGAGGGCGATGACCTTGCGGTCGGCGGTCGGCGGGACGATCAGCTGGGCGGCGGCCGAGGAGCCGAGCAGCAGGGCCGCGACCACGGCGCCGGTCAGGTGCGAGGGGGTGTTCAGCAGCGTGGCGGAGAAGGCCGGCGCCAGGCTGAGGTAGACGCCGAAGACCGCGTAGGAGATGAAGCCGGCCGAGGCGGCGAGCAGGAACTCGCGGCGTCCGGCCCGGGGCAGCCGCAGGCGCTGGGGGCGCAGGTGGGCCGGGGTGGTGATGCGCGGCGGGGAGGCCGGCGGGCGGTTGCGGCCGGGCATCCGGGGGTGGACCAGGGCGAGCGGCACGCAGAGCGCGAGGAGCGCGATGGCGTGCAGGAGGAACGGCGTCAGCAGCGGCTCGGAGCCGCCGGAGAGCAGGGCGCCGACGATCGGGCCGAGGGCGACGCCACCGGCCGAGCAGGCCAGGGTCAGCTTGGCGGCCAGCGTCGGGTGGTCGGGCAGCAGGTCGCCGAGGGCGGCTCCGGCGGCGCCGGTGGACAGGCCGACGGCGACGCCCTGGACGGCGCGTCCGAGGGCGAGCTGCCAGAAGCTGCCGGAGGTGGCGAAGACGACGTCGCCGGCGGCGGCCAGGGCGACGGCGGGCAGGATCAGGGCGCGGCGGCCGAGGTGGTCGGACCAGTGGCCGACGATGGCCAGCACCGGGACCAGGGCGAAGACGTAGACCGTGAACAGGATCGTGGTGTCGAGCGGGCCGAGCCCGAGGCGCTGCTGGAGGAGCGGGTAGATCGGCGTCGCCAGGTTGGCGCCGATCAGCATCAGCAGCAGGGCGGCGGCCACCAGGCCGACGCGGACTCCGCGCAGGGCGTTCCAGCGGCTGATCGCGGAGAGCTGGAGCTGGGCGCGCGGCGCGAGCTCCAGGGGGAGCAGGGCCTCCGACAGTCGGCGTCCGTCGAGCTGCGCGGTGCGCAGGCCGGAGCCGGCGGGGGAGAGGTCCGCCATGTGAGGGGTCTCCTGTGGCAGGGCACCACCGGGGTCGGCGGGGTGTGCCGGCGCACCCGTCCTGAGGCGCTGTGGTGGTGGCCGCGGTGCGGGGCTCCCTGGTGGAGCGGATGAGCTGTGACGAGAGGTGGGCTTCGTTGCCCGGCGGTCCGCGCGGGGTGTGCGCGGGTACCAGAGCGAAGGATAAACGGTGGGCGCACGGATGCGGCGCGCGCCCCTGTGAGCGCCCCCGGAGGCCGGGCATCGCGGGTGCCCGACCTATACGCTGAGGTGGTAGATCGGTACGCGGAGCTGTTTGGGCTGACCGCTGGCTGAGGGAGAGCGCAAACGATGGCCGGACGACGTCGGAAGAACGCCGGGGCTGCGGGGGGAGAGGGTGCGGCCGAGGCGGTCCTGCCCGCCGACCTGGAGCTGCAGGACCTCTACGGGGCGTTCGCCGCGCACGGTCTGGACGACGAGGACCTGGACGACGCGGCCGTGCTGGTCCCGCCGGTCAAGCTGCCCTCCGAGGAGGAGCTGGCCGAGCAGGCGAAGGCCGTCCCGATGTTCGGGTACGCGCTGGCGCTGGCCCGCTGGGCCGCCCCGCACCGGGCGGTGGACGAGTTCGGCGACCTGGTGGAGGAGGACCGGGCCCCCGCGGCGCGCCTGCTGGGCCTGGCGCCGGCCGAGGGCGAGGTGCCCGAGGAGACCGAGGTCGAGGCGCTGCGGGCCTGGTCACTGGCCTGCGACCTGGACCTGGTGGAGCTCGGCACGACCGCGGAGGGCGAGCACATCGCCGTCCCGGGCCCGGACCTGGAGCCCGCCGAGCAGGGCGACCCGGAGACCGTCCTGGAGCTGTGGCTGACCGCCGCCGGGATCGTCCGGGAGCTGGCCGTGGAGGCCGACTCACTGCCCGAGGAGGACGGCGAGGCGGCGGGCGGAGCGGACGAGGAGGACGAGGACGGCCTGAACGAGGTCGAGGAGGCCCGGGACGAGGCCGCCGAGCTGCTGGACGAGGCGCTGCAGGTGCTCTACGAGACCACCGCCTTCGCCGAGCCGGGCAACGAGACCGTCCCGCTGGGCGTGCTCGCCGCGCTGCTGGTCGTGCCGGAGGGCGAGGAGCCGAGCGAGGAGCTGCTCGGCGACATCACCGACGTGATGGTCGCGCTGGACCCGATGCTGGGCGACCTCGCCGAACTGGGCCTGCTGGACTACCGCCCGATCGACCCCGAGCTGTTCGACGAGGAGGAGGGCGACGAGCCCGTCGTCGTGGGCGAGGAGCCGCTGGACGAGGAGGAGTCGGCCCGCTTCGGCCTGGTCCGGCTCACCCCGCTCGGCCAGTACGGCATCCGGCAGTGGCTGCTGGAGGACGGCTACGACGCGCCGCTGGTCGGCGAACTGGCCCAGGGCGACGCGGTCGAGCTGCTGCGCGGGCTGTGCGAGTCGGCCAACGTGCTGCCGGAGGAGGAGCTGCGGGTGTGGACGGCCGACCGGGAGCCGGTGCCGGCGGCGCGCGAGCTGCTCGCGGCGGCGCGGGGCAGCGACGCGTACGGCCCGCTGCGGCGGATGCTCTGCGTCTCGGGGCTCGACATGCTGGGCCCGGACGCCGAGCCCGCCGTCCGGGAGGTGCTGGACGATCCGGAGCTGGGCGGTGCGGCGCGGGCCTGGCTGACCGCGCGGGGCGCGCAGGACGTGCCGGCGCCGGAGCGGGCGATGATGCTGTGGACGGTGGTCGACACCTTCGCCGCCCAGCTGCTGGACAACGGCGGGGACGCCGAGCTGCTGCGCGACCTGGTCACCGACCTGCCGGTGAAGGGCGACCCGGCGACCTGGTTCGGCGAGCTGTGGCGGGTCGACCACCCGTACACGGCGGACGTCCTGGAGGCGATCGGGGAACTGCACCTGGACCGCGCGGTGGCCAAGGAGGCGCGCAAGGCGGCCTTCAAGGCGCGTTCGAAGAACTAGGGGGAGGACGAAGGGCGCGGGCGCGGGTCAGGGGAGGTCCAGGGAGCCGTCCTCGGTGAAGGGGACGAAGGGGTTGTGGGCCAGCTCCCAGAGGTGGCCGTCCGGGTCCTCGAAGTAGCCGGAGTAACCGCCCCAGCTCGTCGCGGCCGGCGGCTTGACCACCACGGCGCCGGCCCCGACGGCCGTCGTCATCGCGGCGTCCACCAGCGCGGGGGACTCCAGGTTCACCGCGAGGGTGACGCCGCGGAACGACGGCTCGCCGGTGGCCGGCACGCCCGCGTCGGCGGCCAGCTCGTCGGTGGGGAAGAGGCCGAGCGCCGAGTCGGCGGTGCGGAACCAGACGATCTCCGGGCTGGAGGCGGCGGAGCGCCGCCAGCCGAGGCCCTCGTAGAAGCGGGCGCTGCGGTCGAGGTCGGTGACGCCGAGCGTGACGATGCTGATCCTGGCGGGGAGGCCGTTCGGGGCCGTGCCGTCCGTGGCGGTGCTGTTCTGTGCTGTCATGCCGCCAGGTTAGGGAGGGCGGCTGACAACCGGGCGTCCTGACACGGCCACCGCCTCCGACCGGCAGTCGAGCTGATGACCCGGCAGCGGCGGCCACGTAAGGTGGCGTCAGCGGTGCGGGCGCGAGGAGTCGGGGGTGCGGCACAGGATGATGCGCGAGAGCGGCGGCAGGCACCAGGAGTGGAACACCGGGCCCGGGGGCCCAGCGCCGGTGCCCGGCCGGCCGGGCCAGGAGGATCGTTTCGCCGGTCGTCTCGCGGACCAGGTCACGGGTCAGGTCCCGGGTGACGTCGCGGGGCAGGCCGCGAGAGAGGTCGCGGGTCAGGTCGCGGACCAGGCCGCGGACCAGGCCGCGAGTGAGGTCGCGGGGCAGGCCATGGACACGGTCGCGGACCAGCTCGCCGACCAGTTCGCCGTCCAGGAGGACTTCTCCCGCCGGGCCCTGGCCGCGGTCGACTTCCCGGTGTACGGCGTGGTCGACGGGCCGGCCCGCACCGGTGAGGCGCTGGCGGCCTTCGAGACCGCCGGCGGCGCGCTGCGCTGGGTCGAGGTGCAGTGCGGCGACTGGCGCTCCGCCGCGGGCCCGTACGTGACCGTGCGCACCTACCGGCCGGGGGCCGAGCAGTGCGAGCCGCTGCCCGAGCTGGAGGACGTGGTCGAGGACGAACGGGACCGGGTCTACGAGCAGTTGGGCCTGGACGAGGGCGACGGCCCGGGCCGGGTGCGGGCGCTGCGCGCGTGGATCACGGTGGACGGCGAGCCGTGCGCGGTGGAGGTGCACGAGGACCGGCCGGAGCTGCGGCCGGGGGCTGCGGCCGACGGGCCCGAGCCGGTGTGGGCCGGGCGGCTGCGGGTCGGCGGGCTGACCGTGACGGTCTGCGGCCGCGGGGTGGCCCCCGGCGCCGTGGAGCTCGGCGGGATCGGCGACTTCGAGCGGTACCTGCGCGGGCGCACCGACCTGCTGCGCGACCTCGCCTCCCGGCAGGCCCGGTACGTCCCGGTGGAGGAGCGCGAGCTGCCGCCCGTCGTCGGGCTGGAGGCGCACCGGTCGCTGATCGCGCAGAGCATCGCCGAGACCGCCGCGATAGAGGCGCAGGTCCGGGCCGGGCGCACGCCGCGGCTGCCGCGCGGGCTGCGCGGGGACGCCTGCGCGGTGCGCTGGGAGGCGGCGGTGCGCCAGCAGATGCGGTTGGCCACCGAGACCCGGGAGGAGGCCGCGGCGGCCGTGACCGCGATGGTCAACCACCTCAACCGGCTGTCCCAGCAGACGCATTGGCTGGTCGGGACGGCGGAGGGCGAGGCGGCCGTCGAGGAGGTCGTCCGGTACACGGTGTTCGCGAGCGAGGTGGCGAGCCTGCCGGCCCAGCGGGCCTGGGCGCAGCTGTGGCGGGAGCGGCCGGGCGGCGGCGGGGCCGAGGTGTGGGAGGAGCACCGGCTGGCCGAGCAGTTGTGGCTGGCGGCCTGGGAGCAGTGGCGGTCGGCGCGGCGCTGACGCGTCGCCGGCGGGGCGCCCGCGCGGTGCGGGAATGCGCGGCGAGGCTGACGGCGACTTGGCAAAGCGGAGGTCATGCGTCGGTCATCGGTCGGCAAATGGCCGCCCGGACGTGAGGTGCGCGTCATCCCGGGTTCACCCGCCCGGCGGAGCCTGCTGGGCGTCGGCATCCCGCCCCGACGCCCGCGCCCAACCCTTCAGGAGTTGCTGCCATGTCGCTGTCCCGCCGGGACTTCGTCAACCGTTCCACCGTCGTCGGGGCCGGTGTGCTGATCGCCGGCAGTGCCGAGGCCCTGGCCAGCGCCCCCGGTGCGATCGCCGCCCCGGCCGGCGGCGAGGCGCCGGTCGCTCCGGCCGCCGGGACCAACGCGGCCGGTGGCACCGCCGTTGGCTACGGCGCGCTGGTGCAGGACCCGGCCGGGCTGCTGTCCCTGCCCAAGGGCTTCTCGTACAAGGTCCTGAACCGGGCCGGCGTCACCCGGCTGCGCACCGGCGAGTTCACCCCGAGCAATCACGACGGCACCTCCGCCTTCGAGGACGAGCGCGGCGGCAACTACCTGGTCGTCAACCACGAGCTGTCCGGCGCCCGCGCCAACTGGCCGCACCCCGTGCCGCTGACCGAGGGCCACGTCTACGACCCGGGCGCGGCCGGCGGCTGCACCATCGTGCACGCCAAGCGGGACGGCTCGGTCGAGCAGTGGGTCGGCATCGCCGGCACCGCCACCAACTGCGCCGGCGGCATCACCCCGTGGGGCACCTGGCTGTCCGGCGAGGAGACCGAGGACAAGGCCGGCAAGAACGGGTTCACCAAGGACCACGGGTACGTCTTCGAGGTCGACCCGTTCGACGACGACTACAACCGCGACCCGCAGCCGATCAAGGCGTTCGGCCGCTACGCGCACGAGGCCGTGGTCGTCGACCCCAAGCGCGGCCAGGTCTACCTGACCGAGGACGCCTCGAACCCCAACGGCCTGCTGTTCCGCTGGACCCCGCCGGCCGGCTTCACGCACGGCCGCTACCAGCTGCGCAAGCTGGCCGCCGACGCCGGCGTGCTGGAGGCCTTCAAGGTCTTCGACGCGCAGGGCAAGTTCGTCGACGACCTCTCCCGCGCCACCAAGGTCGGCACCACCTACGGGGTGGACTGGGTCAAGGTCCAGGACCGCGACGCCAGGACCGTCTCGGTGCGCAAGCAGTTCAAGGACGGCGAGGTCAGCCGCGCCCGCAAGCTGGAGGGCATGTGGTGGGGTGACGGCGGCTTCTACTTCGTCTCCAGCTACGCCCGTTCGGAGAGCCCGCTGCAGCACGACGGCCAGGTGTGGTTCTACAACCCGGCCCGCCGCACCATCACCCTGAAGGTCCTGCTGGGCGTCAACACCGACGTCTGGGGCGACCACGACAACTTCGACGGACCGGACAACATCACCGTCTCGCCGTACGGCGGCATCGTGATCTGCGAGGACGGCGAGGGCGTCTCGCACCTGTTCGGCGCCACCGAGGACGGGCTGGTCTACCCGATCGCCCGCAACGAGCTGAACATCGGCACCGCCGAGAAGCCCGAGTTCAGCGAGTTCACCGGGGTGACCTTCTCGGACGACGGCAGGACCCTGTTCGCCAACATCCAGACCCCGGGCATCCAGGTGGCTGTCACCGGCCCGTGGCACCGGCTGAACGAGCACAAGCGCGGCCAGGGCTACGGCGCGTGACCCTACGGTGTGCCCCTCGGGGGCGTGCCGGGCGGGGCGTGACCCCCTGCGGGATGTGACCCCGCGGGGCGTGCCCCTACGGCGCGTGATCCCCGGCGCGCTCGGAGCGTGACCGGCTGCCCGCGGACCACTCGTCCGCGGGCAGCCGCAGTTGCAGCATCGCCAGCAGTCGCTGCTGCGGCTGGGCGAGGTCGATGCCGGTCAACTGCTCGGCGCGGCGCACCCGGTAGCGCAGGGTGTTGGGGTGGATGTGCAGGGCGTCCGCGGCCACCCGGACCTCGCCGAGCGCGTCCAGCCAGGCCAGCACCGACTCGGCGAGCCGGGTGCCGTGCCGGCGGTCGTACGCGGTGAGCGCGGTGAGCCGCGGGTCGCGCAGGCCGGTGCGCTCCTGCAGCAGCGCGACCACCTCGCTCACCAGCACCTCCGCCTGCACGTCGATCAACGCCGCGACGTCGAGGTCCACGCCGCCGCGGCCCATCGCGTCCAGGATGCGGTCCGCCTGCGCGCGGGAGTCGGGCACCTGGGCCAGACCGTCGACGGTCGAGCCGATCGCGGCGCGCAGCGGGACGCCGAGGTGCTCCCGGGCGGCCGTCACCACCTCGGTGGCCCAGCCGCGCACGGTGGCCATCGGCAGGCCGGGCGGCAGGTCGGGCAGCAGCACGTACACCCGGGACTCGATCGGGGCGAGCAGCGCGGCGCGGTGTCGGGCGGCGGTGTGCACCGAGATCAGGCCGGTGACGTCGGAGCGGTGCAGCGCCTCGGTGGTGTGCGCGCCGTAGGCCAGCACGGTGGCCGGGCGGCGCAGGTCCAGGCCGATGTGGGTGGCGAGCGACTGGGGGCCGGTGGAGCCCTCCAGCAGTCCGGTGAGCAGCGTCCGGGTGAGCCGGACGTCGGCGGACAGCTCCCGGCGGCGGCGCACCAGCTGGGCGGCCGCGACCCGGGCGGCGCCGACCAGGGCCTGCTCGGCCAGCGGGGCCAGCGGCTGCGCGCCCTCCTGCACCCAGATGGTGCCGAGCGGCTGCGACCCGGCCCGGATGCCGACGGCCAGGCGGCGGCGCAGGCCGAGCTCGGGGTGCGGCTCGACCGCGATCGGGGCGTCCGAACTGCGCAGGTGCTGGAAGATGCCCCACTCGCGGAGCTTGGACAGGTACGGCTCCGGGCCCTGCCACCCGAGGATGGAGAGCCGGCGCAGGTCGTCGACCTCGTCGGAGTCGGAGGAGCGGGAGTAGGCCAGCACCCGGCTGGAGGTGTCCTCGATCGAGACGATGCCGTTGGTGAGCACGGCGACGGTCTGGGCGAGGGAGAAGAGGTCGCCCGCGTTGGGCTCGGGGGCGCCGGGCGCGTCCGGGGCGTCCGGTCCGGCGATGATCGCCCTCGCCAGCGAGTCGAGGTGCTCCCAGCGGGTCTCCCGGCGCACCGAGAGCAGGGCGACGCCCGCGTCGGTGGCCGCCTCGCGCAGCGCGTCGGCCTGGCCGGGGCCGTCCAGTTTGACCGCCACGGCGGCCGCGCCGGCCCGGCCGGCCGCGCGCAGGGCGGGGAGCGCGGCCCGGCCGCGGGCGCCGATCGCGAGGACGAGCTCGCCGGGGGCGGCGGTCGGCGGGTCCTCCGGGTCGAGGATCGCGACGTCGCGGACCGGGACGTCCAGGCCCAGCGGGGCCGCCTGCAGTTCGACCAGCGGTTCGCCCAGGGACATCAGCAGGTGACGGAGCGGCAGGCCGGTCATCCGGACCTCCTTCCTCCGTCCCTCATCCGTTCGGACAACGGCGTGTGGTTGATTTTAGCCGGGCGGACAGAGTTCGAGTCCGTCGATCCTGAATAGTTGACTCTGACTATCTGAGGCTGGATAGTCAGTACTGACCAAGAGATGAGGATGTCTCGTGGCGAAGCGACGCAAGGTGTCGAACCCGCTGGCGTTGGCGGTCCTGGCCGAACTCCTGGCCGAGCCGATGCACCCCTACGAAATGGGGCGGCGGCTCAAGGAGCACGCCAAGGACCGCAACATCAAGTACAACCGCAGCTCGCTGTACATGGTGGTGGAGCAGCTGCGGAAGGCCGGGTTCGTCGCCGAGCAGGAGACCGTCCGCGACACCCAGCGGCCGGAGCGCACCGTCTACGCCCTCACGCCCGAGGGCCGGACCGAGCTCTACGACTGGATGCGCGAACTCGTCGCCGAACCGCAGCACGAGTACCCCGCGTTCGGGGTCTCGCTGTCGCTGCTCATGGTGCTCCCGCCGGCCGAGGCCGCGGAGCTGCTGGAGCGGCGGCGGACCGCCCTGGCCGCCGAGGTGGCGGCCATCCGGGAGGAGATGCGCAAGGCCACGGCTGACGGCGTCGACTGGATCTTCCTGATCGAGGAGGAGTACCGGGTCGGCGGGCTGGAGGCCGAGGTCGCCTTCGTCGAGCGCCTCATCGCCCAGCTCCGGGAGCCGGACTTCGTCCGGGCCTGGCAGGAACAGTTCGGGAGTCTGCAATGAGTGCACCTGGTACGTCCAAGAAGGCCCTGGTCATCGGCGGCGGCATCGCCGGGCCGGTGATGGCGCTGGCGCTGCGCAAGGCCGGCATCGAGCCGGTCGTGTTCGAGGCCTACCGGACCTCCGCCGAGGGCGTCGGCGGAACGTTCATGATCGCTCCCAACGGGCTCGGCGCCCTGGCCGTCGTCGGACTGGAGGCGGAGGTCGACCGGATCGGGCAACCGGTCGGGCCGATGGTGATCGAGGACGGCAAGGGCGGCGTGCTGGCCGAGTTCAGCGGCCTCGCCGACCTGCCGCGGGGCCGGCTGATGCGCCGCGCCGAGCTGTACGAAGTGCTGCAGCGGCGGCTGCGGGAGACCGGCGTCGAGGTGCACTGGGGCAAGCGGCTGGTCGGCGCCGAGGAGGGCGCCGACGGGATCACCGCCCGGTTCGCCGACGGCAGCAGCGCCACTGGGGACCTGCTGATCGGCGCCGACGGCACCGGCTCCACCGTCCGCACCCTGATCGACCCGGCCGCCCCGGCCGCCCAGTACACCGGACTGCTCGGCGTCGGCGGCTACAGCCCGTACCGGCTGCCCGGCCGGGCCGGACGCGGCGAGTCCGTGCACTTCGCCAACGGCGCCCGCGCCTTCTTCGGCTACTGGGGCCTGGCCGACGGCAGCGGCACGGCCTGGTTCAGCAACATCCCGCAGCCGGAGCCGCTGACCCCGGAGGAGGTCCGGGCCCTCGGCACGGCGCACTGGCTGCGCCGGTGCCGCGAACTGCACGCCGACGACCTGCCCGCTCGCGAGGTGCTGCGGGTGGCCGACGCCGGGACGATGGAGGTCTTCCCCCGACTGGAGATCATGCCCTCCGTCCCGCGCTGGTACCGCGGCCGGATGGTCCTCGTCGGCGACTCCGTGCACGCCCCCTCCAACAGCTCGGGCCAGGGCGCCTCGCTGGCCGTCGAGAGCGCCGTCGAACTCGCCCGCTGCCTGCGCGACCTGCCCGACCACACCGCCGCCTTCGCCGCGTACGAGGCGATGCGCCGCCCCCGGGTCGAGAAGATCGCCGCCGACGCGGCGCGCACCAACAGCCAGAAGTCCTCCGGGGCGGTCGGGCGGATGGTGTTCCGGCTGGTCGCGCCGATCATGATGCGGACCGTCATGAGTCCGGAGAAGATGCTGCGGCCGGTGCACGGCTACCGGATCGACTGGGACCGCCCGGTGGCTCCGGCCGGCCCGGGGGCGGTCGGGACGACGGGCCGTCGCGGGCGGGCGGCCTGACGCCGCGGCGGGCGCGGAGGGGGCGTGCGCGTGCAGGTCGTGCGCCTGGAGGTCGTGCGCGTGGAGGTCGTGCGCGGAGTCCGGGCGGGGAGGCCGTGCACGCGGTCGTCCGGGGAGGCCGTACGAGGAGGCCGTGCGGGGAGGTCGTGACCACGGCGTGACCCCCTTCGTCGGGGCGGACAACGCCGTACGGGGGAATTTAGCCGCCCGGCCAATCAAGTGGCCCGGTGCCCAGGAATAGCGTTCGTGCTGTGGCCGGCGTGCGACCCGCGCCGGCAATCCCCCCGCATTGAACGAAGGAGAGCGTGCGCTCTATGGACGCTGTGACCCAGGTCCCCGCGCCGGTGAACGAGCCGGTCCACAGCTACGCCCCCGGGAGCCCGGAACGGGCCCGTCTGGAGGCCAAGCTGAAGGAGCTGGGCGGCCAGGAGCCGGTCCAGCTGACCATGACGATCAACGGTGAGCGCCGGATGGGCGGCGGCACCGAGATCCACGTCGTCCAGCCGCACAACCACGCGGCTCGGCTCGGCACCCTGCGCAACGCCACCCAGGCCGACGCGCAGGACGCCATCGACGCTGCCCTGGCCGCCGCCCCGGCCTGGCAGGCGCTCTCCTTCGACTCCCGCGCCGCGATCTTCCTCAAGGCCGCCGACCTGCTGGCCGGCCCCTGGCGCGAGACCCTGGCCGCCGCCACCATGCTCGGCCAGTCCAAGACCGCCCAGCAGGCCGAGATCGACACCCCCTGCGAGCTGGTCGACTTCCTGCGCTTCAACGTGCACTTCGCCCGCCAGATCATGGCGGAGCAGCCGATCTCCTCGGACGGCGTCTGGAACCGCAGCGACCACCGCCCGCTGGAGGGCTTCGTCTACGCGATCACCCCGTTCAACTTCACCGCGATCGCCGGCAACCTGCCGACCGCGCCCGCGCTGATGGGCAACGTGGTGCTGTGGAAGCCGTCCCCGACCCAGCAGTTCTCCGCGCACCTGCTCATGCAGCTGCTGGAGGAGGCCGGCCTCCCCAAGGGCGTCATCAACATGGTGACCGGTGACGGCCTGGCCGTCTCCGAGGTCGCGCTGAAGCACCCGGCGCTGGCCGGCATCCACTTCACCGGCTCCACCGCCACCTTCCAGCACCTGTGGCGCGAGGTCGGCAACAACATCTCGCTGTACCGCACCTACCCGCGGATCGTCGGCGAGACCGGCGGCAAGGACTTCCTGGTCGCCCACCCGTCCGCCGACCCGAAGGTCCTGAAGACCGCGATGACCCGCGGCGCCTTCGAGTTCCAGGGCCAGAAGTGCTCGGCGCTCTCCCGCGCCTACGTCCCCGCCTCGCTGTGGGCCGGCCTCAAGGACGAGTTCGCCGCCGAGGTCGACGGCCTCACCATGGGCGACGTCACCGACCTGTCCAACTTCATGTCGGCCGTCATCGACGAGCGCGCGTTCGCCAAGAACAAGGCCGCCATCGACCGCGCCCAGGCCGACCCGCAGGTCGAGGTCATCGCCGGCGGCACCTACGACGACTCGGTCGGCTACTTCGTCCGCCCGACCGTGCTGGTCTGCCAGGACCCGGCCGCCGAGTACTTCCGTGACGAGTACTTCGGCCCGATCCTCGCCGTGTACGTCTACGAGGACGAGAAGTACGACGAGATGCTGGCGCAGATGGAGTCGGTGTCGGCGTACGGCCTGACCGGCTCGATCATCTCCCAGGACCGCGCGGCCGTCGAGCACGCGATGGAGAAGCTGCGCTTCGCGGCCGGCAACTTCTACATCAACGACAAGCCGACCGGCGCCGTCGTCGGCCAGCAGCCCTTCGGCGGCGGCCGGGCCTCCGGCACCAACGACAAGGCCGGTGCCAAGCAGAACCTGGCGCGCTGGACCTCGACCCGCTCGGTCAAGGAGACCTTCGTCCCGCCGACGGACTACCGCTACCCGCACATGGGCTGACCCGCCCCTGCGGCCGGAGCGCTCCCGTAGCCACCGGTCACCCGCGACGCCCGGCCCCGCAGCCGGGCGTCGCCCCGCCGGGGCGGCGGCGGCCCACCCCCGTCCGCGCCGCCCCGGCCTCTTTCTGCCACCCTTGGAAACACCAGCTCCAGGAGTCACGATGCTCCGTTCCGCCCTTCTCGCGGCCTCCCGGTCCCCGCAGGTCCGCACCGTGGTCGAGAAGTTCCCCCCGACCCACGCGATAGTCGAGCGCTTCGTCGCGGGCGAGGCCCTCGACGACGCCGTCACCGCCTGCGACGACCTGGTCGCCACCGGCCGCAAGGTCACCCTGGACCACCTCGGCGAGGACACCCAGGACGCGTCCCAGGCCGCCGACACCGCCGAGGCCTACGAGCACCTGCTCAAGGCCCTCAAGGAGACCGGCCTGGCGGCCGGCGCCGAGGTGTCGGTCAAGCTGTCGGCCGTCGGCCAGTTCCTCCCGGTGGACGGCGAGAAGATCGCGCTGGAGAACGCCCGCCGCATCTGCGAGGCCGCCGCCGACGCGGGCACCACGGTGACCCTCGACATGGAGGACCACACCACCACCGACTCCACCCTCGCCATCGCGCGCGAGCTGCGGGCGGACTTCCCCTGGCTCGGCGTCGTGCTGCAGGCCTACCTGCGCCGCACCGAGGCCGACTGCCGCGAGTTCTCCGGTGCCGGCTCCCGGGTGCGCCTGTGCAAGGGCGCCTACAAGGAGCCCGAGTCGGTCGCCTTCCAGGGCAAGCACGAGGTCGACCTCGCGTACGTCCGCGCGCTGAAGATCCTGATGGCGGGCGAGGGCTACCCGATGATCGCCTCGCACGACCCCAACATGATCAAGATCGCCGGCCAGCTGGCCCAGTGGAACGGCCGTAAGCGGGACTCCTTCGAGTACCAGATGCTGTACGGCATCCGCCCCGAGGAGCAGCTGCGCCTCGCCGGCGAGGGCAACACCATGCGCGTGTACCTCCCGTACGGTCAGGAGTGGTACGGCTACTTCATGCGCCGCCTCGCCGAGCGCCCGGCCAACCTGACCTTCTTCCTGCGCGCCATGGCCACCCGTAGCTGACGCGCTCCACCGGCCGAACGGCTCGTACCCCCTGTGTGGGAGGGGGTGCGGGCCGTTCCGCGTTTCCTAGAGGAAGTCCTTCGTGTCCAGCTCGAACGCGAAGGGGACGGGCAGAGCGAGGGGCTCGCCGAAGGCGGCGAGGTGGACCTCGGTGTACTCCTCGCGGTGCGGCTTGCCGAACAGGCTGACCTGTGACTTCTCCCGGTCGATGAGGAGATAGAGCGGGATGCCGGCGCGGGCGTAGCAGTGCCGTTTGGTGATGCGGTCCTGATCGGGCTTGCTCGACGTGACCTCGGCGACCATGGCCACGCCGTCCGGCTCCATCCATGGCGGGGCACCGCGGAAGAGGCGGAGTTCGCGCGGTGCGAACGTCGCGTCCGGGATGACGTGGTTCTTCGGGCAGAGGCCGCCTCTGATCAGGCGAAGACCCTTGCCGCCGGACACCTGCATGTGGACCTTGGACTTGGCTTTCACTTGATCGATGAGCAGGTCGATGTAGTCCTCGTGATCGCCGTCCGGCGGTGGTGACACGATGATCTCTCCCTCGATGAGCTCGGCTCGGAAGCCTTCGGGGGAGTGCAGGCTCAGGAAGCTCTCCAGCAGGATGTCGGCCTGTGATGGGGAGTCCGTGATCGGTTGCTCATGCGCCACAGCACTCATGATGCCCCTCCTTCAGATGGGCGTCACGCTATCCACGGCGGGGCCGGGTTCTGCGGTATACGGCGGAGTTTCACTCGATGGTGTGAGTTTGGGGCCGGGCATAGGATCCCGGTGCTGGTGAACTGGGCTTTCGGTGAGAGGAGTTGGGGATGCTGAAGGAGTTCGCGGGGCTGTCCACGCCCTTGGTGGCGGACGCGTGCGTGCGGGTCGGGGTGGCGGTGCGGCCGGCACCGGTGGGGGTCTCCGGGCTGGTGCCGGGGAGCCGGGTGGCGGGGCGGGTGCTGCCGGTGCGGCACTACGGGAGCGTGGACGTCTTCCTGGAGGCGTACGGGGGCGCCCGGGACGGGGACGTGCTGGTGATCGACAACGGCGGGCGGACGGACGAGGCCTGCATCGGGGACCTCGCGGTACTGGAGGCGCGGGCCGCCGGGGTGGCCGGGATCGTGGTGTGGGGGCTGCACCGGGACACCCCCGAACTGCTGGAGATCGGGCTGCCGGTGTTCAGCTACGGCGCGCTGCCGCTCGGGCCCCTGCGGCTGGACGACCGGGAGCCGGAGGCGCTGCGGTCGGCGCGGGTCGGGCCGCACACGGTGACCGCCGACGACGTGGTGTTCGCGGACGCGGACGGGGTGCTGTTCGTGCCGGCCGGCCGGCTCGGGGAGGTGCTGGAGACGGCCTCCGGGATCGCCGCCACCGAACGGGCGCAGGCCGTGCGGATCGCCGCCGGGAACACGCTGCGGAAGCAGACCGGGTTCGAGGAGTTCCTGGAGCGCCGCGCCGCCGACCCGTCGTACAGCTTCCGGCAGCACCTGCGGAGGGTCGGCGGGGCGATCGAGGAGTGACCGACGCCGGACGCTAGAGCGGCCGGTGCATGACGTGCAGGCCGACGTAGCCGTCCACCGGGTGGTGGAAGGCCTCGGGGACGGTGCCGACGATCTCGAAGCCGAGTGACCGGTAGAGCTTCACGGCGTGGTGGTTGGTGGCGACCACCGCGTTGAACTGCATGGCGCGGAAGCCCGCCCGGCGGGCCCAGTCGAGGCTGTACTCGACCAGGGCCCGCCCGGTGCCCCTGCCGTGGTCGTCCGGGTCGACCATGTAGCTGGCGCTGGCGACGTGCGAGCCGTTTCCCGGCCGGTTGGTATTCATGGCGGCGGTGCCGATGATCCGTCCGTCGTCGTCCACGGCCACGACCGTGCGGTCGGGGGCGGTCTTCATCCACCACTCCCGGCCGAGCTCGGACGGCATGTCGAGGGGGTAGGGGAAGGTCTCGCCGGCGGCGACGATGCGCCGGAAGAACGGCCAGATGGCCGGCCAGTCCTCGGGGGTCGCTTCACGAATGATCATCCGGTCAGGATGCCCGGGGAGTGGCCGGCGGGCCACCGGTTTCCGGTCAGCCGCCGACGGCGGCGTGCTCGACCACGGCGGCGGCATGGGCCTGCCCCCGCGCGTTGGGGTGCACCACGGCGTACTTCAGCGGGAGGAGGCTGGTCAGCACGCCGTCGACCCAGTGGTCGGCGTCGCAGACGCTGTGGCCCGCGGTGGAGGGGTAGAGGTCCACGAAGGTGTCGCCGTGGGCGGCGGTGTCCTGGGCGATGACCGCGTTGAGCGGCTCCAGGACCGCCGTCCGGGCCCAGGCGAGGTCGCCGGTGGTGATGGTGGCGAACTGCAGCAGGTCGCCGTACCTGCACCGGTCGACGTCCTCGGGGACGAGGTGCGGGTAGCCGACGGCGAGGACCCTGGCGGCCGGGGCCTTGGCGTGCAGTGCGGTGAGCACGGTGCCGTAGTCGGCGCTCAGCGCGGCGAATCGGCCGGGCAGGAGGGCGGCGTACTTCTCCTTGCAGGGGGTGCCCCGGCCGAGGTGGGTGGCGCCGAGTTCGATGCAGTCCTTGAGGATCCCGGCGAAGCCGAGGTCGTTGCCGCCGATTCCCAAGGTGATCAGGTCGGTGTCCGGGCCGACGGCGTCGAGCTGGACCGGGACGGGCGGGTAGGGGGCGTTCGGGTCGGTGCCGAGCGGCGGGAGCGGGCGGCCGAGCGGGGAGAGCTTGGTCGCTGACACGTTCGCGGTGGTGGCGCCGCTGCAACTGACGTTGCGCAGGTCGGTCAGGGAGCCGAGGTCGCGGCGGAT
Organism: Kitasatospora sp. NPDC053308; assembly: GCF_055585785.1. NCBI lineage: Bacteria > Bacillati > Actinomycetota > Actinomycetes > Kitasatosporales > Streptomycetaceae > Kitasatospora > Kitasatospora sp. NPDC053308. Next base: position 127,999 of record NZ_JBVJJY010000008.1, on the reverse strand, counting down.
GAGCTCGGGGTAGGAGTCGGCGGTGCGCGCGCAGCCGTCCCGGGGCTCGGTCGGCTCGCCGGTGGCCTCGATGACGCCGGCGGTGAAGGAGTCGCCGAGGGCGGCCCACCGCAGTGACCGGACGTGGGCGGACGGCCTGGCGGCTTCGGCGGAGGTGGGGGTGGTCAGCCCGGCGGCGAGGACGACGGCGGTGCCGGCGACGGCGAGGCGGGACAGGAAGCGTGGCACGGTCTCTCCTCAGCGGGTGCGAGGGAGAGTGCGGTTCACCCCCCTGAGAGTCAATCGAGCCGGTCCGTGGACGACTTGATCCCTCAGAGGGGTGAATCCGGGGGCGCCGGCGTGACGCGGCGACGGGTCAGAGCAGCGCGGCGGCGGGCTCGATCATCGCCCGGGCGGTCTTGCCGTCGACGTACTCGCCGAGGGCCGTCATCTCCCATTCGCCGCCCGGCCGGCGGACCAGCTTGCACATCACCACGCCGGTGCGCGGCTCGGAGTGGGTGAGGTCGAAGCGGACCAGTTCCTCGTTCGTCCTGGCGTCCAGGAGCCGGCAGTAGGCGTTCTTCACGTCCGTGAACTTCTGGCCGGAGAAGGAGTTGACGACGAAGACCAGCCCGTGGACCTCGGCCGGCAGGCCGTCCAGGTGGACGGTGATCAGCTCGTCGTCCCCGTCGCCGCCGCCGGTGAGGTTGTCGCCGGAGTGGGCGATCGCGCCGTTGAAGATGTTCAGCTTCATGAACCAGGCCGTCTCCAGCCGCTTGTGGCGGGCGTCGAAGGCGAGGCAGGAGGCGTCCAGGTCGACGCTGCGGCCGCGGGCGGCGGGCTCCCAGCCGAGGGCCATCGTGACGGAGGAGAGGAAGGGGCGGCCGTTCTTGACCAGGGAGACGGAACTGCCCTTGACCAGGCTGACCTTGCCCTTGTCCAGGGTGACCTTCGCGGGGGCGGCCGGGGCCGGAGCCGCGGCGGGCGGCGCGGGCGGGGCCGGGGGCAGCGGGTGGGAGCCGGTGGCGAGGGCGATCCGCGGGTCGACCGGGGCGGTCGGCGGCGGGGGCGGGGTGTCGAACGGGTTGGCGGGCGGGGTGGGGAGCTGGAGGGTCGGGTCGGCCGGGGTGGCGGCCGGTGCCGGCGGTGCGGGCGGGGCGCTCGGGACGGGGGCCAGGGCGGCCTGGGGGGCCTGGGCCGGGCCGTCGTCGACACTGACGCCGAAGTCGGTGGCGATGCCCGCGAGACCGTTGGCGTAGCCCTGGCCGACCGCGCGCACCTTCCAGGCGCCGTTGCGCAGGTAGACCTCGACCACGACGAGCGCGGTCTCCAGCCCCAGCCGGGGCGGGGTGAAGGTGACCAGGACCTCGCCGGTGTCGGCGTCGCGGACGGTGGCGGTGGGCTCCGTGCCGGCGAAGGTGGAGACCTGGTCGGCGGGGCTGGCGGTGACCACGATCTTGGTGATGCCGGCCGGGACGGCCCGGGTGTCCACGGTGATCGCGTCGGGGGTGCCGGCGGCCGCCGGGCGGTGGCTGACGCCGGGGCCGTTCGGGGCGTTGAAGAAGACGAAGTCGTCGTCCGAGCGGACCTTTCCGGCGTCGGTCAGCAACAGGCCGGAGACGTCCAGCGCCTTGGGCGCGGTGACCTCGACGGTCACTCGCGCGGCGGTCAGCGGTGCGTTGCCGCCTTGGGTCAGGACGGTGGACACGGACTCCTCCTCGGGTGCGGAACGACGGCCCCGGTCTGGGGCCGTGGGGTGCGCCCGGCCGGGTGCTGCCCACAGTAACGAACGAGGGTGCGGGGATGCGCCCGTCGGAGCAGGTCAGCTGTCGGATCGTCGGACGATCGGAACCTTGTCACAGCGGGCCGTACGGACGGCCGGCGGCGCCGGTCGCTCGGTCGGTCGCTCGGCTGGTCCGAACGGTCGGGGACGGACGGCCGGGGATGGAGGGCCCGGGACGGATCCGGACGGCTCGGACGGCGCGGTCGGCCCCGGCGGCGGGGACGGTCAGCCCCGGCGGCGCGGACGGTCGGCCCGGGCGGTCAGCGGGGCGGGGCGGCGGGGGCCCGGGGCGCCGCCGGCGGCGGCGGTGCGGCGGGCGGCAGCGGCAGGACGGGGCCGAAGGCACCCAGCGCGGCGACCGCGCGCGGGTGGCGCAGGGCGAAGGCGGAGGCGCTCCAGCTCTCGGCCGGAGCCGACTTGCGGGCCGCGGACGGGGCGGCGGCGGCCGGGCGGGTGCCGCGCACGCCGAAGGTGTAGTGGCCGGGCCGGACGTCGGTTCCGGGCGGCGTGGTGAAGCGGTAGACCAGGGTGCCGCGCTCCTGCAGGACGGTGACCAGGGCGCCGGGCAGATCGGTCCAGGCGTTGCCGGGGGCGGCGGCCGACTCGCCCGGGACGAGCCGGAATTCGGTCTGCAGCGCCGTCACCGGCTCGGTCACGGTGAGGGCGAGCTCGTGCCGCAGGCCGTCGCGGCCCAGCGGGGCGACCAGCGGGACGCCGGTCAGCGCGTGGTCGGTGGCCGGGTCGGGCGCGGTGGGGTCGGGTGCCGTGGGGCCGGGCGCGGTCGGGGCGGGCGCGACCGGACCGGGGTGGCCCGCGGGGGCGCCGGTGTCGCCGGTGTCGCCGCCCGGGGAGGTCGCGGTGGGCGGCGGCACCGGGCAGGTGGGCGGCTGGAGGCCGGGGGAGTGCGGGGACTGGCCGGTGCCGGGCTGTCCGTCCGGCCGTCCGTCCGGCGGGGTCGGCGCGCTGGGTGAGGGGCCGGCTGGGGCAGGTACGCCGGGTTCGGCGCCCGCGAGCCGGGTGCCGGAGGACTGCGCGTCCTGGTCGGTGGCGGTCCGGCCGCCGGCCGGCGGGGTGGCCGCGAGCGGCGCGGCGCCGGAGGGGTGGCCCGAGGGGTGCGCGGGGCGGCGGGCGGCGGAGGGTCCGCCCGGGGCCGGGGTGGCGGACGGGCTCTGCGCGGAGACCGCTTCGGTGCGGTCGGTGGCGCCCGGGGTGGGCGGCGGGGTGTCGCCGACGCGGGCCACGCCGGCCCGACGGCCGATCCCCTGCTGCTCGTTGAGCAGCAGGGTGGTGGCGATGCTGATGCCGACGACGGTGGACATCGCCATCGCGGCGCCGGAGAAGCGGAGGGTGGGCAGGCGGAGCCGGCCGCCGAACGGGCGCGGCCGACCGTGCCGGCCGTGCCGCTCGGGCTCGTGCCGCACGTCCCGCGCGGTGTCCTCGCGCACAGCCACCGGACCCCTCCCTCCCCGAAGCCGCCGTCGCGTCGCCGTATTCTCCCACGCGTCCGCGCCGGGCCCGGCTCCGGCCGCGACGGGCCGGTCCGCCGCGGGCCCGCGCCGGGGAGGGGGAGAGCGTACCAGCGGGCGGTCGCACCGTGGACGGGTTCCATCCATTTCGTGGACATCCTTTCGAGGCACGGCAATTGACGGTCAGTCCGATGGCGGAGACGGGCGGGGGCGCGCCCCGCGAGGGGGCGGTTGCAACCCCCTTGCAACTCTTGCCCGCCCGGCCCGGGTGGGCGCAGGCTGAGGGCATCCCCCGCCGTCCCGGAGAGACCGTCATGCCGCCCGACCCGCTGTCCGCAGCCTCCAGTGCACCCCTCGCCGCCACCCCCACGGGCGGCGATGGGGACGGCTCCACCGCCGCTCCGGCGGCGGTGGAGGAGGTGCTGATGCTGCGGATCTCGCTGGGCGAGGAGGTGGTCGGCGAGGTGCGCACCCGGTTCCGCTTCGACGCCGCCCGCCCCTACGAGGTGCTGCTGACGTTCCACCTGGGGCGTCCGGACGAAGCGGACTGGGTGTTCTCGCGCGAGCTGCTGCGCGACGGCCTGGGCGCCCTGAGCGGCCAGGGCGACGTCAAGCTGTGGCCGGCCTACTGCCCGTGCCACGGCTCGACCTTGCACCTGGCGCTCGAATCGCCGCACGGCAGCGCCCTGTTGGAGGCCTCCAAGCCCCGGGTGCGGGCCTGGCTGGACCGGACGTACGCGCTCGTCTCCGAGGAGCAGGAGCGCGACTGCGGCCCCACCGACGCCGACCTGGCCGCGCTGCTCGCCGGCTGACCGGGCGGGCCGGCGGGTGCGGCGGGGCCGACGGGTGCCGACGGGTGCCGACGGGTGTCAACGCCCGGGCGGGGCGGCCTCAGTGGGCGAGCGGGGTGTCCCCGGGAGCGCGCGGCGGCGGCACGGGCGGCGGACCGGGCAGGCGCACCGCCCCGGCCGCCAGCGCGGCCCGCAGCCTTCGGACGGCCGGGGCCGAGGACGCCGGCAGCAGGTCGTACGGGTCGTCCGGTCCGTCCACGGTGACCAGCACCGACTCGGCGATCCGGTAGGGCCGGTGGGCCAGCAGCCCGCCCAGGTAGCGGCGCAGCCGGGACAGTTCGGCGCGGACGGTCACCGTCCGGCGCGGGTCGCCGAACAGCGCCTCGGCGAGCTGGGCGGCGGTGCTGCCCTCGCGTCCGGTGGCGAGCAGGAGCAGCAGTTCGGCGTGACGGGGGCTGAGCGGGTGGGACCAGCTGCCGGCCGCGCCCCGGACGCAGAGCTCGGGGCGGTCCGCCCGGCGCAGGTCGAGCCGGAGGCGGGCGCCCTGGACCTGTTCGGCGTCCACCGGGCCGGAGCCGTCCTCGGGCGGGCGGACCGGGCGGACCAGCCAGCCGTCGGCGAGCGGTTCCAGGACGCACTCGCCGAGGCCGGGGACCCAGTGCACGGCGGCCGGGGCCCAGCCCTCGCTGGGCACCCGCAGCCGGTTGGGCGGCGGCAGCCCGGCCGCGGCGGCGGTCCAGCCGGCCGAGTCCACCACCAGGGCCGGGCCGCCGACCCGGGCGAGCAGCGGGGCGGCCAGGGTGCGCAGGTGGTGCAGCGCCTCCAGCCGGTGGGCGCGCAGCTCGGTCTCGGCGAGCCGGGCGGCGGTGGCGGTGAGCTGGAGCAGGTAGGGGCGGATGGTGTGCGCGGGGCCGCTGAGGTTGACGGCGCCGACCAGCTGTCCGGTGCCGGGGTCGTGCACGGGGGCGGCCACGCAGGTCCAGGAGTGGTGGCTGCGCAGGTAGTGCTCGGCGGAGTGGACGTGCATCGGGCGCCGGGCGCGCAGTGCGACGGCGATGCCGTTGGTGCCGACGTTCTCCTCGATCCAGCGGGCGCCGGTGATGAAGCCGATCCGGTCGGCGCTGCGGCGCAGGCCGCGCTCGCCCTCCTGCCAGAGCACGTGGCCCTCGGCGTCGGCGATGGCGAGGATCAGCGGGGCGGCCTCGATGGGCTCCAGCAGGGTCTGCCGCAATACTGGCATGACTGTGTCAAGCCCACTGGAGCGGCGGCGCTGTTCGATTTCGGCCGGACTCAGCAGGGCGGCGGCGGCCCCCGCGTCGGGGTCGAGGCCGAGCCGGCGCAGCCGGGCCCAGGAGTCGCCGATCTCGGGGCGGGGTTCGAGCAGCCCCGGCGCGCCGCCCTCCTCGGGGAAGGCGGGGCCGGCCAGTTCCCGGGCGGCGGCCTCGGCGAGGGTGCGCTCGTGGACCTTGGCCAGTTCCGCCGAGGTCGGCGGGGTGCGGCGCTCGGGTCGTCGGGACTGCCGTCCGGTCTGCCGCACTCGGTCCGCTCCTCGCCGCCGTTCGAGGTCGCGCCGGGGTCGACGCGCTGACGAAAGCGTACGGGTGAGCCGCGCCCGCGGGGACGGGGTCTGCCAACTCGGCATACCGGACGGTACGCAACGGCGGCGCCGGGCGCGGACGGCCCGCCGCTAGTGCTGTGCGCCCACCCCCTGCTGGGCCGCCTCGACGGTGCGGTGCAGGTCCGCGGTGGCCTCCAGGGTGGCGCCGGTGCTCAGCGCCAGGCAGGCGACCAGGGCCAGGGCGACGGCCCGCAGCCGGGTGCCGGGGGCGGTGGCCGGGCGGGGCTGGAGCAGGGCGGCGACCCGGCGCGGGACCGGCCCGGCGTGGGCCGCGGGCACCAGTCGGGGCCGGTCCGGCCAGGGGGAGCGGCTCGCGGCGAGGGCGGCCCGTCCGACCGCCCGGGCGGTCACGGCGCGGTCGCCGACCCGGGCCGCCGCCACCTCGTCGGCCCAGCGCTCCAGGTGGTACCCGAGGGGCGTGCGCAGCGGGCGGAGCGCCGGGTGGATGCCGGCGGAGTGCTCGGCCAGCGCCAGGAAGACGTGGTGGCGGGCGGCCAGGTGGGCGCGCTCGTGGGCGAGCAGGGCGGAGCGTTCGGGGCCGCTGAGGGCGCGCAGCATGCCGGAGGTGACCACGATCCGGCCGGGCTCGCCCGGCCGGCCGGGGCGGCGCAGGCGGCCGGGGAGGGCGAAGGCGTCGGCGCGCTCGTCGTCCAGGACGGTGAGCGGGGGCTCGGCGGGGCGGAGCAGGGCGGTGAGCGCGGACCGGACGGGCCGCAGGAGGGCGGCGAGCGCGGATCCTGCGGGGCGGTCCGGGGCGGCTGCGATGGGCGCGGACGCGGCTGCGGACGCGGTGGCGATGGGCGCGGTGGCGATGGGCGCGGTTCCGGTGGGCCGGTGCGCGGCGGTGCGGTGCCCCGGGGTGTGCTCCGGGCGCACGGTGGCGCGCCGGGGGCGCGTGTCCGGATGCCGGCCGTCGGGCGGGACGGCGGCGCGGGCGGTGCGCAGTTCCAGCCGTCGGCGGCGGGCGGCGCGCACCGCCAGCGCCGTGAGCGCGAGGAGCGCCAGGGCGGCCGCGGCGGCGGCGAGCGGGGCGTCCGGCGCGGCCGCGGTGAGCCACGGCAGCGAGAGGTGGCCGTAGGCGGCGACCGGCGGCAGCTGGAGCAGGCCGGCGGCGGCCAGCAGACCGAGCGAGCAGAGCGTGCCGCCGGCCAGGACGGCGGCGCTGCCGGCCAGCATCCAGGCGGCGGCCCGCGGCGACAGCGCCTCGGCGAGGCGGCGGGCCAGCGGGGCGGCCAGGAAGGGCAGCAGCAGCGGGGCCCAGACGGCGATCATCATCGGCCGGACACCCTCCGGTGGCCGTCGGGTTCGCCGTCGGCTCCGGTGCCGGTGCCGGTACCGGGGGCGGTGGGGGCGTCGGCGGCCCCGGGGGCCTCGCCGAGCAGGTCGCGCAGCAGTTGCTCGTCCTCGGCGGAGAGGTCGGAGACGAAGCGGGCCAGCACGGTGGAGCGGTCGGCCTCGCGTCCGAGCTCCGTGTGCATCCGGCGGGCGGCCAGGCCGGCGGGGTCCTGGACGGTCGGCGTGTAGGCGTACGCGCGGCCGGCCCGGGTGCGCTCGACCGTCCCCTTGTCGTGCAGCCGGGCCAGGATCGTCGCGATCGTGGTGCGGGCGAGGTCCCCGCCGAGCGCCGCCTGGACGTCCTGCGGCGTCATCGGCTGCCGGGCCGACCAGAGGGCGGCCAGCACCTCGGCCTCCAGCTCCCCGGCGGGCCGGCGGGCGGGCGCTACGTCGGACATGGCGGCGGTTCCTCCACGTTTCGTCTACAGTCTTGTAGACCGTCTACGGGACTGTAGACGGTCGGGTCGGCTCCTGCCGTGAACCGCCCCCCAACGTACGGGAGGTCCGCCAGCCTTGCTCCAGTTCCCCGGCGATCATGCCGTTCGCCCCGCGCCGCTCCTCGGGTGCGGGGCCGTGCTGCCGGTCAGGGCACCGACACCCGGGATCGGCCGATATCGGCCGCCCACCACCGGTCTGGTAGAAGTTGTCTCCGTGCTCCCCGATGTTCTCGAACTGTTCCGCGCCCGTAAGGCGCCACGTCACGGAGGTGACGCGTGATGTCCTCACGGGCCCTGGCCGTCTACGACGGCAGCGGCATCGACGGCGACCTCTACACCCGGGTCAACGGGTGGGCGCAGTCCGCCCCGCACTGGCTGGACGAGCTGATCAAGACCTGGTCGGCCTTCGGCCTCGGACTGTTCGCGCTCTTCATGCTCTGGGCGTGGTGGCGGGCACGCGGCGAGGACTCCGCGGTGATGGCGAAGGTGCTGGCCGCGCCGGTGATCGTGGTCGTCGCCTACGGCGTCAACTCGGTGTTCAAGGGGATCGTCGAGGAGGTCCGGCCCTGCGCGCAGATCCCCGGCAGCGTCTCCCTGGAGACCTGCCCCGGCACCGGTGACTGGTCCTTCCCCAGCAACCACTCGGTGATCGCCCTCGCGGCGGCCGCCGCGCTCTGGTTCGTCCACCGGCGGCTCGGCTGGGTCGCCGGCCTCTTCGCGGTGCTGATGGCCGCCTCTCGGGTCTGGGTCGGCGTGCACTACCCGCACGACGTGGCCGTGGGCGCCCTGGTCGGCCTGCTGGTCGCGGTGGTGCTGGCCCCGGTCGCCGGGCGCTGCGGGCCGCTGGTGGACCGGATGCGGTCCGGCGCGCTGCGCCCCCTGCTCGGGCCGGGGGAGCCGCCGTTGGTCAGCCGCGGCTACTCGCCCTACGAGGCGCAGCGGCACTGACTCCGCTCCAGCCCACTCCACCCGTTCCGCGGCCCTTGCCCGGCCGGGGTGGCGGGTAGAGCATGTTGAGCCGGGCGTGGGGCCCCTACGGGGGCGCCCGCCCGGCTCAGTCGTGCTCGGGGCACGAGGGCGCCGGGCGTGCCAGCGGAGGGAGTGCCGTATGCCGTACAGACTCGACATCACGCAGGGGGACTGGCCGGGCGACCTGCTGCACAAGGGCGTCGAGGGCCTGCTCGCGGAGGCCATGGTGCTCACCCTCGCCACCGCCGGGCACGAGCACGGACCGCACGCCAACCTGGCGTTCTTCGCGTACGACGACGACCTCGTGCTGTACTTCGTCAGCGAACGTTCCACCCGGCACAGCCACCACCTCGCCGAGGAGGCCCGGGCCGCCGCCACCGTGTTCCTGCCGCCGCCCGCCTTCGGCGAGCAGCTGCGCGGGCTGCAGCTGACCGGCCTCGCGAGCGAGGCCTGGGGGCGCCAGGCGGAGGCGGCGCTGGCCGCCTACCAGGGGCGGTACCCGTCCTTCGCGCAGGACGAGGAGGTCCGCCGGCAGTTCCTCGCCGGGGGCGGGGCGGCGGCACTGTACCGGTTCCAGGTGGAGGAGCTGACGGCGGTGGACGAACCCAACTTCGGCCGGCGCAACTACCTGCGGGCCCGGGTGGCGCGGTCGTAGGCGTGTCCGCGGCGCGGTGCGCGGGGCGAGGACCTCTCGCGTCGCCCGGGTCACCGACCGGCCTCAGGAGAGGGCGGCGAGGAGGGCGAAGACCGCGGCGACCGCCAGGAGGACCGTCCCCTGGGGACGCTTGCGGTTCTCGTCGCGGATCAGCGCGCCGAAGGCGGCCAGCGCGGCGAACGGGTACGGGGCGGAGACCATAACGCTCAGGGCGAGGTTGCCCCGGACGAGCCGGAAGAGGAGCAGCCACGGCACGGACGCGGCGGTGGCCGCTGCGGCGAGCGGCAGGCCGTCGAGCCGGCGCAGCCCCTCCCGCCAGGGACCGGGCGGACGCGGGGTCCGGGCCGGTCGGCTGCCGTCGTAGGCGCACCACAGGACCACCAGCGCGATGGCGGCGTTGAGCCCGATCGCGGCCGACAGGGACGCCGGCGAGTCGGCCTCCCCGGGAAGCTTGGGGGCGATCCGGCCCGCCGGGTCCATGCGAACGGTCACGGCGTCGCCGGGCTGGAACCGGCGGGAATCCGGTTCCAGCGGTCCGCCGGGGACGGCGCCTTCCCCCGTGGACACCAGCGCGTAGGTCCGTTTGGTGGCGCCACGGAGTGAGGTCTCCACGTGCTCGCTCACCACCACGGCGTCGACGGTCCGCCCCGAGGCCAGAACGTGGTTGTGCCAGGCATCGACGCCCGCGCCGCACGCCATGAGGAGCACGAAAAGGATCAGGAGCAGCGCGGCGCTGACGTCCTTGAGGTCGAGATCGCTCCCGGGGCGGGCGGACTTGGCGAGTCCGGCGCCCGCCGTGGCGACGTACAGGCAGCCGAGCCCGAGCGCGAACAGGGTGCCGACGTACACGTATGCCAGGACGATGCCGACGAACAGGCCGGTCAGGACGGCGATGAGGACGGCGGCCCGCAGGGGCCACAGGCGGTTGGTGCCCGTGGCCCCTCCGGAGCGGGCGAGCGTCACCCGAAGGCCTTCCGGACCTTGTCCCACTGCTCCGGCGGCAGGGCGTCCGAGGACTCGTCGCGCGGCGGGTAGAAGGAGATGCCGCTGATCGCGTCGCCGATCAGCGTCAGCCACCCGTCCCAGTGGTCGAGGTGCTGGGTCGTGAAGACGATCGCCACCACGTGTGGGCTCCACGGGTGCAGGAAAAGAGCCTCGAGCTGGCGAACCGTGGCGACGCCCGAACCGGCGAGACCGTAGACCACTCCGGCGACGGGTACCCTCAGGTCACGGGCGACGACGGCGGCGCGGCCGAGCGGGAAGTCGAGGACCTCGACGTCGGCGTCCGGCCAGGCATCGGCGAGTTGTTGGGCTACGCGCTCGGGGTAGGTTCCGGGCGGGCCGGACTCCTGTTCCCTGACGAAGATGCTGAGCATGCCCTGGACGACCGTCTCCTCCCCGGTCTGCACCAGACAGTTGGCGACGTGCACCGCGCCCTCACGCAGCTGTGCCTGGAGGTTGACCTCGGCGGCGACGGCGATGCCGAGCTTCCTTTCCGGACCGAGAACGTCGAGTTCGGCGAGGCCGTCCACGATCCGGGTCATCCGTTCACCCGGGTCCTCGTCCAGGTCGATGCCGGTGAAGCCGTCGGGCAGGGAGATCCACAGGGGTGGGACGGTCGGCTCAGCGATCATGTCCTGCTCCCCAGATGCCAGTGGTGATCGCGCTTCCGGCGCCGAGCAGGCCGGCGACGATCCGGGTCTTTCCGGTGCCGCCGACCGTTGCTCCGGCACCGTTGATCACGTTCCCGCCACCGGTGGTGTAGTTCACCGCCGCGGTCAAGCCCGGACTCGGGTTGTCGGTGAAGAGGCTGGCGGCCGTGGGCGCGGTCAGCGCCACGCCGCTCGCAGCCTGTACACCGTCGGAGACGTTCATGGCGGTGGCCTTCGAGAGCCCGAGCTTGATGGCGGGCTTCTCCACGGCTGCCACGAAGAGTGGATTGGCCGGGTCGATGGCCCTCGCCGCGGTACGGATCTCGGTGGCGCCGACGCCTACCGAGGCCCTGACACCGACGCCGGTGGCCCGGGCACCCTTGATCGCGGTGAACCCGCCCTTGAGGACGGCCCCGCCCGGCAGGGCCCCCAGGAGGTCGCCGGCCACTGTCAGGTCGTTGCCCAAGTTCGCCATGCTGGTCGGGATCAGGCCGCTGATGCCGTACTTGGCCGCGTGCGTACCGGCGGCCGCGACACTCAGCAGGATGGCGGGCAGGGCGAAGGCGGGGAAGAAGACGGCCGCGATCCCGAAAGCAGCCGAGGCCACCGTCAGCAGGTCCGCGCCGTGGTTCTTCAGCCAGTCGCCGACCTTGCTGAGCCAGCCGGGCTCGGGCGGGGCCTTGCTGTCGGCGGCCTTGCGGATGGCGTCGGCGGTCTTGCGGGCGTCCGACGTGTGGGTCCCGGCGAGTTCGTGGGCCCGGCTCCGCAGGCCGGCGAGTTCGGTGGAGGCGCTGGTGACCAGCGCGGCGGCCGCGTCCAGGTGGGCCTTCGCCTTGGTGTAGCGCTGTTCGGCGGCGGCGAGGGAGGCGTCGTCGGGGAAGGTCCGGCCGGCCAGTTCGAGGTCGGGTGCCGCGGCGGCGGCCGCGTGGGCCTGCTCGGCCTTCTCCTTGTTCCGCTGGGCGGTGACCGCGGCACGCGCCAACTCGGCGGCCTTGGGCTGGTGTTCGGTCAGTGCCCGGTACCAGACGTCCAGGGCCTGGTACGCGGCGGTGATGGAGTCGGCGGCGTCCTGGAGGTAGCCGGGGAGCTTGCCGAACTGGGCGGCGAAGGCCTTGGCCGCGTCGCCGGTCCACTGGCCCTGGTCGGCGGCGATCTGGGCGAGGGTGGTGTGGACGTCGGTCAGGTGCTGGCCCACCCGGCGCAGGCTCCCGCTGAGGCCGGAGACGGCGCCGGAGTCCCCGGGGGCGGGGTTGAAGCCGAGGCCGGACCAGTCCGGCGGGGCGGGGGCGGTCACGACTGGCCTCCCGCCGGGGTGAGGGCCTTGGTGATGCTCTGCTCGGTGCCGTCGTAGCTCTGCTGCACCTTGCTCAGGCCCTCGTCGAGGACCTTGACGCACTCGCGGACCTTCTTCAGGCCGTACTCCCACCTGCTGTGGAAGTGCTCGCAGGCCTCGTCCAGGAAGTCGAAGCCCGTTCCGGTGCGGCTGGCCTCCTGCAAGGCCTTGAGCCCCTGGTCGAGTTCGTCGCCGCAGCCTTTGAGGTCCTGGGCCAACTTGGCGAGGAATTCGGTGCTGACCGTGAAGTCGGCCACTTTTGCCCCCCGATGCGCTGATTCGTCGGACCGGGCGAGCATAGCCCCCGTACGGCCGGCGGTGATCCGTTCCGTCACGGCGGGGGCCTTCATCACGAGACCTTGACGGACCGTCGACGCCGCCCTGACGCCGCCTTGGCATCGTCTTGACGTCGCCTTGGCGTCGCCTTGCACACCCGCCCGATCGGGGCCGCCGACACCCGCCGGCGGAGCGAGAAGGGGTCAACGACGCCAGAAGCCGCGCTTCTTCGGGGTGACGAGCCCGACGACCGACGCGACGAAGAGCTCGGCGACGGGGGAGGGGCCGGGCCCGTGGTTGAGGTGGCTCTCGGCGGTCCACTCGCCGAGGACGGTGCCCGGGCTGCCGTCGAAGGGGCTGAACGCGTGCTCCAGGGTCACGTAGCGCACGTCCTTGCCGCCGCGGGGGTGGACGGCGGCGACGAAGTGGGCCTCGGTGGCGCCGACCGGGGTGGGCAGGGTGACCAGCAGCAGGTGGTGGCCGTCGACCGACAGGTGGCGGCAGTCGAGGCCGTGGGCGGGCAGGCGCTCCTCGGGCGGGAGGGTCCGGCCGAGGTCGTCCCAGATCTGCGTGACGACGGGCAGCAGGCTGCCGCCGTCCGGGGCCGGGGAGGCCACCCGCGGTCCGAACTCCAGGACCTGGCGGGCGAGCTCGCGGTGGACGAAGCGGTAGTGGTGGGGCCGGGGGTCCGTCATGGGAACACCGTAGCGAACGCCCGGGAGCGGGAAGTCGGCCCGTCCGACTTCCCGCTCCGGTAGGTGAGTTGAGCAGCGGTTGCGTGGGGTGGCGTACCGTCAGGACGCGGGTGTCAGTGGCTGCCCTTGAGGTTGAGCACGACGACCCCGACGATCACCAGCGCGAGTCCCAGCCACTGCAGCCGCCCGAGCGACTCGCCGAAGGCGACCACGCCGATCCCGGCGACCGCCGCCGTACCGGCCCCGGACCAGACCGCGTAGGCGACGGAGACCGGGATGTGCTTGAGCGCCTTGCCGAGCAGGAAGAAGGACAGCGCGTAGCCGATGCCGACCCCGAGGCTCGGCCAGAGGCGGGTGAACCCCTCGGTGAGTTTGAGGCAGCTGGTGGCACAGACCTCGCTCAGGATGGCGAGGGTGAGCAGGACGTAGGGCATGGCGGGGTCACACCGCCGGGGCGGCGGCGAGCTTCCCGAGCAGCGCGAGATCGGCCTGCTCCAGGCTGGCGAGCAGGGTGATCCGGTCGCCCTCCGGCATCGGCGTCGGGGTCGACGGCACGGCGAGCACGGCGCAGCCGGCCGCGGTGGCGGAGGCGACCCCGGTCGGGGTGTCCTCGACGGCGAGGCAGACCGCCGGGTCGAGGCCGAGCCGCTCGGCGGCGGCGAGGTACGGGTCCGGGGCGGGCTTGGTGCGCGCGGTGTCCTCGGCGGCCAGGGTGACGGCGAACCAGTCCCGTCCGATGGCGGCCAGCACCAGGTCCACCACCTTGCGCGGGGAGGCGGACACCAGCGCGGTGGGCACCCGGGAGTCCCGCAGCGAGGCCAGCAGGGCCAGCGCGCCGGGCCGCGGCACCGTCTCGGCGGCGACCTTGGCGGCGAAGGAGTCGCCCAGCCGGGCGGCGAGCTCGGCCTCGCCGAGGGTGGCGCCGCCGGCCCGGTGCAGGTGGGCGGCGGTGTGCTCGACGGCCTGGCCGAGCACCTCGGGGGCGTCCCGCTCGGTGAGCGGGTACCCGAGCTCCTCGGCGATCTCGACGGCGGTCCGCCACCACAGCTGCTCGGTGTCGACCAGGGTGCCGTCCATGTCGAAGAGGACGGCGGCGGGCAGGGCGGCCCCGGACGGTGCCACGGCCCCGGGCGGGTCGCCCGGCAAGGGGTCCGGCAGCGCGCCGGGCAGGGGGGATTCGGGCAGGACGGATTCAGGCATGGATTCAGGCATGGCGGTACCTTCGGTGCTTCATCAGGACGTGCAGGGAGGTACGAGGCTCTCAGGCCGCCGGGCGGCGGTCCACCAGGACCGGGCGCTGCGGCAGCGTGAGCACGGCGCGCGAACCGGCCGGCAGCGCCGCGGTGGCCTCGGTGGGCAGGTCGGCCTTGACCTCGGTGCCGTCGTCGAGACGGACGGTGAGCCGGGTGACGGCGCCCAGGAAGGACGCGTTGACCACCAGCGCGGGGCCGTCCTCGGCGGGCGTGAGCGTGACGTTCTCCGGGCGGACCAGCACCTGCAGCTCGCCGTCGGCCGGGACCGCACCGTCCACCGCGTGGCGGCGGCCGAGCACCTCGACGCCCTCCGCGGTGCGGGTGCACGGGATGCGGCTCATGGTGCCGACGAACTCGGCGACGAACGCGGTGGCCGGCCGGCCGTACAGCTCGGACGGGGTGGCGCACTGCTCCAGCCTGCCCGCGCGCAGCACCGCGACCCGGTCGGCCATGGACAGCGCCTCCTCCTGGTCGTGGGTGACGAACAGAGTGGTGATGCCCAGCTCCTGCTGCAGGCGCCGGATCTCCTCGCGCAGCTGCAGGCGGACCTTGGCGTCCAGCGCGGACAGCGGCTCGTCCAGCAGCAGCACGCGGGGCTGCAGGGCCAGCGCGCGGGCGAGCGCGATGCGCTGCTGCTGGCCGCCGGACATCTGGTGCGGGTAGTGCTCGGCGCGGTGCGGCAGGCCGACCAGCTCCAGCAGCTCCTGGGCGCGCTTGCGGCGGTCGGCCTTGCCGGTGCCGCGCATCCGCAGCCCGAAGGCGACGTTGTCCAGCGCCGTCAGGTGCGGGAAGAGGCTGTACGACTGGAACACCATGCCCGCGTCGCGCTTGTGCGCCGGGATCGCGGTGATGTCCCGGCCGTCGACCAGGACCTCGCCGGAGTCGTGCTGCTCGAAGCCGGCCAGGATGCGCAGGGCGGTGGTCTTGCCGCAGCCGGACGGGCCGAGCAGGGCGAGCAGTTCGCCGGGGTGGACGGTGAGGTCCAGGCCGTCGAGGGCGGTGGTGGCGCCGAACGAGCGGCGCAGCGAGCGGAACTCGACGGTGGCGCTGCCGGGGGCGAGCGCGACTCCCGTGACGGGGGCGGGGACCGTGGTCATGGCAGGTGACTCCTGGAAGCGGGGGTGTGGTTCAGGACCGGGTGGCCTTGCGGCCGCGGCCGACGGAGGACATCAGCAGCAGGACGAGCCAGACGATCAACAGGCTGAGCATGGAGACCGCGACGGACATCTGGCCGTCGCTCTTGCCGTTGGAGTTGATCCACACCGAGAAGGGGGCGAAGCCGAGGATGGAGGCGGTGGTGAACTCGCCGAGCACCAGGGCGACGGTGAGCACGGCCGCGTTCAGCAGCGCGCTGCGCAGGTTGGGCAGGACGACGGTGAACACCGCGCGCAGCCAGCCCGCGCCGCAGTTGCGGGCGGCCTCGACCAGGGTGGCGACGTCCACGCCGCGCAGGCCGGCGTCGATCGCCCGGTAGGCGAAGGGCAGCGCCATCAGCACGTACGCGATGACCAGGACGACCGGGAAGGCCGGGTCCTGGATCGCCACGATGGTCTGGAACAGCGGGGTGTCCTGCAGGTAGTCCGGGCCCCAGCGCAGCACGCCGATGATGCCGGTGGTGAGCGCGACCACCGGGACGACCAGCGGCATCGAGCACATCACCTCGATCACCGGGCGCAGCCGGGGCGCCCCGAGCCGGGCGGCGAGCATCGCCGGGACGAGCAGGAGCAGCAGCACCGCGACGGTGACGCCGGCCAGTTCGAGGCTGAGCACCAGGCTGTCGGTGAAGCCGGGGGCGTTCAGCAGCTCGGTGTAGGCGCGGAAGGTGGTGCCGCCCTTGTTGTCGTCGATGCTGAACCACAGCGAGGCGGCCATCGGCACGGCGAAGTACACGCCGCAGAGCAGCAGGACCAGGCCGCGGCCGAAACGGATGCGATCGATCAGGCGAGCCACTTGGCACTCCGGCGCTGAAGGGGCAGGTACACGGCCATCACCAGGCAGGCGACCACGATCATGTCGAGGCCCAGGGCGAGGGCGAGGTTGCCCTGGCCGACCAGGACGTTGCCGGACAGGGCGTCGCCGATCTGCATCGAGATCAGCGGCACCGAACTGCCCACCATGGCCTCGGCGGTGGCGTAAGCGGCGAAGGAGGCGCCGAACAGCAGCACGAAGCCGCCGAGCAGCGAGGGCAGCAGCACCGGCAGCGCGACGTGCCGCCAGTACTGCAGCGAGGTGGCGCCGTTGTTGGAGGCGGCCTCGCGCCACTGGACGCGCAGGCCCTCCAGGGCCGGGGTGATGGTGATGACCATCAGCGGGACCAGGAAGTAGAGGTAGACCACCGACAGGCCGGAGAAGGTGTAGAGGTTCCAGCCGTGGGCGGTCAGGCCGAGCTTCTTGGTGACCTCGCCGGAGTTGCCGAGGGTGGCGACGAACATGAAGGCCAGCGGCACGCCGCCGAAGTTGGCCAGCACGCCGGAGGCCGACATCACCGCCTCGCGGAACATCCGGAACCGGGAGGTCGCCACGGCCTGGGCCAGCGGCAGGCCGACCACGGTGGCGATCAGCGCCGTCAGCAGCGAGAGCTTCACGCTGCCCCACAGGGCCGTCCAGTAGGCGCCCTGGAGGGAGGCGGTGAGGTTGTCGGTGGTGAAGGCGCCGCCGCCGTCCGGGGCGTCCGAGGAGGTGGTGAACGCGCCGACGGCGATCGCGACGGCGGGCAGGCCGAAGCCGACCACGAAGAACAGCAGCAGGGGGAGGGCGGCGAGCCAGGCCCTGCCGCGCCCGGCCCGGCGCCTGCCGGGGCGGGGGGCCTGGGCCGTGCGGGCCGAGGCCGGGGTGGGGGAGGCGGGGCCGGGCGCGCCCCCGCCGCTCTGGGCGGCGGAGGCGGAGGCCGGCACCGGGGTGGGAGCCGTGGTCATCTCAGGTCAGCCCGCGATCGCCTTGGCCCAGTTCTCGGTCACGACCTTCTTGGCCGCGTCCGTCTGGTCCTGGGTCGGGAAGGTGGTGAAGGGCTTCTCGACCGTCGGGAGCTTGGCCGCGGCGGCCGCGTCCAGGGTGCCGGCGGCCTTCATGGCGTCGAACAGGGCCGGGGTGGCGTAGCCGCCGAGGAAGCCGTTCTGGCCCTGGGCGCTGTAGAGGTACTCCTCCCACAGGCGCGCGGCGGCCGGGTGCGGGGCGTCCTTGTTGATGGCCTGGTTGTAGTACTGGGCGTAGGAGCCGTCCGAGGGGATGGCCACCTGCCAGTCGATGCCCTTGTCCTTGAACTTGTCGGCGTAGCCGGCGTTCAGGTACGACCAGTCGATCGAGATCGGGGTCTCGCCCTTCTCGATGGTCGCCGGGGTGACCTCGACCGGATTGAAGTTGCCGGCCTGCTTGACCTTGCCGAAGAAGTCGATGCCGGGCTGGATGTTGTCCAGCGAGCCGCCGTTGGACAGCGCGGCCGCGTAGACGGCGCCGAAGGCGGCACCGGCCTTGGTCGGGTTGCCGTTCAGGGCGACCATGCCCTTGTAGTCGGGCTTCAGCAGGTCGGCGAAGGTCTTCGGGCAGACGGACACCTTCTTGGCGTCGCAGCCGATCGACATGTAGCCGCCGTAGTCGTTGTAGTGGCGGCCGTCCGCGTCCTTCATGGTGGCCGGGATCTTGTCGAAGTCGGTCACCTTGTACGGGGCCAGCAGGCCCTGCTTGGCGGCGCTCAGCGCGAAGGCGGAGCCCAGGTCGACGACGTCGGGGGCGCGGTCCTGGCCCTTGCGGGAGGTGACGGCGTTGATCTCGTCCTGGCTGGAACCGTCGGGGTTCTCGTCCTCGATCTCGATGCCGTACTTGGCCTTGAAGTCGTCCATCAGCTTGCCGTAGTTCGCCCAGTCGCGCGGCAGCGTGATGACGTGCAGCTTGCCCTCCTTCTTGGCGGCGGCGACCAGGCCGTCCATGCCGCCGAAGTCGGCGACCGAGGTGGCGGTCTTGGCGTTCTTGCCGCCCGCGGCGTCACCGGACTTCGCGGAGGATCCGGCGGAGCCGCAGGCGGTGAGGGAGAGCGCGGCAGCGGTCAGGACGGCCGCGAAGGCGGCGGAGCGGGCGCGGTGCACGGACACGGGTCAGTCTCCTGAGAAGGGGGAACTGCGAGTGGGCGTCTCGATCGGGGGATCTGGCGAGTGGCGGTCCGGAGTCGTCCGGAGTCGTCGGGGAGTCGTCCGGGCTTGGGGGCTGTTCGGAGCCGTCCGAGTTGACTAGCCAACTTCGCTGACGGGGGTAAGTACGCCGGAGTCCGGTGACGGGAAGGTGAACGGACGGCCCAGAACCGGGGTCGGCTGCGGGAACGGTGGAATCCGGCCATCGGAGCGTGATCCGTTCGGTGCGATGCTTCGAAGACGCAGCGGGATAGGGTCGGGCTGTCCGCGCCGGTACCGCTGCGCAGGACACCGCCCCAGGAGGGACATTGACTGACGTGGCAACTGAGCCCCAGCGGCCCGGGGCCGAGGGCCCGGCGGCCGGAGAGCGCCCCGCCGCGACGGGGGAGCGCGCCTCTTCGACCGGGGAGCGGGCCTCCGGCGCGCTGTACCGGAAGGTGGCCGCGGATCTGCGCGAGGCCATCACCACCGGTGCGTACGGCGAGGCCGGCCGGCTGCCCGCCGAGGGCTCGCTGGCCGAGCAGTACGGCGTCTCCCGCGGCACCGTCCGCCAGGCGCTCGCGGTGCTGCGCTCCGACGGGCTGGTCACCTCCCGCCGCGGCACCCGCCGGGTGGTGCTCGGCGGCGCCCGGGTGCAGAGCTTCTCCGAACTGCTCAGCTTCACGCACTGGGCGTACTCGATGGGCGAGGAGCCCGGCGGCATCCTGGACTCGCTGGTGCGCCGCCCCGCCGACGCCGCCGAACGCGAGCAACTGCGCCTGGAGCCGGGCGCCGAGGTGTACGTGACGGTCCGACTGCGCACGCTGTCCGGCACGCCGGTCATGGTCGAGCGCACCGTCTACCCGCCGCGGGTCGGCGAGATCGTCGCCGAACTGCCGCCGGACGTCGTCTCGCACACCGAAGTGCTGCGCGAGCACGGCATCCTGTTCACCGACGCCGACCACACCATCGACATCGTCGCCGCCAACGCCGAGGACGCCCGGCTGCTCGGCTGCCGCCGCGGCGGCCCGCTGCTGCGCGAACGGCGCCGCACCACCGACCCGACCGGCACGCCGGTGGAGTGGTCCCAGGACCGCTACCTGCCGGGGACGGTGGCGTTCAGCGTGCACAACTCCCTGGCGACCTCGGCGCTCTCCCGGCACGCGCGGGAGATGGACTGAGGGGCGCCCCCGCGCGGGCCGGCGGCGTGCCGCCGCGCTACCGCATGAGGGCGGCGAGCAGCGGGCGGTAGTGGTCGAAGCCCGGGGTGACCGCGCCGGCCACCTTGGCCTGCTCGTCCCAGCGCCGGACGGCCACCGCGTCGGCCGCGCCCGGGAGTCCGGCGAACTCCTCGGCCTGCCGCTCGGACATCGGACCGCCCTGGACGGCCAGCGTGTACGCGGAGGCCGCGGAGAGCCGCTCCGTGTAGCCCGGCTCGACCGCGCACAGGTAGCGCTTGGCCGCCACGTGCAGCCGCACCGGCTCGGTGACCTCCGGGCCGAACCAGCGGGCCAGCCAGTGCGCGCCGGACTCGCTGTGCCGGTTGTCCTGGCCCCGCATCAGGTCCCGTCCGTGCAGGGCGCCCTGGAAGTGGCCGACGTCGTGCAGCAGGGCGGCGGCGACCAGGTGGTCCGGCGCTCCGGCGGCCTCGGCGGCAGCGGCGGCCTGCAGCATGTGCTCCGCCATGGTGACCTCCTCGCCGAGGTACTCCCCGGCGCCCTCGCCCTCGAACAGCGCGGCGATCGCGTCCAGGGCGGCGGTGCGGTGGTGCAGCACGGACAGGGTGGAGGACAGCGAGTCCAGGTCGGCGTAGCAGCCCTGGAGGTGCCGGTGTCCGTCCTGCCGGAAGGCGGTGCGGGCGTGCAGCAGGCGGGTGTTGTCGAAGACCAGGCAGTCGCCGGGGCCGAGCCGGAAGCTGAGCCGCAGCTCCGGGCGCAGCGTGATCGCGGCGAAGCGGCGGTACGCGGCGTAGAAGGCGTCGCGCTCGGCCGCGCCGGCGCGCAGGGTGCCGATCGAGCGGTTGTTGAACCGCACCTCCCGGATCCGGCCGAGCGGGTCGACATCGATCAGCGGACGGTCGGCGCGCAGTTCGGTGCGGCGGTCGCGGAAGACGAAGGGGACGGGCGTGCGGGTCAGCGTCTCGAAGTCCGCCGGTGACTCCTCGCGCAGCAGCGCCGCCGCCGTGAACCCGTCCACCAGCCCGGAGTCCCCGCCGGTCGCGGAGTTCTCCAGGCAGTGCAGCAGCTGCAGGGTCGGCACCGGGTCGCGGTAGGGGTTGTCGGTGTGCGGGGCGATCGCGACGCTGGTGAAGGCGAGGTTGTTCGGGTCCGGTTCGACCCGGACGTCGAACAGCTCCCCGTAGTTGGTGACGCGGACGTACCCGAAGCTCTCCGCGACCCGCAGCACCTGCCGCTCCACGGCCGGCACTCCGCGCAGGACGGCGAACCCGCTGCGCCGGACGGCGGCGAGGACCGCGGCCTGCTCGGCCGGGTCGGCCAGGTAGGCCTCCCACGGCGCCTCGGGGATGCCGCGCGCGAAGTCCGCCGCCACCCAGAGCCGCTTGCCCTGCTCCGTCCGCCCGTCGCCCTCGTCCTCCTCGGTCAGCCAGGGGAGGGGGTAGCGGGAGCGGTGGCCGTCCGACCAGAGCACTTCCAGCTGCCCGGCGGTCTCGGTGCTCGCCGCGATCGCCAGGTCCTGCGGCAGGTCGTCGATCTGGAACAGCTTCTGCCCGTTGCGCGGATCCCGGCACTCGGCGCAGGGGCAGTTGTCGCGCAGCCAGTACGGCGGCAGCTCGGTCATGTCCGACTCTCCTCTTCGACGGGCCTGGGGGGCAAAGTTGTATAGCCAACTCTGCCCGCCCGCTGGAGCCTGCCTGCCGCCGGTGAGTTCCGGGTGCCCGGCAGGTGAACGCTGCGGGAACGGTGTCGGGAGGGGCGCCCGAACCCCCTTGCGCCCGCGCCGGCCCGCGGCCCCTGGGGCGCTGCCGAGCCGGTGTTCCGGACCTGCTCGGATGCGCGGGCACGGACCCGCTCACCCGCCGACCGGCGGTACGCGGTCCGACGAGGTCCCGGCACGGCCGCGCAGGGGAGCGGCCGGCATCGGCGGCCGCTTCGTCCGTCTGGCTGACGGGGCCGGGGCGCAGCGCGTTTCGGGGCGGGGGAGGCGGCGGGGCTACGGCACTGTCGGGGTGGATTTTTCCCTGACGAGAGGCGGCCGGGCATGGCGCATGCCGATACGAATTCGAGTACGGGAGCCTCGGGGCACACCGGGCTCAAGCGCGAGGTCGGGGTCATCGGGCTGCTGTGGGCCTCGGTCGGGGCGATCATCGGGTCCGGCTGGCTGTTCGGGGCGCAGAAGGCGGCGGTGGCGGCGGGGCCCGCCGCGCTGCTGTCCTGGGGGATCGGCGCGGTGGCGATCGTCCTGCTGGCGCTGATCCACGCCGAGCTGGGCGGGCTGTTCCCGGTGGCGGGCGGGACGGCGCGGTACCCGCACTACGCGTTCGGCGGCTTCGCGGGGATGTCCTTCGGCTGGTTCACCTGGCTGCAGGCGGCGACGATCGCGCCGATCGAGGTGCAGGCGATGATCAACTACGCCCAGCACTGGTCCTGGGCGGACGGCCTGCTGAACAAGGACCTGACGCTCACCGGCGCCGGGTTCGTGGTGGCGGCCGTGCTGATGGCGGTCTTCGTCGCGATCAACTTCCTCGGCGTCAGGCTCCTCGCGCACACCAACAGCGTGGCCACCGTCTGGAAGGTCGCCGTCCCGATCCTGGCCATCTTCGCCCTCGGGATCACCGAGTTCCACGGCTCCAACTTCACCGTCCACGGCTTCGCGCCGGACGGCGCCAAGGGCGTGCTCGCCGCGATCAGCACCAGCGGGGTGATCTTCGCGCTGCTCGGTTTCGAGCAGGCCATCCAGTGGGCGGGCGAGAGCCGCAACCCGCGCCGGGACATCCCCCGGGCGGTGCTCGGATCGGTGGTGATCGGCACGATCGTCTACGTGATGCTCCAGGTGGTGTTCATCGGAGCCCTGCCGCCGGAGACCTTCGCGGGCGGCTGGGGCACGCTGACCTACCCCGGCATCAGCGGGCCGTTCGCGGGCCTCGCCACCCTGATCGGCCTCGGCTGGCTGGCCACCATCCTCTTCATCGACGCGATCATCTCCCCGGCCGGCACCGGACTGGTCTACATCACCTCCAGCTCGCGGGTCACCTACGGCCTGAGCCGCAACGGCTACGCGCCCCAGGCCCTGCAGTACACCGACCGCAACTCGGTGCCCTGGCTCGGCCTGGTGATCGCCTGGGTCGCCGGCGTGATCTGCTTCCTGCCCTTCCCCAGCTGGCAGCGGCTGGTCGGGTTCATCACCTCGGCCGTGGTGCTGATGTACGCGGGCGCCCCGCTGGCCTTCGGGGTGCTGCGCAAGCGGCTGCCCGGGCTGGAGCGGTCCTACCACCTGCCCGGCGGCACCATCATCTCGCCGCTGGCCTTCGCGGTGGCCAGCCTGATCATCTACTGGTCCGGGTGGGACACCCTGTGGCGCCTGGGCCTGGCGATCGTCATCGGGTACGTGCTGCTCGGCGGGTACTCCGCGTACGCCGCGTCCAAGGGGGTGCCGAACGCGCCGCGGATGGACTTCAAGGCCGGGCAGTGGCTGCCGGCCTACCTGGTCGGGATGGGGATCATCTCCTGGCAGGGCACCTTCGGCGAGGGCGCGCAGGGGAACCTGCCGCTGTGGTGGGACATCGGCGTCGTGGTGGTGTTCTCGCTGGTCGTCTACTACTGGGCGCTGGCGGTCGCGCTGCCGCCCGCCGAGATCGAGCGGAACATCCGCGGCGTCGAGGTGGTGGACGCGGGCGGCCACTGAGGCCGTACGCGAGCGGCGGCCCCGGGAGCGTTTCCCGGGGCCGCCGCTCCGTGCGTCAGGCCGCCGCGACGGCCGCGGCGGTCGCGGCCCACGCGGACTCGGCGGCGGCCAGGGCCGGCTCGGCGTCGGCGTTCGTGGCGGTCGCGAGGCCGGTGAGGCAGGCGCGGACGGTGTCCAGCGCGGCGGCGGTGCCGTAGTGGTTGACCCGGAGCATCGAGGCGGCCAGCGCGCCGCCGCCCGGCTGGACGGGCAGGGCCGGGTCGAGGCGGGCGGCGAGTTCCGTCGCGTCCAGGCCGTCCGGGGTGCGCAGGGTGGTGGCGACCGGGGCCGCGTGGGCGTCCTCGGTGACGAAGGGGGCGAGGGTGCCGAGCGCGCGGACACCGGCCCGGGTGGCGGCCGCGGCGGCGCGGTGGCGGGCGATGACGGCGGGCAGGCCCTCGGCGGCGATCCGGTCCAGACAGGCGCCGAGCGCCAGCATCTCCAACTGGGCCGGGGCGTGCGGGAGGACGGTCCGGCCCGCGTCCGTCCAGCGCTCCTTCCAGTCCAGCAGCGACAGGTAGGAGCGGCGCGGGGCGGCCGGGTTGGCGGTGATCCGCTCCCAGGCGCGTTCGGAGACCGAGACGGCGGAGACCCCGGCCGGGCCGCCCATCGCCTTCTGGCCGCCGATCACGCACAGGTCGACGCCCCACTCGTCGGTGCGCAGCGGCTCGGCCGCGACGGAGGCGACCGCGTCGAGCATCAGCAGGGCGCCGTGCTCGCGGACCACGGCGCCGATCTCGGCGACCGGGTTGGTGTTGCCGGTGGCGGCCTCGGCGTGGACGAGCGAGACGAAGTCGATCCCGGGCTCGGCCCGCAGGGCCTCGGTGACCTGCTGCGCGCTGACCGCGCTGTCGAAGGGGACGGCGAGGTCGACGACGGTCGCGCCGCAGGAGCGCAGCCAGCTGCCGAAGGTCTGCCCGTACGGGCCGGTGACGATGTTGAGCGCGGTGGAGCCCGGGTGCGCGGCGCCGCGGATCGCGGCCTCCAGGGGCAGGAGCGCCTCGCCCTGGGTGACGATCACGTCGGCCTCGGTGTGCAGCAGCGCGGCCACCTGGTCCTCGATCTTCGCGAACTCGGCGGCGCTGAGCGGGGGGAGGTCGAGGAAGGGGCTCACGGGTGGCCTTTCGCGGGACTGGCAGCGGTCGTGGGTGCGGGAACGAGTCTGCCGCATTCCCGCCGCTTCCACGGAACGCCCCCGTCGGTAGAGTGCGGCCATGAGCGATGCTGCGGTGCTGCACGTGCGGGGTCGGGTGCTGGTCGGTCCGGAGGACGTCCGGGACGAACTCTGGGTGGTGGACGGCCGGGTGAGCTTCACCCGCCCGCGGACCGCCGGGGACGTCCGTACGGTGACCGGCTGGGTGCTGCCCGGCCTGGTGGACGCGCACTGCCACGTCGGCCTGGACGCGCACGGCGCCGTGGACGCGGAGACCAGCGAGAAGCAGGCGCTCACCGACCGCGACGCCGGCACCCTGCTGATCCGCGACGCCGGCTCGGCCGCCGACACCCGGTGGATCGACGAGCGCGAGGACCTGCCCCGGATCATCCGGGCCGGCCGGCACATCGCGCGCACCCGCCGCTACATCCGCAACTACGCGCACGAGATCGAGCCCGGCGACCTGGCCGCCTACGTGCGGGCCGAGGCCCGGCGCGGGGACGGCTGGGTGAAGCTGGTCGGCGACTGGATCGACCGCGAGCGCGGCGACCTCGCCGCCTGCTGGCCCGGCGACGCGCTGGTCGAGGCGATCGCGGCGGCGCACGAGGAGGGCGCGCGGGTCACCGCGCACTGCTTCTCCGCCGAGTCCCTGCCGGACCTGCTGGCGGCCGGGATCGACTGCGTCGAGCACGCCACCGGGCTGACCGAGGAGCTGATCCCGGTCTTCGCCGAGCGCGGCGTCGCCATCGTCCCGACCCTGGTCAACATCGCCACCTTCCCGGACCTCGCGGCCGGCGGAGAGGCCAAGTTCCCGGCCTGGTCGGCGCACATGCGGCGGCTGCACGAGCGCCGGTACGACACCGTGGGCGCCGCGCACGACGCGGGCATCCCGGTGTTCGTCGGCACCGACGCGGGCGGCTCGCTGGCGCACGGGCTGGTCGCCGAGGAGGTGGCGGAGCTGGTGAAGGCGGGGCTGAGCCCGGCCGAGGCGCTCTCGGCGGCGAGCTGGGGGGCGCGCGCGTGGCTGGGGCGGCCGGGCCTGGAGGAGGGCGCGTCGGCGGACTTCGTGGTCTACGGGGAGGACCCGAGGGCGGACGTCCGGGTGCTGG
The DNA here is from genome assembly GCF_055585785.1 of Kitasatospora sp. NPDC053308. Lineage (NCBI taxonomy): Bacteria > Bacillati > Actinomycetota > Actinomycetes > Kitasatosporales > Streptomycetaceae > Kitasatospora > Kitasatospora sp. NPDC053308. Next base: position 102,493 of record NZ_JBVJJY010000008.1, on the reverse strand, counting down.
CGGCTCCTCGGCTGGTGGTGCTGCGGGGGCGCCCGGTGGGGTGAGCCGGGCCGCGTCCGGGCCGTCTCGGTGCGGCCGCCCGGCGGCTGCCCGGAGGTGGCGCGCCGCCGGCTGCCCGGAGGTGGCGCGCCGGATGCTCGCCGGGGGTGTCGGGCCGCCTCCGGACGACCGTCGCCCGGCCTTCGCGGGGCCCTCGATCACATGATCATCCGCTGAACACCCCTGTCGGTGTAGGCCGATAGGGTGGCGACCATGGCACCGCGTCCACTGAACGAGATCGTCGAGCCCGGCTGGGCCACCGCCCTGGAACCCGTCGCCGGACGGGTCGCCGCGATGGGCGACTTCCTGCGCGCCGAACTGGCCGCAGGCCGTACCTACCTGCCCTCCGGGCCGAACGTGCTGCGGGCCTTCCAGCAGCCCTTCGCGGACGTGCGGGTGCTGATCGTCGGGCAGGACCCGTACCCGACCCCCGGGCACGCCGTGGGGCTGAGCTTCTCGGTCGGGCCGGAGGTGCGGCCGATCCCGGCCAGCCTGATCAACATCTTCCAGGAGTACGGCAACGACCTCGGCCTGCCCCAGCCGTCCAACGGGGACCTCACGCCGTGGACGCGGCAGGGCGTGCTGCTGCTCAACCGCGCGCTGACCACCGCGCCGCGCAAGCCCGCCGCGCACCGTGGCAAGGGCTGGGAGGAGGTCACCGAGCAGGCGATCCGGGCGCTGGCGGCGCGCGGCGGGCCGCTGGTGGCGATCCTCTGGGGGCGGGACGCCCGTAACCTGCGGCCGTTGCTGGGGGACATCCCGGCGATCGAGTCGGCGCACCCGAGCCCGTACTCGGCGAACGGCGGGTTCTTCGGCTCGCGGCCGTTCAGCCGGGCCAACGAGCTGCTGGTGCGGCAGGGGGCGCAGCCGGTGGACTGGCGTCTGCCGTAACGGAGTTGCCGTCGCTGTAGCAGAGTCGGGTCAGCGCGGAACGTCAATCTCACTCCAACGAGTGAAATGACGTTCCGTGTTGCTCATGTGACGGGTTGTTCGAGAAGACTGGCGGCTCATCGTTTCATCTGTATGGGCCCGTACGGGCTCGTGTGGGGGTACCGCCATGTCTTCTCGCCGAATCGTTTCCGCAGCCGCCGTCGTGGTGGTGAGCACCGCGCTCACCGCCGGCCCCGTCCAGGCGGCTCCGGCCGCGCCCCCGGCCTCGTCCGCGCCGGCATCGGCGTCCGCTCAGGCGTCCGCGCCGGGCAAGGCGCGCGCCGTCACCGCCGAACTCGCCCTGGACGTCAAGCTGCTGAACAACGCGGTGGACGTCCCGGTGAACATCGCGCTGAACAAGGTGGAGTCGCCCGCGCAGCGGAACGGCTCGGTGCTCACCGCCAAGGTGGACGGCGTCGACCAGCAGGGCCCGGTCGAGCTGGTGAAGGCGGACATCGGCACGTCCGTCACCCGCGTCGACGCCCGGGGCGCCGCCGCCTCCGTCAAGCTGGTCAACGCCGACGTGCACGCCCCCGGCCTGCCCGCCACCGCGCTGCTCGGCCTGGAGGCGATGAGCGCCGAGGTGACCTGCCCGGTGGACGGGCCGCCGACCGCCGACGTGGTCGCGCCCGCCAAGCTGACCGTGCTCGGCAAGCCAGTCACCGTCGGCCTGTACGGGCCGACCACGGTGGACGTGCCGCTGATCGGCAGCGTGTCGGTGGAGTTCTCCAAGAAGACCACCACCACGACCACCGCCGCCGCCTCGGCCCTGGAGGTGCAGGTGGAGGTGAACCCGCTGAACCTGAACGTGGCCAAGGTCAGCGGCAAGGTCACCGTCGCCTCGGTGGGCTGCGAGAAGCCCGCCGGTCCGTCGGCCACCGCGTCCGTCCCGGCGACGGCGCCGACCAACGCGCCGGCCGCGGCCCAGCCGGTGGCCGACACCACCACCTCGCGCGCCGCCGCGCCACGGGCCGGGGCGGAGAAGAGCGGGCAGCCGGAGCGGCTGGCCGCCACCGGCGGCAGCAGTGCCACCGGCCCGCTGGCCGCCGGGGCCGCCGCCCTGGTCGCGGGCGGGGCCGCCGCGCTATGGGCCACCCGGCGCCGCCGGGCCGCGCACGCCCGTCGGCACTGACCGCCGGCGCCGGCCGCTCGGCGCCGACCCCCCAGGCCGTGGCACGCGGCGGTGCGGGAGTGTCACTCCCGGCACTCCCGCACCGTGACCGTGCCAATGCGGACGGTTGGTTCACCTGCGCGTTACATGAGAGGAACAACCGGGAAACGGCGGCTTGCGACGCTACGCGGGCACCCACCACCCAGCAATGCGAGGGACACGCCGTGGCAATCAAGGCCGAGTACATCTGGATCGACGGCACCAAGCCGACCGCGAAGCTCCGTTCCAAGACTCGCGTCCTGCCGAACGCCGACAAGATCCCGACCTGGGGCTTCGACGGTTCCTCGACCAACCAGGCCGAGGGCCACGCCTCGGACCGCGTGCTGGAGCCGGTGAAGGTCGTCAAGGACCCGATCCGCGGCGGCGACCACATCCTGGTCCTCTGCGAGGTCCTGGAGACGGACGGCACCCCGCACGAGTCCAACACCCGCGCCCTGCTGCGTGAGGTCGACGAGAAGTACGCCGCGCAGGAGTCGATCTTCGGCATCGAGCAGGAGTACACCTTCTTCAAGGGCTCCCGCCCGCTCGGCTTCCCGGAGGGCGGCTACCCGGCCCCGCAGGGCGGCTACTACTGCGGTGTCGGCGCCGAGGAGGTCTTCGGCCGCGAGATCGTCGAGCTGCACCTGGACCGCTGCCTCGACGCCGGCCTGGCCATCTGCGGCATCAACGCCGAGGTCATGCCCGGCCAGTGGGAGTTCCAGATCGGCCCGGTCGACGCGCTGACCGTCTCGGACGACCTGTGGATCGCCCGCTACCTGCTCTACCGCACCGCCGAGGAGTTCGGCATCGACGCCACCCTGGACGCCAAGCCGGCCCGGGGCGACTGGAACGGCGCGGGTGCCCACACCAACTTCTCCACCAAGGCGATGCGCGAGGGCTACGACGCCATCATCACCGCCTGCGAGTCGCTCGGCGCCTCCCAGGAGAAGGTCCTGGAGCACGTCAACCAGTACGGTGACGACATCCAGTCCCGCCTGACCGGCAAGCACGAGACCGCCCCGTGGAACGTCTACAGCTACGGCGTCTCCAACCGCGGTGCGTCCGTCCGCATCCCGTGGCAGGTCGAGGTGGAGCAGAAGGGCTACATCGAGGACCGCCGCCCGAACGCGAACGTCGACCCCTACGTCGTCACCCGCCTGCTGATCAACACCTGCTGCGAGGCGCTGGAGAAGGCCGGCCAGGTCTGATCCCCCTCCCTCCGGGTGCGTGCCACGCCCGTGGGCCCCTCCCCCCCCCGCCGGGGAGGGGCCCACGGGCGTTGCGGCGCCGGGGCCCGCTGCCGGCGGAGCGGTCCGCAATTCGCTGGTCAACACCCGCCGCCGGACCGAGAATTCAGGGCATGACCCAGCAGCCCCTGCTCCTCCTCGACGTGGACGGACCGCTCAACCCCTTCGCCGCGCCGAAGCGGCGTCCGGACGGCTACGGCACCTACCGCCTGTCGCCCGCCTGGTGGATCGCGAAGCAGGAGCGGCTGGCGGCGGCGCAGGCCAGGCCGGACGGCCGGGCCAGGCACGCCAAGCGCCCGGTCGGGCGGGTCAAGCCGCTGCGGGTGTGGCTGAACCCGGCGCACGGGCCCGAGTTGCTGGCCCTGCCGTACGAACTGGTCTGGGCCACCGGGTGGATGAGCGACGCCAACACCCACATCGGCCCGACCATCGGACTGCCCGAACTCCCGTACATCCGGTGGACGGCGATGTTCGGGGAGGATCCGGACGGGCTGCACTGGAAGACCAGGGACGTGGTGGCCTGGGCGGACGGGCGGCCGTTCGTCTGGGTGGACGACGAACTCGGCCCGCAGGACGCCGCGTGGATCGAGGCGAACCACCCGGGGCCCGCGCTCACCCTGCACGTCAACCCCCGCACCGGCCTGCTGGCCGACGACTTCGCGACCCTGCGGGAATGGGCGGCCGCCGCATGACCGGAAAGCCCCTGCTGCTGCTCGACGTGGACGGACCGCTCAACCCCTACGCCGCGCCCGCCACCCGCCGTCCGCAGGGCTACCGGACCCACCGGATGCTCCCCGAGGGGTGGGTGGCCCGCAAGGCGCCCACGCCGCGCAACCGGGTGAAGCCGCTGCGGGTTTGGCTGAACCCCGCGCACGGGCCGGAACTGCTCGCGCTGCCGTACGAGTTGGTGTGGGCGACCACCTGGATGGAGGAGGCGAACACCTTCATCGCGCCGACCATCGGACTGCCCGAACTCCCGTACATCCGGTGGACGGCGATGTTCGGGGAGGATCCGGACGGGCTGCACTGGAAGACCAGGGACGTGGTGGCCTGGGCGGACGGGCGGCCGTTCGTCTGGGTGGACGACGAACTCGGCCCGCAGGACATCGAGTGGATCGAGGCGAACCACCCGGGGCCGGCCGTGGCGCTCTGGGTCGACCCCCGGTACGGGCTGCGGGACCTGCACTTCGACGCCCTCCGGGAGTGGGCGGAGCAGGAGCCGTGACCGCCTCCCCCGCCGACACCCCCTCCGGTGCCCCCGTCGGCACCGTCGAGCGGCTGTGGCGCTATCCGGTGAAGTCCCTGCTGGGGGAGGAGCTGGACGGGGTCGAGGTGACCGGGCGCGGCCTGGCCGGGGACCGGGAGCTGGCCCTGATCGACCTGACCGGCGGCCGGGTGGCCAGTGCCAAGCACCCCCGGCTCTGGTCCGGCCTGCTCCGCTACGCGGCGGCCGTCACGGCGGACGGCGGGGTGGCGGTCACCGGACCGGACGGGCGCGCCGCCGGCGAGGCGGAACTGTCCGCGGCGCTCGGCCGCGAGGTCGCGCTGACGGCCGAGCGCCCGCCGGACGCGACGATCGAGCGGGCCGTGCCGGAGGAGGTGCTGGCCCACGGCGCCGCGGCCGACGTCGGCTTCACGATCAGCGCGCTGGGCCGCGAAGCGCCGCACGGCGGATTCTTCGACTACGCGCCGGTGCACCTGATCACCTCCGCGACCCTGCGTGCCACCGGCTCGGCGGCGGAGCGCTACCGGCCGAACCTGGTGATCCGCACCGAGGGCGAGGGATTCGTCGAGAACGCCTGGGTGGGGCGGGAGTTGGCCATCGGGCCGACGCTGCGCCTGCACGTCCTGGCGCCCACCCCGCGCTGCGCCGTCCCCACCCTGCGGCACGGCCCGCTGCCCCGGCGCACGGAGGCCCTGCGCATCCCGGCCGAGCGGAACCGGGTGGTCCCCCTGGCCGGCCTGCCGGCGCTGCCCTGCGCGGGGGTGTACGCGCGGGTGGTGGTGCCGGGGCGGATCCGGACGGGGGACGCGGTGACGGTCTCAGGCTGAACCGAGCACCGCCGCCAGGGCGTCGAGGAAGCGGTCGGTGGTCTCCTCGTCCCGGACGGCGATCCGCAGCCACTCCTCGCCCAGCCCCGGGAAGGTGTCCCCGCGCCGGACGGCGAAGCCGCGCTCGCGCAGCCGCTCGCGGACGGCCGCCGCGCCCGGCAGCCGGACCAGCACGAAGGAGGCGGCCGGCTCGCCGTACAGCCGTACGGTCGGAAAGGAGGCGAGGCCCTTCACCAGGTGCTCGCGCCGGAGCGTGAGTTCGGCGGCAGCCCGGTCCGCCTCGGCGAGCGCCGCCGGGCCGCTGCAGGCTTCGGCGGCGGCCAGCGCCGGAGTGGAGACCGGCCAGAGCGGCTGGGCGGCGCCGAGTTCGGCGATCAGCGGCGCGGGGCCGAGGACGTAGCCGATCCGCAGGCCGGCCAGCCCCCAGGTCTTGGTGAGGCTGCGCAGGACAACCACCCGGCCGGGCAGGTCCCGTACGGAGGCGAGCGACTCCCGCTCGCCCGGCACGGTGTCCATGAACGCCTCGTCCACCACCAGCGTGCGCCCCGGCCGGGCCAGCGCGGCCACGGCCTCGGCGGGGTGCAGCACCGACGTCGGGTTGGTCGGATTGCCGAGGACGACCAGGTCCGCCTCCTCGGGGACGGCGCCCAGCCGGAAGCCGTCCCCGGGGGAGAGCAGCACCCGGTGCACCCGGTGCCCGGCGTCCCGCAGGGCCGCCTCCGGCTCGGTGAACTGCGGGTGCACGACGGCGATGTGCCGGGCCGTCACCACCCGCGCCAGCAGGACGAAGGCCTCCGCGGCACCCGAGGTGAGCAGCACCTCCTCGACCGGGCGGGCGTGCCGGGCGGCGACCGCGGCGCGGGCGGTGCGCTGGTCGGGGTAGGCGGCGAGGTCGCCGAGGGTGGCCGCGAGGCGCTCGCGCAGCCAGGTCGGGGGAGTGCCGGTGCGGACGTTGACGGCCAGGTCGACCAGGCCGAGCCCGTCGGCGCGGACCTCGGCGTCGCCGTGGTGGCGCAGGTCGGGTTCGGGGGCGGTCACGCGGGGTCTCCTCGGTGGTGGGGGTGGTGGAGGTGGTGGGTGGGGGCGGTGCGAGGCGCGGTGGGCCGGGACTCGTACGGGACGGACGGCGGTGGGGCACCGTCGCCGTCGTTCCCGCCGAGGGTGACCAGGACGACGTCGTGCCCGTGGGCGGCCAGGTGGGCGGCGGCCCCGGCCGGGTCGAGCGGCGCTCCGGTGCCGTCCGTCGCGGTGCCGGGGGCCGAGGCGTTCGGGGCCGGGGCCGGGCCGGGGGCGTCGGGGGCCGGGCCGGGCGGGACCTCCACCGCGATCCGCCGGGTGGTCGGCCGGAGCGGTCCGGCCAGGGCTTCGGCCGCCTCCACCGCCTCAGGCGTGCCCACGACGGCCGAGGCCGAGCGCAGGACGGCCCGGATTTCGGCCTGTGCGGCCTGTGCGGCCGGTTCCGGCGCTCGGGCAGGCGAGGGCATTCGGGCCGGCGCGATCGGTGCGGTCGGGGTGGCCGGTGCGGTCGGGGTGGCCGGTGCGGCCGGTGCGGCCGGTGCGAGTCGGCCGGGCCCGCCGGAGCCGAGTTCGACCGCGGTGAGCCGCCCCGGCAGTGCCGCCCGCGCGATCGCCACCGTCGCCGTCGCCGACTTCCGCTTGGCGACCACGAGCCGGCCGCCCGGCGCGCTCGCGAGTGCCGCCGCCTCGGCGACGCTCGCCGTCCCCACGGCCGTCCCCACCCGTGCGGACGGGTTCGGCACCGGCACGCCCGCCAGGACCTCCGCGGGGTGCTCGTCCACCGGTACCCCGCCGAGGCAGAACGCGGCCCAGCGCACCGCCGGGTGGTCCGCCTTGCCGGTGACGGTGGCCAGCCGCGCCACCGCGGCGCGCGGCAGGCCGGCCTCGTCGAGCACGGCCGTCAGCAGCCGCATCGCCTCGGTCTCCCCGGCGGCGCCGCCGGCGCCGATCCCGACCACCAGGGTGCGCGGCAGGACCAGTAGGTCACCGTCGCCCGGGTCGTCCCAGTCGGTGATCCGCAGGACCGGAGCGTCCTCGGGTGCGTGGGCGCTCGGTCCCGCGGGGTGGCCCGGCGCGCGGCCGGCCGCCGGACTCGGCCCGTGGCCGGTGGGGACGGGCGTGACGCCGAGGGCGGCCGCCACCTCGACGGACAGCTCCTCGGCGGCGTCGCCCCCGGCCATCGGGACCGCCCAGCGCCGCCGTGGGTCCACGCAGACCAGGGCGGTGTCGCGCGGCAGGTCGACGAGGCCGCCGGTCAGCAGGGAGACGACGGCCGGCAGCGGGGCGACGGCCACCACGCGCCGGTAGCGGTGGAGGGCGAAGTGCAGGACGTCGGGCGGCTGGGAGCAGTTGCCGCGCGAGGCGCGGTGGACGTGGCTGCCCTCCGGCCAGCGGGCGTGCAACTCGTCGGCGAGCGGCCGGCCGGGCCCGTCGATGGCGACCAGTCCGATCACGTACCGCACTCCTTGCCGTCCCCGGCCCGCCCTCCGGGAGCGGGCCCCCGCGATCCCACCACGGGCGGCCGGAGGGGGTCAATCGCGCCGCGTGTGACGTCCGCCGCGGGGGTGTGCGGACCGGGGCGGCGTCCGTCCACGGACCGGACGGTCCGCGCGCGGCAGCTGTTCGCCTGTTCTTCACTTGTCTTGTGCGGTACACGACACCGCGGCGCTCCTACTGTTTTCGGCGCTCCCGCCCCGGCCGCCCCGACCTCCGGAGGACCCCATGGCCATCACCCGACCGCGCACCCCCGACGACCCTGCCACCACCGACCCCGCCGCCACCACCGCCCCCGCCCGCGCCACCGCCCGCCGCCGCGGCCGCCGCCCGCTGACCGCCCTCGCCGCCGGCCTCGGCCTGGTGGCCGGTTCGCTCGGCCTCTGGGCCGCGGGCGGCAGCGCGGCCGCCGTCACCGGCGCCGGCCTGCCCACCCCGGACCACGTGGTGGTCGTCGTCCTGGAGAACCACGCCTACTCGCAGGTCGTGGGCAGCTCCAAGGCCCCGTACATCAACGGCACCCTGGCGGCCGGCGGCGCCCGGCTGACCCAGTCCTACGCGCTCACCCACCCCAGCCAGCCCAACTACTACATGCTGTTCTCCGGCAGCTCGCAGGGCATCGTCGACGACAGCTGCGTGGACGTCGGCGCGCTGCAGCAGCCCAACCTGGCCTCCGAACTTCTCGCCTCCGGCCAGACCTGGGCCAGCTACAACGAGGGCCTGCCCGCCCAGGGCGCCACCGACTGCCGCGTGGACTCCTACGCGCAGAAGCACAACCCGTGGTTCGGCTTCGGCAACGTGCCCACCGACAGCGCGTACGGCATGGACGCGTTCCCGACCGACTACAGCACCCTGCCCAAGGTCTCCTTCGTCGTCCCGGACCTCTGCGACGACATGCACGACTGCTCCGTCGGCACCGGCGACTCCTGGCTGCGGGACAACCTCGACGGGTACGCGCAGTGGGCGAAGAGCCACAACAGCCTGCTCGTCGTCACCTTCGACGAGGACAACAAGCTGTCCGGCAACCGCATCCCGACCCTGGTCTACGGCGCCCACGTCGCCCCGGGCAGCAGCACCGCCACCACGTACAACCACTACGACGTGCTGCACACCCTGGAGGACCTGGCCGGGGTCAACGCCCACGCGGGCAACTCGGCGAACGCCACCGACATCACCGGCATCTGGAACTGACGCCCGTGTACGTCGCGGACTCCCGCAGCTCCAAGGCGCCCGTCGCACCGGCCACCGGCCCGGTGCGGCGGGGCGCCGTCCCCGGGACGGTGCTCGCCCTCGGCGCCGTCAGCATGGTCACCGACATCTCCTCCGAGATGGTCACCGCCGTCCTGCCCCTCTACCTGCTCACCGGGCTCGGCCTGTCCCCGCTCGGCTTCGGCCTGCTGGACGGCATCCAGAACGGCTTCAGCGCGCTCGTCCGCCTGGCCGGAGGCCACCTCGCCGACCGGCGCGGCCGCGACGGCGCCACCCGGCACAAGACCGTCGCCACCGTGGGGTACGGGCTGTCCGCGCTCTGCCGGCCGCTGCTGCCGTTCGTCCACACCGTGCCGCTGATCGGCGCGGTGATCGCCGTCGACCGCACCGGCAAGGGCCTGCGCACCGCGCCCCGCGACGCGATGATCTCGCTCGCCACCGAACCCGCCCACCGCGGACGGGCGTTCGGCGTGCACCGGGCGATGGACACGGCCGGCGCCCTGCTCGGCCCGCTCACCGCCTTCCTGGTGCTGCGACTGGCCGGCGGCCCGCTGCTCGCCGACGGCGGCGAACGGCACGGCTACGACGCGGTGTTCACGGTCAGCGCGTGCGTCGCCGCCCTGGGCGTGCTGATCCTGCTGCTGTTCGTGCCCAACCGGCAGGAGGGTGACGACCCGTCCACCCCCGCCCCCACCCTGCGGGACGGCCTCGCCCTGCTGCGCCTGCCCGGCCTGCGCCGACTGACGCTCTGCGCCGTCCTGCTCGGGCTCACCACCGTCAGCGACTCCTTCCTCTACCTGCTCGTCCAGCGCCGGCTCGGCCTGTCCGTCAGCCTCTTCCCGCTGCTGCCGCTGGGCACCGCGGCGGCCTTCCTGCTGCTCGCCGTCCCGCTCGGCGCGCTCGCCGACCGGATCGGCCGGCACCGGCTCTTCCTCGCCGGGCACGGGGTGCTGCTGCTCGCGTACGGGGTGCTGCTGTCACCGCTGCGCGGCCTGCCGGCGGCGATCTGCGTGCTGGTGCTGCACGGCGCGTTCTACGCGGCCACCGACGGCGTGCTCGCCGCCGCGGCCGCCGACGCCGTCCCCGCCGAGCAGCGCGGCGCCGGACTCGCCCTGGTCGGCACCGGGCAGGCGCTGGCCCGGTTCACCTGCTCGCTGCTGTTCGGCGCGCTGTGGGGCGCGATCGGCGGCCCGTCGGCGCTGGGCTGGTCGACGGGGGCGCTGGCGCTGTGCGTGGTCGGCGCGGCGGCGGTGCTGCGCCCGTCCGGGCCGGCCGCCGGACCCACCGGGGCGGCCGCCGGACCCACCGGGGCGGTCGCCGGACCCGCCGGGGCGGTCGCCGGACCCGCCGGGGCGGTCGCCGGACCCGCCGGGGCGGTCGCCGGACCCGCCGGGGCGGCCGCCGGACCCGCCACCACCGTCGCCGGATCCGCGACCACCGTCGCCGAGGAGCGTTCGTGAACCTGCAGAACCGGACCAGAGTGATCGTGCTGCTGGTCGCCGTCCTCCTGCTCGGCGCGGTCGGCACCGGAGCCGTCCTCTACGCGGCCGACCGCACCGCCCGCCGGGACCAGGCCCAGCCCGGCGGACCGTCCGTCGTCCCCGGCCCGGTGTCGCTCGCGGCCCCGGGCGGCGGACGGCAGCTGCTGTTCCGCAACATGGCCTGGGGGCCGCACCGGGACGAGATCACCGCCGTCCCCGCCGACCGCCCCGACGGCCCGCGCACCGCCTCCGGCGTCCAGTGCCTGCGGTTCCACGCCGCCGCCGGCACCGGGATCTGCCTGCAGGCCCAGCACGGCGCGCTGGAGGACACCTACCGGGCCGTCGTCCTCGACGACCACCTGCGCGAACGGCGCGCCTTCCCGGCCGCCGGCATCCCCACCCGCTCCCGGGTCTCGCCGTCCGGGCACCTCGCCGCCTGGACCGTCTTCGTCAGCGGCGACTCGTACGCGGGCAGCGACTTCTCCACCCGCACGTCGATCGTGGACGTCCGGGACTGGAACCTGCGGGAGAACCTGGAGGACTTCGCGATCATCCTGGACGGCCACCCGTACCAGGCGCACGACACCAACATCTGGGGCGTCACCTTCGCCGACGACAACACCTTCTACGCCACCGTCGCCAGCGCCGGGCAGACCCACCTCGTCCGCGGCGACCTCGCCGCCCGCACCCTCACCGGCCTGCACGACAACGTCGAATGCCCCTCGCTCTCCCCGGACGGCACCCGCATCGCCTACAAGAAGCGCGTCCCCGGCCTGCCCGAGGACGCCCCCTGGCGGCTGTACGTCCTCGACCTGGCCACCATGACCGAGACCGCCACGGCCGAACAGCGCAACATCGACGACCAGGCCCTCTGGTCCGGCGACGGCACCCTGGTCTACGCCCTGCCCGGCGACTACGGCGCCGACCTGTGGACCGTCCCGGCGGACGGCTCCGGCAGCCCGCGGGAGGTGGCCGAGGCCGCCGTGGCCCCCGCCTACCCGGGCTGAGGAACTCTCGGCTACGGTCCCACGTCGAGCACACTGTGACGTCCTGATCGAATGTCCGGATCGAACGTCCTGATCGAGGGGGAGCGAGCAACCGTGGACGGCATCCCACCCGAGCGCGTGGTGACCGACTCCTGGCCCGCCCTGCACGGCCGCCCGGTGCTGCGCCGCACCGTCGCCGTCGGCCTGGTGCTCTTCGTGTCCGTGGCCGCCGCCCTGGTGGTGCGCGGCGTCAACGCGCTCACCATCCGCGGGCCCGGCCACGAGACCGACCGCGACCGCGCCGAACGCCTGGCCGGCCTCCACCCCTCCCAGCACCCCGGCGTCGGCCGCTACTACGTCCCGGTCGGCGCCGTCTACACCCACACCTCCGACGGCGCCCCCGTCGCGTACCTGCACTACCGCCTCGGCGGTGGCAAGGCCCCGGGCGTCGGCGACTTCCTCAGCGCCTACGACCTCCCCGACCCGGGCCCCGCCGCCCCCCTCCCGGCCGACCTCGTGGCCGCGCTCGGCGGCGACGAGCCCGCCGAGGCCCCGGAGCTCCGGGAGGGGCCGTTCGGCGCGCCGTCCGCCGCGCCCGCCGGCGCGCTGCCCACTCCCACGCTGCCCACCTCGATGCCCGCCGGCTCGGTGCCCATCAGCGCGGCGCCGGCGCCCTCCGCCGCTGCGACGGCCTCCGCCTCGCCCACGGCCTGTGCCTCACCCACCGAGGAGGCGGCCCGCGGCCCCGAAGCGGACTCCGACGCCGATGCGGACGCGGACGAGGACACCGGCCCCGCGCTCGCCCCCGGCCCGGGCCCCGCCGCGGTCCCGGCCCCGGCGGTCGTCGGGGAACCCCCCGCTCCCACCCTGACCCCGACCGCGACGCCGGTGCCCGCCCCGGCTCCCTCCGCCCGCCGCTTCTACGTCGTGACCATCCCGGGCGGCCTGCCCGGCGCCGCCGACATCTACATCCGCGCCACCGGCTGACCGCGGGGCGAGCCCCACCCGTACGTCCGCTTGGTCATGTGGCCACGGGGTCATCGGCCGCTTGGTCACCTGGTCACTTGGTCGCTCGGCCGCTCGGCCGCGCAGACGCCGCCGCCCCGCCGGGCTGGGCTCGGCGGGGCGGCGGCGAGGGGATGCGTGGCGGCGGTCAGCGAGTGGCCGCCGGGACCTGGGCCGGGGCCGGCGGGGCGACCGCGTGCGGGGTCGCCTCCGGGGCCGGGATCCGAGCGGTGGCCGGGGCTTCGGCCGGGGTCCGGCGGGCGGGGCCCTGTCCGGCGACCAGGGCGCCGAGGGCCAGCAGGAGGCCGAGGACCTGCCAGGGGGTGAGGGTCTGGCCGAGGACGATCAGGCCGCCGACGGTGGCGACGACCGGGTTGACCAGGCCGAGGAAGGAGGCCGGGCCGGCGCCGAGGTGCTCGATGCCGCGGAACCAGAGGACGTAGCCGAGCGCGGTGCTGAGGATGCCCAGGTAGGCGAAGCCGGCCAGGTTGGCGCCGCTCAGCGCGGGCGGCGCGCCCTCGACGATCGCGGCGAGCGGGACGAGGAAGACCGAGCCGGCGAGCAGCTGCCACGCGGTGAGGTCGGCCAGGGTGGCGCCCTCGGGGCGGCCCCAGCGGCGGGTGAGGACGGTGCCCATCGCCATCAGCGCGATGCCGGCGACCATCGCGGCGATGCCGACGCCGTCCAGCTTCGCGCCGGCCTTGAGGACCAGCAGGGCCACCCCGGCGACGCCGACCAGTCCGGCTGCCACGGCGCGCCGTCCGGGCCGTACGCCGAGCACGCCGATGGAGAACCCGGCGACGAGCAGGGGCTGGATCGCCCCGATGGTGGCCGCGACCCCGCCGGGCAGGCGGTACGCGCCGACGAACATGAGCGGGAAGAACAGCCCGATGTTGAGCATTCCGAGGACGGCGGCGCGCCCCCACCAGCGCCCCTTGGGCAGTCTGCGGCCGATCGCGAGCAGCAGCAGGCCGGCGGGCAGGGCGCGCAGCGCGGCGAGCAGGAGCGGGCGGCCCTCGGGCAGCAGCTGGGTGGTGACCAGGTAGGTGGTGCCCCACATCGCCGGGGCGAGGGCGGCGGTGACGGCGATTCCTGCGCGCTTGCGGTCCATGACGGGCAATCCCCTCAACGTTGACTATCTGAACGTTGAGATAAGTTCTACGCGTCGAAGTAGGTGAACGTCAAGTATGTGAAGGTTAAGATATTTCCGGGGTCGGGCGGATGACCGGCCCCGGGCCGGACGACCCCCGGAAAGGCGGCAGACCATGGAGCAGCGCGACACCGTCGACGACATCGTCGAACAGTGGGCGAGGACCCGACCCGACCTGAACCCCGAGGTCATGGGCCTGATCGGCCGGCTGCGACGGCTCAACGCCAGGGTCGACGCCTCCCTACGCGCGTACTTCGCCACCTTCGGCCTGGACTCCTCCGAATTCGACGTCCTGGCCACCCTGCGCCGCTCCGGCGAGCCCTACGAGCTCAACGCCCGCGCCCTCCTCAAGGCCGCCATGGTCACCTCCGGCGCCATCACCAACCGGGTCGACAGGCTCTCCGCCAAGGGCCTGGTCGAGCGCAACCCGTGCCCCGACGACCGCCGCGCCGTCCTGATCCGCCTCACCCCCGCGGGCAAGGAACTGATCGACGGCGCCCTGGCCGGCCACGTCCACAACGAGGAACGACTGCTCGCCGCACTCGACGGCGACGAGCGCGCCCAGCTCGACGGGCTGCTGCGCAAACTCCTCATCGCCCACGGGGACACCGAGGCGCTCCTCGACTGAGACGGCGGCCGCGCGGACGGAAGGGCGTGTCCCGCGTCCTCCCGCCCGCGTTAACCCGGCGGAACCGCGCGAACGGCGCGGAGCCGCACCGGAGGAGACGCCCGATGAAGGACAGGACGCCGCAGGAGATCGCCGTCGACGACCAGCTGCGCGCCGCCGGCGCGGAGGGCGCCCAGTGGCTCGCCGCCGCCGGCTGGGGGACGCCGGTGAAGGTGCCGCTGCAGAACGCGGCCGCGTGGCAGCGCGAGACCAGGGCCCGGATGCTGGCCGCCCAGGAGGACGAGTCCTGCACCTGGTGCGACCACCTCCTCTACGGCAGCCCCCAGCCCGTCGTCGTCCACGCCGAGCACCCCACCCACCTGGTCTGCCGTGCCTGCTCCATCGCCGCCCGCCCGCACCGCACCTGCCTGGACTGCGGGCAGCCGGCCGCCTCCGAATCCCCGGCCGACGGCCGCGAGGACGTCTTCATGGGCCCGGTCGCGATCTACACCCGGCTGCGCTGCGCCGCCTGCCACCGCGCCGACCCCCTGCGCGGCACCTTCGGCAACGGCACCTGACGCAGCCGGCCCGGGCGCGCGGCCGTCCGGGCCGCTCAGCGGTACGCGACCAGCGCGTAACGCTCGTCCTCCACCGGGCCGCCCCACAGCCCGGCCTCCCCGCTGAGCGGTTCGACGCGCAGCCCGGACACCAGCGGCCGCACGGCTTCGGCGAGTTCCTCCGCCCCGACGCCGCCACCCCACGGCAGGGCCTGCGCCCCGGCGGCGTACGGCGCCCGGGCCGCCTGCCCGGCCTCGCGCCACCGGCCCTCGACCAGGACGAGCCGCCCGCCCGGCCGCAGCAGCCCCGCCCAGGTGCGCAGCGCCCGCTCCGGATCGGGCAGCGTCCAGACCAGGTGGCGGGAGAGCAGCACGTCGAAGCGCTCACCCGGCACCGGCGGCGCCGACGCGTCCCCCACCAGGAACCGCCCCGGCAGCCCCGCCGCCACCAGCTTCGCCCGTGCCCGCGCGACCATCCGCGGCGCCAGGTCCACCCCGGTCACCCGGTGCCCGTCCGCCGCGAGCAGCGCCGACAGGGAGCCGGTGCCGCACCCGACGTCGAGCACGTCCGACGCCCGGCCCGGCACCCACCCCCGTACCCGCCGCACCCACGCCTCCCGCACGGACACCTCCCGCAACCCGTGGTCGGCCTCCTCGTCGAACCGCTCGGCGGCCGCGTCCCAGTACTGCGCGATGTCAGGCTCGGATCCACTCACGCGGGCATTGTCACCCCCACCACCGACACCGCCGCCGGGCCGCGCGGCGATCGCGATCGACCCCGGAACGCGTTTCGCAAGGCGACGGCCGGCAGCGGGCGGCGGTGCGCGCCGGTGCCGGAGCAGCGGGAGGAGCGGCAGGAGGAGGCGGCGTGCCACCTCGACGCGCCGCTCGACCGGCCCTGGGGCGCATCCTGACGGGAGCCGCCCGCCGCTCACCCGAGGGTGGTTTCACCCGCGCGTCGCTCACCCGCGCGTCGCTCACCCGCGCGGGGCTTCACCCGCCGGCGGACGCCCGGGCGTAGGCGGCCCGCACCGCGGCGACCCGGGCGGCGACGGCCCGCGCGCACTCGGCGGCGGAGGTCCGCGAACTGTCCACCACCAGGTCGTACTCGACGCCCCGGTGCACCGCCTTCGCCTGCGCGGCGGCCATCCCGGCGACCCGGTCGCCGCGCGCGGCCTCCCGCGCCGCGGCCACCGCCGGGTCGCAGCGCACCCCGACCCAGAGCACGTCCAGGCCGGCCAGCGCCGTCCTCCAGCGGGACTGCGAGGCGGTCGTGCCGAGGAACACCTCGTCCACCACGATCCGGGCGCCGGCCCGGGCCATCGCGGCCACCCCGGCCGTCCAGGCGGCGTCCAGCGCGGCGAAGACCGGTCCGACCTCGACCGTGCCGTCCCCGCCCGCCAGGCCGCCGATGCCCTCGCCGCCGTCCAGCAGCGCGGGCGGCAGCGCGCCGACCAGGGTGTCCGCGCCGAGGTGCAGCCACGGCTCGGGCAGCAGCTCCTGCAGGGCCCG
This sequence comes from Kitasatospora sp. NPDC053308, assembly GCF_055585785.1. Classification (NCBI taxonomy): domain Bacteria; kingdom Bacillati; phylum Actinomycetota; class Actinomycetes; order Kitasatosporales; family Streptomycetaceae; genus Kitasatospora; species Kitasatospora sp. NPDC053308. Next base: position 86,057 of record NZ_JBVJJY010000008.1, on the reverse strand, counting down.
GGCGATGCTCGACTTCCCCGAGCTGGAACCGCCGTTGAGGACGATCACGTGCATGGCGGCATCCTAAGGGGCGTCTGACCGTTCCCGCCGGGAGCGCGACGCTCCCCCCGGCCTTCGGCCGGGAGATACCCCCGTCCTCCGCCGTGCGATGCGCGCCCCCGACCCGCGCTCTGCCGGGCGCGCCCCGCCGGGCGGGGGTCGGCCCAGCGGCCGCTCCCGGCCCAGCAGGCCGCGTCCGGCCTAGCGGCCGCTCCCGTACGCCGCCGCGGCCGCCGCGAAGGCGGAGGCCAGCGCCGGCGCCCCGGCCCAGTGCAGGTGCAGGTAGGAGGCGTGCACGTTGCCGTGGGCGAAGCCCTCCGTGCGCGGGCCGGTCGGCAGGTGCCAGCCCCAGGCGGGGTGTTCGCCGGAGCCCGGCTCGCAGACCGTCCGGTGGAACTCGTGGCCGCGCAGTCGGGTGCCGGCCGCCGCGAGCGGGGAGTCGTGCAGGGCGACGGCCTCCCGGTAGCCGAGGGTGAGGCGTTCGGTCATCCGGGCTTCCGCGGGCAGCACGCCGCACATCGGCAGGCCGTCCAGCTCGCGTCCCAGGTAGAGCAGTCCGGCGCACTCGGCGGCGATCGGCCCGCCCGAGGCGGCGAACGCGGCGATGGCCGAGCGCAGTTCGGCGTTGCCGCTCAACTCCCGGACGTACAGCTCGGGGAAGCCGCCGCCGATGACGAGCCCGGTGGTCCCGGCGGGCAGCGCGGTGGCGTGCAGCGGGTCGAAGGGGACGACCTCGGCCCCGGCCGCGCCGAGCAGTTCGGCGTTCTCGGCGTACGAGAAGGAGAACGCCGCGCCGCCCGCCACCGCGATCCGGGGCCGCCCGGCCACCGGGGTGACCTCGGCCGACGGGTCCCACGGCTCGGCGTCCAACGCGGGTGCGGTGCGGGCGAGTTCCAGCAGGGCGTCCAGGTCGACGGAGGAGGCGACCAGGTCGCCCATGTCGGAGACCGCCTTCAGCGCCTCCGCCGAGCGCTCCACCGCCGGGATCAGCCCGAGGTGGCGGGAGGGCGTGGCGACCGCCGCGGAGCGCCGCAGCGCGCCGAGCACCGGCACACCGGAGCCCTCCTCCAGGGCCTCGCGCAGCAGCTGCTCGTGCCGGTCGGAGGCGACCCGGTTGAGGATCACCCCGGCGAGGCGGACCCGCGGGTCCCAGGACGCGAAGCCGTGCACCAGCGCGGCGACCGAGCGGGACTGCGAGGAGCCGTCGACCACCAGCACCACGGGCGCCCGCAGCAGCTTGGCGACGTGCGCCGTGGAGGCCAGCTCCCCCCGCCCGGAGGCGCCGTCGAACAGGCCCATGACGCCCTCGACCACCGCGACGTCCGCCCCCGCCGCGCCGTGCAGGAACAGCGGGGCGATCCGCTCGGGGCCGCACAGGAAGGCGTCCAGGTTGCGGCCCGGGCGGCCGGCTGCGAGCGCGTGGTAGCCCGGGTCGATGTAGTCCGGGCCGACCTTGTGCGGCGACACCGCCAGCCCGCGCGCGGCGAGCGCCGCGATCAGGCCGGTGGCGACGGTGGTCTTGCCGGCGCCCGAGGAGGGCGCGGCGATGACGAGGCGGGGGACGGTGACCGACGGGCCGGGGGCGGTGCCGGACGGGCGGCGGACGGTGCTCAACGGCCTACCACTCGATACCGCGCTGGCCCTTGCGGCCGGCGTCCATGGGGTGCTTGACCTTGGTCATCTCGGTGACCAGGTCGGCGAAGCCGGTCAGCGCCTCGGGCGCGTACCGGCCGGTGATCACGACGTGCTGGCTGCCCGGACGGTCCTTGAGCACGGCGACCACCTCGTCCGCGTCGATCCACCCCCAGTGCATGGGGTAGGTGAACTCGTCGAGCACGTAGAAGCGGTAGGTCTCGGCCGCGAGGTCGCGCTTGACCTGCTCCCAGCCCTCCTTGGCCGCCTCCTCGCTGGACATCTCCTGCTCGGCGGAGCGCTGGATCCAGGACCAGCCCGAGCCCATCTTGTGCCAGTCGACGGTGCCGCCCTCGCCGGAGGCGCCGAGCACGCGCAGCGCGTTCTCCTCGCCGACCTTCCACTTCGCGGACTTCACGAACTGGAACACCCCGACCGACCAGCCCTGGTTCCAGGCCCGCAGCGCCATGCCGAAGGCGGCCGTGGACTTGCCCTTGCCAGGGCCGGTGTGCACGGCGGTGATCGGCAGCGTACGGCGCTGGCGGGTGGTCAGGCCGTCGTCGGGGACGCTCTCGGGGACGCCCTTGGGCATGGGTCAGGCCGCCTTTCGCAGGGTGGTTGCACGGTTCTCACGACGGTTGTCGCGCCGGCTCTCGCGACCGTTCTCGCGACCGTTCTCGCGCCGGCCCTCGCGACGGTTCTCGCGGACGAGCGAGGCCACGCCCTCGGCGCGCAGTTCGTCCAGGCTGACGGCGCTGCCGCCGAGTCGCCCGGCCAGCGTGCGGGCCAGCCCCAGCCGGACCGGGCCGGACTCGCAGTCCAGCACCACGCTGGAGGTGCCCTGCGCCGCGAACAGCGCGGCCGCGCGGTGGGAGCGCGCGAGCGCGTCCCGCCCGCCGGTGGCCCGGCCGTCGGTCACCACGACCAGCAGCGGGCGCCGGCTCGGGTCGCGCAGCCGTTCGACCCGCAGCACCTCGTGGGCGCGCAGCAGTCCTTCGGCCAGCGGGGTCCGTCCGCCGGTGGGCAGCGACTCCAGCCGGGCCGCGCCCACCTCCACCGAGGAGGTGGGCGGCAGCGCCAGTTCGGCGCCGGCGCCGCGGAAGGTGATCATGCCGATCTTGTCGCGCCGCTGGTAGGCGTCCGTCAGCAGGGACAGCACGGCGCCCTTGACGGCGGTCATCCGCTGCCGGGCGGCCATCGAGCCGGAGGCGTCGACCACGAACAGCACCAGGTTGGACTCCCGGCCCTGGCGCACCTGTTCGCGGAAGTCGTCCTTCCGCAGCACCAGCGCCCGGCCGCCCCGCCCGCGCGCCACCTGGTGCGGCGCGGCGGCCTGCAGGGTCGCGGTGAGGTGCAGCCGGCCGAGCGCGCCCTGCGGGCGGCGGGAGCGGATGGTGTGCCCGCCGGTGGTCTCGGCGGGGGAGCGGCGGCCCTGGGCACCGTGGCCGGTGCCGCGGACGGTGAACAGCTTGGTGCGGTACGGGTCGCCGGCCGCGACCGGCGCCGACTCCCGCGCGGGGGAGGGGTGCTGGGCGGGGACGGGCTGCTGCGGCCGGTCGTCCCCGCCCGCCGGGTGCGCGCCGGTGTCCTCGGTGCCGGGTTCGGGGGCGGACGCCTCCGGGGCGCCGCCGTCGGAGGGCTCGGGCGCGCCGCCGCCCGGTCCGCCGTCGCCGCCGTCCGGGCCGTCCCCGTCCGGGTCGCCGCCCTCGGGGCCGCCGCCGTCCGGACCGCCGCCGTCGGGACCGTCGCCTTCGGGCTCCGGGTCGGGCTCCGGCTCCTGCGGCTGCGCGTGCTCCTCCAGCGTCCGCTCCAGCTGTTCCTCGTCCAGCCCGGGCGCGTCGAAGGGGTTGCGCCGGCGCCGGTGCGGCAGCGCCAGCCGGGCGGCCCGGCGGACGTCCTCCTCCAGCACCTCGGTGCGCCCGTCCCAGGCGGCGAGCGCGACGGCGGTGCGGGCCATCACGATGTCCGCGCGCAGGCCGTCCACCTCGAACGCGGCGCACACGGCGGTGATCTGACGCAGCGCCACATCGGTCAGCCGCACCTGCGGCAGCAGCTCCCGGGCGGCGGTGATGTGCGCGGCGAGCGCCCGCTCCTCCTCGGCGAACCGCGCGGCGAAGCCGGCCGGGTCCGCGTCGTACGCGAGCCGCCGGCGGACCACCTCGGCGCGCTCGGCCGGGTCCCGGGTGGCGGCGATCTCGACGGTCAGGCCGAACCGGTCCAGCAGCTGCGGCCGCAGCTCGCCCTCCTCCGGGTTCATCGTGCCGACCAGCAGGAACCGGGCCGCGTGCCGGACGGAGACGCCCTCGCGCTCGACGTACGAGCGGCCCATCGCGGCGGCGTCCAGCAGCAGGTCCACCACGTGGTCCTGGAGCAGGTTGACCTCGTCGATGTAGAGCACGCCGCGGTGCGCCTTCGCCAGCAGCCCGGGCTCGTAGGCCTTGACGCCCTCGGCCAGCGCGCGCTCCAGGTCGAGCGAGCCGACGATCCGGTCCTCGGCCACGCCGACCGGCAACTCCACCAGCTGGGAGGGCCGTTCGTGGCTCCCGGCGGCGGAGTGCGGCCCGTCCGGGCACTGCGGGTCGGGCGCGGCCGGGTCGCAGGCGAAGCGGCAGCCGTCCACCGCGGCGATGGACGGCAGCAGGCCGGCCAGCGCGCGCACCATGGTGGACTTCGCGGTGCCCTTCTCGCCGCGCACCAGCACGCCGCCCACGGCCGGGGAGACGGCGTTCAGCAGCAGCCCGAGCCGCAGGTCGGCCATGCCGACGATCGCGGTGAACGGATAGCGGACGTCGGTCATGCGTCACTCCCAGGTGCCCCGGGCGCCAGGAACGGCAGCGATCCGGCCGCCGGTACCCCGCCCTCGATCAGCTTCCACAGCGCGTCGGTGTCCGCGTGCTCCTCGATCAGGTCGCCCAGCCGGTCCAGCCGGGCCTCGCGCGCCGCGGCGAAGGAGGTGTCCGGTGCCGGGACGAACGCCCGTCCGGACAACTCGGCGACCTCGCGCAGGAGTTCGCGGCGGAAGCCGTCGTTCTCCAGCGCGCCGTGCCAGGTCGTGCCCCAGACCGCCCCCACCCGGCAGCCGTCCAGGGGCCGCCCCCGGCCGTCGGAGAAGAACGTCTCCCCGCCCTCCACGGCCACCACCCCGTGGTGGATCTCGTAGCCCTCGACCCGCTGCCCGTACGCCTCGCCGACCGGACGGGCCAGCACCTTCTCGGCGCCGAACCGCACGTGCGTCGGCAGCAGCCCCAGCCCGTCGACGGCGCCCGCCCTGGACTCCACCTCGTCGACGATCCCGCGCGCCAGCATCTGGTAGCCGCCGCACACCCCGAGCACCGGCCGCCCGGCCGCCGCCCGCGCGCTCAGCACCGGCTCCAGGCCGCGCTCGCGCAGCCAGGCGAGGTCCGCGACGGTGGCCCGGGTGCCGGGCAGCACCACCAGGTCGGCGTCGGCGAGCTCCTCCGGCCGGGTCGCCCAGCGCACCAGCACGCCCGGCTCCTGCGCCAGCGCGTCCAGGTCGGTGAAGTTGGACAGCCGGGGGAAGCGCACCACGGCCACCCGCAGCACGTCCGCGCCGAGCGGCCCGCGCCCGTCCACCCGGTCCACCACGGTCGACAGGTCCAGCGAGTCCTCGGCGTCCAGCCACAGCCCGGACAGCATCGGCAGGGTGCCCAGCACCGGACGGCCGGTCAGCCCGTGCAGCATCTCCAGTCCGGGCGCGAGCAGCCGGGCGTCGCCGCGGAACTTGTTGACGAACCAGCCCGCCACGTGCCGCTGGTCCTCCGCCGACAGCAGCGCCAGCGTCCCGTACATCGCCGCGAACACGCCGCCCCGGTCGATGTCCCCGACCACCACCACGGGCAGCCCGGCGGCCGTGGCCAGGCCCATGTTGGCGATGTCCCGGTCGCGCAGGTTGATCTCGGCGGGCGATCCGGCGCCCTCGCAGACCACCACCTCGTAGCGCCGGCGCAGATCGGCCAGGCACTCCAGCGCGCGCTCCAGCAGGACGGGCTTGCGCTCGCGGTAGTCCAGCGCGCCCACCTCGGCGACCGGCCTGCCCAGCAGCACCACCTGGCTGCGGCCGTCCGCGCCGGGCTTCAGCAGCACCGGGTTCATCGCCGCCTCCGGCTCCACCCGGGCGGCCTGCGCCTGCATCGCCTGGGCGCGGCCGATCTCGGCCCCGTCGGCGGTGACGAAGGAGTTCAGCGACATGTTCTGCGCCTTGAACGGCGCGACCCGCACGCCCTGGCGGGCCAGCCAGCGGCAGATGCCCGCCGTCACCACGCTCTTGCCCGCGTCCGAGGTCGTCCCGGCGACCAGCAGCGCGTTGCTCATGCCCCACCCCTCCTCGTGCGGAACGCCCTGATCGCCAGATGCCCCGCGACCGTCGTACCCAGTGCCAGCGCGCCCACCCGCCGGGAGAGCGCGCAGGCCCGCTCGATGTCGTCGACCGTCACCGGCCGCAGCTCCGCGCCCAGCACCGGCCGGTGCTCCACCCTCGTGCCGTACCGCAGCGCGCCGCCCAGCCGTACGCCCACCGCGCCGGCGAACGCCGACTCCGCCTGACCCGCGTTCGGGCTCGGGTGCGCGGAGCCGTCGCGCCGCCAGACCCGCCAGGCCGTCCGGGGGTGCGGGGCGGCGGCGACGGTCAGCAGCGCGGTCAGCCGGGCGCCCGGCCAGCCCGCCACGTCGTCCAGCCGGGCCGAGGCCCAGCCGAACCGGGCGTGCCGCGGCGAGCGGTGGCCCACCATGGCGTCCAGGGTGTTCACGGCGCGGAACGCCAGCAGACCGGGCGTGCCCGCCAGGGCGCCCCAGACCAGCGCGTTGACCACGGCGTCGGCGGTGTTCTCGGCCACCGACTCGACCACCGCGCGGGCGATCTGCTGCTCGTCCAGCGCGCTCGGGTCCCGTCCGCACAGGTGCGGCAGCCGCTCCCGGGCGGCGGCCAGGTCGCCGTCCCTCAGCGAGCGGCCGACGGTGCGGGCCTCCCGGGTCAGCGAAGTGCCGCCGAGCACCGTCCAGGTCGCGGCCGCGGCCAGCGCCGCCCGGCCCAGCGGACGCCGGCCCACCGTACGGTCCAGGGCGAGCGCGCCCGCCGCGACGGCGCCCACGCACAGCGCCGTGTACCCGGCCCCGGCGGCCCGGTCGTCGCGCCACAGCCGGCGCTCCAGCCGGGTCGCGGCGGCGCCGAAGAGCGCCACCGGGTGGCCCCGGCGCGGGTCGGCGAAGCGGGCGTCGGCGGCGTAGCCCGCGACGGCGCCCAGCGCGAACGCGGCGGCGCGGGCCGACCGGCGGGCCGCGCCGCGGGCCGGGAGGCGGGCCGGGGCAAGGAGCGAGGGGCGCGGCGTCAGCGCACGGGCGGTCATCGGCCGCACGGCGGAAGGCAGCTCGGAGTCCGGCCGGGCGGGGCAGCCTGCATCGCGTGCGTGTCCTCACTCAGGGTCCGCGCCCTGGGTCGACGTAACGGGGGCGAGAGTCTCCTGGCTTCCGGGTCGGACGCACCCCCGGGGCCTTCCAGCGGCTTCTGACGGCCCGCCGTGGCGATAGTTCCGAGCGTGCTCCCCGGTGACAGTGGCGGGACCGCGCCGGACTCGCACCGGCTTCCTCTCCATGCCTCCGATTGGCCTCAGGATCCCATCACGCGCCCGAACCGGGAGTCAACCGAGGTCACGGAGGGGTTGGTCACACGGAGGCCGGGCACCGACAGCGCCTGACAGCCTGTGGGATCGCCCAGCGCGGCGCCGCCCCGGCACCGGCCGCTTCGTGCGTTCGGTCGGTGGGGGCGCGCCCCGCCGCGCGCCTACGTTCGGGGGCATGCGCCGCAGAAAGTCCCCCGCCGCCCCGCCCCCGGTGCCGTTCTCCCCCGCAGCCGCCCGCTCCCACCGCTCAGGACTCGGCCTGACCCCCGAACAGGTCGCGGAGGGCATGGCCGCGAACGGCGTCCGGCTGCTGCCCGGCCACGTCCTCGCCTGGGAGGACGGCCGGCTGCGCCCCAGTGAAACGGAGCTCATCGCCCTCGCCCGCGCCCTCTGGTGCCCCACCGTCCAGCTGATGGACGCCCGCCCCGTGCTGCTGCGCGACCACCGGGTCGCCCGCGAACTCCCGCAGGGCACCGTCGCCGAACGCACCGGCACCACCCTCACCGCCTACCAGCGGGCCGAACTGACCGGGCGGTGGGAGGGCGACGAGGACCAGACCGCCGCCCTCGCCCAGGTCCTCGGCCTGAGCCTGCCCGAGCTCGTCGCGGCCACCGGTCGCGAGGAGGCCCTGGAGAGCCTGCTCCGCCAGTGCGTCGGCGGCCGCTGGCAGCCCCAGCTCCGCGCCCTGGCCCGGATCGTCCCCGCCCCCGCCGAGGCGCTCTCCGCCGTCCTCGCCACCCTCCACCAGGAGCACCAGGTCCCCACCCACTGGGGCAGCAGCGCCCGCGCCGACCAGGCCCCCGCCACCGACGACCTCGTCCCCCGCTTCTGGCACCTCCTCGGCGTCGAGACGGCGGCCGAGACGCCCTGACCGCCGCACCCCGCGAAGCCCCGCCCCGGCCCCCGCCGCACTGACCCGCCCTCGACCCGGTCCGGCCCCGCCCTCGACCCGGCCCCGCCCGGCCCCGCCACGCGTACCCCGGACGGCCCAGCCCGGTGGCCGGGCGGGCGGGGCGCCGGTGGACTGGTGCACGAACACCGTCCGGTCCGTGACCAACAGAGCGGGGATCGATATGCGCTGGGGAACCGCCGCCGCCGTGGCTGCCGCCGCCGTCGGGACCGGGGCCGTCGTCCTGGTGATCGGCCGCCGGGCCTCCGAGCGGATGGTGCGTCCGGTGACCGCCGTCCAGGAGTCCGGGCCGGTCCTGGTCAGGAGCCTCGGCGCCGGGCGGGTCACCTTCACCCGCGGTCCCGGGAGCCTGCGCCCCGGGCGCTGGGCGGTCGAGTGGGGCGACGACGGCCACGCGGTGGTCGAGGAGGTGCTGCACAGCGACGAGCAGAGCGTCACCCGCCGGCTGGTCCGCGCCGACCAGGGCACCCTCGCGCCCGGCACCGAGGTCCGCTTCACCCCGCGCGTCCACCTCGGCGACCCGACCCGGGCGCTCGGCCTCGCCTACACGGACACCGTCGTCGACGGCGAACTCGGCGACCTCCCCGCCTGGCGCCTGGAGGGCAAGCGCGGCACCTGGGTGATCCTGGTCCACGGCCCGGAGGCCGACCGCGGGCAGACCCTCCCGGTCCTGCCGGTGCTCGACCGGCTGTCCCTGCCCGTCCTGTGCGTCACCTACCGCGGCGACGAGGGCGCCCCCGCCTCCCCGGACGGGTACAGCCACTTCGGCGAGACCGAGTGGCGCGACGTCGAGGCGGCGGTACGGCTGGCGCTCGACAACGGCGCGGGCCGGGTGATCCTGTACGGCTGGTCGGTCGGCGCCACCATGGTCCTGCAGACGGCGGCCCGCTCCGCCTGGTCGCACGCCGTCAGCGGCCTGGTCCTCGACTCGCCGGTCCTCGACCTGCCGGGCTCCGCCCGCCGGGACGCCGAACGGCACGGCTTCCGCGGGGCCGTCGCCGAACTCGGCGTCCTGGCCGCCCAGGGCCGCACCGGCGTCGACCTGGCCGACTTCTCCCGCATCGCCGAGGGCGCCGACCTGCGCGTGCCGACCCTGCTGCTGCACAGCCCGGACGACCGGATCTCCCCGTTCCGCGGCGCCCGACGCCTCGCCGCCGCCCGGCCCGACGTGGTCAACCTCCAGCCCTTCCCCGGCGGCGACCACGCCACCCTCTGGAACAGCGCGCCGGACCACTACACCGAACTCCTGCGTCGCTGGCTCACCCCCCTGCTCTGAGCGAGCCCCCGGCCCCGGGACCGGCGCCGCGTCGCCCGGGTGGAGCCCGGCCGCGGGCGCCCCACCCGTACCGGACGTCGGCCCCCCGACGTCCCCCGCCACGGGATCGGCCGGTCCGCCCCGCCATCCGTCCGGATTCCGGCTGGACACCCCCGCCGTTCCCCGAGGGCACCGATGGCCCCCGTGGGGCCGGAGGTCCGGTCAGGGGCACCTGGTGGCCCCCGCCTCCCCACCCGTCGGCTACACTCCGTCACCGAGCGAGCGGGCCCCGCAACCGTCCCGGTTCACCTGGCATGGGCAGGCCACACGTTTCCGGCCAGGCGGTTTGCCACTGTTGCCCGATCTTGCGGAGGTGCCGCGGGCGGTCGTCCGCTCGTACGGACAACCGGATGTGACAGAAGGCCGGTACAAGGGGAAGACTGCTCGACGTGACGTCTCGGAACCCGCGCGACCGTGATGCCCCGCTCCCGCCGACGATCGGTACCGGTGCGACGGTGACCCGTCTCCCAGGTACGGCCAACCGGCCCGCCGGTGGCAGGCCGGGCGGGGCGGGTGTACCCCGTAACGGCGTCCCCCGGCGACGGGGGCCCGCACCGGCCCCCGGGCGGGGCCGGGTTCCCGTGCCCGAGGGCTTCCCGGCACCGGCCGAGCTGGCCCCGCTGGCCCGCCGGATGCTGGTGGACGCCGTCCGGATCGCCCGTTGGGCCGGAGAGCTGGAAGAGGTCGACAAGCGCGGCGAGCTGCTCCCGGAGGACGCCCGCGCGGCGGGCCGGGCGCTGGCCATGACCGTCGGCGCCGCCGCCAAGGCCTGGGGGCAGGCGCTCCTGGTCGGCCTGGTGGAGGCCCGGGACGGCGGGGCCGGCCCCGGGTGGCGGCTGCACGCCTGGGAGCACGACGACGAGGCCGTGGTGCGCGGCTGGTCGGCGCTGTTCGACGCCTGGACCCTGCTCGCCCCGGTGCCGCCCGCCGCGCTGCGCGGCGTGTTCGCGCTGCTGGCCGGACAGGCCGTGGACCAGGCCCCGCAGCTGCTCTCCTTCCTGCACCTGGTGGACGGACCGGTGGCCGAGAGCGAGCTGCTGGAGCTGCTGCGCCGCGGCCTGGACGAGCGCCGGGTCGGCGGCGGCGCCGGGGGCCCGGGCCTGTCGCCGGTGCCGCACGCCGCCTCCGCGGTGTCCGCGGTCCGCGGCACCTGCCGGGAGCCGCAGATCGACACTCCGCCCGCGCCCTCGGACGTGGCCGCCGTCCTGGACTGGATGCTGGACGGCCTGGCGGCCGTCGGCGCCCTGACGCGCCGCGACGACGCCGCCGAGCTGTCGCCGCTGGGCCACTGGGCGGTGCGGGCGAAGCTGGAGGAGATCTGCACCGTCGCGCAGACCGCCGCCGGGCACATCGAGCAGAGCGCCTTCGAGCTGCTGAACGCCTGCGCCGACTACTCGCCGGGCCCGGCCCGCGCCGAGTACCGCGCCTGGGTCGCGGCCCGTCCGGCGGACCGGGCGGTGGCCGAGCTGCTGGAGGCGGCGCAGGGCGACGACGCGCTGGTGCGCGGGCTGGCCTTCGAGGCGCTGCGGGTGGCCGGCGGGCCGGCCGAGCAGGCCGTGCGGGCCTCGGTGGACGAGCCGGTGCTGCGCCCGTACGCGCTGCTGTGGCTGGCGGAGCGCGCGGACGAGGGGGTCTCCCCGGCGGACGTGCTGGGCGCGCAGGACGCGGCCTGGCTCTGGGTGGACACCGCGGCCGCGGTGCTCGACCACGGTGAGACCGAGCTGCTGGTGGGCCACGTCGAGGGCGCCGCGGCGGGGGACCCGGTGCGGCTGTTCGCCCGGGCGCGGCAGTCCGGCCACCCGCGGGCGGCCTCGGTGCTGACGGCGGTCTCGGGCGTGCACCCGGACCCGGGCGTGGCCCGGGCGGCCCGCCGCTCGGCCTTCAGCGTCCACACCGGCGGCGCGTAGCCCCGGCGGAGCGCCCTGCGACGCTCCGGACCGCGACACTCCAGCGCGACATGCGGAAGGGCCCGGAACCGATCGGTTCCGGGCCCTTCCGCACGTCGAGCGGCTCAGCCGAGCCGCGACTCCGCCCGCCGGGCGCGGACGTCGCCGACCTTCTGCCCCACCTTGCGGCGGATGACCAGCAGCGGTGCCATCGCGGCCAGCGTGATCTGGGCGAACGCGCCGACGTGCATCAGCTTGTCGCCGCCCGGCAGGCCGGTGGCCCAGGCGGCCAGGCAGCCGATGGAGACCACGATCCAGCAGAGCGTGGCGGTGGCCAGCAGCCCCTGCGGCTTCGGGTACTCGATCCGGCTGACCATCAGGTACGCGGCGCCGAAGATGGCGAGCAGACCGGGCAGGAACGGCGGGTCGAGCAGCACGATGGCGATCACCGTCATGGCGCCCATCGGGCAGGGCATGCCCTGGAACACCCCGGGCCGCATCTTGACGGCCGAGAAGCGGGCCAGCCGCAGGACGACCGCGAGCAGCACGGTCAGCGCGATGAGCGCCGAGAGCTTGCTGTTGGAGCCCTGGGAGACCATGCCCCAGACCGCGACGAAGTAGGCCGGCGCGATGCCGAAGCTGATCAGGTCCGCCAGGTTGTCCAGTTCCGCTCCGAGGGCGGAGGAGCGCAGCTTGCGCGCCACCAGGCCGTCGAAGAGGTCGCACATCGAGCCGATCAGCAGCAGCGTGACCGCGGTGGCGGCGCTGTGCCGGTCGGGAGCCGCGTCCGGGTTGGTGATGTGCGGGACGAGGACCCCGGTGGTGATCGAGTAGATCGCCAGGAAGCCGCAGACGGCGTTCCCCAGGGTCAGGAAGTCGGCGGTGGACAGGTGCTGGGGAGAGCGCGGGGCGCGCAGCTCGCGGTCGCGCGCCCAGCGGCGGCGCCGCAGGGCCGTCTCCTCGTCGTCCAGGCCGACGATTGTCTCAGGATCAGTCACGGTCAAGGCGCGTCACCCCGGCTGTGGTCTTCTGGCCGACCTCGACGCCGACCTCGACGCCGGCCGGCAGGTAGGTGTCGACCCGGGACCCGAACCGGATCAGACCGATCCGCTCGCCCTGCTCGACCTTGGTTCCGGCGGCCACGTACGGCACGATGCGGCGGGCCACGGCCCCCGCGATCTGGACCATCTCGATGTCGCCGAGCTCGGTGTCGAAATGCCAGACGACCCGCTCGTTCTGGTCGCTGTCCTTGTTGAACGCGGGGACGAAGCCGCCCGCGACGTGCTCGACCGACGTCACCGTGCCCGGCAGGGGCGCGCGGTTGACGTGGACGTTGAGCGGACTCATGAAGATCGCGATCCGGGTGCGGCCGTCCGGCCAGGCGTCGATGCTCTGCACCACGCCGTCGGCGGGGGAGATCACTCTGCCCGTGCCGATCTCACGCTCGGGGTCGCGGAAGAACCACAGCATGCCCGCGCTGAGCGCACAGGCCGGTACCGCCGCCAGGGCCCAGGTGCCGCTGCGCCGGGTGAGGGCGGTGGTCACGGCGGCCGTGGCGAGGGTGGGGACGAACCAGGGGGTGGCTCCGCGCGCGATGGTCACGCGGGGTCGCCGACCGGCCGTCGTGGGTGCGAGGGCATCGCGGTCCGTGACGGAGGTGTGAGGGGACGGGCTGATGGGCATCGAAGACCTTTGTCGCGGGGGATCATGGCCGCTGGACGGGGGGCCACCGCGGGATCGGTAATAGAAGGGGACGGCTTGCTGTCCCGGTGGATGCTATCGGGAGCACACGGTGGGTGGGCAACCCGCCTGCTCGTTCATGTGTCCGGTGGGAGCGCGTCCGCGCGTCCCGCCTCTACGACCGTAGCTCGACCCGGTCCGGTTCCCAAGGGGCCGGACACGGCTGGTGAGACTTGTCTCAACAGCCGCCCTTGCGGAACCCGCCGGAGGTAACGGCCGCGGTGGTCGGAAGAAGGTGTGCGGAAGCGGCCGCAGGGCGCGTTGTCGCAGCTGTACGCCCTACGGCCGCTTCCGGAGGGCCGTGCCGGACCCTGGCGGACCAGGCCGGGCCCGTGACGGGGCACGGCACCGCGCCGGGACGGGCCCGCACGCCCGTCGACCGGCGGTTCGAGGAGGCCACCCGGCGCGGCGATCGCTCGGCGGGCGGCCCGCGGATCACTCGGCGATCCGGTACTCCTCCAGGAGCCGCCGTCCGACGATCATCTTCTGGATCTCCGCAGTACCTTCACCGATGAGCAGCATCGGGGCCTCCCGGTAGAGGCGCTCGATCTCGTACTCCTTGGAGAAGCCGTAGCCGCCGTGGATGCGGAAGGCGTCCTCGACGACCTCCTTGCAGTACTCGGAGGCGAGGTATTTCGCCATCCCGGCCTCGAGGTCGTTGCGCTCCCCGCCGTCCTTCTTGCGGGCGGCCATCACCATCATCTGGTGGGCGGCCTCGACCTTGGTGGCCATCTCGGCGAGCTTGAACTGGATGGCCTGGTGCTCGGCGATCTTCTTGCCGAAGGTCGAGCGCTGCTGGGCGTAGGAGATGCCCAGCTCGAAGGCGCGGCGGGCGACGCCGCAGCCACGGGCGGCGACGTTGACGCGGCCGACCTCGACGCCGTCCATCATCTGGTAGAAGCCCTTGCCCGGGACGCCGCCGAGGATCCGGTCGGCCGGGATCCGGACGTCCTGCAGCACCAGTTCGGTGGTGTCGACGCCCTTGTAGCCCATCTTCTCGATCTTGCCGGGCACGGTCAGGCCGGGAACCCGGGGGTTCGGGCCGAAGCCGGCCTCCTTCTCGATCAGGAAGGTGGTCATGTTCTTGTACGGGGTGCTGCCGCCCTCGTCGGTCTTGCAGAGGACCGCGACGAGGGTGGAGGTGCCGCCGTTGGTGAGCCACATCTTCTGGCCGTTGAGGACGTAGAAGTCGCCGTCCTTGACGCCCTTGGTGGAGATGGCCGAAACGTCGGAGCCGAGGCCGGGCTCGGACATCGAGAAGGCGCCGCGGATCTCACCGGCCGCCATCTTCGGCAGGAAGTAGTCCTTCTGCTCCTGGGTGCCGTGGGCGTTGATCATGTGCGCCACGATGAAGTGGGTGTTGACGATGCCGGAGACCGACATCCAGCCGCGGGCGATCTCCTCGACCACCAGGGCGTAGGTGAGCAGCGACTCGCCGAGGCCGCCGTACTCCTCGGGGATGGTGAGGCCGAAGAGGCCCAGCTGCTTCATGCCCTCGACGATCGCGGAGGGGTACTCGTCCTTGTGCTCCAGCTCGGTCGCGACCGGAATGATCTCCTTGTCGACGAAATCCCGCACGGTGGCGAGGATGTCCCGCTGGATCTCGGTGAGGCCGTCGGTCTGTGCGAGGCGTCCCATCGTGCGGCTCCGAAAATGTCTGAAGAAAGGCGGGGGGGGGGGATTGCGGGGGCCCTGCCGGCGTGGCTGCGGCAGCAGGGCCCCCGTTACCGGGTGGGGGTCGGCCGATGACGGCGGCCTGCCCCTCCGGGGTCTGCGGGGAGGGGGAGCGGTCAGGACAGCGGGGTCGGGCGACCGGGCTGCTCGCCGCCGCGCTCCTTGGTGTACGTCTCGGTCGGCACCATCACCTTGCGGCGGAAGACGCAGACGACCGTGCCGTCCTGCTTGTAGCCCTTCGTCTCGACGTAGACGATGCCGCGGTCGTCCTTGGACTTGGACGGCCACTTGTCGAGGACGGTGGTCTCGCCGTAGATGGTGTCACCGTGGAAGGTCGGCGCGACGTGGCGCAGCGACTCGATCTCCAGGTTGGCGATCGCCTTGCCGGAGACGTCCGGGACGGACATGCCGAGCAGCAGCGAGTAGATGTAGTTGCCCACCACGACGTTCTTGCCGAAGTCCGTCGTCTTCTCCGCATAGTTGGTGTCCATGTGGAGGGGGTGGTGGTTCATGGTGAGGAGGCAGAAGAGGTGGTCGTCGTACTCGGTGACCGTCTTCCCGGGCCAGTGCTTGTAGACCGCGCCGACCTCGAACTCCTCGTAGGTGCGTCCGAACTGCATGGCTCAGGTCCTCAGCTTTCCGGGATCTCGAACTTGGTGGTCCGCTCCATGCCGGCGGCCCGGCCCTTGCCGGCGATGACCAGGGCCATCTTGCGGCTGGCCTCGTCGATCATCTCGTCGCCGAGCATCGCGGAGCCCTTGGCACCGCCCGCCTCGGAGGTGCAGTAGTCGTAGGCGTCGAGGATCAGCTCGGCGTGGTCGTAGTCCTCCTGCGAGGGCGAGAAGATCTCGTTCGCGGCGGCGACCTGGTCCGGGTGGAGCACCCACTTGCCGTCGAAGCCGAGGGCGGCGGAGCGGCCGGCGACCTCGCGGTAGCCCTCGGCGTTGCGGATCTGCAGGTAGGGGCCGTCGATGGCCTGCAGGTCGTTGGCGCGGGCGGCCATCAGGATGCGCATCAGGATGTAGTGGTAGGCGTCGGCGCCGTAGCCGGGCGGCTGCTCACCGACCACCAGGGACTTCATGTTGATCGAGGCCATGAAGTCGGCGGGGCCGAAGATGATGGTCTCCAGCCGGGGCGAGGCCTCGGCGATCGCGTCGACGTTGATCAGGCCCTTGGCGTTCTCGATCTGCGCCTCGATGCCGATCTTGCCGACCTCGAAGCCCATGGTCTTCTCGATCTGGGTGAGCAGCAGGTCGAGCGCCTTGACCTGCTCGGCGTCCTGGACCTTGGGGAGCATGATGCAGTCCAGGTTCGGGCCGGCGCCCTCGACCACGGTGATCACGTCGCGGTAGGTCCAGTGGGTGGTCCAGTCGTTGACCCGGACGACCTTGGTCTTGCCGCCCCAGTCGCCGTTGTTGAGGGCGTCGACGATGTTGTGGCGGGCGCTCTCCTTCACCAGCGGGGCGCACGCGTCCTCCAGGTCGAGGAAGACCTGGTCGGCCGGGAGGCCCTGGGCCTTCTCCAGGAAGCGCGGGTTGCTGCCCGGTACGGCGAGGCAGGAGCGGCGCGGGCGCAGGCGGTTCACGGTTGTCATGGGGGTGGTTCTGTCCTTCCCAGTGGTCAGCTGGTGGTCGCGGGTGCGGGCGTCCAGGGCTGGAGCTCGTTGGCCAGCCGGATCTCGTCCACGATCCGGCCGATGATGGTGGTGATGCCGAAGTCCTTCGGGGTGAACACGGCGGCGACGCCGGCGGCCTTGAGGGCCTCGCCGTCCGCTGCCGGGATGATGCCACCCACGATCACCGGGACATCCTGCACCCCGGCGCGCTCCAGGCGCTTGAGGACGTCGGGCACCAGCTCGCAGTGCGCGCCGGAGAGGATGGACAGGCCCACGCAGTGGACGTCCTCCGCGACGGCGGCCGAGACGATCTGCTCCGGGGTCAGCCGGATCCCCTGGTAGACCACCTCGAACCCGGCGTCGCGGGCCCGGACGGCGATCTGCTCGGCGCCGTTGGAGTGCCCGTCCAGGCCGGGCTTGCCGACCAGCAGGCGCAGCTTGCCGGCGCCCAGCTCCGCGGCGGTCGCGGCGACCGCGGCGCGGACCTGCTCCAGCTCCCCGCCGGGCTCGGCGGCCACGGCGACGGGGGCGCCACCGACGCCGGTGGGGGCGCGGTACTCGCCGAAGACCTCGCGCAGGGCGAAGGCCCACTCGCCGGTGGTGACGCCGGCCCGGGCGCAGGCCAGCGTGGCCGGCATCAGGTTGGCCTCGGTGGCGGCGACGGCCTTGAGCTCGGCCAGCGTCGCCTGGACGGCGGCCTCGTCGCGCTGCCCGCGCCAGGCCTCCAGGGCGGCGAGCACGGACCGCTCGGAGGCCGGGTCGACCACCATGATCGCGGTGTCGAGGTCGGCGGTGAGCGGACTGGGCTCGGTGGTGTCGAAGCAGTTGACCCCGACGATCTTGTCCTCGCCGGACTCGATCCGGGCCCGGCGGGCGGCGTGCGAGGCGACCAGGTTGGACTTCAGGTAGCCGGACTCGACGGCGGGGATGACCCCGCCCATCTCCAGCACCTTGGCGATCTCCGCCTCCGCGCCGGCCAGCAGCGCCGAGGTCTTGTCCTCGATCACCTCGGAGCCGTTGAAGATGTCGCCGTACTCCAGCAGGTCCGACTCGTACGCCAGCACCTGCTGGATGCGCAGCGACCACTGCTGGTCCCAGGGCCGGGGCAGGCCGAGCGCCTCGTTCCAGGCGGGCAGCTGGACGGCCCGGGCGCGGGCGTCCTTGGAGAGGGTGACGGCCAGCATCTCCAGGACGATCCGCTGGACGTTGTTCTCCGGCTGGGCCTCGGTCAGCCCGAGGGAGTTGACCTGGACGCCGTAGCGGAAGCGGCGCTGCTTCGGGTCCGTCACGCCGTAGCGCTCCAGGGTGACCTTCTCCCAGAGCCGGGCGAAGGCGCGCATCTTGCACATCTCCTCGACGAAGCGCACGCCGGCGTTCACGAAGAAGGAGATCCGGGCGACCACGTCGCCCATCCGCTCGGCCGGCACCTGGCCGGAGTCGCGGACGGCGTCGAGCACCGAGATGGCGGTGCACATCGCGTACGCGATCTCCTGGACGGGCGTGGCGCCGGCCTCCTGCAGGTGGTAGCTGCAGATGTTGATCGGGTTCCACTTGGGGATGTTGCCGACGGTGTAGGCGATCATGTCGGTGATCAGCCGCACCGACGGGCCGGGCGGGAAGACGTGCGTCCCGCGCGACAGGTACTCCTTGACGATGTCGTTCTGGGTGGTGCCGGTGAGCTTGGCGATGTCCGCGCCCTGCTCCTCGGCGACCACCTGGTAGAGCGCCAGCAGCCACATCGCGGTGGCGTTGATGGTCATGGAGGTGTTGGTCTGTTCGAGCGGGATGCCGTCGAACAGGGTGCGCATGTCGCCGACGTGGCCGACCGGGACGCCGACCCGGCCCACCTCGCCGCGGGCGAGGATGTGGTCGGAGTCGTAGCCGGTCTGGGTCGGCAGGTCGAACGCGACGGACAGGCCGGTCTGGCCCTTGGCCAGGTTCCGCCGGTAGAGCGCGTTGGAGTCGCTCGCGGTGGAGTGGCCGGCGTAGGTGCGCATCAGCCAGGGGCGGTCGCGCTTCCGGGGCTCGGTCATCGGATCCGTCTCACACGTTCCGGAAGCGGTTGATGGAGCCGAGGTGCTTGGCGCGCAGCTCCTCGTCGCGCACGCCCAGGCCCTCCTCGGGGGCCAGGCAGAGCACGCCGACCTTGCCCTGGTGCTTGTTGTGGTGCACGTCCAGGGCGGCCTGCCCGGTCTCCTCCAGGGAGTAGACCTTGGACAGGGTCGGGTGGATCTTGCCCTTGGCGATCAGGCGGTTGGCCTCGAAGGCCTCGCGGTAGTTCGCGAAGTGCGAGCCGACGATCCGCTTGAGCGACATCCACAGGTACCGGTTGTCGTACTGGTGCATGTAGCCGGAGGTGGAGGCGCAGGTGACGATGGTGCCGCCCTTGCGGGTGACGTACACCGAGGCGCCGAAGGTCTCGCGGCCCGGGTGCTCGAAGACGATGTCCACGTCCTCGCCGCCGGTGAACTCGCGGATCCTGGAGCCCAGGCGCTTCCACTCGCGCGGGTCCTGGTTGTGCTCGTCCTTCCAGAACCGGTAGCCCTCGGCGGAGCGGTCGATGATCGCCTCGGCGCCCATGGCGCGGCAGATCTCGGCCTTGGCCTCGCTGGAGACCACGCAGATCGGGGTGGCGCCGCCGGCCAGCGCGTACTGGGTGGCGTACGAGCCGAGGCCGCCGCTGGCGCCCCAGATCAGCACGTTGTCGCCCTGCTTCATTCCGGCGCCGTTGCGCGAGACCAGCTGGCGGTAGGCGGTGGAGTTGACCAGGCCGGGGGAGGCGGCCTCCTCCCAGGTGAGGTGCTTCGGCTTGGGCAGCAGCTGGTTGGTCTTCACCAGCGCGAGCTGGGCCAGGCCGCCGAAGTTCGTCTCGAAGCCCCAGATGCGCTGCTCCGGGTCCATCATCGTGTCGTTGTGGCCGTCCGGGGACTCCAGCTCGACCGAGAGGCAGTGCGCGACGACCTCGTCGCCCGGCTTCCAGGAGTTGACGCCGGCGCCGGTGCGCAGCACCACGCCCGCGAGGTCGGAACCGAGCACGTGGTAGGGCAGGTCGTGGCGCTTGGTGAGCGGCGACAGCCGGCCGTAGCGCTCCAGGAAGCCGAAGGTGGAGACCGGCTCGAAGATCGAGCTCCACACGGTGTTGTAGTTCACCGAGCTCGCCATGACGGCGACCAGGGCCTCGCCGGGGCCCAGCTCCGGCAGGGCGACCTCGTCGAGGTGAAGGGACTTGCGGGGGTCCTTGTCGCGGCTGTCGAGGCCCGCGAACATCTGCTCCTCGTCCTTGTGGAGCGTCACCGCTCGGTAGGACTCGGGGAGCTTGATCGCCGCGAAGTCCGCCGACGTGCTGTCGGTGCTGAGGATCGCGTCGAGGATTTCCTGCATGGCTGCCTCCGAAGGCGTACCTGTGTGAGGGTCACAGGGCGTCTGGGGGAACCGGGAGCGGACACCGGCTTCGCTGAGGTGGGTGGTGGGTGGGTCGGGCTGGGCGCCCGGTGCGGACCGGGCGGTGCTGGCTCCGTTCCCGGGGTGTGGGAACGCCGGACGAGGCGCGCCGAGGTGGGGAGCCGCGGCGCCGCGACTGGTGGGTAACAAGGTAGTGGCACCCTGTGCCACTCGTAAAGACACCGGGTGTCAGGAATTCCGGCGGTCCGAAACGGGTCGAAACGTCGCTCTACGCGCGCTGTGCGGGCATGCGGAAGGCCCGCGCCGGGGAATCGGCACGGGCCTTTCGCATCGCTCTGACCTGCGTAAACGCTGGCGCTATGACTCCCGGGCGCCACTCAGGGCCGCCCGGATGCTGTCCACCACGACGTCCAGCGGAGCGTCCGTCCGGGCGACTGTGATGAGCACCTCACCTCCGGGACTGGCACTCAGTGCGCTTTCCACCACGAGGTCACCGGGCATCCCACTGGCACCGGGTGCCACCAAGGATCCCCGGCGTCTGGCACCCGGGGCACTGGAGGCCCAGAAGGTCCGCCGGATCACCTCGAAGGAGTGGTCCAGCTGCGCCTCCACGTCCCCCCGGCCGCCGGCCCGCAGCCAGCGCCGCAGCACGTGGTTGTGCGCCGCGACGACCGCCGCCGCCGACACCTCGGCCAGCATCGAGTCGTCCTCGCCGCCGCGCTGCCAGCCGGACGGGATGGACTCGCCGGTGTCGAACCGGCCCAGCAGGTAGCGGGTGAACAGCCGCTCGTAGCGGGCCACCACGGCGATCTCCCGCTCGCGCAGCGCCGGCACCTGACGGATCAGCTGGTACCGCGCGACCGACACCCCCGGGGTGGAGGCGTACATCCGCAGCACCTCCTTGATGCCGCGGCAGACCACGTCCAGCGGGTGCTCCTCCGGCTCGGCGCTGGCCAGCAGGTCGGCCACCCGCACGAGGGTGTCGTCGTGGTCCGGGAAGATCGCCTCCTCCTTCGACCGGAAGTACCGGAAGAAGGTGCGCCGGGCCACCCCGGCGGCGGCCGCGATCTGGTCGACCGTGGTCTCCTCGTAGCCCTGCGAGGCGAACAGCTCCATCGCGGCCGTGGCCAGGTCCTGGCGCATCTGCTGGCGCTGCGCCGCGGCCCGGCGGCTGCCCGGCGCGGCCTCCGGCCCGGTGCTCCCGGTCGAGGGGGCCGGCCGGTCGGCGCCGTGCGAACCGGCGGGGTGCTGCGGGGAGGCTGACTGAACCCGATCCATGTCCGGAACGCTACACGGCCCCGGCGGCACGGCCGCGGGCCTTCCCCGGCGCACCGGGGCGACCGGTCCCGTCACGGCCGGCCGGGGCCAGCGGGCGGAGACCGTCCCGGGGCTCCAGCCGGGCCGCGCGCCGGGCGCGGCCCCGGCCGGAGCCGTGCCGCTGCCGTAGGCCGCACCGCCGTACGGCGGGGGCCCGGCGGGCGTGCCGGGCCCGTACCGGCCGCCCCCGGCCTGCGGCGTGGTCACCGGCGCGCGTGGTCGCGGAAGCCGCGGCCGGTCTTGCGGCCCAGGCAGCCCGCCGCGACCAGGTGCTCCAGCAGCGGCGCGGCGGCCAGGCCGGGCTCGCGGAACTCCTGGTGCAGCACCTGCTCGATGGTCAGCGAGACGTCCAGACCGACCACGTCCAGCAGCTCGAACGGGCCCATCGGGTAGCCGCAGCCGAGCTTCATCGCGGTGTCGATGTCGTCCACCGTCGCGTAGTGCTCCTGCAGCATCCGCACCGCGTCGTTCAGGTACGGGAAGAGCAGCGCGTTGACGATGAAGCCGGCCCGGTCGCCGCACTCCACCGGGTGCTTGCGGACCTTCGCGGTCAGGTCCAGCACGGTGGCGGTGACCTCGGGCGCGGTCAGCACGGTGGAGACCACCTCGACCAGCTTCATGGCCGGCGCCGGGTTGAAGAAGTGCATGCCGATCACGTCCTGCGGCCGCGAGGTGGCGGTCGCGCAGCTGATCACCGGCAGCGAGGAGGTCGTGGTGGCGAGCACCGCGCCCGGCCTGACGATCTTGTCCAGGGTGGCGAACAGCTCCCGCTTGACCGCCAGGTCCTCGGCCACCGCCTCGACCACCAGGTCGACCTCGGCCAGCTCGGCGTACTGGCCGACCGGGGTGACCAGCGCCAGCGCGGCGTCCCGCTGCTCGGCGGACATCCGGCCCCTGGCGACCGAACGCTCCAGCGACCTGGCCAGCTGCGCCTTGGCCCGGTCGGCCTTCTCCTGGCTGCGGGCGGCCAGCAGCACCGGGTGCCCGGCCTTGGCGAAGACCTCGGCGATGCCGGTGGCCATGGTGCCCGAGCCGCAGACGCCGACGGTGCGCACCGCGCGACCGGGCACCTTCGGCCGGGCGGGCCCGGTGACCGCGTCCACGGCCCTGGACGAGCCCGGTGCCTCGTAGGCGTAGAAGCCGCGGCCGGTCTTGCGGCCCAGCAGCCCGGCCGCGACCAGCTGGCCGAGGATCGGGGCGGGGGCGTGCAGCCGGTCCCGGGACTGCTCGTACATCGCCTCCAGGACGGTGCGCGCGGTGTCGATGCCGATCAGGTCGAGCAGCGCCAGCGGGCCCATCGGCAGGCCGCAGCCGAGCCGCATGGCGGCGTCGATGTCCTCGCGCGAGGCGTACTTGGACTCGTACATCGCGGCGGCCTGGTTCAGGTACGCGAACAGCAGGCCGTTCACCACGAACCCGGCCCGGTCGCCGGCGGCCACCGGCTCCTTGCCGAGGTCCCGGGCGAAGGCGGCGGCGTCCTCGGCGGTCTGCGGCGAGGTCAGCACGGTGCGGACCACCTCGACCAGCTTCATGGTGTGCACCGGGTTGAAGAAGTGCAGGCCCAGCACCCGCTCCGGGCGGGCGGTCGCGGCGGCGATCCGGGTGACCGAGAGCGCGGTGGTGCCGGTGGCCAGCACGGTGGTCTCCGGGCAGATCCGGTCCAGCTCGGCGAAGACCTCCCGCTTCAGCTCCAGCTGCTCGGGCACCTCCTCGATCACCAGGTCCGCCTCGGCGGCGGCCGCCAGCTCGTGCCCGACCGAGATCCGGGCCAGCAGCCCGCTGCGCTCCTCGGCGGTGAGCCGCTCCCGGTCGACCGCGTGCGCGGTCGCCTCCTCGATCCGGGCCAGCGCCCGGGCGGCCGAGTCCTCGGTGGCCTCGATGCCGATCACCCGGCGGCCGCTCTTGGCGACCGCCACCGCGACGCCGGCACCCATCGTGCCGAGGCCGACCACGGCGACGGCGGGGAAGGGACGCTCCATCTGTCCTGACTCCTAGTCATGAAGGGCCCGCGCGTGCCCCGGCGGGCGCGCCGCCGCGCCCGGACGCACGCCGGGGACGGCCGCCGCCGGGGGAGGGTCCACGCGCGGGGGCTTGGGGAGATGACGGGGTGCGGCCCACCCGGGCAGCGGCCGGTCCGCTCCGGCCGAACTGCGGGTGTGCCGTGGTGCTCAGGCGCTCGAAGGTGAAGGAAGCGGCTCTGATACGAGGAGGAACCCGGCCCGCCGCGGTCCGCGGCACCGGCCGGTGAAAGCGCACCGCGCGAGCGCCGCAGACACGGCGACCGCAGACTCCCGCCGGTGCGGCTCCCGAAGCCCGGCGGTGGTGCGTCCGGCCACTGTAGCGAAGCTACTCGCCGGTAGGAAGAGGGCGGCGGCCGAAAGAACGGGGCACCGGGGAAACCGCCCGGGCGCCGGGGCGGCCGCCGCCCCGGACGCCCCAGAGCGGATCACCGCCGGGGAGCCGACGGCCCGGTTCGCCCCGAACGGGTGACCGGGTGGACGGGCTTCCGTTTGGACCACCCGATAGGGGAGTTACACGGGCCCGGCCACCGGGGCAGCATGGTGACATGACCCTCGACACCGCCACCGCCGGCGCCACCGCGTCCGGGCCCGCCCAGCCGTCCGGCTCCGGCGGGCCGCTCGACCTCGCCGGGCCCGCGGCCGCCGTCGCGCTGCCCCCGCGCGCCGAGCGGGCCGAGCGCGCGGAGGAGGCCGTCGACCGGCTGCGCACCGCCGCCGTCGAGGCGGTGGCCGTCACCTGGGTGGACAACGCGGGCGTCACCCGCGTCAAGGCCGTGCCGCTCGGCGGCCTGACGCACGCCGCGCAGTGGGGCGTCGGCACGGCGCCCTGCTTCGACGTGTTCCTCGCCGACGACGCGATCACCACCAGCCCGATCATCGGCGGCCCCACCGGGGACCTGCGGCTCTACCCCGCCCTCGACCGGATCGTCCCGCTGGCCGCCCAGCCCGGCTGGGCCTGGGCCCCGGGGGACAGGTACACCCAGGCCGGCGCCCCGCACCCCGGCTGCCAGCGGCTGTTCGCCCGCCGGGCCCAGGCCGCGGCGGCCGAGCGCGGCCTGATCCTCAAGGCCGGCATCGAGGTCGAGTGGGTGGTCGCCCTCGCCGGCGGCCCCCAGGAAGCGCCGCAGTACCCGACGCACGGCCCCGCGTACGGGATGCACCGGCTCACCGACCTCTCCGACTACCTCCGGGACGTCCTGCGCGCCCTCGGCGGGCAGGGCCTGGAGGTCCTGCAGATCCACCCCGAGTACTCCCCGGGCCAGTTCGAGGTCTCGGTCGCCCCCGAGGGCCCGGTCGGCGCCGCGGACACCTCCGTCCTGGTCCGCCACACCATCCGCGCCGTCTCCGCCAAGCACGGTCTGCGGGCCTCCTTCGCGCCGGTGGTCGAGGCGGGCGCCGTCGGCAACGGCGGGCACCTGCACCTCAGCCTCTGGCGGGACGGGCTCAACCTCGGGCACGGCGGCCCCGGGCCGCACGGCCTGACGGCCGAGGCCGAGGGCTTCCTCGCCGGGGTGCTCGACGCACTGCCCGAACTGCTGGTGCTGGGCTGCTCCAGTCCGGCCGGGTACCTGCGGCTGGTGCCCTCGCACTGGGCCGGCGCCTACCAGTGCTGGGGGCTGGAGAACCGCGAGGCCGCGCTGCGCCTGGTCACCGGCTCCACCGGGGAGCGGGCCGCCGCCGCCAACGCCGAGGTCAAGTGCTTCGACGCCAGCGCCAACCCGTACCTGGCGGTCGGCGCGGTGATCGCGGCCGGCCTCGCCGGTCTTGACCAACGGCGCGCGCTGCCACCGGAGTTCACCGGGGATCCGGCCGCCGCCGAACCCGGCACGGTGCCCCGGCTGCCGCAGAGCCCGGCGCAGGCGCTGGCCGCGTACGAGCGCTCGGCGGTGCTGCGCGAGGCGCTCGGCGAGCCGCTCTACCAGGCGGTGCTGGCGGTGCGCCGGGCCGAGAGCGAGCAGTACGCCGCCGCCACGGCCGAGGAGTTGGCCACGGCCACCCGCTGGCGGTACTGACCGGTGCCCCGGTCGGAGCCGGCCTCGCCGCCGCCCGAGCCGCCCGCCGTGCCCGGGGCGGGCGAGCCGGTCGTGCCGGGCGGGTCCGTCGAACCGTTCGGCCCGGTCCCGCTGGTCGACCACCACTGCCACAGCGTGGTGGCGGGCGAGCTCACCGACGAGGCCCTGGCCGGGCTGCTCACCGAGTCCGACCGGCCGCCCGCGCCCGGCTGCTCGCCCTTCGACAGCGCGCTCGGCCTCGCCGTCCGGCGCTGGTGCCCGCCCGCGCTCGGCCTGCCGGCGCACGCCCCGGCCGCCGACTACCTGGCCCGGCGGCGGGAGCTGGGCGCCGCCGAGGCGACCGGTCGGCTGCTCGCCGCGGCCGGTCTGGACACCTGCCTGGTGGACACCGGGCTGACCGCGGCGGCGGGCCTGCCGCTGCTGCCGCTGGGCGAACTGGCCGGGGCCACCGGGGCGACGGTGCGCGAGGTGGTCCGGCTGGAGTCGGTCGCCGAGACGGTCGAGAGCGGAGCCGGTGACTGGCCGCGGGCCGTCGCCGAAGCCCTGGCGGCCGCCGCCGGCCGGGCCGTCGCGGTCAAGTCGGTGCTCGCCTACCGGCACGGTCTGGCCGCACCCGCCGAACGGCCGTCCCGGGCGGCCGTGGTGACCGCGGCCGGCGCCCGGCTGCGCGAGGGGCGCGGCCGGCTGAGCGACCCGGTCCTGCTGCACCACCTGCTCTGGACGGCCGTGGACGTCTGCGCCGAGCTCGGGCTGCCGATCCAGCTCCACACCGGTTTCGGCGATCCCGACCTCACCCTGCACCGGGCCGACCCGTCGCTGCTGACGGATTTCGTGCGCGCCGCCGAGCCCAGTGGCGTCCCCTTGGTGCTGCTGCACTGCTACCCGTACCACCGGCAGGCCGCCTGGCTCGCCCAGGCTTTTCCGACGGTCTTCACCGACCTCGGGCTGACGGCCTCCTACACCGGCCCCCGGGTGGCGGCGGTCCTGGGCGAGATGCTGGAACTGGCGCCGTTCGGCAAATTGCTGTTCTCCACGGACGCTTACGGGCTACCCGAACTATTCTTGGTGGGCACCTGTCAGTTCCGGTACGGACTGGGCCTGCTGCTGGACGATTGGCAGGCCGGCGGTGCGTGTTCCGCGGCCGACGCCCGACGGCTGGCGCGGCTGGTCGGGGCGGACAACGCACGTCGGCTGTACGCGTTGTAGCGCGTGACTGTCGCACGTCGGCGAACCATCACTTTTTAACAATCTTGAACCTGTTCTTCTTGTTGACCTGCGGACTCCTGACATCCGCTGCTGGTCAAGATGTGACGATTAGATGACTACCTCTTGCGCATCTCATCGAATATTCATTAGCGTCCCGGTCATTCCCGGTGCACCTGCCAACCGCAGCTGCCCGCATGACGACTCGGGAGGGCCAACCCCAATGAGAGTTCCTCGGATCAGCCGGACCCGGTACGCGGCGGTGGGCCTCGTGCTCGCCACCGCCGGCGCCCTCGCGCTCCCGGCCGGCACCGCCGTCGCGGCTCCCACGGCCGACTCCACGACCGGTCCGCTGCTCAGCTACGTCGTCAACACCAAGGCCAACCACGGCCAGGTGCAGAAGGTCGAGCAGGCCGTCAAGAGCCTCGGCGGCACGGTGGTCTACTCGTACGAGCAGATCGGCGTCGTCATCGCGCGCTCGACCGACACCAAGTTCGCCGAGAAGCTGCGCCTGGCGAAGGGCGTCGACTCCGTCGGCGCCAGCCGCACCAAGGGCATCACCGCCGCCGACCAGGGCAAGGCCGACGTCGCCGCCGAGCCCACCGGCACCGCCGCGCCCGGCCAGGAGCCGTACGAGGCCAACCAGTGGGACATGCGCCAGATCGGTGTCGACAAGGCGCACAAGCTCTCGCTCGGCAGCCGCAACGTCACCGTCGGCGTGCTGGACTCCGGCATCGACGCCACGCACGAGGACCTGGCCGCCAACGTGGACGCCTCGCAGTCGGTCTCCTGCATCGACGGCGGCAAGCCGAACACCGACTGGAAGGCCTGGCAGCCGGGCCCGGACGGCGACCACGGCACCCACGTGGCCGGCACCATCGCCGCCGCCAAGAACGGCAAGGGCATCGTCGGCATCGCCCCGAACGTCAAGCTGGCCGCGGTCAAGGTCGTGGACGACGCCGGGTTCATCTACCCGGAGTACGCGATCTGCGGCTTCGTGTGGGCCGGTGAGCACCAGTTCAAGGTGACCAACAACAGCTACTACATCGACCCGTGGATGTTCAACTGCCCGAACGACAAGGACCAGGCGGCCATCACCGCCGCCGTCCGCAAGGCCGTCGCGTTCTCGCAGCGCAAGGGCGTCCTGAACGTCGCCGCGGCGGGCAACGAGAACATCGACCTGGCGCACAAGACCACTGACGTCTCCAGCCCGGACGACACCACCCCCGGCACCCGCCCGGTCACCAACGACTGCCTGTCGCTGCCGACCGAGCTGCCCGGCGTCATCGCCGTCTCCTCCGTGGGCGTCAACGGCCAGAAGTCGTACTACTCCAGCTACGGCAAGGGCGTCGTGACCGTCGCCGCGCCGGGCGGCGACCGCCGCTTCCAGCTGCCGGACACCCCGGACAAGGACGGCCGCATCCTGTCCACCATCCCCGGTGGCAAGTACGGCTACATGCAGGGCACCTCGATGGCCTCCCCGCACACCACCGGTGTGGTCGCCCTGCTCGCCAGCACCTTCCCGTGGGCCAGCCCGGAGGAGCTGACCGAGATGCTCACCAGCCAGGCCGAGTCCCACCCGTGCCCGACCGGCGAGTTCAACCCGGGCGGCACCGGCCAGTGGAAGGCCACCTGTGAGGGCGGCGCGGACGACAACGGCTTCTACGGCGCGGGCATCATCAACGCCGAGAAGGCGGTCCAGTGGTGGCGCTGACGCTGCCCCGGCCCTCGGCCGGCCGTCACCCCCACCACCACCGCACCACCTGATCGTTGAGCCGGGGAGCGGGCCCACTGGGTCCCGCTCCCCGGTCGCGTTTGAGTACCCGTACTCAGGCCCGCGACCCCCGCCGCCGCCCACGATGGTTCCGTCACCGACGGAGTCACCCCAGGAGTTGAGCGGCATGGCACAGACCTTCCCCGGCCGGCAGGCCCCGGCCCGTCGGAGCACCGCGGGTGCGCGGCACTGGCCCTGGCTGGCGCTCGCCGCCGCGGAGTTCCTGGCCGCCGCACCAGTCCTGGTCCGGTTCGCGCTGACCGGCCTGGTGGCCGGGGTGATGGGGCTCGCCGCCGGTGCGACGCCGGGCTCGGCGCTCCTGCTGCTCCTGACGCTGGCCGCCGGCCCGGTCCTGGGGGCGGCCGTCGCCGCCGTGCTGGTCGCGCTGTTCGCCCCGGCCGTCGGCCGCACCAACCCGTCCGTGGTGGCCGCACTGCTCATGGCTGGACTGCTGCTCGGCACCTCGGTCGAGTACGTCGGATGGCTGCGCCCCGTGATCGGCTAGTCCTCGCCGACGTGGGGCTCCCAGACCGTCTCCACCGACGGCTTCCCGTGCAGGTCCGGCACCTCCCGCAGCCAGGCCGGGCGCCCGGCCCTGGTCCGGGCCGCCCGCCGCCGTTCGGCCTCCCGCAGCTGCGCCGGCGTGGCGAACCCCTCCGGCAGCCACTCCTCCGAGAGCACCACCCGGGCCGCCAGGTGGGCGACGTACGCGTGCCGGACGGCGGACACCGAGTCGAAGCCCGGCTCGTCGGCCAGCCACTCGTCCGGGACCAGCGCCACGACCTCCTCCAGCAGCGGCACGGTGACCAGCGGGCCGAGCTCCTCGTCGGCCAGCCGGACGTCCGGTGCCGAGCCGCCGAGCGCGTGCGCGCTGAGGTCGTACCGCTTGCCGACCGACGCCTCGGCCCCCGCCCACCGGTGGTGGAAGACCAGCGCGGCGCCGTTGTCGATCAGCCAGAGCCGCTGGTGCCAGACCACCAGGTTGGGGTTGTGCACCGTGCGGTCGACGTTGCCGGTGAGCGCGTCCAGCCAGACCACCCGGCCGGCCTCGGCGGGGTCCACCGCGATCGTCCCGGGCCGGAAGTCCCGCGCCCCGGGCAGCAGGTCCATCCCGAGGTTGAGGCCCGCGCTGGCCTTGAGCATGTCCTGGATCTCGGTGTCCGGTTCGTCCGCGGCGACGGCCGGGTCGAAGTCCACCAGCCGCAGCTCCGGCACCCGCAGCCCCAGCCGCCGGGCCAGTTCGCCGACGATCACCTCGGCGATCAGCGCCTTGCGGCCCTGCGCGGCCCCGGTGAACTTGACCACGTACGTTCCCAGGTCGTCGGTCTCCACCACGCCCGGTACCGAGCCGCCGGCCCGCAGGGGGTCGACGTAGCGCACTGCAGTCACCAGATCGAGCACACCCGTCACCCTATCCCGCCGTGTCGCGGGCGTGACCCTGTGGTTGGCTTGCCGGTGAGAGCGCTACCCACCACACGAGGAGAGCAAGGTCATGGGACAGGTGCAGGCCACCACCGAGCGGGTCTACGACGCCGCGCCCGAGCGGGTGTACGAGGCGTTGGCCGACTACCAGGTGACCCGCCCGAAGCTGCTGCCCGCGCAGTACAGCGAGTACGAGGTCCGGGTCGGCGGCACCGGCGCCGGCACCCAGGTGCACTGGAAGCTGCAGGCCACCGAGAAGCGGGTGCGCGACTGCCTGTTCACCGTCTCGGCGCCGAAGCCCGACCAGCTGGTGGAGAAGGACGCCAACTCCAGCATGGTGATCACCTGGACCGTCGCCGCCGCCGGCGAGGGCCGCTCCAAGGTCACCGTGACCGCCACCTGGCAGGGCGCGACGGGCATCGGCGGCTTCTTCGAGCGCACCTTCGCCCCGAAGGGCCTGAACCGGATCCACGACCAGGTGCTGGCCAACCTGGCCGCCGAGGTCCGCTGACACCCGCCGGCACCCGCCAAAGCCGGCCGGCACCCGCCAAAGCCCGCCCAGGGCCGCCCGGCCGCCCAGGCCGGCCACGGTCCGTCGAAGCACGTCGAAGCCCGTCGAAGCGCGCCCCGCGCGCCGGAAGCGGCCGGCGACGGGCGGGCGAAACCGGGCATCCGAGCGCACGAACCCGTCAACGCGCTTGAATCGCCAGGGAATTCGAGTGGTTCGGCCGCCCGTGCGATACAAAAGCCGTACGGGTGGCCGAACCGCCACCTCCGGGTGACGAGGGCCGCCCGGCACGGGGGAGCCACCCTAGGCTCGCCGCCGTGCATATGACGATCCTTCACATTTCGCAACCGGTGGACGGCGGGGTCGCCCGCGTCGTGACCGACCTCGTGCGGGGGCAGCGGGAAGCCGGCCACCGGGTCCTGGTCGCCTGTCCGCGCGGCGGGCGGCTGGCCGAGGAGGCCGCCGCCGTGGGCGCGCTGGTCCAGGACTGGCCGGCCGGCCGCTCGCCGGGCCCGCACACCGCCGCCGAGGCCTGGCGGCTGCGCCGGATCGTCCGGGCGGCCGCGCCCGACGTGGTCCACCTGCACAGCGCGAAGGCCGGGCTGGCCGGCCGGCTGGCCGTGCGCGGCGCCGTGCCGACGGTCTTCCAGCCGCACGCCTGGTCCTTCGCCGCCGTCGAGGGCCCGCTGGCGGCCGCCACCCTGCGCTGGGAGCGCTTCGCCACCCGCTGGGCGCACCGGCTGCTCTGCGTCAGCGTTCAGGAGCGGGCCGACGGCGTGGCCGCCGGGGTGCACGCGGACTGGGCGGTGGTGCCCAACGGCGTGGACGTCCGGCACTACGCGCCCGCCGACCGCCGGGCCGCCCGGATCGCCCTCGGCCTGGAGCTGGACGCCCCGCTCGCGGTCTGCGTCGGGCGGCTGTGCCGGCAGAAGGGCCAGGACGTGCTGCTGGCCGCCTGGCCCGAGGTGCTGCGCGGGGTGCCGCAGGCCCGGCTGGCGCTGGTCGGCGGCGGGCCGGACGAACAGCGGGTGGCGGAGCTGGTCCGGGAGACCGCCGAGCCCGCCCGGGTCCGGCTGGTGGGGGACGTCGCCGATCCGCGCCCGTGGCTGGCGGCGGCCGACCTGGTGGTGCTGCCCTCGCGCTGGGAGGGGATGGCGCTGGCCCCGCTGGAGGCGATGGCGGCCGCCCGTCCGGTGCTGCTGACCGACGTGCCGGGGGCCCGGGAGTGCCTGCCGCCGGCCGTGCGCGAGCACGCGGTGGTCCCGCCCGAGGACGTGGCGGCCCTCGCCACCCGAATGGCGGAAGCGTTGTCCGATCCGATCGAATGCGAGCGACGCGGCGCCCGGCTGCGCGACCACGTGGTGACCCGGCACGACGTGCGCACCGTGGTCGAACAGGTGGACGTCCTCTACCGCCACCTGCTGGGTGCCGGACCGTCGGCGCGGCGGCGCCGGGCCCGTGTCCCAGAGCGGATCTGATCGTTTCACATGCCGTGAATGCCCGCCGCTCCGGCGCTGTCGTATTCGCACCCTCAACCGGATGGGGACGAGGCGTCAAATCCGAAATACCTATTAATGGGCGGCTGGAATGAAATGGCAAGTCACCTTCCAGCCCGCAGGACCACGTTCGGTATTGTCGGATTTTGCCTGCTTCGTTCAGTTTCCATACCGGGAATTCACGGCTGAGCCGCTCGCGACCGGATCCACCACGACCGGCCTCATAGCGATCGGCCCCGCCACGGGACATCCGAAAGCCGCCAGCGGCAGCAGGTGCTGTCAGGACCGCGCCCACCGGGCCGGGACGGACGCCCCGCGCCAACCGGTGCCGGGGCACCGTCACCCGGGCACACAGCAGGGGAGATCGTGCGCTGATGACCATTGACCACGACAGTGTGCCGCGATCGGGCGTGCCCCTGTCCGGACCCCGCCGGCAGGGCACCGGGCTGCTCGACCGTCCGGCGGGAGCGGCACACGACCGGGCGGTCCCGGCAGCACGCAGGCACCGCGGGGCGGTCCGCAGCCGGCTGGCCCTGCCACTCGCCCTGGTCCAGGCCGACACCATCGCGCTCTGCTCCGCCACCGGCATCGCCAACCGGGCCATCGACCCGTCCGCCCCGCTCGACCCGCTGCTCGGCGTCCCCGCCGTCCTGCCCCTGCTGCTCCTGCTCAACCTGGCCGGCGGCCTCTACCGCGCCCGGCTCACCCTGTCCGTCCTGGACGAACTGCCCGCGCTGGCCGCCCGGGCGGTGGTCGCCGCCGCCTTCGCCGTCACCCTGTCCGGCTGCCTGGGCGGCCGCTGGCCCGACTGCGGCCCGGCCACCCCGGCCCGCCTCACCGTCCTGCTCGGCGCCCAGCTGCTGATCGCCGCCGTCGGCCGCGCCGTCCTCTACCACCTGGTCCGACGGATCCGCCGCAGCCGCCCCAGCCCCGTGCTGGTGCTCGGCGCCGGCGGGCTCGGCCGCCGGGTCGCCGCCGCCCTGCGCGAGCACGGCGAGTACGGGATGCGCCCGATCGGCTTCCTCGACTCCGACCCGCCGCCGCTGGCGGGCGACACCGGCCTGCCCGTCCTCGGCGGCCGCGAAGTGCTGGAGCGCGAGGTGCGCCGGCACCGGATCCAGCACGTGGTCGCCACCGCCGGCGCCGCCGACGAGGCCGAGACCGCCGCCGCCCTGCGCGAGGCCGCCCGGCTCGGCTGCCAGGTCTGGCTGGTGCCCGCCCTGCGCGAGTTCGGCTCGCTGCCCGTCGCCCCGATCGCCGGCGGCGACCACCTGTGGGGCTTCCCCTGCCTTCCGGTCGGCCGCCAGGCGACGCGCCGCCCCGGCTGGGCCGCCAAGCGCGCCCTGGACATCACCGCCGCCGCGTTCGGCCTGCTACTGCTCGCCCCCGTCCTCGGGCTCTGCGCCCTCGCCGTCCGCTTCGACACCGGCCCCGGGGTGCTCTTCCGCCAGCAGCGCACCGGCCTCGACGGCAAGGTCTTCACCGTCCTCAAGTTCCGCACCCTGCGCCCCAGCAACGAGCACGAGTCCGCGACCCGCTGGAACATCTCCCAGGACCACCGCATGGGCGCCGTCGGCCGGCTGCTGCGCAAGAGCTCCCTGGACGAACTCCCGCAGCTGTGGAACGTCCTGCGCGGCGACATGAGCCTGGTCGGCCCGCGCCCCGAGCGCCCGTACTTCGTCATGCGGTTCGGCCAGGCCTACCCCGAGTACGCCGACCGGCACCGCGTCCCGGTCGGCCTCACCGGCCTCGCCCAGGTCAACGGTCTGCGCGGGGACACCTCCATCGAGGACCGGGCCCGGTTCGACAACCGCTACATCGAGAGCTGGAGCTTCTGGCAGGACATCAAGATCCTGTGCCGCACCGCGGTCCTGCTGCTCCACCCGGACGGGAGCTGACCCGCGTGGCCCTGACCCTCACGGCCCTTCCCCGACCGGCCTTACGGCGGGCGCTGCCCGCGCTCGCGGAGCGGCCCAGCCTGCTCGCCGCCGCCACCGTCCTGCTGGTCTGCGTCCCGACCGGCGAGAAGGACGTCACCGCCGCCGTCCACATCACCGCCGCCGACCTCGCCTCGCTGGCCCTGGTCGCCCTCACCGCGTTCGACCTGCTGCGCGGCCGGCTGCCCGCCGTGGACCGGACCACCTGCGCCCTGTTCGGCGGGATCGTCACCGCCGCCGCCGTCGCCACCGTCGGCTCGATCGACCCGGCCACCAGCGTCACCGGCTTCGTCCGGCTGGTCCAGGTGTTCGTGCTGGTGCCCGCCGCGGTGCTCTGCTCGCTGCGCGACCGCACCGACCAGCGCCTGGTCCTCGGCTCCTTCGTGCTCGCCGCCCTGATCCAGGGCGCGGTCGGCGCGAAGCAGTACCTCACCCACACCGGCGCCTCCTACACCGGCCAGCCGATCCGGGCCGTCGGCACCTTCGGCGCGCTGGACATCATGGCGATGTCCACCGTGGTCAGCTTCGGACTGCTCGCCGCCCTGGCCCTGGCCCTCGGCGAACGAGGGCCCGGCGGCGACGCCCGGTTCCGGTGGTCGATGTCCGCCGCCGCGGCCTTCCTCGCCTTCCCGCTCGCCGTCTCCTTCAGCCGCGGCAGCTGGATCGCCACCGGCGTCGCCGCCGCCGTGCTGCTGCTGCGCGCGGACGCCCGGCTCGCCGTGCGCAGCGCCGTCCTCGGGCTGGCCGCCGCGGTCGTCCTGGTCGGCGGCCTCGGCCTCGGCGGCTCCGGGATCACCCAGCGGCTCAGCTCGATCGGCTCCGTCTCCGCCGCCCCCGACCAGTCGGTCTCCGACCGCTACGACCTGTGGGCCACCGCCGGGCGGATCTGGCAGGACCACCCCGTCCACGGCGCCGGACCGAAGGCCTTCCAGCAGCTGCGCGACAGCCACGCCCCGCTGCGGCTGTCCTCCGGCAGCGACGCCGCCGACGCCACCATCGGCTTCCAGCGCGAACCGCTGCTCTCCCCGCACAACATGTACTTCCTGGTCCTCAGCGAGCAGGGCCTGATCGGCATCACCGCCTACGCCGCGCTCTTCCTGGCCCTCCTGATCGGCTGCCTGCGCCGCTCCCGGGGCATCGGCCTCGCGGCGCTCGCCCTGCTCGTGTGGGTCCTGGTCGACTACCTGTACGCCGACATCGGCGGCACCACCACCGTGCTGACCTCCGTCGTCCTCGGCCTCGCCGCCCGCGCCGCCGCCGGGGAGGCGCACCGGTGAGCACCGACCGGCCGGCCGCGCTGGCCGCCCCCCTCCCCGCCCCGCGCCCGGCCCCCGGCCGGCACCCGGGCCCCGCGTCCGACCCGCCGCCCCGCAGCGGCTTCCTCGCCAGGGCCTTCGGCATCACCGCCGTGCTCAGCGCCGCCGGCTCCGGCCTCGGCCTGCTGCGCGACCTCCTGCTGGCCCGCTACTTCGGCGCCAACCAGGGCACCGACGCCTTCCTGGTCGCCTGGACCGTCCCCGAGACGGCCGCACCGCTGCTGATCGAGGACGCCATGTCCTTCCTCATGGTGCCCGCCTTCGCGCTGGCCCTGGTCCTGCGCGAGGAGGATCCGGACGCCCCCGACCCGGTCCGCCAGGTGGTCCGCGCCACGCTGCCCTGGCTGCTGCTCGGGCTCAGCGGCCTCGCCCTGGCGGCCGCCCTCGGCGCCCCGCAGCTCGTCGAGCTGCTCGCCCCCGGCCTGCCCGACCCGGGCCTCGCCGTCACCTGCACCCGGATCACCGCGGTCACCGTGCTGCCCTTCGGCGTGGCCGGCTACCTGGCCGCCGCGCTGCGCGCCCACCACGGCTTCACCGCCCCGGCCGGCATCTACGTGGTCTACAACCTCGGCATCCTCGCCGTCCTGCTCGCCCTCCACGCCGCGCTCGGCGTGCGCTCCGCCGCCCTCGGCGTCGCGGCCGGCAGCCTGCTCATGGCCGGCCTGCTGGTCGGCCCGTTCCTGCGCCGGCTGCGCCGCGGCCAGAGCGCGGCCGCCGCTCGCGGCCGCCGCTCGCGCAAGGCCCTGGTGCTGATGCCGCTCGCCCTGCTGCCCGTCGCCGCCTTCACCCTGACCCGCCAGTCGCAGGTCTTCGTCGAGCGCTACCTCGGCTCGGCACTTCCGCCCGGCACCATCTCGCACCTCAACTACGCCGCCAAGGTCTCCCAGCTCGCCATGACGGCGGGCATCCTGATCTGCACCGTCACCTTCCCGCTGGTCGCCCGGGCGCTCGCCGCCGGGGACCTCGCCGCCGCCCGCGACCGGGTGGAGAAGGACCTCGGCCAGGCCGCGGCCGTCGTCCTGCTCGGCACCGCCTTCCTGATGGCCTGCGCCCCCTCGGTCGTCTCGCTGCTGTTCGAGCGCGGCGCCTTCGGCCCGCGCGACACCGCCGCCACCGCCGACGTCATCCGGGTCTACAGCTTCGGCCTGCCCGCCCAGGCGCTGATCGGCGTGATGATCCGCCCGTACTTCTCGCTGCGCCCGGTGGTCCGCCGGGCCGACGACCCCGGCCCCGAGGACGGCCGCCGCCGGCTGCTGGACTGGTACCCGGCCGCGGTGATGGTGCTCGGCCTCGGCGTCACCGTCGCCACCGGCGTGCTCGCCACGCCCCGCTTCGGCGCCCTGGGGCTCGCCGCCGGCAACGCGGCCGGCATCACCACCACCGCCGCGCTGCTGCTGCGCGGCCTGGTGCTGCGCGGCATCCCGCTGCGGCTGCGCCGGGTCCTCGGCGGCCACGGCCGGCTGGTGGCGGCCGCCACCGGGGCCACCCTGCTGGGCACCGCCGCCGCCGGACTGGTCGCCGACCCCCTGCTCTCGACCCTCCTCGGGGGCCTGACCGTGGCACTGGCCTTCGCCGCCCTCGGCACCGGGTTCGGTGCCCGCGAGGTGCGCGGCCCGGTCCTCGCCGCCGCCCGGGCCCTGAACCCGCCAACCGTCGCCACCGTCGCCGAAGAAGGGAAGCGTCCCCATGGACAATGAACGGGGCACCGTCCGTTCGGCCCGGGCGGGCGTCAGCAACGCCCCGCCGCACCGGGCGCGACTGCCGAGGAGTCGCCACCCGGTCGGCGAACCGCCGATCCCCGGCCCCTCCTCGCCGTGGATCCTGATGTACCACTCGGTGGCGGTCGAGAAGGAGGACCCGTACCGGCTCACCGTCAGCCCCGAGCGGTTCGCCGAGCAGATCGCCTGGCTGCACCGGCGCGGCCGGCGCGGCGTCTCGGTCCGCGAGCTGATGCGGGCCCGCGCCCTCGGCCGGGACGAGAAGCTGGTCGGCCTCACCTTCGACGACGGCTACGCGGACTTCGCCCGGTACGCCGTACCGATCCTGCAGGCCTACGGCTTCACCGCGACCGCGTACGTGGTCGCCGACCTGCTCGGCCGCACCAACGACTGGGACGTCGAGGGCCCCCGCAAGAAGCTGCTCACCGTCCAGGAGGTCACCGAACTCGCGGCCGCCGGCTGGGAGATCGGCTCGCACGGCCTCGGCCACCAGGCGCTGCCGGGACTGCCGGCCGAGGCGCTCGCGGTGCAGGCCCGGGAGAGCCGGCGCCTGCTGGAGGAGGTCGTCGGCGGCCCGGTCACCGGCTTCTGCTACCCGTACGGCGCCGTCGACCTGCCCGCCACCCTGGCCGTCCGCGACGCCGGGTACGACTACGCCTGCGCCATCGCGCACTCCCCGCTCACCGGCCGCTTCGCGCTGCCCCGCTGCTACGTCGGCGACCGGGACGGCGCCTGGCGGCTGCGCGCCAAGAAGGGCCGGCACCGGCTGCGCGACGCCGTCACCGAGCTGCGCCGCGCGCGGCGGGAGCGCCGGGAGCGCCTGCCATGAGGGTGCTGCACATCGTCACCGGGCTCGCCTCCGGCGGCGCCGAGCGCCAACTCCACCTGCTGCTACGGCACCTGCCGCCGCACCAGCAGTGCGAGGTGCTCGCCCTGACCAACCCCGGCACGGTCGCCGCCGCCCTGCGGGCCGACGGCGTCACCGTCCACCACCTGGGGATGCGCGGCAACCGGGACCTCCGGGCGCTGCCCCGGCTGGTCCGGCTGGTCCGGGCCGGCCGCTACGACCTGGTGCACACCCACCTCTACCGGGCACAGCTGTACGGCCGGCTGGCCGCGCGGCTGGCCGGGGTGCGCGCGGTGGTCTCCACCGAGCACTCGCTGCACGCCGGGGTGATCGAGGGCAGGCCGGTGACCCGCGGCGTCAAGGGCCTCTACCTGGCGGCCGAGCGGCTCGGCAGCACCACCGTGGCGGTGTCCCGCCAGGTCGCCCAGACGCTGCGCTCCTGGGGCGTGCCGCCGGCCCGGATCGAGCTGATCCCCAACGGCATCGACAGCGGCCGCTACCGGCTCGCGCCCGTCGAGCGGACCGCCGCGCGCCGCCGACTGCGGGCCGAACTCGGCCTGCCCGAGGAGAGCTGGGTGGTCGGCGGGGTCGGCCGGCTGGTGCCCGGCAAGCGCTTCGAGGTGCTGGTCGAGGCACTCGTCGAGCTGGACCCGGCCACCCGGCTGGTGCTGGTCGGCGAGGGCCCGGAGCGCACCGGGCTGGAACGCCGGGCCGCCGAACTCGGCGTCCGGGACCGGCTGGTGCTCACCGGCGAGCGCGACGACGTGCCCGAGCTGCTGGCCGCCCTGGACGTGCTGGCCGCGCCGTCCACCGCGGAGACCTTCGGCCTCGGCGTCCTGGAGGGCCTCGCGGCCGGCCTGCCGGTGCGGCACAGCGCCTGCCCGGCGCTCGACGAACTGCCGCCCCGGGCCGCCCCGCAGGCCCGCCGCATCCCCTCCGAGCCGGCCGCCTACGCGGCCGAGCTGCGCGACCTGCGGCACCTGAGCGAGCACACCGCCGACCCGCTGCCGCACCCGCCGGCCGTCGGCCACTACGACATCGCCCGGGTCGCCGCCGACCTGGGCGCCCTCTACGACCGGCTGGCCCGCGCTTGACCGCCCGCCGCCGCCGGATCCGCCGTCCCATACCCAAGGAGCCACACCCATGACCACACCGCGCCGAAGCGCCCGCAGCCTGGTCCGCCGCTGGTGGCCGGTGGTGCTCGCGGTTCCGCTGGGCGCCGCGGCCGGCGCCGGGTACGCCGTCGTCGCGCACCCCTCCTACGCCGCCAACGCCTACGTCCTGGTGGTCCCGCAGAACCCGGGGGAGGCCGCGACCGCGACCAACTTCGCCCAGGCGTACGGACGGCTGGCGGGCCAGCCGCAGGTGCTCGCGGTGGCGGCCGCGGAGACCGGTCACACCCGGGGCGAACTGGAGTCGCTGGTGCACGGGACGACCTCGCCGGACGCCCCGATGATCGAGATCACCGGCACCGGGACGAGTGGCCAGGAGGCCGCCCGGACCGCCGACGCGGTGGCCCACTCGCTGGTCGCCTTCGCCAACACCAGCAGCAAGGACACCAACGTCCGGCTGGTGACGCTGTCGCCGGCCGCCGCACCGGACAAGCCGACCACGCCCTCCGGCAAGCTGGACGTCGCGGTCGGCGGCGCGGCCGGGCTGCTGCTGGGCGCACTGGTGATGATGACCCGCCGCCGGAGCGGGACGCAGGCCCCGGAGGCCGCCGCGGCCGCCGTGAGCCAGGACGCCCCGGCGGCGGCCGAGCCAGCCACGACCCCGGCGCCGCCGCGCCCGCGCAGCGAGGAGCAGCCGGCCGGGGCCGCGATCGGCGCGACGGGGACCGCACCGGGGGCCGGGCCGAAGAACGAGCGGGGGGCCGGCGCGAAGGGCTCGACGAAGACGCCCGAGACGACCGCCGAGAAGGCTCCCGAGAAGACCGCCGAGCAAGCGCCCGAGCAGGCCGTGGCGAAGACCGGGACGGCGGAGGCCGAGCCGAAGACGGGGGCCAAGACCGGTGCGAAGGCCGGGGGCCGGGCCGGGGCGGCGGAGAAGTCCGCGGCCGGGAGCAACCGATGAGCACCGAGACCCGCGGCGCCGGCCTGCCGGCCCAGGCGGCGGCGCCGTCCTGGACCACCGAGCTGCGCTGCGAGGACGACGCCCTGGACGCCGTCGCCGAGGAGTGGGACGACCTGGCCGCCCGCTGCCGAACCGCCACCTTCTTCCAGGCCGCCGCCTGGCAGCGCTCCTGGTGGCGCCACTACGGCCGGCCGGGGGGCCTGGTCGTGGTGCTGGTCCGCCGGGACGGCCGGCTGGTCGGCGCGGGCGCCTTCCGCCGCCGCGGCGGCCCGCTCGGCGGCCTGACCGGCCTCGGCGACGGCCTGGCCGACTACACGGACGTCCTGCTCGACGACGAGTGCGCCGACCGGGCCGCCACCGAGCTCGCCGCCGCCCTCCCGCTCACCCGCCCCTGGCACTGGCTGGAACTGCGCGAGGTGCACCCCGAGGCGGCGGTGCAGCGGGTGTACGCGCAGTGGCGCGGCAGCCGCCGCCGCTTCGAGGACTCGCTCTGCCAGTACCTGCCGGCCGTCCCGATGGAGCGGCTGCTCAAGCGGGTGCCCGGCAAGACCGCCCAGCGCAGCAGGGTGAAGCTGCGCAAGATCGCCGAGGCCGGGGTGCAGGTCCGCTCGACTCCGCCGGAGGAGGTGCCGGAGGCGCTGGCGGGGTTGCTGCGGCTGCACTTCCTGCAGTGGCAGGAGCGCGGTGTCACGCCGGAGCACCGCCGCGAGCGGTTCGCCCGGCACCTGACCGAGTCCACCACCGGCCTGGTCGCCACCGGCAGGGCCGCCGTCCACCAGTTCCACCTGGACGGCGAGCTGGTCGCGGTGAACCTGCTGCTGCTCTGCCCGTCCTTCGGCGGGCTGTACCTCTACGGGGCGCACCCGGTGCTGCGCGAGCGGCTGGACATCGCCGGACTGCTGTTCAGCGCGGCTCTGGAGGAGACGGTCGGCGCGGGAATCCCGGTGCTCGGCCTGCTGCGCGGCCAGGAGCCGTACAAGCAGCGCTGGCGCCCGGACCGGCTGCCCAACCAGCGGCTGCTGCTGGGCCCCGCGGGCCCGGCGCCGGCCGCGGCCGTCCGGGCCGGGGCGGTGCGCGCCCGGCAGGCGGCGGCGCACCAGCTGAGCACCCGTTTCCCCGGACTCAAGGAAGCGCTGCTGGCCCGCCGCCGCGCCTGACCGGTCAGCGCCGGGCGGGCGTCGCAGCCGCCGACGGGCTCGCGGCCGGGCTCGCGGACGGCCCCGGAGTCGGCCTCGGCGTCGCGGATGGGTTCGGCGTCGCGTTCGGTGTCGCGGTCGCGTC
The DNA here is from genome assembly GCF_055585785.1 of Kitasatospora sp. NPDC053308. Classification (NCBI taxonomy): domain Bacteria; kingdom Bacillati; phylum Actinomycetota; class Actinomycetes; order Kitasatosporales; family Streptomycetaceae; genus Kitasatospora; species Kitasatospora sp. NPDC053308. The sequence goes on along the minus strand of NZ_JBVJJY010000008.1, from coordinate 45,283 downwards.
GGTGCCCGCGCTCGGCGGCGCGGGCACGCCCGGCACCGCCGGCAGGGAGGGGAGCGGGGGGACGGTCGGAGCCGGGGGTGCGGTCGGGACCGCCGCCGGCGCCCCCTTCGACCCGGACATCAGCTGCTTGAACCGCGCCGCCGAGCGCGGATTGCCGGAGCACCCGAAGAAGCCGTGCGGGCAGTAGTCGGTGACCGTCTGGTAGGCGGTGTCGTGGGTGCGCATCCAGTCGACCATCCGCTGGACGTACTCGGGGTTGTCGCCGTTGCGGAACAGCCCCCACTCCGGGTACGACACCGGCTTGCCGCGCCTGGCGGCGAACTCCACCTGGTCCTGCAGGCCGTAGGGCTCGCGCACGTAGTCGTCGAAGGTGCCGCCGGCGGGCTGGTCGTAGCTGTCCATGCCAATGATGTCGACCACGTCGTCGCCGGGGTAGCACTTGGTCCACGGGATCGCGTCCAGGCCCCGGTTGGGGGCGAAGTCGAAGCGGAACCGCTGCCCGGGCACCGAGCGCATCACCCCGACGATCCGCCGCCAGTACGCCTTCCACGCGGAGGGGTCGGGCTTGCAGCGGTGGGTGTAGGTGACGCCGTTCATCTCCCAGCCGAGGGTGAGCACGGTATCCGCGCCGCCCACCGCGACCAGCCGCCGGGCGAGCTTGAGGAAGTGGGCGTCGAAATCGCCCCGGACGCCCCGGCCGAGCAGCTTGGCCACCTCGCCGTCCGGCACGTTCGCCTCGTTGGGCACCAGCATCGGCACGCCCAGCACCAGCAGCCGGGACGGGTCGGCCAGCCGCCACTGCGACCACATGCCGAGCACCACCGGCTCGCCCTCGATGTCGGCCCAGCCGTTGCCCGCCAGGTAGGTGTGACCGACCTGCATGTTCGCGCCGCCCAGCCACTGGGCGTACCGGTCGATCTGCGGGATGTACTTGTCCCAGGAACCGACGAAGGCGCCGAACGGCGGCTCGTGCCTGGGGCGCTGGACCGGTGGGCGGGGGGCGGCGCCGCGCGGCTCGAAGGCGTCCGAGGAGAGGATGTGCCGGTCGGTCTGGCTGAGCGGCGTCCCGGCCGGGACGCTGGCCGTGGCCATCAGCAGCAGGGCGGCGGCGGCCAGCGTCAGGCGGCCGATTCGCATGGTCTCTCCTCCGGACGTCGCGGGGTCGGGGCGCCCGCTCCGGCGTGGACGGATCGTGGCGCCCCGGTCGCCGACAGTAGGCCCGCCGGGGGACGGAAAAGCCGAATGTCACCCTAAAGTGGGCGCGATTCGAACGCCGTCTGCCGCAACCACCCCCGAACGGCCGCCGTGTATCAGATCTGTAACGGTCCGGCCGGGCCGGTACGACCCGCTCCGGCGGATCCCGTCGAGCGGTCGGCGTGCCGACGGCGCAGGTGGGCGGGCGGGCGCGCGGGCGGGGCGCGCGCGACCGGGCGCGCGGTGCGCGGCGCCGGCGGCGCTCGCAACCGGGCTGACTCGCCCGCCCGCCGAAAGGTACGCTCCGGCCGTGTCCCGGAAGCCGCTGCGTGTACTGACCCCCCGCTCGATCCTGCCTGCCCTGGCGGTGATGCTGGTCCTTGCGGCCGGAGCGGCGGCCCACGCGAACAAGCCGGTGCCCTTCGGGGACCGGGTGGCCGGGCCGGGAGCCGAGGCGACCCCAGTGAACTCGGAGTCGCTCAGCGCGGCCGACCTGGACCTGCGGGTGGGCCCGGGCCTGGAGGCCTTCCACAAGCAGACCGGCGAGCAGGCCTGGTCATACCGCCGCGAGGGCGCCGAGGCGCTCTACCTGGCGATGGCCGGGGACAACGCGATCGTGGTCTGGGACGACGGCATGGTCACCTCCGTGCGCCCCGGCGACCACTCGGTGCGCTGGCACCGCGCGGTGCCGGGACTGGCGGACTGGCTGCGCGGCGACGGCGAGCCCGGCGCCGACAAGCGGACCGACGCCCAGCGCAAGCAGCTCGCCGAACAGCGGGCCGCCGGCGCCCTGCACACCGTCCAGCGGGACGGCTCGCCCTGGCTGGCCCTGGTGACGCCGAACCTGACCATGGGCCTGCGCGACGCCGACGGCGACCTGCGCTACAACGACAAGCCGGCCAACGGCTGCGTCTACGACCCGCTGCGCGCCGTGCACACCGACTACGCCGTCCTCATCCCGCGCACCTGCACCAACAGCAGCGGGCAGGCCGTTTCCGGCGGCATCACCGGCTACCGGCTGGACAGCAACGGCTGGGCGATGAGCACGGGCCCGGCCGCGACCGTCAAGGTGCTGGACCGCAGCCGGGTGGAGATCACCGACGGGCCGATCGTCCCGCCCAAGGTCTTCGACACCAAGGCGGCGGCGCCCGAGACGGCCTGCGGCGCCCTCGACGCGCCCTTCGCCGCCGTCCGTCCGCAGGGCGGCTGCGTCGACCCGTCCGGCGCCCCGGTGGCGGGCGCCCCTCCGGCGCCCGCCGACCCGGTGCCCGCGGCACCGGCGAGCCCGGCGGCGACGGATGCCCCGGCCGCCCCGGCGACCCCGGCCCCGACGGACGCCCCGGCGGCGGCCGACCCCGCCACCTCCACGGTGCCCGCGGACGACGGGACGGGCGCGCAGCAGCCGTAACCGAAGGGTCGTCGGGGCGGAGGGCACCGCGGGGCGGTCGGCCCCCGGGGCGTCCCGCGCGGCCCGGTAGACTTGCCGCCATGGCTATCTTCTCCGGGCACTAGCGGGCCGCGGCGCCCCTCAGCGCGCCGACCGCCGACGAAGCCCCTTTCCGCTCGCCCGGCCCCGAGCCCCGGCCCGGCCGCCCGCCCACGTCCCAGGAGTAGTTCCCAGCCATGATTTCCGCGAACGCCCTAGAGCTGCGCGCCGGTGCCCGGATCCTGATCGAGTCCGCGAACTTCAAGGTCGCCGCCGGCGACCGGATCGGCCTGGTCGGGCGCAACGGCGCCGGCAAGACCACGCTCACCAAGGTGCTGGCCGGCGAGGGCCTGCCCGCCGCCGGGACCGTCACCCGCTCCGGCGAGGTCGGCTACCTCCCGCAGGACCCGCGCACCGGTGACCTGGACGTCCTCGCCAAGGACCGCATCCTCTCCGCCCGCGGCCTCGACACCGTGCTGAAGAAGATGCGCGAGAACGAGGACCGGATGGCGAACGGCAAGGGCGCCACCCGCGACAACGCGATGAAGAAGTACGCCCGGCTGGAGACCGAGTTCCTCACCAAGGGCGGGTACGCCGCCGAGGCCGAGGCCGCCACCATCGCCGCCGCGCTGGGCCTGCCGGACCGCATCCTCGGCCAGCCGCTGCACACCCTCTCCGGTGGTCAGCGCCGTCGCGTCGAGCTGGCCCGGATCCTCTTCTCGGACTCCGACGTGCTGCTCCTCGACGAGCCCACCAACCACCTGGACGCGGACTCGATCGTCTGGCTGCGGGACTTCCTGAAGACGTACAAGGGCGGCTTCATCGTCATCTCGCACGACGTCGACCTGGTCGAGACGGTCGTCAACAAGGTCTTCTACCTGGACGCCAACCGCTCCTGCATCGACATCTACAACATGGGCTGGAAGCAGTACCAGCAGCAGCGCGAGGACGACGAGAAGCGCCGCAAGCGCGAGCGGGCCAACGCCGAGAAGAAGGCCGCGACCCTGAACGCGCAGGCCGACAAGATGCGTGCCAAGGCCACCAAGACGGTGGCCGCGCAGAACATGGCGCGCCGCGCCGACAAGCTGCTCGCCGGCCTGGAGCAGGTCCGGGTGAACGACAAGGTCGCCAAGCTGCGCTTCCCGGAGCCGGCCCCGTGCGGCAAGACCCCGCTGACCGCCAGCGGCCTGTCGAAGTCCTACGGCTCGCTGGAGATCTTCACCGACGTCGACCTGGCGATCGACCGCGGCTCGCGGGTCGTCGTGCTGGGCTTCAACGGCGCCGGCAAGACCACCCTGCTGCGGATGCTGGCCGGGGTCGAGGCGCCGGACACCGGCGAGGTCATCGCGGGCCACGGCCTCAAGATCGGCTACTACGCCCAGGAGCACGAGACGCTCGACCCCGAGCGCACCGTCCTGGAGAACATGCGCTCGGCCGCGCCCGACACCGACCTGGTGCAGATCCGCAAGATCCTCGGCTCCTTCCTGTTCTCCGGCGACGACGTGGACAAGCCCGCCGGGGTGCTCTCCGGTGGCGAGAAGACCCGTCTGGCGCTGGCCACCCTGGTGGTCTCCTCCGCCAACGTGCTGCTGCTCGACGAGCCCACCAACAACCTCGACCCGGCCAGCCGCGAGGAGATCCTGGGCGCGCTGCGCGAGTTCTCCGGCGCGGTCGTGCTGGTCACCCACGACGAGGGCGCCGTCGAGGCGCTCGACCCGGAGCGGATCATCCTGCTGCCGGACGGCGTGGAGGACCTGTGGAACCCGTCGTACGCCGATCTGGTCTCGCTGACCTGACCGGAAGTAGACACGGCATCCGCTTTTCGGACCAGAAAAACTAGTCCCTACGGCGTGTCCGGGAATGAAGTAGACCCGGATTCCGTTTGAGGACTTCCCGTCGGCCCGCCACTCGATCGTGGTCGGGCCGATGCTGCTGATCAGCTCTTTCTCGGCGGGCGGCGGCACCCGCCCGGGGGCGTGCACTCTGCGTGAGCGCCCTGGTGCGCTCGGATCACCACCGGAGGACCACGCATTTCCGACATCGACCTTGTCGAATGGGTGGCCAGGACGCGGTGGATGGGTGATCATGGGAATCTGACCGAGCAACGCTACGAGGAGGCACGGGTGGCCGAGACTCTGAAAAAGGGCAGCCGGGTGACCGGTGCCGCGCGTGAGAAGCTCGCGGCCGATCTCAAGAAGAAGTACGACTCCGGGGCGAGCATTCGCGCTCTCGCGGAGGAGACCGGTCGTTCGTACGGCTTCGTGCACCGGATGCTGAGCGAGTCCGGAGTGATCCTCCGGGGCCGCGGCGGTGCCACGCGGGGCAAGAACAAGGCGACTGCCGGGGCCGGTTCCTGACGGTTCGTCAGCCATGGGCCGGATGACGCGGCGGCAGGGCGCCGGCCGAGGAGGCGACAGCTGACCGTCAGCTGGACGTCCGCCCTCGGGTCGTGTGGACCGGCCGCCGATCGTCATGTCCGGGGTGCCGCCCGCCCCCGCTCCCCTCTCCGCGTGGGCTCCGTCGATCTTTCCGGGCCGGGCCCCTGCCCACGCGCGTCCAGGTTTGTTACTCTCCGGTAGCCACATCCCCCGCCACCGGAGGTCCCCGCATGACCGCTCCCGCCACCGACCCGCAGGCCCCGAGCTGGGAGCGGGACGGCGTCCGCCTGGAGATCGACGGCGAACTCGCCGTCGTCACCCTCTGTCAGCCCAAACGGCGCAACGCCCAGTCACCCGCGCTCTGGCGCGCCCTCGCCGACGCCGGCCGCGACCTGCCCGGCAGCGTCCGGGTGGTCCTGCTGCGCGCGGAGGGCGTCTCCTTCTCGGCCGGGCTGGACCGGGCCATGTTCACCGCCGAGGGAATCCCCGGCGAGCCCACCTTCCTGCAGCTCGCCGGCGCGAGCGACAAGGAGCTGGACGACACCATCGCCACGTACCAGGAGGCCTTCACCTGGTGGCGCCGCCCGGACCTGATCTCCATCGCCGTCGTCCAGGGCCACGCCGTCGGTGCGGGCTTCCAGCTGGCCCTCGGCTGCGACCTGCGGGTGGTCGCGGAGGACGTCCAGTTCGCGATGAAGGAGACCTCGCTCGGTCTCGTCCCCGACCTGGCGGGCACCAAGCCGCTCACCGAGCTCGTCGGCTACGCCCGGGCGCTGGAGATCTGCGCGACCGGTCGCTGGGTCGGCGCCGAGGAGTCCGCGGCGATCGGGCTGGCCAACCTGGCCGTGCCGCTCGCGGAGCTGGACGCCGCCGCCCGTGACCTCGCGGCGGCCCTGCTGGCCGCTCCGCGCGGAGCGGTGATCGAGACCAAGGCCCTGCTGCAGGGCGCCGCGGGGCGCTCGTTCGAGGAGCAGCGCTCCGCCGAACGGGTGGCGCAGGCGCGACGACTGCGGGAGCTCGCCGGCATCGGCGACTGACGGCTCGGCTTGCGCCGAAGGCCCGGCCCGGGGAGATGCCCCGGGCCGGGCCTTTTGGCGTTCCCGGGGCCGGAACGGCCCGGGCCGTTCCGGCGTTCGGTCGGGTTCGGTCGGGTTCGGTCGGAGTCTGCGGGGGTGCGCGGATGGGTGCGCGGGTCGGTGTCGCTCGGCGGGCGCGGTACGTGGCGAAATGCCAGAGTTGGGGAGGTTTGCGATATAGCTGGAGCCGTACGACGGGAGAATCGTCCATGCCTGACACTCCGACGCCCGCGACCCTGCACAAGAACGCCGGCGGAACCCCCACCCCCGGTCCCACCCCCGGCCCGCCGCCGGGCGCCTCCGGCGCCTCCACCGGCACCGAGCGGGTCGGCGAGCGCGGACGCACGGCGCTGGCCGTCGGCGTGGTCGAGAAGATCGCCGGAATGGCCGCCCGGGAGGTCTCCGGGATCCACGCGCTGGGCTCCGGGCTCGCCCGTACCTTCGGCGCGATGCGGGACAGGGTGCCCGGTGGCAAATCCAGCGTCGGCCGGGGCATCAAGGCCGAGGTCGGCGAGAAGCAGACCGCCATCGACATCGCCCTCGTGGTCGAGTACGGCGTGGTCATTCCCGAACTCGCCCGCCAGGTGCGGGAGAACATCATCACGGCGGTCGAGCGGATGACCGGCCTGGAGGTCGTCGAGGTCAACATCGCGGTCAATGACGTCCACCTCCCGGACGAACCGGAGTTCGAGGAGGAAGAGGAGCCGGTGTCGGCGCCGGGGCAACGACCCAAGCTCAAGTAGCGGTCGGTGCGGGCGGCGTTCGTGCCGGGGGTCGGCGGGACCAGGCAGCGGGACCAGGCAGCGGGACGAAGCAGCCGGACGAAGCGCGTGGAACGAGGGAGTAGCGGATGAACCTGGCCATCGTCGGCCTGGTGGTGGGCATGGCCCTCGGCTTCGCCGGGTACTTCGGGGGGTTCGCGGCGTTCCTGCTGGTGGCCGCGCTCGGCTTGGTCGGATTCGTGGTCGGGCGCCTGCTGGAGGGGGACATCGAATTGGGCGAACTCGGGGACCTGCTCCGCGGCCGCGACCGGCGCCGTTGATGGGGGCCGCTGCCTCGGGCCCGGTGTCCGGGCCGGTGTCCGGGTCTGGGTCTGGGGCCGGTGCGGGGTCCGGTGTGGGGGCTGGTTCGGGTCGGCGGGGGCGGTTGCGAGTCGCGGACCGGGTGTACGCGCGGATCGCCGCCCGCGCCGCGCGGGAGGCGTTGGCCGGCGCCTGGCCCGCCGGGCGGGTGAAGGGGGCGCCGCCGCGGGTCTCGGTGACGGTGCCGGGCAGCACCGTGCGGGTGCGGGTCGAGTTGGAGTTCCCCTTTCCGGCGGATGTCGGTGCCTTGGCGCGGGCGGTCCGGGATTCCATCGCCGCCAGGGTGGTCGGGCTGACCGGGACCAGGGTGTCGGACGTGGTGGTCGTGGTCGAGAAGTTGGTGGCGGGGGGTGCCTCGTGAGCGTTGAGGCGGCCGGCCTGGGTTCGGCGTCCGGGGAGTCGGTCGGCGGTGGGGCCGGGGGCGGGGCGGCGGTCGGCGGTGGGGAAGGGAGGGGGAGGGTACGGCGGTTGCGGGCGTCGCGGACGGGGGCTGCGGCGTCGGTGGCGACGGTGGTGCTGGTCGTCGCGGGGGCGCTCCTGTACGACGTGATCGCGGTACGGGCCGGGCGGCCCGCGCGGAGGTGGCGGGCGCAGATCGCGGACGAGCTGGCGACGCGGCACCTCGACGACCCGTGGGTGCTGCTGGGAGCCGGAGCGGCGACGCTGCTGGGCGGGTGGCTGCTGTGGCTGGCGATCGCGCCCGGGCTGCGGAGGTGGCTGGTGCTGCGGCCGTACGGGGGAACGACCGCGGCCATCGACCGGGGCGGCATCGGGCACCTGCTGGTGGACCGGGCGGCGGGGCTCGCCGGGATCGACCACCTGCGGATCCGGGTCGGACGGCGGAGGGTCCGGGTCGCGCTGGTCGGGCCGGCGGACCCGGCGTCGGTGCAGCGGCAGCTGCGGGAGGAGCTGGAGCGCGTGGGGTTGGCGCGGCCGTTGCGGTTGGACGTGCGGACGGCGGGGCGGCGGGCGGCCGGGGGTGACGGAGTGGACGGAACCGGTGGGGATGGCCGGGCTGGTGGGGCTGGTGGGGATGGCGGGAGTGGTCCGTCCGGTGGGGTGGATGGTTCGGGTGGGGCCGGCGGGGTCGGTGGGAGCGCGGTTCAGCCCACCGGGACGGAGGTGGCCGGGTGAGGCGCGTGGTCGTGAACCGGGTCCTGCTGGGGGTGGCGGGGGTGCTGCTGCTGGGTGTGGGGGTGTTGGTGCTGGCGGGTGGGCTCGACCTGTACCGGCGGTTGGGTGTGGATCCGCCGGGGTGGTGGCCGCTGACGTCGCCGGACCAGCCGGTGGTGAGTGGGCGGACGCGGGGGCGGTGGGTGTCCTCGACGTGGTGGTGGCCGGCGGTGATCGGCGGCTTGGTCGTCCTGGTGGCGGGAATGGTGTGGTGGCTGGTGGCGCAGCTTCGGCGCACCGGGCTGTCGAGCATCGCGGTGCCGACGCCGGGAGTGAGCGGGCTTCGACTGCGGGTCAGCGCACGGGCGCTGGAGGAGGCGCTGGAGACCGGGACGGTGGTGCTGCCCGAGGTCGAGCGAGTGGGGGTCCGGCTGGTGCGGGCCCCGGGGCATCCGCGGCTGCGGGGCGCGGTGCGGCTGACGCCGGGTGGGGATCCGGCCGGGCTGGTCGAGCACTTCGAGGACGGGCCGCGGGCCGATGCGTGCGGCAGCCTGGGGCTGGCGGAGTTGCCCGCGGACCTGCGGATCCGGGTGTTGCAGGCTGCCCCCGCCGAACCGCGGCGCCGGTGGCCTCGGCGGCGGGGGCGGCGGAGGCATCCGAGGGTGGAGTAGGGGTGGGGGCCGGGGGTGCGGATGGGTTGGGGGAGGTCGAGTGTGGGTTGGGGGGAGGTCGAGGGTGGGGTGGGGGAGGTTGAGGATCAGAGGGTGCGGAGGGCGCCTCCGTCGACCGGGACCATGAGGCCGGTCAGGTAGGAGGCGGCAGGGGAGAGCAGGAAGGCGGCGACCTTGCCGAACTCCTCGGGGGTGCCGTAACGGCCCAGCGGGATGGCGGCGTTGGCGGCGGCCCGGGCGGCCTCCGGATCGGTGGCGAGGGAATCGAGTTCGCGGACCCGGTCGGTGTCGATCCGGGACGGGAGCAGGCCGACCACGCGGATGCCACGGGGGCCGAGCTCGTCGGCGAGGGTCTTGGCGGCCATGGCGAGACCGGGACGCAGGCCGTTGGAGATGCCGAGGCCGGGGATGGGCTGGCGGACCGAGCTGGAGAGCACGAAGCCGATCACACCGCCCTCGGGGAGCGCGGCCGCGGCAGCGCGGGCGAGGCGGAGAGCACCGAGGAACACGGACTCGAAGGCATCGCGCCAGGCCTCCTCGGGAGTGGTCTCGACCGGGCCGGCCTGGGGGCCGCCGACGCTGATCAGGATGCCGTCGAAACGGCCGAAGCGCTCGGTCGCGGCCGCGATCAGTCGTTCGGGGGTGTCGGGGGAGGCGTTGTCGGCGACCAGGCCCTGGGCGGTGCCGACGGAGGTGAGTTCGGCGACGGCCTTGTCGACGGCCTGCTGGGTGCGGCCGCTGACGAGGACGCGGGCGCCGTCGGCGGCGAGTTCGCGGGCGGCGGCGAGGCCGAGGCCCCGGGTGGCGCCGGTGACGATGTAGGCCTTGTCTTTGAGTCCTAGGTCCATGGGGGTCATTGTGCCGGGTGGGGGCCGCTGCGCGGGGCTGGGGCGTGGGGGGTGGCTCTCGGGAGGGTGGGTGGCGGGGCGGCCACCCCCTGCGCCGCCCCTTCCGCAGCGCGTCCCTCTCGCTGGGTCGGGGGAGGGGGTGGGGGTGGGAAGGTCGTGTGGGTGGGGCTTCGGGTGGGGGCTGGCGTTGACGTCCGGGGGAAGGTTTACGGTCGGGGTGGAAGCGCGGGAGGAGTGGGGCGGCGTGCGGATCGGGGAGTTGGCGGAGCGGGCGGGGACGACCACGCGGGCGTTGCGGTACTACGAGCAGTTGGGGTTGTTGCCGGCTCGTCGGGCGGGCAACGGGTACCGGGCGTACGACGAGGGGGACCTGCGGCTGTTGCGGGAGATCCGGATGTTGCAGGACTTCGGGTTCGGGTTGGAGGAGACCCGGCCGTTCGTGGAGTGTCTGCGGGCCGGGCACCCGGAGGGGGACTCGTGTCCGGCCTCGTTGGAGGTCTACGAGCGCAAGCTCGCCGAGTTGGACGACTGCATCGCGAAGCTGCGGGACGTGCGGGCGCGGGTGGCCGGGCAGTTCGAGCGGGCGGTGCGGGCGCGGGACGATCTCGCGGCTTCCGAGCGACCACCACTGTGTGAACTGACGGAGGAGTAGGCGATGGTGCGGATCGTGGGTGTGCCGGAGGTGACGGACGAGACGTTCGCGGCGGAGGTGTTGGCGGCGGACGGGCCGGTGCTGGTGGAGTTCACGGCGGACTGGTGCCCGCCGTGCCGGATGATGGCGCCGGTGCTGGCGGACATCGCGCGGCAGGAGGCGCACCGGCTGCGGGTGGTGAGCGTCGACGTGGATCGCAATCCGCGGACGCCGGCGGCGTACGGGGTGCTGTCGATGCCGACGTTGACGGTGTTCCGGGGCGGGGAGCCGGTGCGGTCGGTGGTGGGGGCGCGGGCGAAGGCGCGGCTGTTGCGGGAGCTGGACGACGTGCTCTAGGCCGGGACGAGCTCGGGTTCGGCGGCCTGCTTGGCGCGGTCCTTGGCCTCGCGGCGGGCGAGGATCCAGACGCCGACCGGGATCATCGCGGTGAACAGCCACCACTGGATGGCGTAGGCCATGTGCGGGCCGATGTCGGAGTGGTTGGGCTCGGGGATCAGCTGGGGCTGGTCGGCCGGTGCCGGGGTGGTGGCGGAGAGTTCGAGGTAGCCGCCGAGGAGGGTGGCGCCGCTCTCCTTGGCCTGCTCGTCGGTGTTGATCAGGTTGAACTGGCGGGCGGGCAGGCCGGTGCGGTCCTTGATGCCGCTGGCGCCGTAGGTCTCGTCGGCGCGCAGGCGGCCGGTGAGGGTGACCTCGCCGGTGGGGGCGGCCGGGACGGGCGGGTACTCGGTGGCGGTGGCGCCGGAGGCGACCCAGCCGCGGTTGACCAGGACGGTGCCCCTGCCGTCGGAGAGCTTCAGCGGGGTCACCACGAAGTAGCCGATCGTGTCGCCGCTGGAGTCGGTGCGCTTGCGGACCACGAACTCGTGTGCCGGGTCGTACTGGCCGGTGGCGGTGACCGCGCGCCAGGTGAGGTCCTTGGGGACCGCGGATCCCGGGGTGGGCGACAGGGAGTCGAAGGGCACCGGGGCGGCGGTGAGGGCCTTGCCGATCAGCTCGTTCCGGGCCACCCGTGCCTCGTGGCGGTGCAGCTGCCAGAAGCCCAGCTTGATCGTCGCGGGGATCAGCAGCAGCGCGATCAGCATGGTGATCAGCCACTGGCGGGTCAGCAGAAAACGGTACACATGGGAACGGTACGCCGACCTCACAACCGGCTCACGCACCGGGGTGCGGGGCGACCTCGCGCAGGAGCTGGAGGAACGCGTCCTCGGTGACCACCGGGGTGCCGACCTCGCGGGCCTTGCGGGCCTTGCCGCTCCAGCTGTCCGGCTCGTTGGTGACCAGCAGACTTGTGAGGCGGCTCACCGAGCTCGCGATGTGCAGGCCGGCCTCGACCGCGCGATCCTCCAGCACCTCGCGGTCGGTGGCGGTGTCTCCGGTGAAGGCCACCCGCATGCCCTGGACCAGCGGTTGGCCGTCCTGCCAGCGGCCCGGGTTGGGGTACGGGCAGGGCGGGCGCTTCTTGGACTGGCGGTAGTTCGCGCCGGTCCAGGAGGCGCGGCTCGGGGAGGCGGGCTCCTCCTCGCCGAGGTCGGTGACCGCGACGCAGTTCTGCAGGGGCAGCGGGATGCCGCCGAGTCGGGCGAGCCGCAGGCTGGGGCGGAAGGCCTCGGCGAGCACCCGGGCGTCGTCCAGGGCGTTGTGGGCCTGGAGCTGCCGGACGCCGAAGTGGGCGGCAAGCGAGGCCAGCTTGCCGTTGGGCAGCGGCAGGCGCAGGTCGCGGGAGAGGACCATGGTGCAGATCCGCTGCTCGACGGGGGCGTTCAGGCCGGCCCGGGAGAACTCGCGGGAGATCATGTTCCAGTCGAAGAGCGCGTTGTGCGCGACCAGGACCCGGCCGCGAAGCCGGTCGGCGAACTCGTCGGCGATCTGCGGGAAGGTCGGCGCGGTGGCGAGCAGCTCGGCGGTCAGGCCGTGGATCCAGACCGGGCCCGGGTCCCGTTCGGGATTGACCAGGGTGTACCAGTGGTCGGTGACCTCGCCGTCCGGGTCCAGCTGGTAGACGCCCGCCGAGATGACGCGGTCGGAGCGGCCGAGACCGGTGGTCTCGACGTCGACGACCGCGAAGCCCTCGGTCGGGGCGGCGGAGCGCTGTGCGGGGACCGGGGCGGTCCTCGGCGCGGGCTGGATCGGTTGCATGGTCCAACAGGATAAGGGGCGGGCCGCGGGGGTCCGGCCGGAATGTTCCGACCGACCGGCCGGAATAGAGTGGTCGTCGGGGGTGTCGTACACCTGGTCGAGATCGTCTTCTTGTAAGGAACAGCGCATGCGTGCCACCGTGATTCACGGCCCCAACGACATCCGGATCGAGGACGTACCGGACCCGGTGATCAAGCACCCGACGGACGTGGTGCTCCGCGTGGTGAACGCCTGCATCTGCGGCAGCGACCTGTGGGCCTACCGCGGGGTGGCCCAGCGGGTGGCGGGGCAGCGGATCGGGCACGAGTTCCTGGGCGTGGTGGAGGAGGTCGGCGCCGAGGTGCGCGGCTTCGCCAAGGGCGACCTGGCCGTGGCGCCGTTCGTCTGGTCGGACGGGACGTGTGATTTCTGTCGCGAAGGACTGCAGACCTCCTGCCCGCACGGCGGGTTCTGGGGCGAGGTCGGCTCGGACGGCGGTCAGGGCGAGGCGGTCCGGGTGCCGTTCGCGGACGGCACGCTGGTGAAGCTGCCGAAGGAGGCGGCGGGCGACGAGAAGCTGCTGCCCGGGCTGCTGGCGCTGTCGGACGTGATGTCGACCGGGCACCACGCGGCGGTCTCGGCCGGGGTGCGTCCCGGGTCGACGGTCGCGGTGGTCGGCGACGGCGCGGTGGGCCTGTGCGGCGTCCTGGCGGCGCACCGGCTGGGCGCGGGCCGGATCATCGCGCTGGGCCGGCACACCGCCCGGACGGAGCTGGCCCGGCGCTTCGGTGCGACGGACGTGGTGGCCGAGCGCGGGGACGCGGCCGTCGAGGCGGTCAAGGAGCTGACCGGCGGCCAGGGCGCGCACGCGGTGCTGGAGGCGGTCGGCACCGAGGAGTCGATGCGGACGGCCATCTCGATCACCAGGGACGGCGGCGCGGTCGGGTACGTCGGCGTGCCGCACGGCGGCAGCGCGGGCGTGGACATCGGTCAGATGTTCGGCCGAAACGTTTCGCTGAACGGTGGCGTCGCTCCGGCCCGCGCCTACATCCCCGAGCTGCTGCCCGACGTGCTCTCCGGGGCCATCGAGCCGGGCCTGGTCTTCGACCGCACGGTCGGCCTGGACGGCGTGCCGGACGGCTACCGGGCGATGGACGACCGCTCGGCGCTGAAGGTCCGGATCGCCTTCTGACGTCGCGTTGAGAGGGGCGGCACCGCTGGTCGGTGCCGCCCCTTTTCGTATGGGGCGGGGGAGGAGGGTGATGGCACAGGTGGTGGTTTTCGGCCATTTGGATGCTGCGAGGGGGTGAACGGCTGGCCGATCGCGGTCAACCCCTTTCGGGGTGGGCACGACGCTCCTAGCATTGCGCGGCGCACTCGCGACATGTGATGCCCCTCACGTTCGATCGTTCTCCCCCTGTGCCAGCTACGCCGAAGGAGTGAGGAGAGAGAGTGGAATCGCCGCCGATCACCACTACCGCTACGGAAGTCCAACTCATCGATGACAGCGAGGAGTTCCGTACCCTGCGGCGCTCGTTCCGGAGCTTCGCCTTCCCGGTCACCATCGGCTTCGTGCTCTGGTACCTGCTCTACGTCCTGCTCTCGTGCTTCGCCCCCGGCCTGATGGGCACCAAGGTCCTCGGGCACGTCAACGTCGCCCTGGTGCTCGGACTGCTGCAGTTCGTCACCACCTTCGCGATCGCCGCCTGGTACGCCCGCTACGCCGACCGGCGGATCGACCCCGCCGCCACCGCGATCCGCGAAGCGCACGGAGCCGTCGTCCACGCCCCCCGGGAGTCCGCCGAATGATCCCGCTCGCCAGTTCCGCGACCGAGCACCGCGGCCTGACGATGACCCTGTTCGGGGTCTTCGTGGTGGCCACCCTGGTCATCACCGTCTGGGCCGGGCGGCAGAACCGGAGCGCCGCCGACTTCTACGCCGGCGGCCGGGGATTCACCGGCTTCCAGAACGGCCTGGCCATCTCCGGCGACTACATGTCCGCGGCGTCGTTCCTCGGCATCGCCGGCCTCATCGCGCTCAACGGCTACGACGGCTTCCTCTACTCGATCGGCTTCCTGGTCGCCTGGCTGGTCGCGCTGCTGCTGATCGCCGAGCCGCTGCGCAACTCCGGCCGCTTCACCATGGCGGACGTCCTCGCCTTCCGGATGCGTCAGCGCCCGGTGCGCACCGCGGCGGGCGTCTCCACCATCGTGGTGTCGATCTTCTATCTGCTCGCCCAGATGGTCGGCGCCGGGGCGCTGGTGGCCCTGCTGCTGGGCGTCACCGGGGACGCCGCCAAGCGCTGGACCATCCTCGCGGTCGGCGCCCTGATGATCATCTACGTGGTGATAGGGGGTATGAAGGGCACCACCTGGGTGCAGATCGTCAAGGCGGTGCTGCTCATCGCCGGCGCCGCGCTGATGACCGTCCTGGTGCTCGCCAAGTACCACTTCAACCCCTCGGAACTGCTCGGCGCCGCCGCCTCCGCGAGCGGCAAGGGCACGGCCTTCCTCGAACCCGGGCTGAAGTACGGCGCCAGCAACACCTCCAAACTGGACTTCATCAGCCTCGGTATCGCGCTGGTGCTCGGCACCGCCGGGCTGCCGCACATCCTGGTCCGCTTCTACACCGTCCCCACCGCCAAAGCCGCGCGGAAGTCCGTGCTCTGGGCGATCGGCATCATCGGCGTCTTCTACCTGATGACCCTGGCCCTCGGCTTCGGCGCGGCGGCGCTGGTCGGCCGCAGCGGCATGGTCGCCGTCGAGGGCAAGACGCCCTCCGGGAACACCGCGGCGCCGCTGCTCGCCGAACAGCTCGGCGGCGGAGCCGGCACCACCGGCGGGGCGATCATGCTCGCGGTGATCTCGGCCGTCGCCTTCGCCACCATCCTCGCCGTGGTCGCCGGGCTCACCCTGGCCTCCTCCGCCTCCTTCGCCCATGACCTGTACGCCAACGTGATCCGGCGCGGCAAGGCGAGCGAGAAGGAGGAGGTGCGCTCGGCGAAGTGGGCGGCCGTGGCGATCGGCGCGGTCGCCATCGTGCTCAGCCTCTACGCGGGCAAGCTCAGCACCGCCGCCCTGGTGGCGCTGGCCTTCGCGGTGGCCGCCTCGGCGAACCTGCCGACCCTCCTCTACTCGCTGTTCTGGAAGCGCTTCACCACCGCGGGCGCGGTCAGCTCGGTCTACGCCGGCCTGGCCTCCTCCGTGCTGCTGGTGGTCTTCTCCCCGGTGCTGTCCGGGGGCAAGAACTCGCTGTTCCAGGGCGTCGACTTCCACTGGTTCCCGCTGGAGAACCCCGGCCTGGTCTCCATCCCGATCGGCTTCCTCGCGGGCTGGATCGGCACCCTGCTGTCCACCGAACGGCCCGACCCGGCGAAGTACGCTGAACTTGAGGTCCGCTCGCTGACCGGACTGGGCGCCCACTGATCGTCCCGCGATGACTATGCTGGCCCGGCCCGCCTGACGGTGGCCGGGCCGGCCGCATTTCGGGAAGGACGCACGTGCTGCTCGACACCTTCGGACGCCAGGCCGTCGACCTGCGGGTCTCCCTCACGGACCGGTGCAACCTGCGCTGCACCTACTGCATGCCGGAGGAGGGCCTGCAGTGGCTGGCCAAGCCCGAGCTGCTGACCGACGAGGAGATCGTCCGGCTGGTCACGATCGCCGTGCGCGACCTGGGCGTCCGCGAGGTCCGCTTCACCGGCGGCGAGCCGCTGCTGCGCCCCGGGCTGGTCGCCGTGGTCGCCGCCTGCTCCGAGCTGGAACCCCGCCCCGAGCTCTCGCTGACCACCAACGGCATCGGACTGGCGCGGACCGCGACGGCCCTGCGCGAGGCCGGGCTCGACCGGGTCAACGTCTCGCTGGACACCCTCGACCCCGAGGTCTTCCACACCCTCACCCGCCGCCGCCGGCACCAGGACGTACTGGACGGCCTGGCCGCCGCCGAGGCCGCCGGGCTGGCGCCCGTGAAACTCAACGCGGTGCTGATGCGCGGGGTCAACGACCACGAGGCGGCCGACCTGCTGGCCTGGTGCCTGGAGCGCGGCTACGAGCTGCGCTTCATCGAGCAGATGCCGCTGGACGCCCAGCACGGCTGGGACCGCAGCTCGATGGTCACCGCGGAGGAGATCCTCGGACTGCTCCGCGCCCGCTTCGCGCTCACCCCGGAGCCGTCCGCCCGCCGGGGCGCGGCGCCCGCCGAGCGCTGGCTGGTGGACGGCGGTCCGGGCCGGGTGGGTGTGATCGCTTCCGTGACCCGGCCGTTCTGCCGGGCCTGCGACCGGACCCGGCTGACCGCCGACGGCCAGGTGCGCAACTGCCTGTTCGCGACCGGGGAGACCGACCTGCGCACCGCGCTGCGCTCCGGCGCGGACGACGCCGAGCTGGCCGCGCTGTGGCGGGCGGCGATGTGGGGCAAGAAGGCCGGCGCCGGGATCGACGACCCGGAGTTCCTGCAGCCGCAGCGGCCGATGTCTGCGATCGGCGGCTAGGCCCCCCTCCTACGCGCCGGGGGTTTCGGGGGTCCAGTCGGCGAAGGCGACGACCTCCTTGAGGAAACCGCGCACGCCGAGGAACTGGGACAGGTGCTCGCGGTGCTCGTCGCAGGCGAGCCAGGTCTTGCGGCGGTCCGGGGTGTGCAGCTTGGGGTTGTTCCACACCAGCACCCAGCCGGCGTCCGCCCGGCAGCCCTTGGCGGAGCAGATCGGCGTCTGCGGGGTGTCCATGGGCCGTCCTCAGCGGTAGCGGGCGAATCTGCCCCGCCAGTCTGTCACGCCTGGTCGGGGCGGCCGGAGCCGGGCATGGCGACGCCGGGCAGCCACGGGGGGAGCTGCCCGGCGTCGGTCCGTCGCTCCGACGGGGGATGCGGAGCGCGTACGCAGTATGTCACGCCGAGGACCCCGAATGGGGAGGTCTTGCATGATTAATCTGAGGTTCTTTTGAGCTTTCTCCCAGGGGGAGCGGGGCGAACCGGAGAAAAGCGGACGGTCAGTCCACGTGCTGTGAAGGATCGGTGGCAGCGGTCTTTGCCTCTCCTGTACCGCCGGGCGCAGCCGCCCCACCGGCCCCACCCGTCCCACCGGGGCCCAGCATCAGCGGGGTGTCGAGCGGGATGTCGAAGGTGCTCGGGAGCCCCGGGGCCCGTTCCCGGCCCGCGTTCGCGATCAGCACCGCGAAGTACGGCAGCAGCACGGCGCCCGCGAGCGCCGCGAACGCCAGCACGCGCTGGACGTCCCACAGCACCACCGCGAGCAGCACGCAGACCGTACGGAGCAGCATCGAGATGACGTAGCGCCGCTGGCGCCCCCGGACGTCCTCGGTGAGGCTGCTGCGCGCTCCCGTGATCCGGAAGACCTGCCCGTCGCCGGCGCTCTTGCCCATGTGTCCTACCGCCCTCGTCACGCTCCCCGCGCCTGGCCGCGCGGCTTCCTCACGGTACGCCCGGGCGTGGGCGACGACGAGACCGGGTGGGGCGGACCCACCCGGTCGGGTACGCGAAGGGCCTGTCCGGCGGAGCGGACAGGCCCTCGGTGGGTGACATGCGCTCTAGGAGCGTCGGGAGAGGTACTGCGGGGGGACGGCGTCGGTGAGCCAGACGCCGTTCTCGCTGAGCCGGAACTCGTGGCCGGCCGCCGTCATCGCGGCCGCGTTCACCGTGAGCACCACCGGGCGGCCGTGCCGGGCGCCGACCCGGGTGGCCGTCTCGGTGTCCGCGGAGAGGTGGACGTCCTGGCGGGCCATCGGGCGCAGGCCCTCGCGGAAGATCGCCGCCAGGTGCCGGTCCGCGGTGCCGTGGTACAGCACGTGGGGCGGCTCGGTGGCGGTCAGGCCGAGGTCGACCGCCACCGTGTGGCCCTGGTTGGCGCGGATCGAGAGACCGTCCGGCGAGTAGCCGAAGCGGCGCTTGTTGTTCGTGGCCACGACGTGGTCCAGCTCGGCCCGGGTGACCGGCCTGCCCTTCGCCGCGAGGGCGGTGAGCAGGGCGTCGATCCGGACCCAGCCGGACCCGTCCAGGGTGATCCCCACCAGCTCCGGCTCGTGCCGCAGGATGCGCGACAGCATCTTGCTCGTCCGGACCAGCCGCTTCTCGTCCATCATGTCTCTCGTATCCCCCCGTCGGCCGACGGCTAAGAGGCCTGGCTGACCGAACTCATGTTGAAGTCCGCGACACGCACGGGTGGCATCGCGGTGCGGGTGAACCAGTCGCTCCACTCGCGGGGCAGGCAGCGTTCGGTGCGGCCCGCCTCGGTGATCCGGCCGAGGAGGTCCACCGGGGACTCGTTGAACCGGAAGTTGTTGACGGCGCCGACGACCTCGCCGTTCTCCACCAGGTAGACGCCGTCCCGGGTGAGACCGGTGAGCAGCAGGGTCGCCGGGTCCACCTCGCGGATGTACCAGAGGCAGGTGAGCAGCAGGCCGCGCTCGGTGCGGGCGATCATCTCGTCCAGGCTCGGCGCCGACTCCTGGTCGGCCGTCTCCAGCACGAGGTTGTCGATGGCCGGGCGCACCGGCAGGCCGGTGAGGCCGGCCGAGTGGCGGTTGGTGACCAGGTCGTTCAGCACGCCCTCGCGGATCCACTCGGTGGCGCTGACCGGCTCGCCGTTGTCGAAGACGGAGACGTCCCCGCCGGTGGAGTGCGCGAGCACGAACGGGCTGGTCTCCAGGCCGGGCTCGCGCGGGTCGGAGCGCAGCGTCAGCGGCAGGCCGCTGAGCTTGTCGCCGATCCGGGTGCCTCCGCCGGGCTTGGAGAAGACCGTCCGGCCCTCGTGGGCGTCCCGGCCGCCGGCGGACCAGCTGAGGTAGACCATCAGGTCGGCGACGGCCGAGGGCGGCAGCAGCGTCTCGTAGCGGCCGGCCGGCAGGTCGATCTTGCGGGCGCCCCAGCCGAGGCGCTTGGTCAGCTCGGCGTGCAGGGCCGGGACGTCGATGTCGGTGAAGTCCCGGGTGGCGGCGCCGGCCCACGCCGAACCGGACAGGTCGGCGGTCTTGGCGTTGATCTCGACCATGCCGGTGGGCTGGTCGTGGCGCAGCCGCAGGCCGGTGGAACTGCCCAGGTAGCTGGTGGTCAGCTCGTGCCGGGCGAAGCCGTACAGCAGCTCACCCTGGGCGGCGGCGCGGGCGAAGGCCTCGCCGAGGGCCGGTCCGAAGGCCTCGAACACCTCGATCGAGGTCTCTGCGGGCGGCTCGGTGAAGTCCGGGGAGGACGGCCGGTCGGCGACCAGGGGCTGGGCGTCCTCGGCCGGGCCGGCCGCGCGGGCGGCCTCCTCGGCGGCCCGCACCAGGCCCTCGACGTCCTCGGCGGTGACGGCCTCGCGGGAGACCACGCCGGAGGCGGTGCCCTCGGCGCCGGCCACGGTGGCGATCACGGTGAGGCGCCGGCCGCGGGTGACGCCGTTGGTGGTCAGGGCGTTGCCGGCCCAGCGCAGGTTGGCGGTGGACTCCTCGTCGGCGATCACCACGCAGCCGTCGGCGCGGGAGAGGCCGAGCGCCAGCTCGACGAGTTCGTGGGGCTGCATCGCGGTCATCAGTGACCCGCCTCCTGCTGGGTGTTGAGCACGTTGACGTTCCGGAACAGTGCCGAGGGGCAGCCGTGGCTGACCGCCGCGGTCTGGCCGGGCTGTGCCTTGCCGCAGTTGAAGGCGCCGCCGAGGACGTAGGTCTGCGGGCCGCCGACCGCCGCCATCGAGCC
This sequence comes from Kitasatospora sp. NPDC053308, assembly GCF_055585785.1. Taxonomy (NCBI): domain Bacteria; kingdom Bacillati; phylum Actinomycetota; class Actinomycetes; order Kitasatosporales; family Streptomycetaceae; genus Kitasatospora; species Kitasatospora sp. NPDC053308. The sequence goes on along the minus strand of NZ_JBVJJY010000008.1, from coordinate 25,042 downwards.
CCAGAAGTCGGTGGTGGTGGCCTGGTACGCGAAGTCCTTCACCTGGCCGGCGAGTTCGCCGTTCCTGATGGCGTAGGCGCGCTGGCCGGTGAACTGGAAGTTGTAGCGCTGCATGTCGATCGACCAGGAGCGGTCGCCGACGATGTACAGGCCGTTCTCCACCCCGGCGAACAGGCCTTCGGTGTCCGGGCCGTCGGCGGCGGGCTGCAGCGAGACGTTGGCCATCCGCTGCACCGGCACGTGCGCGGGGGAGTCCGCGAAGGCGCAGCCGTTGGAGCGCTCGAAGCCCTTCAGCTTGGCCATGCCCCGGTCCAGCTGGTAGCCGACCAGGACGCCGTCCTTGACCAGGTCCCAGGACTGGGTGGCGACGCCCTCGTCGTCGTAGCCGATGGTGGACAGGCCGTGCTCGGCGGTGCGGTCGCCGGTGACGTGCATCAGCTCCGAGCCGTACCTGAGCGAGCCGAGCTTGTCGAAGGTGGCGAAGGAGGTGCCGGCGTAGGCGGCCTCGTAGCCCAGCGCGCGGTCCAGCTCGGTGGCGTGGCCGATCGACTCGTGGATGGTCAGCCACAGGTTGGAGGGGTCGATGACCAGGTCGTAGCGGCCGGCCTCGACGCTCGGGGCCTTCATCTTCTCGGCCAGCAGGGAGGGTAGTTCGGCGAGTTCGGCGTCCCAGTCCCAGCCCGTCCCGCGCAGGTACTCGAAGCCGCGGCCGGCCGGCGGGGCCAGGGTGCGCATCGAGTCGAAGGCGCCGGTGCGCTCGTCGACCGAGGTGGCCTCCAGCGCGGGGTGCAGCCGGATCCGCTGCTGGGTGGTCATGGTGCCCGCGGTGTCCGCGTAGAACTTGTTCTCCTGGACGGTCAGCAGGGACGCCTGGACGTGCGAGACGCCCTCGGCGGCCAGCAGCCGGGAGCTCCAGTCGGCGAGCAGGGCGGTCTTCTCCGCGTCCGGCACCTCGAAGGGGTTGACCTCGTAGGAGGAGACCCAGCTGACGTCCCGGTGGACCGGCTCGTCGGCCAGCTCGACCCGCTCGGAGGAGCCGGCCGCCCGGCTGATCCCGCCGGACAGGCGGGCCACCGAGACGGCCTGCTCGGCGACCTTCGCCGCGGCGGCGGTGGTGAGGTCGACGCCGGCGGCGAAGCCCCAGGCGCCGTCCAGCAGGACCCGGACGGCGAAGCCCAGTTGCACGCTGTCCGAGGTGCCGGCCGGGCGGGCGTCGCGCAGCCGCCAGGAGGCGCTGCGGATCCGTTCCAGGCGGAAGTCGGCGTGGCTCGCGCCGAGTTCGCGGGCCCGGGTGAGGGCGGCGTCGGCGAGGGCGCGCAGCGGCAGGGCGAGGAACACCGGGTCGACGGCGCGGACGGGCGCGGCACCGGCGGGCGCGGCGCCGGCGCGGTCGGCCGGAGGGATCGGAGGCAATCGGGCTCCCAGGTCGCGGAGGGTGGCGGTGTGGCGCCACAGGGGCGCCCGCACCGCATCATTTCCCGTCCACCGGGTTCCCGGCCAGCGCATTTCGTCCGCTGCGCTGGGGTTTCGGCCAGTACGACTGTCAGATCGGGGGCGTGGGGAGGGTCGTCGGGGGCCCCAGGAAGGCCCCCGTCCGGCGTGCCGCCTGCCGGGCCGTCAGCCCACGGACTCCCACCAGCCGTCGAGCTCCGGCGGGCTGTCGACGTCCACCCGCTCGCCGGGGCGCGGCACGGCCAGCGGGACGGCGTGCTCCTTGGCCGCCTTCACCAGCCGCTCGATCGGCTCGGACCACCGGTGCAGACCGAGGTTGAAGGTGCACCAGTGGACGGGCACCAGCAGGCCGGCCGTGAGGTCCCGGTGGGCGAGGACGGCGTCCTCCGGGGTCATGTGGATGTCCGCCCAGGCCGCGTCGTACGCGCCGATCTGGACCAGCGCCGCGTCGAACGGGCCGTGCTGCCCGCCGATCCGGGCGTAGCCCTCGAAGTAGCCGGAGTCGCCGGTGTAGAAGACCTTGCGCTCGGGCCCGGCGATCACCCAGGAGCCCCAGAGGGTGGTGTTGCGGGTCAGCCCGCGGCCGGAGAAGTGGTGCGCGGCGGTCAGGGTGAGCACCAGCTCGCCCAGGTTGCAGGTCTCGTCCCAGTCCAGCTCGATGATCCGGTGCTCCGGGACGCCCCAGCGGCGCAGGTGGGCGCCGATGCCGAGCGGCACCGCGAAGGGCGCGGACTGGCTGCGCACCAGGCGCTTGACCGTCGCCATGTCCAGGTGGTCGTAGTGGTCGTGCGAGATCAGCACCGCGTCGACCGGGGGGAGCTCCTCCAGCTCGACCGGCACCGGGTGCAGCCGCTTGGGGCCGATGTGCGCGGAGGGGGAGCAGCGGTCGCTCCAGATCGGATCGAGCAGCACGCGGAAGCCCTCGATCTCCACCAGCGCGGAGGCGTGCCCGTACCAGGTGATCTCCACGCCCTCGGCCGCCGGGCCGGGCGCGGTGGCGGGGCGGACGGTCGGCACCGGGTGGGCGGGGACGCGGCCCTCCCGCTCGAAGAGCATCCGGCGCGCGGTGGCGCCGTCGAAGCCGGGGGCGGCGGAGGCGCGGGCGAGCGTGGAGGGCGCGTTGTGGAAGACGCCGTCGCGGTACTGGGGGGAGTTGCGCACCCGCTCCTCGCGCTCGCCGTCCGGCCGCCGTCCGAACGCCGCCGGCACGTCGCGCAGCGACCAGGCGGCTGCGCCCAGGCCGGCCGCCAGGGTGGTGAGGGCCAGCAGTCGTCCGCGTCGGGGAGTGCTCCCGGGCCGTGCCTTGGTCATCCGCTCTGCCTTCGTCGCTCGCCGGGATCGGTCGGGGGAAACGGTACTGCCGGTCCCGCACCGACCCGTACCACGGGGGCAACGGGTGCACGCGCCCGTGTTGTTCCCGTACAGTGCCCCGGATCCGGGCAGCGCCCGGGCCAGGGCGGTGTCGCCGGGCCGGAGCGCGGGGGCGGACGCGGATTGTCGGATTGCGACAGTTCCTTCGGTGCGGCGCTGTGGGAGCCCGATGCGCCGCCGCCGCCGACCGCCCGATAGCGTCACACTGCGTACGCATTCCGACGTACGCGCTCACACAGGAGAGAGGTGGATCGTTGAGCCGCTCGGTTCTCGTCACCGGAGGAAACCGGGGCATCGGCCTCGCGATCGCCCAGGCCTTCGCCGAAGCGGGCGACAAGGTGGCCATCACCAGCCGCTCGGGCGAGGTGCCCGAGGCCCTGCAGAAGTACGACGTCCTCGCGGTCCGCTGCGACGTCACGGACGCCGCGCAGGTCGACGCCGCCTTCACCGAGGTCGAGCAGAAGCACGGGGCGGTCGAGGTGCTGGTCGCCAACGCGGGCATCACCAACGACACCCTGCTGCTGCGCATGTCGGAGGAGGACTTCACCTCCGTCCTGGACACCAACCTGACCGGTACGTTCCGGGTGGTCAAGCGCGCCTCCAAGCTGATGATGCGCGCCCGCAAGGGCCGCGTCGTACTGATCTCCTCCGTGGTGGGCCTGTCCGGCTCGCCGGGCCAGGCCAACTACGCCGCCTCCAAGGCCGGCCTGGTGGGCTTCGCCCGGTCGCTGGCGCGCGAGCTCGGCCCGCGCAACATCACCGTCAACGTGGTCGCCCCCGGGTTCGTCGACACCGACATGACCGCCGTGCTCGGCGACGAGCGCCGTGCGGAGATCGTCGCGGAAGTGCCGCTGGGCCGCTACGCGGCGCCCGCCGAGGTCGCCTCCACCGTGCGGTTCCTCGGCTCGGACGAGGCCGCGTACATCACCGGAGCCGTCATTCCCGTGGACGGCGGATTGGGCATGGGTCACTGATCATGAGTGGAATCCTCGAGGGCAAGCGGATCCTGATTACTGGTGTGCTGATGGAGTCCTCCATCGCCTTCCACACCGCCAGGCTCGCGCAGGAGCAGGGCGCGGAGATCATCCTCACCGCGTTCCCGCGCCCGAGCCTGACCGAGCGGATCGCCAAGAAGCTGCCGAACCCGGTCAAGGTGCTGTCGCTGGACGTCTCCAACCCGGAGGACCTGGCGGGCATCGCCGACCAGGTCCGGGAGACCCTGCCGACCCTGGACGGCGTCGTCCACTCGATCGGCTTCGCCCCGCAGGACGCGCTGGGCGGCAACTTCCTGGACACCCCGTGGGAGTCCGTGGCCACCGCGATGCACGTCTCGGCGTACTCGCTGAAGTCGCTGACCATGGCGCTGCTGCCGCTGATGCAGGACGGCGGCTCGGTCGTCGGCCTGACCTTCGACGCCCAGTACGCCTGGCCGCAGTACGACTGGATGGGCCCGGCCAAGGCCGCCCTGGAGTCGACCAACCGCTACCTGGCCCGCTACCTGGGCTCGCGGGACATCCGCTGCAACCTGATCTCGGCCGGCCCGATCGGCTCGATGGCCGCCAAGTCCATCCCGGGCTTCGGCGACCTGGCGGACACCTGGAACCACCGCTCCCCGCTGAAGTGGGACCTGAGCGACCCGGAGCCGGCCGGCCGTGGCGTCGTGGCGCTGCTGTCGGACTGGTTCCCGAAGACGACCGGCGAGATCATCCACGTCGACGGCGGTCTGCACGCCATCGGCGCCTGACGCTCCGCCCGTACGCCGCTGCCCGGCGCCCCCGTGGAGGGGGTGCCGGGCAGCGGCGTTCGTGGTACCGGGGCGGGTGGTTCGTGGCTCGCGAGCGCGGTCCGGGTGCGCCGCGGCGTGCGGTTCGTGTGCTGGGGGGACGCGCGGGTTCCGGGGCTCAGCCCTCGGCCGTTCCGCAGGCGCCGATGGCGCGGCCGGCCTCGACCGAGGCGCGCTGGGCGTCGCCGGCCCGGATGGCGTCCAGGATCGTGTCGTGGCCGATGTAGCGCTCGGCGATCAGCTCCGGGCCGACGTCGTTGCGCAGGTGCGCGCGGGTGACCTCGCCGAGGTCGGAGTAGACGGCGAGCAGCACGTCGTTGTGGGCGGCGGCCACCACGGCCTGGTGGAAGGCGGCGTCGGCCTGGACGAAGTCCTCGGCGTCGCCGGAGTGCCAGGCGCTCTCCCGGCGGGCCAGCGCGCTGTCCAGCAGCTCCAGGTCCCGCTCGGTGCGGCGGCGGGCCGCCAGGCCCGCCGCCGAGGTCTCCAGCGCCGCCCGCAGCTCGGCGACCTGCGCCTGGTCGGCGTCGGCGAAGCGGCGGTGCATCACCCCGGCGAGCTCGCTGGTGGCCAGCACGTACGTGCCGGAGCCCTGGCGGATGTCGAGCAGACCGTTGTGCGCGAGGGCCCGGACGGCCTCGCGCACGGTGTTGCGGGCCACGCCCAGCTGCTCCACCAAGGCGGCCTCGGTGGGGATGCGCGAGCCGACCGGCCACTCCCCGGACGTGATCTGGGCGCGCAGCTGTGCGATCACCTGGTCGGACAGCGGGGTGCGCCTCGGCGAGGACAGCGCCACGGGTACTCCTTGGGACGGCGGCTCGGGTGCGGCCTGGGTCGAATGTGGCCGGTGGATGAACGGTCGGCACATCATGCCAATTCCGAGGTGCGTCAATTCATCCCATCATTCTATGATGGGCGGCATGCCCGCAGCAGAGACCACCGCTTCCGCCGCCTCCACCGCGTCCCCGCGGAACGGCGCCGGGCCGCAGACCGAGCGGCCCGCCCCCTTCTCGCCCTCCTCTTCCGCCCCTTCCTCCTCCGGCTCCTCCAGGTACCTCGGCTGGCTGTTCGCCGTCGCGATCGCCGCCGCCGCCTTCAACCTGCGCCCCGTGGTGACCAGCCTCGGGCCGCTGCTCGACCAGGTCCGCGCCGGCCTCGGGATGAACCCGACCCTTGCCGGGCTCCTCACCGCCGTCCCGTCGCTGTGCTTCGGGCTGTTCGGCTTCGCCGCCCCGGCGGCGGCCCGCCGGATCGGCCCGATCGCGGTGATCACGGCCGGCCTGGGCGCCATCACCGCAGGCGTGCTGGCCCGCTCCTTCGCCGGCGGCGCCGCGGTGTTCCTGCTGCTCACCGCGCTCGCCCTGGCCGGTGTGGCGGTCTCCAACGTGCTGCTGCCGGTGGTGATCAAGCGGTACTTCCCGGAGAAGGTCGGTCCGATGATCGGCCTGTACTCGATGGCGCTGTCCGCGGGCACCGCGCTGGCCGCCGCCGTCACCGTGCCCCTGACCAGCTCCCTCGGCGGCGACTGGCGCTACGGGCTGGGCGTCTGGGCCGCGCTCGGCGCGCTCGCCCTGGTGCTCTGGCTGCCGGTGCTGATCGCCAAGCGCGAGCGCGGCGAGCGGGCGGGTGGCGCCGCGATCCCGGCCAAGCTGCCGATCACCCGCAGCCGTACGGCCTGGGCGATGGCCTGCTTCTTCGGTCTCCAGGCGACCGGTGCGTACGTGGTGATGGGCTGGCTGCCGAAGATCTTCCAGGACGCCGGTGTCGACAAGGGCACGTCCGGGGTGCTGCTCGCGGTGACCATGGTGATCGGCGTGCCGGTCTCCTTCGTGCTGCCCAACCTGGCGGCCCGCCGCGGCGACCAGCGGCTGTTCGTGGTGGTGCTGGCCGCCTGCGGCATCGCCGGGTACGCCGGTCTGGCGCTCGCCCCGGCCGGAGCCCCGTGGGTCTGGGCGGTCCTGGTGGGTCTGTCCAACTGCGCGTTCCCGCTGGTGCTGACGATGATCGGGCTTCGTGCCCGGACGGCGGGCGGGGTGGCGCAGCTGTCCGCCTTCGCCCAGGGCGTCGGCTACCTGATCTCCATCCCCGGGCCGATCCTGATCGGCCGGATCTACCAGGTCACCGGCGAGTGGTACGGGCCGCTGGGCTTCCTGGCGCTGCTGCTGGTGCCGCAGATGCTGTTCGGGCTGCGGGCCGCCATGGCCCGGCACATCGAGGACGAGGCGGTCCGCCCGGCGGAGCGGGTCGTCAGGGTCGAGGGCTGACCGGCAGGGTCGAGAGCCGACCCCGGCAGGGTCAAGGACCGACCGGCAGGGTCAAGGATCGACCGGCAGGGTCAAGGGCCGGCCAAGGCTGCGGGGCCGCCTGAGGGCGGGTGTGTTCGGGGTGGGAGAATTCCGGACATGCCTGTTCTCGACCCGAACCCGACCGACGGCCGCAAGCAGCTCGGCCGTATCGCCCTGGCCTTCGGCGCCATCGTGGTGCTGGTGGCGGTCATCGCCTCCATCGCCTCGCAGATCGGCTGAGCGCCGTCCGTACCGTCGCCGTACCGCTGTCGGACGTCCGGTGGCGAGCCGGTGAACGGGGCATGATGGCACCCGACACCCCTGGGGGTGGCGGCAACCGGGAGCATCGCGCCGCCCGGCGGCTTTTCTGCCAAGCTTGCTGGGTATGAGCGCCGACACGCCCCGCAGGATCATCGTTCTCCGCCACGCCAAGGCCGACTGGCCGAACGGTGTGGACGACCACGAGCGGCCGCTGGCCGACCGGGGCCGCCACCAGGCCCCGGACGCCGGCCGCTGGCTGGTCGACTCCGGCATCAGCCCCGACTACGTGCTCTGCTCCACGGCCCTGCGCACCCGGGAGACCTGGAAGCTGGCGGTGCACGAGTTGCCGCGCCGGCCCCTCAAGACCGTGTACGAGGACCGGATCTACGAGGCCAGCCCCGGCGAGATCATCACCGTTCTCCAGGAGACCCCGGACGAGTACGCGGATCTCGTGCTGGTCGGGCACAACCCGGGCGTGCTGGGTCTGACCCAGGTGCTGGCGGGGGACGCGGGCGACCGGGACGCGCTGGAACGGCTGCGGCTCGGCGGCTTCCCGACGGCGGCGATCGCGGTGCTCAGCTTCAGCGGCTCGTGGAAGGGCGTCGAGCCGGGCGTGGCCGAGCTGGTCTCGTACCACACGCCGCAGGACTGAGCCCCGGAACGTGGATGAGGGGCGTGCGGACCGATCCGCGCGCCCCTCATGTACGTCCGCAGGCCGTCCTCGGCGGGCCCGGCCCTGTCCGGTTCGCTGCTCGGTCGTTCGCCGCCGGGTCGGTCGTTCCCCGTGCGCGGATGCCTGCTCTCGGCTAATCGTCCTCGGTCGGGGTGCCGTGCAGGAGGTCGGCCGCCTCGACCTCCTCGCGGGTGATGCCCAGCAGATACAGCACGGTGTCCAGGAACGGCACGTTCACCGCGGTGTCGGCCGCCTCGCGCACCACCGGCTTGGCGTTGAACGCCACCCCGAGCCCGGCCGCGTTCAGCATGTCCAGGTCGTTGGCACCGTCGCCGATCGCCACCGTCTGCTCCAGCGGCACGTTCGCCTGCTCGGCGAAGCGGGCCAGCCAGCGGGCCTTGCCGGCCCGGTCCACGATCTCGCCGACCACCCGGCCGGTAAACCTGCCGTCCACCACCTCCAGGGTGTTGGCCGCCGCGAAGTCCAGCCCCAGCTGCTCCACCAGGTGGTCGGTGACCTGGGTGAACCCGCCGGACACCACCGCGACCTGGAAGCCCAGACGTCGCAGGGTACGGACCAGGGTGCGCGCCCCCGGCGTGAAGCGGACCTCCGCGCGGACCTTCTCGGTCACCGAGGCGTCCAGCCCGGCCAGCAGCGCCACCCGGGCCCGCAGCGACTCGGCGAAGTCCAGCTCGCCGCGCATCGCCGCGGCCGTCACCTCGGCGACCTGCTCCTCGCAGCCCGCGTGGGCGGCGAACAGCTCGATCACCTCGTCCTGGATGAGCGTGGAGTCGACGTCCATGACCACCAGCCGCTTGGCCCGGCGCTCCAGCCCCGCGGCCACCACCGCGACGTCCACCCGCTGGGTGGCCGCCTCCTGGGCCAGCTCGGCCCGCAGCTCCTCGGTGGCCACACCGGAGACGGCCAGCTCGACCGCCGTCACCGGGTACTTGGCGAGCCGGAAGACCCGGTCGATGTTGCCGCCCGCCGCGGTGATCCGGGAGGTCAGCGCGGAGACGGCGGCGGCGGTCAGCGGGTGGCCGAGCACCGTCACGTGGGAGCGGCCCTCGCGGCGAGGCCGGTTGTCGCCGATGCCGGAGATGATCTCGGCCTGGAGCTTCTGTTCGTCCGCCCAGCGGTGGACGGTGGCCCGCAGGCCGCCCTCGGCGCCGGGCGCGGCGGGCGGGGTGACCAGGGCGCACAGCGTGATGCGGCCACGGGTCACGACCTGCTCGATGTCGATGACGTCGACGCCGAATCCGGCCAGCGTCGCGAAGAGGCCGGCGGTGATGCCGGGACGGTCCTTGCCGAACACCTTGACGAGCAGGGTGCGCTCGTCCGAGGTCCGGGGCTGGGCGGCGGGGAGGGGCTCAGCGGCCAGGGGCGATGCGTTCATGGTGCCTCCCACGCTACCCGTCGCCCGGTGGCCCCAGAGCACCCGTCCCAACTCGCGGGACGCCGTCGGTCCGCCGTCCGGTAGCAGCCTGGTCACAGTCACCCGGGGCGACTTTCATCGACGGTCGGCGGGCTGGAATGATTCCCCCGTCAGTCAGAGGAACATCGCACCCCCGGCCGGGGGCCACAATTCGGGGGAACCGAGAGAGCGGGGCAGGCGAGCAGTGCCGCAACTCGTCATTGAGATCAACGGACAGCAGCGGACTCTGGAGCCCGGGCGGTCCTACACCATCGGGCGCAACCCGCAGTCGGACTTCCCGTTCGACGACGCCAGGGTCTCCTGGCACCACGGGACCATCAGCTTCAACGGCAGCGGCTGGCAGCTGGACGACCACGGCAGCACCAACGGCACCTACGTGGCCGGCGCCCGCACCATGCAGGCGCAGCTGTTCCCCGGAGCGGTCGTCAACCTGGGCAACCCGGAGAACGGCCCCCGGCTCGGCTTCTCCGCACCAGCGCACGCCGCCGCCCCGCAGGCCACCCCGATCCACGAGGCCGCCACCAGCCGCGGCCCGGTGCCGCAGGCCCAGCAGCCGCCCTGGCACCAGCAGGACCCGTACCAGCAGCCGCAGCAGCAGGCCTGGGCGGGCCAGCCGCAGGCCCAGCAGCCGTTCCCGCAGCAGCAGTACGCGCCGCCGCCCCAGCAGCCCGGCCCGCAGCAGGGCGGCTTCCCGCAGCAGCAGGGCTTCGCGCAGCCGCAGCACGGTGGCGGAGGTCCGCAGCCGACCATGATCCGCAACCTGACGGCGGGCATGCGCACCGTCCGGATCGGTCGTGCGCTGGACAACGACGTCGTGGTGTCCGACCTGCAGGTCTCCCGCCACCATGCCGAACTGCGCCAACTGCCCGACGGCCGCTACGAGATCGTCGACCTCGGCAGTCACAACGGCATCTTCCTCAACGGCCAGCGGGTCCAGCGCCAGCTTATGGGCCCGCAGGACCGGCTGACCGTCGGCCACTCCAGCTTCGTGCTGGTCGGCGACCAGCTGCAGGAGTTCGTCGACACCGGTGCGGTCTCCTTCTCCGCCCGCCACCTGACCGTCGAGGTCGAGCACAAGGGCGCCAAGAAGATCCTGCTCAACGACGTCAGCTTCGGCGTCCCGGAGAAGTCCCTGGTCGCGGTCATCGGCCCGTCCGGCTCCGGCAAGTCCACGCTGCTGCGCGCCCTCACCGGCTACCGCCCGGCCGACCGCGGCGAGGTGCTGTACGACGGGCGCAACCTCTACAAGCAGTTCGCCGAGCTCCGCTCGCGCATCGGCCTGGTGCCGCAGTCCGAGATCCTGCACCGGGAGCTCACCGTCCGCTCCGGCCTCAAGTACGCGGCCCGGCTGCGCTTCCCGGGCGACACCGAGGCCAGTGAGCGCGCGGCCCGGATCGACGAGGTGCTCTACGAGCTGCGCCTGGACAAGCGCGCCGACAACAAGATCACCGCGCTCTCCGGAGGCCAGCAGAAGCGCGTCTCGGTCGCCCTGGAGCTGCTCACCAAGCCGTCGCTGATCTTCCTGGACGAGCCCACCTCGGGCCTCGACCCGGGCATGGACCGCGAGGTCATGCAGATGCTGCGCGGTCTCGCCGACGACGGCCGCACCATCCTGGTCGTCACCCACTCGGTGGCCGAACTCGCACTCTGCGACCGGCTCCTGGTGATGGCGCCGGGCGGCTCGGTGGCCTACTTCGGCCCGCCGGACGAGGCGCTGCACTTCTTCGGGTACGAGACCTGGGCGGACGTCTTCCAGGCCTTCGAGAACTACCCCGACCACGACTGGGCCGGCCGCTACCGCGGCTCGGTGCACTACCAGCAGTACTCCGCCCCCACCGTGGAGGCGGGCGAGGTGCAGCACGCGCAGGTCGCCCAGGAGGCGATCCGGCCGCCGAAGCCGCAGAGCTGGGGCTCCCAGCTGTGGACGCTGATGCGGCGCTACATGGCGGTGCTCGCCTCAGACCGCGGCTTCCTCGCTCTGTCGGTGCTGCTGCCCGCGGTCATCGGCGCGGTCAGCGTGCTGATCCCGAACGAACCAGGGCTCGCGCCCAACCCGAAGACACAGCTCCACCTCAACAGCGGCGCCGCGACGATCATGCTGATCCTGGCGATCGGGGCCTGCTTCTCCGGAGCCGCCAACTCGGTCCGCGAGTTGATCAAGGAACGGGCGATCTACGAGCGAGAACGAGCCACCGGGCTCTCCCGCTCGGCGTACATGATGTCCAAGATCATCGTGCTGGGCTTCTTCAGCGTGATCCAGGGCGCCATCATCTCCGCCGTCGGCTTCCTGCCGCGCAAGCTGCCGGAGCACGGTCTGATCGTCAAGAACCTGCCGATCGTCGAGATGACCATCGGCATGATCCTGCTGAGCTTCGCCGCGATGATGTTCGGCCTGATGATCTCCGCACTGGTGAAGACCGCGGAGAAGACCATGCCGCTGCTGGTCATGTTCGCCATCGTCCAGGTCGTCTTCACCGGCTGCCTCTTCCAGATCTTCAGCAAGCCCGGCCTGGAGCAGGTCGCCTGGCTGATGCCCGCCCGCTGGGGCACCGGCATCGTGTCCACCACGCTCAACCTTTCCGTGCTCATGGGCCCCTGGAACAAGGACTTCCAGAACCCCAAGTACGACCCGCTCTGGGACCACTCCGTCGCCCAATGGGCGATCGACGCGGGCGTGCTGATCGTGATCTCGGTCCTGATCGGCATCCTCGTCACCCGGCTCCAGCGTCGGCACGAGCCCGAGGTCATGCAGAAGGGCTGAGCCCTTCCCGACCGCCTGGGGGCGGCCTTCCCGCAAGGGAGGGCCGCCCCTTCGTCATGCCCCGCTCGCCTCCGCACGCACCGTCCGGTGCCGACGATCGGCGCTCCACGGCTGATCCAGCCGGACCTCCAGCCGGGGACCGGCCCCGGCTCGGGTTCCCTTTGGCTGCGCCTTTTCGCCGTTTGCCCCTGTTGTTGCCTTACCGGGGCCGAGCGCGTGGGCCCAGCGGCCTAGGTCTGCGGGCCTGCCTCCCGCACGGCCGGAGGCGGACGCGACCGCGACGGGCGCGGCGGTAGTTTGGCCGTATGTCCAGCACCACCGGAGACCACCGGGCCCACCACGGCCCGCTGCCCGCCTGCGACCCCTGCCTGTCCGGGATCGAGGCCGTCAGCCAGGCACTCCTCGCCATGAGCCAGCACCTGGAGGTCCGCGAGGTGCTGCGCCGCATCACCGCTTCCGCCCGGGAACTGCTCGGCGCCGAGTACGCGGCCCTCGGCGTGCCCGACGACCACGGAGGCTTCGCTCGGTTCGTGGTGGACGGCGTCACCGATGAGCAGTGGCGCGCGATCGGCCCGCTGCCCCGTCAGCACGGCGTGCTCGCCGCGATGCTGCACGAGACCGGCCCGACCCGCCTCGCCGACGTCCGCCGGGCTCCCGCCTTCGGTGGCTGGCCCTCCGCCCACCCGCAGATGGACGCCTTCCTCGGCATGCCGATCCTGGACAGTGACGCCGCCGAGGACGAGTCGCAGGTGCTGGGCGTCATCTTCCTCGCCAACAAGCGCGGCGGCGGCTTGTTCACCGACCACGACGAGGAACTGCTGCGGATCCTCGCCGCGCACGCCGCGCTCGCTCTCTCCAACGCCCGGCTCTACGAGCGCAGCCGCGAGCTCACCCTGGCCGGCGAGCGTGCCCGGATCGCGCATGACCTGCACGACGCCGTCTCCCAGAAGCTCTTCTCGCTCCGGCTCACCGCCAAGGCCGCCGCGAAGCTCGTCGACCGTGATCCGGCCCGGGCCCGTGCGGAGCTCGCCGAGGTCGCCCGGCTGGCCGCCGAGGCCGCCGACGAACTGCGCGCCGTCGTGGTGGAACTGCGCCCGGCTGCGCTGGAGGAGGACGGGCTGAGCGCCACCCTCGCCTCCCAGGTGCAGGTGCTGGACCGCGCGCACACCGCCGACGTCGGCTTCACGGCCGACGGGGTGCGCGCCCTGCCGCCCGCGCAGGAGGCCGCGCTGCTACGGGTCGCCCAGGAGGCGCTGCACAACGCGCTCCGCCACTCCGGCGCCGACCGGGTCACCGTCACCCTCACCGGAACGCCCGCGCGTGGCGCCGTACTCCGGGTGCACGACGACGGGCGTGGCTTCGACCCGGAATCCGTCCGCCGGGCCGGCCGCCACCTCGGCCTGGCCTCGATGCGCGACCGCGCGGCCGCCGTCGGCGGCACGCTCACCCTGAAGTCGGCCCCCGGCCGGGGGACGCTCGTCGAGATGGAGGTGCCCGGTGCCTGAGAACACACCGTCGATCCGCGTCCTGCTGGTCGACGACCACCAGGTGGTCAGGCGCGGGCTGCGCACGTTCCTGGAGGTCCAGGACGATATCGAGGTGGTGGGGGAGGCCGCCGACGGGGCCGAGGGTGTCGAGCGGGCCCGCGCACTCGACCCCGATGTCGTCCTGATGGACCTCAAGATGCCCGGCGTGGACGGGATCGAGGCGCTGCGCACGCTCAAGGGCGAGGGCAGCCGGGCCCGGATCCTGATCGTCACCAGCTTCACCGAGCACCGCACGATGGTCCCCGCCCTGCGGGCCGGCGCCGCCGGGTACGTCTACAAGGACGTGGACCCGGAAGCGCTGGCCGGTGCGATCCGCTCGGTGCACGCCGGCCACGTGCTCCTCCAGCCGGAATTGGCCGAGGCCCTGCTCTCCGACGAAGGCCCACGTGCGCCGCAGGGCCGCGGCGGCACCCTCACCGAGCGCGAGCGCGAGGTGCTCGGCCACATCGCCGACGGCCGCTCCAACCGGGAGATCGCGCGCAGCCTGCACCTTTCGGAGAAGACGGTGAAGACCCACGTCTCCAACATCCTGATGAAGCTGGACCTGGCGGATCGCACCCAGGCCGCGCTCTGGGCCGTCCGGAACGGAGAGGCACGCACGGAGTAGTGCGCTGGGGGCGCCGGCTGGTGGTGCGCGCGCCGTGCCGTTCGGCAGGTATTCAGGGCGAACAGGCGGCGGACAGGGCTTCAGCCTGTGCCGTTCGGCAGGGTCGCGCTGGATTGTGGTGATGCGCTGTCAGCCGGATGTGCCAGGGTGGGCGGCCACACCGATCCCAGGGAGGGCCGGATGAACGCGTCGTGCCGTGAGTGCGGGCCCGTTGTGGTCGCCAGCGAGCTGGAGCTGACGTACCGCTTGTCCGACGGGCCAGCAGATCCTGGCCCTGAGCCGCGGCGGCCGGTCCGAGAGCGGAGCGGATCCTCGGGCAGGGGGACCGGAGTCTCCCGGCCGGCGGCCGTCGAACGCGCGGCGCGGTCGGGCCGAGAGGCGGTTCGGGACCGGGACAGCTACGGTCCGGAGCTGTTGAGGCGAAGGCTCCTCCTACGACGCTGGCAGTTCGACCTGGCCCGCGAGCGCGGGCTGATCCCTGAGCCTGACCTCGCCGGCGGCAGCTGGTCGGCGGCCGTTGAGCGAGAGCTGCGCCGCCGCGCCGCCGAGATCATCCTGGCGGTGGGTGCCGCGCCGTCCGTGGGAGCGGTCAAGGCGGCAACGGTCCTGGAGCACGCCACAGGCCTCCCGGTGATCGCCGAGGACGTCCGGCGACTGGCCGAGGCCGGGGTGCTGCAGCCCTGCGGGGGCTTCCGGGGGTGGCCGACGTACAGCCGGGAGGCCTTGGCCGCAGTTCGGCGCGACGCGATCGAAGAGGCAGTCATCGACCGCCTGCGTCGAGAGGAGGCCCGCGCACGGGCTGCGGCCGAGGCGTTGCGCCGGCGCCTCGCCGAGAGCTTTTCGGCCGTAGAGGCGGCGGAGACGCTGGGGTGGTCCCTCCGCCGCCTGGCGGCGGTCACGTCTGACGGGAGTCTGGCAGTAGGACCGGACGGCCGTTACGAGCGAGCCGAGGTGATGGCGCTCGCCTCCGCCGATCCGTGGTGCCGGGGCACGTCAGCGTTCGTCGCGCTCGTCGACGAGAGCGTTGTAGGCGGCCACCTGAGCGCGCCGTGCGGTGCGGTGCAGCGGAGCCAGGACGGACCGCCGAGCGGCCATCTCGGAGGCGCTGACAGCCGAGCCGTGCCCACCGGAAGCGATCGACAGCAGGGCGGACACCTGGCGGGCCGACTCGAGCACGCGGACGGCGCGGGGCGGGTAGCCGGGGGCGAGCAGCTCGGCGTGCCCGCGCCGACGGTAGGCCTCCAGGGCACGCAGAGCCTCCGGCCCGGCACCGGCGACATCAAGCCGAGTGAGCAGGACGGTCGCCTCGCGCAGCCCGTCGGCCAGCTCACGCTCGGCTTCGTGCAGCGACGGTACGTCCGCAGGCGGTGTGTCGTTGACCTCGGAGCAGCGCCACAACACGGTTGCCACACGGTCACCGGCCGGGCCGTGCACGTCAACCTCGGGGACGAGGCCCAGCGGGACCCCCACTGCCAGGACGGCCTCGCCCGCGCTCATGGCGCGTTCGTTGAAGGCTGCCGGGCCGGTCAGGCCCAGCGGATGGCCGGCCGACGGCAACGCCAGCCGTAGACCCTTCACGCCCAGCACTCGGAGCCGGCCCAGAGCCCAGGTGAGCCCGTGCTGCTCGCCCGGCTCGTCTCCGGGCAGGCCGGTCACCCGGTGGCTCTCGTCGGAGCCCAGCACGGCCTCGGCGGCGTTGTCGGGCGGCACCAGGCCCGTCAGCAGGGCGTTGCCCCAGGCGGCCAGGCGCCCCGAACGGGGCTCTTCGTACGGATTGTCGGCAGGAGTCGCGAGCATCCGGCCAGCCTACGGAATCGGCGGTCATCCGCGTGGCGTAGGTTTGCCCATGCGCGTGCGGCGCACCCACCCCGTGCCCACCGGCTGCCGGAGTGGGCGTGCCGCCCGCACCGACGGCCGAGAATCTTGTTTTGGGGAAGGCGTAGGCATGAGCGACGTGCTGGAGCTGGTGGACGTATCCGTGGTCCGGGAGGGGCGCGCGCTGGTCGACCAGGTCTCGTGGTCCATCTCCGAGGGTGAGCGCTGGGTCATCCTGGGGCCGAACGGCGCCGGCAAGACCACCCTGCTGCAGATCGCTTCCTCGTACCTGTTCCCGACCTCGGGCAAGGTCACCGTGCTGGGCGAGAAGCTGGGCGAGATCGACGTCTTCGAGCTGCGCTCCCGCATCGGCCTCGCCGGCGCCGCCATGTTCGACAAGCTGCCGGCCGAGCAGACCGTGCTGCAGACCGTGCTCACCGCCGCGTACGGCATGACGGTCAGCTGGCAGGAGTCCTACGAGCAGTCGGACGAGAGCCGTGCGCTCGCGCTGCTCGACCGTCTTGGTATGGCAGGTCTCACCGACCGTAAGTTCGGCACCCTCTCCGAGGGCGAGCGCAAGCGCACCCTGATCGCTCGCGCCCTGATGACCGACCCCGAGCTGCTGCTCCTCGACGAGCCCGCGGCCGGCCTGGACCTCGGCGGTCGCGAGGACCTGGTCCGCCGGCTCGGCGCACTCGCCCAGGACGAGTTCGCGCCGGCCATGGCGATGGTCACCCACCACGTCGAGGAGATCGCCCCGGGCTTCACCCATGTCCTGATGATCCGCCAGGGCAAGGTGCTCACGGCCGGCCCGATCGACACCGAGCTGACCGCCCGTAACCTCTCCAAGTGCTTCGGCCTGCCGCTCACCCTGGAACGGCACGGCGACCGCTGGTCGGCCCAGGGCCTGCCCCTGGGCTGAGGCCCCGTCGGCCGCTTCCGGCCCTCCCGGCACTCCCCGTCCGCCGCTCCTCCACCACGCCTCGCCCCGTCCTTCGGAAGGCCTCGGGAACCGGTCGCACGTGCGACCGGTTTCCGCCCCTCGACCTGCGGGAACTGTCCGCCTCGAAGGCCTTCGCTCCCTAGGATGGACGTGTGGACAGCTGGATCTGGTGGCTCCTGGCCGCCGCAGGGCTCGGCATACCGCTGGTACTCACCGCGATGCCGGAGTTCGCCATGTTCGCGGTCGGAGCGCTGGCCGCCGCGGGTGTGGCCGGACTGGGCGGGGGAGTGGTCCTGGAGACCCTGACCTTCCTCGTGGTGTCGGTCGCGCTGGTGGTTTTCGTGCGGCCCATCGCCTACCGGCAGCTGCAGAAGGGCCCGCAGGTCAAGATGGGCATCGAGGCGCTGCACGGCGCCACCGCGGTCGTCGCGGAAACCGTCGACGGGGAGGGCGGACGGATCAAGCTGAACGGCGAGATCTGGTCGGCCCGCGCGCTCCACCCGGAGCAGGTGTACCAGCCCGGGCAGCAGGTCGACGTCGTCGAAATCCAGGGCGCGACCGCCCTGGTCGTCTAGGGGAGAGTCCGTGGAACCCGTCCTTATCGTCCTGGTCGTCCTGGTCGTGGTGGCCTTCATCGCGCTGATCAAGACGATTCAGGTCATCCCGCAGGCCAGCGCGGCGATCGTGGAGCGCTTCGGCCGCTACACCCGGACGCTCAACGCAGGGCTGAACATCGTCGTCCCGTTCATCGACCGGGTCCGCAACCGGATCGACCTGCGCGAGCAGGTCGTGCCGTTCCCGCCGCAGCCGGTGATCACCCAGGACAACCTGGTGGTCAACATCGACACCGTCATCTACTACCAGGTGACCGACCCGCGCGCAGCCACCTACGAAGTCGCCAGCTACATCCAGGCGATCGAGCAGCTGACCGTCACCACGCTGCGCAACATCATCGGTTCGATGGACCTGGAGTCCACCCTGACCTCCCGCGAGGTCATCAATGCCGGCCTGCGCGGCGTCCTGGACGAGGCCACCGGCAAGTGGGGGATCCGGGTCAACCGCGTCGAGCTGAAGGCGATCGAGCCGCCGACCTCCATCCAGGACTCGATGGAGAAGCAGATGCGCGCCGACCGGGACAAGCGTGCCGCGATCCTCACCGCCGAGGGTCAGCGCCAGGCGCAGATCCTCAAGGCCGAGGGTGAGAAGCAGGCCGACGTGCTCCGGGCCGAGGGTGAGGCGCAGGCCGCGGTGCTGCGCGCCGACGGTGAGGCCGCCGCGATCCGGACGGTCTTCGAGGCCATCCACGACGGCGACGCCGACCAGAAGCTGCTGGCCTACCAGTACCTGCAGACCCTGCCCGAGCTGGCCAAGGGCGACTCCAACAAGCTCTGGATCATTCCCAGCGAGGTCGGCGACGCGCTCAAGGGCCTCGGTGGCGCTTTCACCGGTCTGACCGGCAACGGTGGCGGCGTGAACGGTGGCGCGGTCGCGGCGCCCAGCGTCCCGCAGGCCGCACCGACGGCCACCCAGGTGCCGATCGACCCGGCCTCCGGGCCGCGGCCGGTGGACACCGACAAGGGCGCCGCGCGCCCCCGGGTGGACCCGACCCGGGAGTACCCCAAGATCGACCCGGAGTGAACGGCTGAGCCGTGCTTCGCTGAGGGCCCGCCGCCGTACGCCTCACGTACGGCGGCTGGCCCTCGGGTC
This sequence comes from Kitasatospora sp. NPDC053308, assembly GCF_055585785.1. NCBI lineage: Bacteria > Bacillati > Actinomycetota > Actinomycetes > Kitasatosporales > Streptomycetaceae > Kitasatospora > Kitasatospora sp. NPDC053308. Next base: position 6,405 of record NZ_JBVJJY010000008.1, on the reverse strand, counting down.
TTTCGGGAGTGCGAGGTGGCGGTGTGGCGTACGTCCCGAATGGTGGGCGGGCCTGGTCCGGTGGGATGGCGGTCCGGCATGATCCCATCGGACAGGACCGAGAGGAGAAGTGACCCGTGACGCTCTGGGAGGCGATCGCCGTCTTGGCGGCCGGGGTCGGGGCCGGGATGATCAACGTGATCGTCGGATCCGGGACCCTGATCACTTTTCCGGTCCTGCTGGCCGTCGGCATCCCGCCGGTCACCGCCAACGTCTCCAACTCCTTCGGTTTGGTTCCCGGTTCGCTCAGCGGCGTGATCGGCTACCGCCGTGAGCTGGCCGACCAGGGCCGTCGGGTGCTGCGCCTGGGCTCCGCCTCGCTACTCGGTGGGCTGGTCGGCGCCCTGCTGCTGATCAAGCTGCCCAGCGGTGCCTTCGACGCGATCGTCCCGGTGCTGATCCTGCTCGCGCTGGTCCTGGTGGTCGTCCAGCCCCGGGTGGCCAAGGCCGTCGCCGCCCGTCGCCGCCCCGGCGGTGACCCGGACGGCAGCCTCGTGCTGCTGGCCGGGGTGTTCCTCACCGGCATCTACGGCGGGTATTTCGGCGCTGCGCAGGGCGTCCTGCTGATGGCGCTGATGGGCATGCTGCTGCAGGAGGACCTGCAGCGGATCAATGCGGTGAAGAACGCTCTCGCGATGATCGTCAACGGTGTCGCCGCGCTGTTCTTCCTGTTCACCTCGACCGTGAACTGGGCTGCGGCCGGTTTGATCGCCGTGGGCTCGCTGGTGGGCGGACTGGTCGGCGCCAAGGTCGGGCGCCGCCTGTCGCCGGCCGTGCTGCGCGGGGTGATCGTGGTGGTCGGCCTCGCGGCCGTCGCCAAGCTGCTGGCGGGGTGAGCGGACGTCAGGGCGAGGGGGCGTCAGGACGCCAATCCCTGGGGTCATAGGATCATGAGGTCAAAAGGCTGTGCGGCCGTGCGGGACTCGTGGGACGTTCGTATGGCAGTGGTACGAGACCGGAGGAGTGCGTGATGGCCCTGGAGATGCGCGAGACCTGCGAGCGCTGCGCGGTGTCGCTGACCGCTGACGGCCCCGCCTCGATATGTTCCTACGAGTGCACCTTCTGCGCGGACTGTACCGACACCATGGCCGCCACCTGCCCCAACTGCGGCGGCGAGCTGGTCACCCGCCCGCGCCGGAAGGCCGCCTGATCCCGGCACCCCGGACCGGGATCCCCCGGACCGACGATGCACCAGGAGCGCAGCGATGAGCAGCAGGGCACGGCTGAGCGAGGACGAGATCACGGCGGCCCTGGCGCAGCTGCCGCACTGGACTCGCGACGGTGAGAGCATCGTCCGCACCGCCGACGCCCCGGACTTCCCGGCCGGGATCCGGGTGGTCGTCGCGGTCGCCGAGCAGGCCGAGGCGCTCGACCACCATCCCGACATGGACATCCGCTGGCGCACCCTTCGCTTCGTCCTCTCCACCCACAGCGCCGGCGGTCTCACCGGGCTGGACTTCACCATGGCCGCCCGCATCGACGAGGCCCTGCGCGCCGAGTCCGCGGGCTGAGCTTTCCGGGCTGAGGGCCCAGATCGTCGCTCTGGACGGGCGTGAGATGCTGACTGCCGCAATCGGCAGGCTGGCAAGGCCCGGGAGGGACGGAACGATGGCGCAGGAGCCCTTCGGAGACGCCCACGCCGGGCAGCAGCCGTGGTACCCCCAGGGGCAGCCGGTGCAGCCGGTTCAGGACCGGCTGGTTCAGGACCAGGGCCAGGGGCAGGCGGACTGGCAGGGCGGCGGGTACTACGGCGAACAGCCGCACTGGCAGCCGCAGGTGGACTACGGCCCGGGCGGGTACGGGCAACAGCCGGGCTACGACCAGGTTCGGTACGACCACGCGGGCTACGGCCAGGCGGGCTACGGGCAGCACCCGCAGTACGACCAGGGCGTCCACGGGCAGACCGGCTACGTCGAGGGTGCTTACGGCCAGGGGCCGTACGACGTCGGACAGCCGTACCAGCCGCTCCCGGAGTTCGCGCCGTACCCGCAGCCCCAGCCGTACCCCGAGCACGCGCAGCACCACTACGCGCCGCCGTACGCCGTCCTGCAGGAACCGACCGGGGAGGGGCTGTACGTCCCGGCGGGCGCGGAGTACTCGGCCGACGGCTATGTGCACCTCGACCAGGCCGACCAGGACCAGGACCAGGACCAGGAGCTGGAGCAGGAGGCGGCGCCGGCCGCGGCGGGGGAAGCGCCGGAGGAAGCCCGGAAGCCCTCGGCCGGGCCCGCCGCGCGCTCCCGGGCCGCCGGTCGCCGGGGCGGTGACGGTGGCGCTGGCTCGGACAGCGGCTCCGGCGCCGCCTCCGGCTCGTCGTTCTCGGCCAGGGCCCGCAAGGCCGCCGATGCGGTGCTGACCGGTGAGCACGTGCCCAGCCGGAAGGCCCTGCTGGTGCGGGCCGGCGCCGGGGTGGCCGCGCTGGCGGTGCTGGTGGCGGCTGGGCTGATGGTCGGTACCGAGGGCGGTGGCGGCAGCGCGGCGGCGAGCAGTGGTGGCGAGCCCGGGTTCACGGTGGCGCACACCCGGGTGTGGTCCGCCCGGCCCGTCGCGGCCGGGCAGCCCGCGGGCGACGACACGCTGGTGGGCAGTTGGCTGCTGGCGGACGCCGTGGTCCGGGCCGATGGTTCCGGGGTGCACGCGTACGACCGCGCCGGCGGCAAGCCGACGTGGTCCGTGGAGCCGCCGGCCGCCGGGGCCGTCCCGTGCGGGTTGTCGGCGGGCGTGAACGGGGCGGGCCTGGGTGCGGCGCTGTTCCGTCCGCAGGCCGATCCGAAGAGCCCCTGTGCGCTGGTGGCCGTCGTGGACACCAAGACCGGCAAGACGGCGTGGACCAAGACCTTGTCGGATGCCAAGGGCACCTACTCCGCGCGGATCGGCGTCACCGAGGACAAGGTGGTCGCGGTCGGCGACGATCACGCGGTGGCTTGGGAGTCGGCCGACGGGAAGGACGTCTGGCAGTACACGGGGCAGGGAAAATTCTGCACCCTCTCCGGCGGCGTCAGCGGTAAGACCGTGCTGGTGGCCTCCACGTGCGCGGACTCGACCCCCGCGGACCAGGCCGTCGCGCTGAACACCGCGGACGGCAAGGTCAGCTGGTGGCGCGGCCTGAACAACCAGCCGAAGACGGTGACCGTGCTGTCCGCCGAGCCGGCCGTGGTCCTCACCACCGGCGACACGGTGGCGAACGACCGGGTGTTCGCCTGGGGCCCGGCCGGTGACCCCGCCGCGGAGATCCCGGTGGTCACGGACGGCGGTCGGCTGGACGTCGCCCACGGTACTTTCGCGGCCACCCCCGAGGTGTTCTTCGACGGCCGTACCATGGCCACCACCCTGACCCCGGTGAACGGCGCCGGCCCGGCGGCCGCGGTCGGCTACGACCTGGACACCGGCAAGCAGCGTTGGAAGGTCCCGACCGCCGCCAAGGGCACCGTCCGGGCGGTCGGCATCGACGGAGGCTCGCTGGTGCTCGCCGCCGACGAACGCCGGGACCAGCCCGCCCACCTCAACCGGTTCCCGCTGGCGGGCGGCCAGGAGGCGACCGGCGGCAACTTCCCGCCGGGGACCGGCTCGCTGCTGCTCTCCGGGCGGGTGCTGATCGGCGGTGGGCAGGTGGTCGTGGTGCCCGAGCACTCCACGACCTACGGCACGGCGGCCGGGTACCAGGCGAAGGGCTGAGCCCGCGCCCCGCGCCCGGCGGTCGGCTTCCGGTCGGCGCGGCTGCCCGAGCGGGTGGCGATGGAGGACGGCCGGTACCCTCCCCGGCGGCTATGCGGCTGGTACGGCGGCGGCTACGCGGCTGTCACGGGAACGCCCGTCACGGGCGGCAGCCAGTCGGCGAGCTCCCTCGCCTCCGAGCCGCGCAGCCCGAGCGCCAGCATCAGGCTGGCCTGCGGGGTCGGCACGAACGGGCGACGCAGCAGCTTCATCCCGGCCTGCTCCGGTGTGCGGTCCGCCTTGCGCTGGTTGTCCTCCGCACACGCGGCCACGGTGTTCAGCCAGCTGTCCGCACCACCGCGCGACCTGGGGTGCAGGTGGTCCACCGTCGTGGCCCGCCGCCCGCAGTACGCGCACAGGTGCTGGTCCCTGGCCAGAACTCCTCGCCGCGACCACGGAGCCTGTTGTCGGAACGGCACCCGTACGTACCGTTGCAGCCTGATCACTCTCGGGACCGGGACGGCGATGCCCGTCCCCCTGATCGAGCGCAGCGGATGCGCCTGCTCCACCACCGCCTTGTCCTGGAGCACCAGGACGACGGCGCGCTGGAGCGACACCGTCGTCAGGGGCTCGTAGCTCGCGTTCAGAACCAGCGTGTTGCGCACTCGGCACACCCTTCCCCCGGGCGTGCCACGGCGGCACGACCGTCTCCACACACGTCACTGCCGCCGCACGGCGGTGACACCACTCTGAATGGGCACACAGCCGACGAACAACGGAATTTCCGGTATCGCCGAGGGGCCCGGGGGAGTGCGCCGGGGCCCGATGGCGCGCCTCGGGGAAAACTCGCTGGCCGGAACCGCGTAGGCTCTAACAGGCTGGAGTCGCACCGACCCGGGGCCCGACCGAACGGGCCGCCACCGGGAGGGCGCCCGATAGAAGGAGAAGCGTGACCGTGACGGACATCGTCGACGAGCTGCGGTGGCGTGGGCTGATCGCCCTGTCCACCGACGAGGACGCACTGCGCAAGGCGTTCGCGGACGGCCCGGTCACGTTCTATTGCGGCTTCGACCCGACGGCCCCCAGTCTGCACCTGGGCAACTTGGTGCAGATCCTCACCATGCGCCGCATCCAGCAGGCGGGGAACCTCCCGCTCGGCCTGGTCGGCGGCGCCACGGGCCTGATCGGCGACCCGAAGCCGACCGCCGAGCGCGTGCTCAACGACCCCGAGACCGTGGCCGGCTGGGTGGAGCGCCTGCGCGGCCAGATCTCGCGCTTCCTGGACTTCGAGGGCCCGTACGCGGCGCGCATGGTCAACAACCTGGACTGGACGTCCGGGATGTCGGCGATCAGCCTGCTGCGTGACGTGGGCAAGTACTTCCGGGTCAACAACATGATCGCCAAGGAGGCGGTCGCCCGACGGCTCAACTCCGACGCGGGCATCAGCTACACCGAGTTCAGCTACCAGATCCTCCAGGGCATGGACTACCTGGAGCTGAACCGCCGCTACGGCTGCAGCCTGCAGACCGGCGGCAGTGACCAGTGGGGCAACCTGACCGCCGGCACGGACCTGGTCCGCAAGGCCGACGGCAAGTCCGTCCACGCGCTGGCCACGCCGCTGATCGTCAAGGCCGACGGCACCAAGTTCGGCAAGACCGAGTCCGGCACGGTCTGGCTCGACCCCGAACTGACCACTCCGTACGCCTTCTACCAGTTCTGGCTGAACGCGGACGACCGGGACGTCTCCAACTTCCTGCGGATCTTCAGCTTCCGCTCGAAGGAGGAGATCGAGGAGCTGGAGCGTGAGACCGCCGAGCGCCCCGCCGCCCGCCTCGCCCAGCGGGCCCTCGCCGAGGAGCTCACCACCCTCGTCCACGGCGCCGAGCAGTACGAGCGCGCCGTCGCCGCGTCCAAGGCGCTGTTCGGCCAGGGTGACCTCGCCGACCTGGAGGCCCCGACCATGGCCGCCGCCCTGGCCGAGGTCCCGAAGGCCGAGGTGGCCGAACTCCAGCCGGTGGTCGATCTGTTGGTCGCCGTCGGCCTGGCCCCGAGCCGCTCGGCCGCCCGCCGGACGATCAAGGAGGGCGGTGCCTACCTCAACAACGTCAAGGTGACGGACGAGGAGGCGGTGCCGACCGAGGCCGATCTTCTGCACGGTCGCTGGCTGGTGCTGCGGCGTGGCAAGCGGAACCTGGCGGCGGCGGAGCTGGTCTCCGCCGGCTGACGCCTGGCTGAAAGCACACCTGCTCTGAGCTGCGGCTCAGAGCACCGAGGGCCGGATCTGGACAGATCCGGCCCTCGGCGTTTGACGGTGTCCTCCAGGTGGCCTAGTGTTGAACGAGTCGCTGGAGCGGCCATCCCACTCAGCAAGACCCACTCTCACTCTTCTCAACCCATTCAGTTGGGCTGGTTGGCGTTGCGTCAACCGAGGGGTGAGCGTGAATTTCGAGTAAGTCTCGGAATGCGCTAACGTGGTGGTCGTCGCGGAAAGCGACCCGGCCAGTTCGGAAATCTGATGAATGAAACTCCGGGAAACGGAGCGGAAAACATCTGATAAGCTGGAAACACGAAAGAATGAAGCCTGGAGGGCCCGCTGGAAGGCGGCTCGAAGGAAGCTTCCGTTCCTTGAGAACTCAACAGCGTGCCAAAAGTCAACGCCAGATATGTTGACATCCCCGGCCTCGGTCGTTTGATCGGGGTTGGAGATTCCTT
>NZ_JBVJJY010000007.1:0-417435 GCF_055585785.1 Kitasatospora sp. NPDC053308 | reverse complement strand
CCCGCGAGGTCTACCGCGCTCTGACCAGCACACCAACCACACAAATCACTCAAACCGACCTGGCCTCTGCGGCTTGACAGCCATAGGAGCATCCCACAGCTGCAACCCGCGCAGCGGCCCCGCCCGAACTCCCGGGCGGGGCTTCCCTGTTGAAAGGACCCGCACCTATCTCCCGCGAAGCAGTGATCACCGAGGCCCTGAAGTGGGCCGACCAGAACTACCGGGGCGGCCTCAGCCCCTCGGGCAAGTACTACGACACCCCCTTCGGCCGCTGGTACGGGCTGAACCACGAGCCGTACTGCGACATGTTCGTCTCCTGGTGCGCCGACAAGGGCGGCGAGGCCGCGGTGGTCGGCAAGTTCGCCTACTGTCCCAGCCACGTCCAGTACTTCCGCAACAAGGGCCAGTGGTTCGGCCGCGAAGCCGCCTTCAAGCGCGGCGACGTCATCTTCTTCACCTGGGACGGCGGCCCGACAGCCGACCACGTCGGCATCGTCCTGGAGGACTCCGCCCCCGGCCAGCAGGTGAAGACCGTCGAGGGCAACACTGCCCGCACCTCGGGCGCGGGCCAGGGCTCCGGCGGCTGCGTCGTCCGCAAGACCCGTCCCCGCTCCACCGTGCTCGGCGTCGGCCGCCCCGCCTACACCTCCGGCGGCACCACCACCCCGAGCGGCCAGGCCGTCACCATCAACGGCAAGCCGTACGGCCCCGGTGCCCGAGGCGAGCACATCACCGTGATGGGCCGCGCCCTCGTCCGCGCGGGCTGCTCCCGCTACACCGAAGGCCCCGGCCCGGTGTGGGGCAGCGCGGACACCGAGAGCTTCCGCGCCTGGCAGCTCAAGCTCGGCGACACCGCCGACGCCGACGGCATCCCCGGCCCCAAGCAGCTCGCCCGCCTCCTCGCCGAGTTCGGCGACGCCCTCGCACCGCAGCCGCCGGCCACCCGCACGATCACCGTCCGCCGGGGCATGACCCTGGGCGGCATCGCCGTGGCGCTGGGCACCACCGTTGCCGGGCTGCTCTCGCTGAACCCCCAGATCGACAACCCGGACCGGATCACCGAGGGCCAGCAGATCACCGTCCCCGCCGCGTCGCCGACCACCGCACCGGAGCCGACCGCGAGCCCGGCCCCGGCCGAGCCCACACCGGCCGAGACGCCGGAGCCCGCCCCGAGCCCCGACCCGCTGCCCACCCCGGCCCCGGGCGCGGCCACTCACACCGTCGCCCGGGGCGACACCCTGTCGGCCATCGCCGCCCGCTACGGCGTCGGCCTGGACGCCGCGGTCAACGCCAACCCGCAGCTCGCCGACCCGGACCGGATCGAGGTCGGGCAGGTCATCAACCTGCCGACCGCCACCGCCGGGGCCGCCGCCCCGCCGGTCCACACCGTCGTTCCCGGCGACACCCTGTGGGACATCGCCGCCAACCGCCGCGTCACCCTGGAGGCCCTGGTCGCCGCCAACACCGCCACGGTGGCGAACCCGGACCTGATCTTTCCCGGCCAGGACATCGTGATCCCCGACGGCTCCGCTCCCGTCCCGCGCCCGGCCGCCCCGAAGTCGAAGGACGAAGGCCCGGCCCCGGCGGCGAAGGCCCCCGACTCAACCGCCCCGGTCGAGGAGCCGCCGGCCACCCCGAGTACCAGCTACTCGAACGACCTCGCGGGCTGGATCGAGGAGGCCCGGGACGTCCTGCGGGCGAACGGCGACCTCGTCCCGTCCGCCGCCGCGATCGAGCACCGCGCGATGGTCGAGTCCGGCGGCAACCCGCTCGCCGAGAACCACTGGGACTCGAACGAAGCCCTCTACGGCGGGACGTACGGCCTCCTCCAGACCATCCGGCCGACCTTCGACACCTACGCGCTGCCCGGCCACCGCGACATCCTCAACCCGGTCGACTCAATCATCGCCGGGGTCCGCTACGCGAACGCGACGTACGGCTCGTTCGAGTCGATTGCCTGGAACGAAGGAGGCTACTGATGCCCGAGAACGAGCCCTTGGGCGTGGTCATCGGCCCGAGGGAGATCTACGACCAGCTCGTGGGCGTGCGGGAGGACGTCCGCTCGCTGGCCCAGAGCAGTGACGCGGTCGACCAGACCCTCCGCGACCACGAAGAGCGCGTCCGCCAACTGGAGGTCTGGCGCTACGGCGTCGTGGCCTCCGGCCTCGCGGGCGGCACCGCCCTGGCCGACGTCGTTATACGCCTGAAGGGCTGATCATGGAAGACCTGAAGACCTGGATCACCGACAACCCGGTGAAGACCCGCGCTGGCGTCGTCGCGCTGCTGACCGTGCTCAGCACCGTCGTGCCCAAGCTCGCCGGGATCGAGACCAACGAGGCCGTCATCGGCCTGCTGCTGACCGCCGCCACGATGGCCGCCGGCCACTCCGCGGGTAAGCGCGTGGTCACCCATGCGACCGACGCGGCCCGCACCGAGGCGGCCCGTGCCGAAGCGCTCGCCGAGTGTTGCGCGTGCCCGCACCTGGCCCCCGTCGAGGTAGGCGAGGACGGCATGAAGAGCAAGCGGTGAACCCTGGCCCCGGCTCGTCTTCGGACGGATCGGGGCCTTTTCCTCGTTCCGGGGAAGAGCGTGGTGGAATGGACGCCGGGTTCCGTTGGTTGCACAACGGTCCCCGTCCAAGTCGAGAGGAACGCATGCCCCCGAAGAAGCCGACCGCGCCCGCCTGGCTGGAGTTCCCTGGGGCGCAGGAGATCATGGATCGTGCGGTGCCACTCGTGGGCCCCGCGCGGGAGAAGCGTGACTTCGGCCCGCTCGCCGAGGTGGTGTTCGAGACGGCTCTGCTGTTCACCAACGCGGAGGGCCGCCCGGATCTCCGCCGCGAGAGCTATGCCGCACGGCAGTGGATGTCCGCCCTTCTGGACACCGCCGGAGTGAAGGCCCCGCCGATGTCCTCTCCCGAGGTCCGCGCGACGGTCAAGAAGGATCGGGACAGCATCCTCCAGGGAATCCGGGGCGCGCTCTCACCTGTGCGCGTCCAATACGTCCTCTCCCTCGGGTCGGAAGACCTCGTGCGCCAGTTCCCGGGGCTGGCGTCCTCCGACGAGGTCTTCGAGTACTACAAGATCATCCCGAAGGCCCAGCGGGAGGTTCGGATCGACCGGTACAACCGTCGGGCGTCCCTCCAGAGGCTCGGCGCACTCCTGGCCGACGACGAGCCGACCGTCGCGCCGGCCGACGCTCCGGACGTGATCCACGCACTCCACAGGCTCGCCGCCGCGCTGAACCCCGCCCTGTTCGACGGCGCGGAGGTCGAGGAGAAGAACCAGCTCCGCCAGGAGGTCAGCGAGACGCGCGCCGCGCTGCTCGCGTTGGAGCAGGCTCTGAGCTGACAGCCCCGGCAAAGGCCCCGTTCTCCCGTGTTCGGGAGGGCGGGGCCTTCTCGCGTTTCGGGGCGCTTCCGGCCGGGTGTTAACCGGGCTGGCTCAACGGTGGCGGAGAAGACCACCGGTTGAAGGAGCGTGCCCGAGATGAAGGACATCGCGTTGATCGGCCGGGCGAGATCCGGCAAGGACACGGCCGCCTCGGTGCTGCGGGAGTACGGGTTCACCCGGCTCGCGCTGGCGGACCCGTTGAAGGCGATGGCCTACGACGTCGACCCGGTGGTGGGCACCGAGTTTCTGGGCGTGCACGCCCCCGCCCCGGTGCACCTGGCCGATGCGGTGGACCGCTACGGCTGGGAGGCCGTGAAGGACAGGTTCCCGCAGGCCCGGCGCTTCCTTCAGCGGCTCGGGACCGAGGGCGTCCGCCGCCACGTCGACCCGGACTTCTGGATCACCCGCTGCCTCCGCGCCGCCGCCGCGATTGGCGGCCCGGTCGCGGTGACCGACGTGCGCTTCGCCAACGAGGTGCAGGCCCTTCGCGCGGCCGGGTTCGCGGTGTGGTTCATCGACCGGGGCGCCCCGGCCGGCGACCACTCCAGCGAACAGCTCGGCCCCGAGCACGCCGACCTCGTCGTCCCGAACACCGGCTCGCTCTCCGACTTCCACGCCCGAATCCGCTACGCCCTGGAGGCCACCGTATGACCCTGCGCGACCGCTTCGACGCGATCGACCGCACCGCAACCGCGATCGAGAACATCCTCTTCGTCTACACCCCCGTGCCGGACCTGCTGACCCCGCAGGAGCGCGAGGCCGACGAGCAGGCCGCGACCGCCCGCGTCGAGGCGGAGGTGCCCGGCTTCTCGGATAGCCTCCCGTCGCTCACGTGAGCTGCATCGAATAGGCCCAAGGGCGGAGCTTTGTATGGCCACCTGATTGCCCCGCTGGCTCGCAGGAAATATCTTGACAAATGAGTGCCTAGGCGCGACTCGGAAGCCGCAGTGATTCCCCATCATAATTGCTTAACTATATGAGTCAACGCATACATTGCAGCATGAGTAGAAAGCATGTTTCTTAGGTCTCTGACCTGCTGGGACGGTAGGATTCGCGACACGCTAGCGCCCTGACGCCCCAGTGTTCGGGGCGGCGTCCGCGAGTGTCGATGCACAATCCATGGTGGTTAACTCTGCTACGGGCGCTGAGCTGGAACTTTTCGCTCCCGAACAAATGGGATTTGGAATAGTGGCTGACGGCCCGTAGGCTGCCGCCAAGCGGAACGGGCCACCCCCGCGCAAGGGGGTGGCCCGCGAGTTCCGTGCGGACTGGCATCCACAGAATGGAACACCTCATCATGGCACAGCCTCGACCCGCAGCCCCCTCGCGTGGCGACCGCCCGATCACCTGGCGGGAAGCCGCCATCTACGCCCACGGGGCGCTGACCACTCTCGGCCTGCACAACCAGGTCGGGTGGCCGACGACCACCGCAGCCTCGATTGGGTTGACCGGCCCGGTGCTGTGGGAGCTGATGCGCCGTCATCGGGGCTAGGTAAGGTAAGTAAGGCAAGGTAAGTCTCAGCCCCGGCTGTCCACTGGACGGTCGGGGCTTTTGCATACCCCAAACAGAGAGGACTACATGTCTGAAGGCGTCCGCACGATCCACCAGAAGGGCAGCCGCTACTACGTCCACCCCGAATCGGGTGACCTCGCCCCCTCGGTGACGTCGATCTTGTCGATGGAGGCCAAGCCCTTCCTTCAGGACTGGTCGGCCGGCATGGCGGCCGAGTGTGCGGTGACGGACCTGGAGGTCGTCCAGCGCATCGCCTCCCGCGACAGGCAGGCCGCCGTGGACTTCCTGAAGTTCGCGGCGAAGAGGTACACCAAGGTCCGCGCCGATGTCGGCAGCTTGGTCCACGACTACTTCGAGCTGCGGCTGCGCGGCGAAGAGGTGCCGTACCCGCACCACGACGTCGAGCCGTACGTCCCGCACATCGAGGCGTGGCTCGACCGCTACCAGCCGGAGCTGCTGCACGCGGAAGACGTCGCCTGGTCGCGCGAGCACGAGTACGCGGGCAGCTTCGACTTCATGGTCCGGATCAACGGCAAGACGATCCTGGGCGACCTGAAGACCTCCAAGTCGGTCTACCTCTCGGTGGCGGCCCAGCTCGCCGCGTACGCCCACGCGGACGACCTGATCACGGTGGACCGCAAGATCCAGGCGTTCCCGAAGGTCGACGCCGGGGCGGTCCTGCACATCACCCCGCACCGCGCCGAGTTCCGCCCGGTGAAGATCGACCGCGCCGTGTTCGACCGCTTCCTCAACCTGCGCCGCCGCTTCGCCGACGACCGGGCCTCGGACGCCGGGATCATCGGCCGCGTCGCCTGGAAGAACGAGGCCGGCCACCTGACCGGCACGGCCCGCCGCGCCTCCTGACCTTGGCCTGTTAACCGCCCCGGCCTAAACACTCCGGGCCGCCCTGCTGGCGGCCCGACCCCCTACAGAACGGACTGCACTTGAGCGACGCTCTCGACAACATCTTCGACTCCAACCCGGAGCTGGCCGAGCGCGCGGAGCGCGCCGAAGCCAACGCGCGCCCGGACGTGGCCGGCACCTTCCGGGCCTACGAGCCGGACCCGGCCGGCGGCTTCCCGCGCGCCCTGCACAAGTGGCGCGTCACCAGCGCGGTCCCGGCCACCGCGGATGCCGTGGCGGAGCTGCTGGGTGGCACGCCGCACGAGCTGGACACCGAGGCCGAGGACGCCATCGCGGTGGACACGTCCACCGACCGGGTGGAGGTGGTCATCGACGGCCCCGGCGCGATCGAGTTCGACATGAAGCACTGGGTGAACGGCAAGCTCGCCCACCACTGCGACACCCGGACCTTCCTGTCGCCGCCGGAGGACGTGGGCGTGCCGTGCCGCTGCCCGCGCACCATCGCGGAGCTGAAGGCGCGGGCGAAGGACGAGCGGGGCCCCAAGCCGGACATCCGCATCAGCTTCCGGCTCGCCCACGACCCCGGCCTCGGAGTCTTCCGCTACAAGTCCTCGGGCTGGACGCTGATCAGCGAGCTGCCCGCGCTGAAGAACGCGCTGGCGAAGGTCGGCGGCCCGGCGCTGGTGAACCTGATCAACGAGCGCGTGAACTACATGAGCAAGGCGGGCCGGGAGGTCGACTACCAGAAGCTCACCGCCAAGGTGATCAAGTCCTACGACCTGGCGATCACCGACACCCCGGCTTCGGCCGTCGAGGAGGAGCCGCCGTTCTAACCGGCGCTCCACCAGCACCACCAGCGGGACCGGCTTCTTCGGAGGCCGGTCCCGCTCCCGTTTCCCCGAAGAGAGAACCCGTGTACACCCCTACCCCCGCCGAGCCGATCGCGGCCCGGCTCGTCAACGTCCTGCCCGCGACCGACCGCGCGCAGGAGATCATGCGCTCTGCCTTCCGCGAGCCACCCCGGCCGCCGTCGGCCGGCACCCGCAACTCGCAGGCCAAGCTCACCGAGCGCAAGGTCTACGCCATCCGCCGCGCCGCCGACCTGGGCGCCAGCCTGTCCGCGCTCGCCGAGGCGTTCAACATCTCGGAGCGGGCCTGCCGCCACATCGCCCGCCGGACCTCCTGGGCCCACCTGCCGGAGAGGGACTGACCGGTGCAGCACCACACGACACCCCTGTGGGAGATCCCGCCCGAGCAGCGGCGCGGCTTCCTGCACGCCCGAGCACGGGCCCTGGCCGCCGAGGGCGCCAACCCCCGCCGCCTGCTGCGGGCCTCCGACGCCGCGCACACCGCCGACTTCCGCGAGGCCCGACCGCCGGAGGAGACATGACGTACCGCATCGGAGCGGGCATCGCCCCCGCGCTGGGCGACCTGCGCCGCGCAGGCCCCGGTGACCGTCTCCTGTTCCTGCACGACGCCCGCCAGCGCCCGGACTTCTCCCGCTACTGGGAGGCCGCCGGCCTGGCCGTCTTCCGGGGAGCGGCCCTGACGGTGGTGACCGCCTAGTGGCCAACCGCAACAAGGCCAAGGGGACGAGCTGGGAGTCCGCGGTGGCCGACTACCTGAACGAACAGCTCGGCCAGTACCGGGAGTTCTGGAAGGACGGCGACCGGGCGGTCCGCTGGAAGGACCCGACCGACCGAGACAACGTCCGCCGCAACGTCCAGGAGGGCGCGGCCGACATCGGCGACCTCGGGGTGCGCCCCTTCGCCGGGGAGTGCAAGGCCGAGAAGTCGTACGACCTGGCCGCCTACGTCCGCCAGGCCGAGGCCGAGGCGAAGCACGCCGGGATGCCGTTCGGGGTCGCGTACGTGAAACGGCCCCGCGCCCGGACCGAGGGCGGGTACGCCGTCACGTCCATCCGCACGCACGCCGCGATCGTCAAGGCCCTGCGGGAGGTAGGTTACCGATCAATAGTTCAGTGACATATCGTCCACCGCCACTGATCTAGCACGGCTCACAGGTCAACTTCAGTCGAGTCGCCACCGTGGGTGTTCCGAGACGCCCGTCGTTCTGAAGCTTGCCCGAAGAAGTATCCGAGTACCAGCAACAGTGCGTTTGAGAGTACGGCGGGTGCATCGGTGTGCAGGAACATCCCGATGGTGATCGCGAGGGTGACTAGCAGGATGAAGGCAGCGCCAACCGCCACACCCATTGGCTCCTTGGACAGCCAGAACTTCAGGCGGGTGCCTCTAATTACTGACTGAGCGACCTTCCTCTGGTGGTCTGCTTCCGACTGGAGCTGCATCTCTCGAAGTAGCCCCTCGGCAGTTGCCGCTAGTTCGGTTGCTATGGCGCCAGTTCCAGCTACCTCTCCTTGCGGATCATTCACCGCCCTTGCTGAGCTTTTCGGCATTACGTTATTAGCGATTACCTGTTCAGGAAAGCTGGAGGTCGCGATCCGGCTGAGGATGTGACGCCGGCGGCGAAACAGCGCGGGACGAATGTCCGACGTGACCTTAATGTGTAACCCCGACTCGGGGTCCGCGTACCTGACTCCCTTCTGCCCGAAAGATTCCCAGTTGAGCAGCATGCTATTGGTCTCACCCAAGAGGCCGGTAAGCGAGGATTCCTCGGCGGCGGCCACCTGAGCGGCCGAAATTCCGTGAGCCCTTAATGCATCACGGAAGGCCCGCTCGACCGCAGATGTGAATTCCTTGTTATTCGGTTCCGTCGTCAACGCTGCCCCTTCGTCGCAGTGTTGAGAGCGTAGCGCCAGCGAGGCATGCACCGTAACCGGGGTGGGCGACCCGATCGCGGAACGGCTCGGTAAGGGCTCTCGATCGCAAGTCATTCCGAAACGATCACTCAGAGGAGATGGCCGTGCGCATGCAGGAAATCCTGGACCGCCTGGAGGAGTGGCGGGACTACCAGCCCGGTGAGTGGGTCGCCCGCTGCCCGGCCCACGACGACGGCAAGCCGTCGCTGTGGATCAACCTGAAGACCAACGGCATGGTGGGCCTGGCCTGCCGCGCTGGGTGTGCCTTCGAGGACGTCGTTGCCGGGATGGGCCTTCTACCGAGGCACCTGTTCAACGTGGACCCGGAGGGCCTGGTCACCGTCGCCGAGGCCCGGCCCGAGCCCGTCTCCCCGTACCTGACGGCCGGGCTGCGGGCGTGGCTGGACAGCCTGCCGGCCGGTGACGACGCGACCCCAGCCGTGGCCTACGCGCAGATACGTTTCGGCTTGCCTGCTGAAGAGCAGGACCGGCTGGGCCTGTGCTGGTGGCCCGGCCCGCAACCGTGCCCCGAGTGGGTTCCGACCTCGTTCGTCCGGTATCCCCGCCTCGTCGTGCCCATGCACGACTTCGCGGGAGTGGCCAGGGGCGCCCAGGGCCGGGACCTCTCGGGGCGCTGCCCGGGCCGGTGGATCTCGCTCGCCAACCCCGAAGGGTTCGAGTGGCAGCGGTTCGGGGTGTTCCCCAGCCCCAACCCCGATGCCCCGTGGGTCGTCGCCGAGGGCCTGTCGGACCCGCTGGCGATCGTCGCCGACGGCTACAACGCGGTCGGGGTACGCGGGGCCGCTCTGCTCAACAACGACCCGTCGACCCTGGACGAGCTGGCCGCCGGACTGGCAGGGCACGACGTGCGGGTGTGCGGCGACAACGACCGCTCCGGCCGGGAGTTCACCCGGACCATCCTCACCGCCCTCCACCAACGGGAGGTGCCCGCCCGCCAGTTGACGCTGCCTGCGGGCTTCAAGGACTACGCAGTATGGAGAGAGACCCGATGACGGCCTACGCCATCGACAGCCTGACCACCCCCTTCGAGTCGGACCGGCCCGCGCTGACGCTGCCGCCAGCCGAGGCGGTGGCCGCCTACCGCGAAGCGGCGTCCCGCTACGGGGCGAGCGACATCGTCAATGCCCACGCCCTGGTGATGTTCATGAAGGGCGGCATCAAGTACGCCGACGGCGTCGGCTTCCATGTCTGGGCGGGGACGCACTGGGTCCGCTCGGAGGTGCTGGTGCGCCAGGCCGCCCACGACCTCGGGGCCGCGATGGTGGAGACCCTGGCGCGGGAGAAAGCGATCATCCGCGAGGCCCTGGCGCTCAAGCTCGCCGGGGACGCATTGGAAGCAGAGTACGAGAAGCAGGTCGCGGCGCTCCCGCTGGCGAAGGCCGCCAAGGGCTTCACCATGGCGAGGAGGATTGACGACCTGATGCGCGAGCTGGCGTCGGTGCGCGGGGTGCACTGCGAGGTGGACGACTTCGACCACCAGCCGCACCTGCTGTCGTTCGCCAACGGGACCGTCGACCTGCGCTCCGGCCGACTCAGGCCGCACGACCCGGCGGACATGCTGACCAAGGCGCTGCCGTGGAAGTACAACCCCCAGGCGAAGGCCCCGCGCTGGCTGCGGTTCCTGGACGAGGTGTTCCCCGCCGAGCCGTCGATGCCCGCCTACATGCGCCGCCTGTGCGGATACGGCATCACCGGCTCGACGGCGGAGCAGGCGTTCGCCGTGCTCGTCGGTGTCGGCGCGAACGGCAAGAGCGTGTTCTTGGACAGCCTCAGCTACACGTTCGAAGCGCTCAGCGAGACCACTCGCTTCGAGACGTTCGAGGACCGGGGCAGCTCGATCCCCGCCGACCTGGCCGCGCTGCGCGGGGCCCGGATGGTCATGGCCAGCGAAGGGGAGGCCGGCAAGCCGATGAGTGAGTCCGTGCTCAAGCGCGCGACCGGTTCGGACCGGCTGACCGCCAGGTTCATGCGAGAGAACTTCTTCACCTACCAGCCCACTTTCCTCTTGTGGCTGGCCTCCAACCACACCCCGGCCTTCCGGTCGCAGGATGCCGGCCTGTGGCGGCGCGTGAAACTGATCAAGTTCGACCGCTACTTCAAGCCCGAGGAGCGGGACCACGGCATCTTCGCGGAGCTGCGCGAGGAGGCCGAGGGCATCGCCGCGTGGGCGGTCGCCGGGGCCACCGAGTGGTACGCCGACGGCCTGAAGGAGCCCGACTGCATCAAGACCGCCACCTCCAATTTCAAGGAGAACTCCGACGCGCTGGCTGAGTTCCTGACGGATGTCCTGGTGAAGGTGGACAGCGACAAGAGCCACGTCCCCTCCCAGGACGCCTACAACGCCTACCGCGACTGGTGCGAGGCCCAGGGCGAGAAGGCGTGGACCCGCCGCGGATTCATCAGCGCACTGGACGAGCGCGGCATCCGCCAGCACCGCATGACAAAGGGGCGGGTGCTGCTCGGCGTCCGGTTCGCGGGCGAGCCGGTACCCGCAGGTCCGGGAGTCTTCGACACCACCAACGACTAGGAAAAGAGCACATGCGGGTACACCCGTACCGACTGGCCGGAGAGCCAGTCACGATCAAGGTCGCCGAACGACCGGATGACCTGCGGGAGTTCCGCACCTGGTGGACCGCCCACGCGGCGGCCGGCACGCTGATCGGCTTCGACACCGAGACCACCGGCCTGGCCTGGACCGACCGAATACGCCTGGCGCAGTTCGCCGACACCCACACCGCGGACGTCATCCCCGTCGAACTCGGCGGGCCCTTCCGCGAGGCCGCGATCGAGGCCCTGGCCACGCTGCCGAACCTGGTGGCACACAACCTGGCCTTCGACGCGCTGAAGGTCGACAACGAGCTGGGCATCCCGCTCGAAGACCTCTACCCCCGGGCGCAGGACTCCCGGGTGGCCGCCCACCTGCTCGACAGCCGGCACGACTACGAGGGCGGGGTCGGCCTGTCCCTCAAGCCTCTGTCGGCCTGGTACGTCGACCCCAGCGCCCCCGACACCCAGAACGACCTGACGCGGGTCTTCAACGGACTCGGCCTGACTAAGGAGAACGGCTGGGCGCGGATCAGCCTCTCGCACCACGTCTACGAGTTGTACGCCGGTCTCGACGCCTTGCTCGTGGTCCGGCTGCTGCCCAAGCTGCTGGCCCGCTACAGGGCCGAGGGCCTGCGCTCGGCGCTGCTGCCGTACGAGCACTGCCTCGCCTTGGTGTGCGCGAAGCTCCAGCGGACCGGGATGCTGATCGATCCCGAGTACACCGAGGGTCTGGTCGGCCGGCTCGCCGCCGAGAAGGAACGGTTCTCCGCCGTCGCGGCCCGCTTCGGCGTCGCCTCGGTGAACAGCCCGGACCAGGTGGCCGGCGCGCTGCTCGGGATGGGCGAGCGGCTGACGGAGAAGACCGACAGCGGCGCGCTGTCGGTGGCCAAGGAGGTGCTGCTGCCCTTGGCCGATCTCGACCAGGACTGGCAGCGGCTCGGCCTGCGCGAGCCCAACGTGCTGGCCGACGCGGTGCTGCGGGCGAAGCGTGCGGGCAAGTGGTCGACCAGCTACGCCGAGGCCATGCTGAACAACCGCGACCACTTCGACCGCATCCACCCGAAGATCAACCCCATGGGTGCGATCACCGCCCGTGCCGCGCACTCGGACCCGGCGATGGCCCAGCTCCCCTCCCACGGGTGGGAGGTGCGCCGGTGCGTGGTCGCCGAACCGGGCCACGCCTACTTCTCGGTGGACCAGCAGGCCGTCGAACTCCGGGTGCTGGCCGCCCTGTCGGGCGAGTCCAGGATGACCCGGGCCATCGCCGTAGGCCACGACCTCCACGGGTACGCCGCCACCCTGATGTTCGGTGAGGACTACACGAAGGCCCAGCGCACCCTGGCCAAGATCGCCGGACTCGGCACCGCCTACCAGGGCGGGGCCGCGACGCTGGCCAGGCAGACCGGTCAGGAGGTCGAGGTCATGCGGGACACCCTGCGCCGCTACGGCAAGGCGTTCCCCGGGATCAAGCGGTGGGCCCGCAAGATGCAACGGGTCGCCCTGTCGGAGCGCTGCACGATGACCACGGTCACCGGCCGCAGGCTCCACCTGGACCGGGACAAGCTGTACAAGTCCGTCGCCTACGCCTGCCAATCCACCGCCCGCGACACGATGGGGCAGGCGTTGATCAAGATGGACGACCAGGCCCTGACCCCCTACCTCACCATGTGGGTGCACGACGAGGTGGTGGGCACCGCCCCGAAGAAGGAGGCCGCGGACGTCGCCCGCGCCTGCGCCGAGGCCATGAAGATGACACTGCTGGGCGTCCCCTTGGACACGGACGCCGAGGTCTACGGTCCCTCGTGGGCCGACGGCTACGGCCTGCCCGAGGAGTGGGCCTATGCGGCGTGAACCCGAGAGCGCGCACACGCAGTTCTGCGAGGTGTGCGACGACGAGAAGCCGCTCGGGCAGTTCGGCAGGCGCAAGCGCGCGCCCAACGGCCGGGCGAACGTGTGCCGGGCCTGTGTGAAGGCGGCCAGCGCCCGGGCCAGTCGAGACCCCGCGATCGTCCGTAAGCGCCGCGACGCCCGATTGCGCCGGCTCTACGGCATCAGCCTGGACGACTACGAGCGCATGGGCCGCCAGCAGCGCTGGCGGTGCGCGATCTGCGGTCTGAAGGCGGTCGCCGGGGGCCGCCTGGTGGTTGACCACGACCACGAGAAGCCGCATGGACAAGCCGTCAGAAGGCTCCTGTGCCGTGGCGAGAACAGTGCCCTCGGCCACTTCGGCGACTCCTCCCAGCGGCTCGATCGAGGTGCCGCATACCTACGGAACCACGGCAGGTGAGATCCAAGTCACATTACTTACCCTTTACCCGCAAAGCCGCAGGTAGTGCCCATGATCGCTACGTTCCGTATAAATTTCACAGGTTGCGCATACTTTTGACATAACTAAGCTCCTGTTCACATGCCGCGCCCGTGGATGCGCGGCCCGTGAACGGAGGACGACTATGCGCCGGGGAGGCTGGTCCCGCTTCTGCGGCGTCCTTCGCCACCTGCGTCGCCTAGCCCGCGTCGGCAGGGAGGTCGCCCAAAACATCACGCATGCAGGGTTGCTGGCCACTCGTCGCGCCATCGGCCTCACTGATGCGCAGCCACTTCGCGTGGGTGAGCGGGGTGAAGATCCGGGCGAAGCCATTCGCATATCGATCAGTGCCCTCGCCCTGCTTTATGTCCACAGTGATGTGAACCCCAACCTTGATAGAGACGGGGGTGAACGCGCCCTGTATCTGCGGATATCGCGATGCATGGCGCTGTTCGCCCGCCGCCTGTCGCTTTCGCCCCGCTCGGCAACCTGCCGACGCGCGAGTGGACTTCCCGCGGCCTGACCTAACGACAGGCCGCGTTCGGCCCCTGCCCTTCGGCTGATCCGAAGCGGCGGGGGCTTCTTCATGCCCCGACTCGGCAGCCGCGCCGGCCGGGGCTTCTTCATGCCCTGATCCGACTCAAAGGGCCGGCCCGAGCTTCGTCGCGCCCTTGTGCGTGCGCCGTCCGGCGATATCGCACACCCATCGTTCTGTCCTGTGCATGCCAAGGAATCCTCATGCCTTCCCCGTGCATCACCCCCGAACTGATCTCCCAGGCCCAGACCCCCAAGCCGCTCACCGCCCTGACCGGCATGGGCAAGCTTGACAGGGGCCGCGTCGCCACCGAGGAGATCCTGAACGGACTTGAGGGCATCGCGCGCTCCGTCTCCCGTAAGCGCGCCCAGCAGATGGAAGGCGACAGCCACCAGGCCGCCCTGGACATCGCCCAGGAGATGCGCTTCTCCTTCTGGTGCGCCATCCACGCCTGGGACACCGACGCCAAGAACACCGCGCAGTTCACGAGCTACGCCTTCCAGCGCGCCAAGCTCGACGGCCGCCAGGCCGCCACCCGGGAGACCGCTCCCGGCGCACCGCGCGACGTCGCGGGCGCCCTCATGGGCGCGCTCTCCCGCTCCGGAGGGGACTTCGAGTCGGCCAAGGACGAGCTGACCCGGCCGGACGCCAAGCGTCGTTTCAGCGCCGAGCGGGTCGACCTCGCCGCCGCCGCCTTCGCCCGTCCCCTCCCGATCGCCGCGGTGCCGGACAGCGCACTCGAAGCCTGCGCCGCTCAGGATCCGGACCGCCTGGTCGAGTACACCGAACTCGGCACCACCCCCCGCACCGAGCGCCTGCACCTGGTCGTCAAGGACGGCCGGCAAGTCGTTGCCGGGGCCACCACCGCCGGCTGGTGCACCGGCCTCCAGCCCTCCGTGGCCTTCAACCCGCTCGCCATCAGCCGCGACGCCGTGCGCTGCAAGGGCGTGAAGGTCACCGGGGCCAAGCGCGGCAAGCAGGCCAGCGGGGCGATCATCGACCGCGACGCCGAGGCCGAGACCGCCGCC
Source organism: Kitasatospora sp. NPDC053308 (assembly GCF_055585785.1). Classification (NCBI taxonomy): domain Bacteria; kingdom Bacillati; phylum Actinomycetota; class Actinomycetes; order Kitasatosporales; family Streptomycetaceae; genus Kitasatospora; species Kitasatospora sp. NPDC053308. The sequence goes on along the minus strand of NZ_JBVJJY010000007.1, from coordinate 402,451 downwards.
CGCTTCAGCGCCGCCGCGAAGGTGAAGGCCGATCTGCTGCTGGCGTCCATGTCCCCGACCGAGGCCGCCATCGCGCGCCTCGCATTCGGGTTCGACGGCGAGCCCCCGATGCTCACCGACGCCGGGAAGCTCGACGCCACCGGCATAGCCGAGGTGCTGGGCAAGACTCCCGGCACCATCAAGGCCACCTGGTCCCGCGCCATGAGGAAGCTGCGGGCCACCGCGTGAACGCCGCTCGTGTTAACCGCCCTGCCTCAAGCCTTTCGGATCCCACTGAAAGGCCCTCGCGATGAACAACCCGACCGGCACCTTTGCCCTGCGCGGCGGCGCGACCCTGCACGTCACCCCCGACGACTACGACGGCTACCGCCTGGAGATCATCCGCGACGGCCAGACCATCCGCTACGACGGCGGGCACTCCGCCCGCGAGGTCCAGGCGTTCCTGGCCCTGCTTGCCTGAGCCGAACCCCATGACCCACACCGAGGCCCTGGCCCTCGCCCAGAAGACCGTCACCGAGATGTCCACCAACGCCCGTGGCTACCAAGGCGACCGCCCCTTCGACGCCCGCATGAGCGCCGTGCTCCGCCTGGCCGAGTTCCTGATGAACGGAGAGACCCCCCATGACGACCTCGCCTGAGCGTTACACCATTCACCTCGACGAACAGCGCTTCCCCTGCAAGTACGACGGCCCTCGTGACTACGCCAGACTTCACGTGGACGGCGAAGGCGACATCGGCCTCCTCGTCCACTACGGCGAGACCGCAGCCTCCATCTATCTCAACCCCGAGGTCGCCGAATCCCTGAGTAACGCCCTGGCCCAGGCCGCCGCCCAGTCGCGCGCCACCATTCAGGAGATCGAGCGCGTCCGCCAGGAGGAGGCCGACGCCGCCCGACGCCTCGGTGAGACGGAGGCCGCCCGCCAGGCCGAGCAGTCCCGCCAGGCCGGACAGCCCTACCTCGCGGCTGGCGGCTCCACCTCGCCCACCGCCTTCCCCCAGCCCGTCCTGGCCGACCAGCTCACCGCCCCCCAGCCGACCGTCACCGAGTACCCGCCTACCCCGCCCGCCTACCCAGTCCCCCAGCCGCCCACCTTCGCCGACGCCATGCTGCCCGCCAACGACACCACCGCCGAGCGCGAGTGCGCGTTCCTGCGCGCCTCCGAACTGCTCGGCCCCGACGCCGGAGTCGCCTCAAAGATCGCCATGGCCAACTACCTGCTGAAGGGCGCAGCATGACCCTTCCTGTGATCCACGCCGTCGTTCACCAGGTCGCCCGCGTCTACGAGGCCCGAACCCCCGCAGGCGAGCGCGTCATCGTCATCGAGACCGAGCACTCCTCGCCTGGACAGCTCACCCGCACGACCGTCCCTCTCCCGGAGCACGTCGCACTCGACGTCGCCGCCGACATCGAAGGTGTCGGGTGGTGACCCCCGTCTGACCTACACGAAAGCCCCCGGCTGGCACTGCTCGAACAGTGCTGACCGGGGGCCTTTTCTATGTTTCAGGACACGTCCGGCAGGGTCCGCTCGCCCTTCTTCTTCGGTGGCCTCCAGCCGCGCGGCTTCGCCCACTCGATGACGATCCGTTCTGGCGTAATCCGTTGACCGCTGTAGGTGGCTTGCCGGATGAAGACCTTGTCGATAGCAAGGCGCAGGAGCTGCCCTCGGAACGTGTCGTCTGCGGAGTCCCACAGCTTCGTGCAGCGGTCCGGGTCGGTGAGCACGGAAATGTCCCCGAGCGGCTGAGCAACCTTCTCCCACTCCTTCCGTGCCGTCTCCACGTCGGACACCGCTGTCCGCCGGAGCTTGACGAACGTCGCCTCGCCGTCACGACCGACGTATGCCCCGGCCGCATTCAGGCGGTCGAGCCTGGCGACGGCCTCTTCGGCGACCTTGAGCTGACCCCGTGCCTCGGACTCCGCCTTACTCTCCTCCGGGTGAGACAGGGTGAGCCAGCGTTCGCTTACGGCCAGCATGGTCGGGTCCAAGGGGTCGGCTGCCGCGAGGCGCTTCTTCCACTCCTTGAAGACGACGCGCAGAACCCCCGCGCGCTGGGCACTTACAGGAGTCGGGCACGGAATACCGGCGATGTGAGCGCTGCACCGAAACGAGTGCCCAATGGACACCGCGCGATGCCCCTCCTCCTTGAATCCGCCGCCGGCGCACCAACTGAGACCGGCGACGGGGTTGTTCTCGGGTGGAGCCTGTTCCTCTGCGCGGTCGGTTCCGAAGCCCGCTGGCCTTTCGATCCCGGCGGCCTTTCGGCGGTGCTTGTCCCAGACAGCCTGCGGGATGCCGTTGAAGCCCTTGGCGAAGACGCGGACCTTCTGCCCCTTGGCGTTGAGGTAGATGACGGGAGCGCCCTTGACCGTCACCACCTGCCATCCGAGGTAGACAGGGTTCCGGAGGATCTTGCCCACGGTGGTTGCTCGCCAGGGGCCGCCCCTCGGGGCCGTGAACCCGTCTGCGGTGAGCCCCGCCGCGATCTTCCGCTGGGATTTCCCCTCTGCCGCTTCGTAGTGAATCCGCTCAACAAGCGGCCACCACTTGTTGCCCTTGAGCTTCCGCTTCTTTGTGACCCTTAGGCCGAAGGGAACCGTGGCGAGCCACTTGCCTCCGTCCCGTTGCTCGGCCTTGGTGTCCCGAATCTTCTCGGACAGGACACGGCTGTACTCGCGGTCGCGCTCGGCATCCTCAACAATCCGGCGGCGATCTTCGGGTCGCTCGGTGTCGAGCCCGTTGATGTCGAAGACCAGCCGCTTGCCCGGCACGTCCAGGATCTTCAGGACGTCGCCCGCGCCTTTGCGGCTGAACCGCGAGGAGTCGTATGCCCACAGGCAATCCGACTCGCCTTCGAGCAGAGCGTGAACCGCCTCTTCGAAGTCCGGCCGCTTCACACCCGGCTTGTAAGCCGACAGGTTCTCGCGGAAGACCCGGCGAATCGTGTAGCCGTTCCGCTCACCCCAGCGGCGGCCCCGCGTCTCCTGCGACCGCAGGGACAAGATGTCGCGGGTTGCCGTCCCCCGGACGATCTGTGATTTCCGCAGGAGAAGGTCCAGGTGGCGGACCTGATCGTCGCCTGTGCGCGCCATGCTTTCACTCTCCGGTCAGTGGCGCGCACCCGCACCTGGAGAGGTGGACGTCTGGTTACGCGCTCTGCAGGGCGTACGCGTCCAGCTTGTTGTACAGGCCGATGCCCCGGCCCTCCTGGCGCAGGTAGAGCAGGTACCCGCCGGCCTCGCTGATCCGCTCGACCGCCTCGCGCAGCTGCGGTCCGCAGTCGCAGCGGTCCGAGCCGAAGACGTCGCCGGTCAGGCACTCGGAGTGCAGCCGAACCAGCGGGGTCCCGCCCTCGGGGACCGTGCCGAGCGCGAGCGCCAGGTGCTCGGCGCCGTCGGCGAGGTCGTGGAAGGTGAAGACCTCCGCCTCGGCGCGGTAGCCGTCGGGGAAGGTCAACGGGATGCGCACACGCGAGCGCACCGTGGCGGGGCCGGGCTGGGGCATGGGCGGGCCTTCGGTGTCGGGGTGGCCGGGTCGGTTCGGATCCGGGTTCGAGCGGGTGGGGCGGGGTGATCGGACTGATCGGGTGTCGACCGTACTCGGTTGTTCCAATTTGAACAACTAGACCGCCGGGGTCCGATGCGAACCCGGAGGCGCGGGGAGGCGTCCGGGGGCGCACAACATTGCGCCCGCCCCACCTGTTCCCACCCGACGCACCGAGATCGTTCCGGTATCCGGAAGGAGGCCGGTGCGGGGTGTGGACACTGCGAGACGTCCTCCCGTTTCCCGGCACGGGAACGCCCGCGCACGACCACTCGGCGACGAGCGGAAGCTCCTGACCGGATGCCCATGAGCCGTCAAGCCCCCACCTGCGCAGTGTCCTTCGGGGCTGCTGGTCGCGGATGCGATGCCGGCCGGGGCGTGGTCCGACCCGTACCCTGCGCCGGTGACCCGACGGCCCCGTGACCCGGCGACCCGGCGGCCGGCACCCGACCGGGGCGGGCACGGATCGTCGGGTACGGCAAGGTGGGTCCTTCCTACGGTGGTGATCGGCAAGGAAGGACGGGGTCGGAGTGCTGGAACACCTGAACCGGGCGATGGACCACATCGAGGGGCACCTGGACGGCGAGGTCGACGTGGCCGAGCTCGCGCGGATCGCGATGACGTCGGAGTACCACTTCCGGCGGCTGTTCTCGATGCTCGCCGGGATGCCGCTCTCGGAGTACGTCCGGCGTCGGCGGCTGACCGTCGCGGGGGCCGAAGTCCTCGCCGGTGAAAGGACGTTGCTCGACGTCGCGGTCCGGTACGGGTACACCTCGGGCGAGGCGTTCGCCCGGGCGTTCCGGGCGATGCACGGGGTCGGACCGGGCGAGGCCCGGCGCGACGGGGCGGTGCTCGTCTCCCAGCCGCGGATGTCCTTCCGGCTCGTCGTGGAAGGAAGCAGCAGCATGGAATACCGCGTCGTCGAGAAGCCGGACTTCCGGATCGTCGGCAGGAAGGCCCGGGTCACCCTGATCTACCAGGGGATCAACCCGGAGATAGCCGAGTTCATCAAGGGGCTCGGGAAGGAGACGGTCGAGCGGATCGCCGCCCTCGCCGGCCAGGACCCGGCCGGCCTCGTGTCGGTGAGCGACGGCTTCTCGCCGAACCGCGAGGAAGGGTCCGAACTCGACTACTGGCACGCGGTGGTGGCGCGCGAGGATGCCGAGGCCCCGGAGGACCTGGACGTCCTGGAGGTGCCGGCCGGCACCTGGGCGGTGTTCACCAACACCGGGCCGTTTCCGCAGGCGCTGCAGCAGATGTGGGGGGACGTGGCGGCCCAGTGGTTCCCGTCCAACCCGTACGAGGCCCGGCCGGGCCCGGAGATCCTGCAGACCCGCGCCATCCCGGGGACGGGCGACGCCGAGGCGGAGCTCTGGATCCCGGTGGCCCGGGCGCTGAGCTGACACCCCCCCCAGCTGAGGGCCGGCAGCTCACGGTCGACGGATGACAGCTGACAGATGATGAAATCTGTTATCTGTTATCTGTTATCTGTCAGCTGTCATCCGTCGACTGTCATCCGTCGGCTGTTCGCCCCCGTTCGGCCCACCAGCGCCCGCCTCCCGCCCTCCCCGCCCCGCATCCTGGGCGGGGAGGACCGAGGGGCCGCGCACGAGCTGGAGAATCCGAACCGATGAAGCTGACCTCCGTGACCACCGACGGCCCCTGCTGGGTCGAACTGGGCACCACCGACCCGGGCGCCGCCCGGGCCTTCTACCGCGAACTGTTCGGCTGGCGGGAGGACGACACCGCGCGCCCCGCGGACGGCGACTACGTCCAGATGCTCCTGGGAGACACCCCGGTCGCCGCGATCTCCCCGCGCTACGGGCCGCGGCAGCCGACGGCCTGGACGGTCAGCTTCGCGGTCGCCGACGCCGACGCCACCGCGGCGCGGGTCGAGAAGGCCGGCGGCAGCCTCCTGAAGGAGCCCACCGACGTGCTCGACCACGGCCGCTTCGCGGTGGCCGCCGACCCCTCCCACGCGGTGTTCATCCTGTGGCAGGCCCGGACGTTCAAGGGCGCCGGGGTGTTCAACGAGCCCGGCTCGCTCGGCTGGGTGGAGCTGGTCACCCGCGACCCGTCCGGTGCGCTCGCCTTCTACCCGGCGGTCTTCGACTGGTCGGTCTCCCCGTCCGACCACTACACCCAGTGGGGCGTGGCCGGTCAGGACTTCGGCGGCATGCCGATGGCGGGCGACCGCTCGCCGGAGGCGCCGTCGTCCTGGCTGCTGTACTTCTCGTGCGCGGACGCCGACCTCACCGTCAGCCGGGCGGTGGCCCTCGGCGCGGACGTGCTCGTGCCCCCCTCCGGCATGCCGGGCGGTCGGCGGACCGCCGTGCTGCGCGACCCGCAGGGCGCCGCGTTCGCGGTCTACCACGCGCCTCCGGTGGGCTGAGCCGGGCGCTCCGCAGCGCCCCGGCGCCGTGCCCTTCCCGCCGCCACCGCCGTCGCCCCGGCCCCCGCCGTGATCAGCAGCGCGCCCAGCGGGACCACGTCGCCGACCCGGTCGTACCAGGTCAGTGTCCCGGGCGCGGTGAGCGGCAGCCGGACGGTCAGCGCGCCGGTGCCGTCGGTGCCGAGCCGGGCGAGCTCCCGGCCCTGCGCGTCGAAGGCCGCCGAGACCCCGGTCAGCGCGGCCTGGACGGCCGGACGCCCCGTCTCGGCGGCCCGGATCGCGGCCAGTGAGACGTGCTGCTCGGGCGCCCAGGTCCGCTGGAAGGTCGAGGTCGAGGACTGGTAGACCAGCACCCGGGCGCCGTCCCGCGCGGCGCTGCGGGCCATGTCGGGGAAGGCCGATTCGAAGCAGATCAGCGCCCCGACGGGCAGCGGGGCGCCCGTCCGGTCGGTGACCGGCAGCAGGTGGAAGGCGGTGCCGGGGGCCCGGTTCTCGCCCGCGGCGCGGCTGACCCCGGCGATCCAGCCGAGCACCGGCCGCAGCGGGATGTACTCGCCGAACGGCACCAGCCGGATCTTGCGGTAGCGGTCCACCACGCCCGCCGGGGAGACCAGCACCGCGTCCTTGGAGATCCGTCCGTCCGCCTTGCGCGCGTCCTCCCCGGCGATGACCCGGGCTCCGGTGGTCGCGGCGAGTCGGCGCAGCGCGTCCAGGGTGGTGGGGTCGTGGTCGAGGTCGGCGGTGGTACTGCTCTCGCCCCAGACCACCAGGTCCACCGGCTGCCCGACCAGGTCGGCGGTGGCCCGCGCGCTGGCGTCGAACCGGGCCTGCGGGTCCTCGACGACACCGGGCTGGACCAGCGCCACCGTGACGGTCCCGGCCCCGGCCGGCGCCTCGCACAGCGCGAACAGCGCCGGACCGGAGAGCAGCGCCAGCACCGCCGCCGCGGCCGCCACGGCGCGCGGCCGCCAGTGCACCGCGGTCAGCACGATCAGCACCCCGGTGTTCACCGCCGCCACCGCCGCGCTGACCAGCCAGATCCCGCCCGTCGCGGCCAGTCCGAGGATCGCCGGGTGCTGCCACTGGGTGGCGCCGAGCAGCGCCCACGGTCCGCCGAGCGCGGGCAGGGACCGCGCGTACTCGGCGGACACCCAGACCGCGGGGACGACCAGCAGTGCCATCAGCGCCCGACGGGCGGTCAGCGACGGGTGCAGCAGTCGGTGCACGGCGTACCCGACGGCGCCCTGCAGCGCCCCGAACAGCACCGCGAGCACCGGCAGTCCGGGTCCGATGGACGGCACCAGCCAGTACATCGCGGTCAGGATGAACCCGGCCCCGAACCACCACCCGCGCACCGCGGCCTCCCGCCCCCCGGGCGCCCGCTGCATCAGCAGCAGCCCGGGGACGAGCGCGATCCAGGCCAGCCAGGCCTGCCCGGGCGCCGGGAAGGCGAGCACCGGCACCGCCCCCGCCACGAGCGACCCGACCCGCGCCCGGTAGCGGTGCGGCGGGCGCGGCCCGGGTTCCTCCGCTCCCCGGACGCCCGGTTCCGCGGCGTCCGCTTCCGGGACCTTCGCCTCGGCGGCGTCCGCTTCCAGGTCCTCCGCTTCCGGGACCTCCGCTTCCGGGACCTCCGTCTCCGCGACCTCCGCCTCGGCGGCGTCCGCGTCCTCGGGATCGTCGGCGGAGGTCGTGCTCAGGGCTGGGCTGATGGGACGGATGCGGCGCGACATGCCCCGTATTGTCCGCTCGGACGGCCCACGCCACCAGTGCGCCCGTCACCCGAATGGGCGACGGGCGCACCAACAGCGCGGTGCGGAGCCGTGTTTCGCGGGCGCCTCCGGACGGCGGGCCTCAGCCCTCGCCGCCCTCCAGGTCCCCTTCCGTCTCCAGGAACGCGGCCTGCAGCTGCGCGATCAGCTCCGGGTCCGGCTGCTCCCACAGCCCGCGGTCGGCCGCCTCCAGCAGGCGCTCGCTGATGCCGTGCAGCGCCCACGGGTTGGCGCCCGCGAGGAACTCCCGGTTGACGGGGTCGAGCACGTACTCCTGAGTCAGCTTCTCGTACATCCAGTCCGCGACCACGCCGGTCGTGGCGTCGTAGCCGAACAGGTAGTCGACCGTGGCGGCCATCTCGAAGGCGCCCTTGTAGCCGTGCCGGCGCATCGCCTCGATCCAGCGCGGGTTGACCACGCGGGCGCGGAAGACGCGGGCGGCCTCTTCGGTCAGCGTCCGGGTGCGGACCGTCTCGGGGCGGGTGGAGTCGCCGATGTAGGCGGTCGGCGCCTTGCCGGTGAGCGCGCGGACGGTGGCGACCATGCCGCCGTGGTACTGGAAGTAGTCGTCCGAGTCGGCGATGTCGTGCTCGCGGGTGTCGGTGTTCTTCGCGGCGACGGTGATCCGCTTGTAGGCGGTCTCCATCTCCTCCCGGGCCGGCCGGCCGTCCAGCCCGCGGCCGTACGCGTAGCCGCCCCAGACCGTGTACACCTCGGCCAGGTCGGCGTCGGTGCGCCAGTCGCGGCTGTCGATCAGCTGGAGCAGGCCCGCCCCGTACGTGCCCGGGCGGGAGCCGAAGACGCGGACGGTGGCCTTGCGCTCGTCGCCGTGGACCGCGAGGTCGGCCTGGACGTGGGCCCGGACGAAGTTCTGCTCGTCGGCCTCCTCCTGGGCGGCGGCCAGGCGCACCGCGTCGTCGAGCAGGGCCACCACGTGCGGGAACGCGTCGCGGAAGAACCCGGAGATGCGCAGCGTCACGTCGATGCGCGGGCGGCCCAGCTCCTCCAGCGGGATCGGCTCCAGCCCGGTGACCCGGCGCGAGGCGTCGTCCCAGACCGGGCGGACGCCGAGCAGGGCGAAGGCCTCGGCGATGTCGTCGCCGGCGGTGCGCATGGCGCTGGTGCCCCAGAGCGAGAGCCCGACCGAGGGCGGGTAGGCGCCGTCGTTGTCGGCGGTGTAGCGCTCGACCAGCGAGGCGGCGAGGGCCTGGCCGGTCTCCCAGGCGAGCTTGCTGGGCACGGCCTTCGGGTCGACGGAGTAGAAGTTGCGGCCGGTCGGCAGCACGTTGACCAGGCCGCGCAGCGGCGAGCCGGACGGCCCGGCCGGGACGAAGCCGCCCTGCAGCGCGTGCAGGACCGCGTCCAGCTCGTCGGTGGTCGCGGACAGCCGGGGCACCACCTGGGTGGCGGCGAAGGCCAGCACCTCCCGGACGGCCGGACGGACGGTCTCCGGCAGCTCGGCGGTGACCTTCTCGACCGCCTCGGGCGCCCAGTCCTGCTCCTCCATCGCCTCGACGAGGGCGCGGGCCCTGGCCTCGGCGGCGTCGGTGGCGCCGAGGGTCAGCGCCGCCTCGTCCAGGCCGAGCGCCTCGCGCAGGCCGGGCAGGGCGCTGACGCCGCCCCAGATCTGCCGGGCGCGCAGGATGGCCAGCACGATGTTGACCCGGTCGGTGCCGGTCGGCGCCTGGCCGAGGACGTGCAGGCCGTCGCGGATCTGGGCGTCCTTGACCTCGCACAGCCAGCCGTCGACGTGCAGCAGGAAGTCGTCGAAGCCGTCGTCCTCGGGCCGCTCGTCCAGGCCGAGGTCGTGGTCGAGCTTGGCGGCCTGGATCAGGGTCCAGATCTGGGCGCGGATGGCCGGAAGCTTGGCCGGGTCCATCGCGGCGATGTTGGAGTGCTCGTCCAGCAGCTGCTCCAGGCGCGCGATGTCGCCGTAGGAGTCGGCGCGGGCCATCGGCGGCACCAGGTGGTCGACCAGGGTGGCGTGGGCGCGGCGCTTGGCCTGGGTGCCCTCGCCCGGGTCGTTGACCAGGAAGGGGTAGATCAGCGGGAGGTTGCCGAGGACGGCGTCCGGGCCGCACTCGGCGGACAGCGCGGCGGTCTTGCCGGGCAGCCACTCCAGGTTGCCGTGCTTGCCGAGGTGGATGACGGCGTGGGCGCCGAAGCCGCCGTCCTCCTGCGCGGCCTCGATCCAGCGGTAGGCGGCCAGGTAGTGGTGGCTCGGCGGCAGGTCGGGGTCGTGGTAGATGGCGACCGGGTTCTCGCCGAAGCCGCGCGGCGGCTGGATCAGGACCAGCAGGTTCCCGGAGCGGAGTGCGGCCAGCACGATGTCGCCGTCCGGGTTCTGCGAGCGGTCGACGTACAGCTCGCCGGGGGCCGGGCCCCAGTGCTCCTCGACCTGCTCGCGCAGCGCCTGCGGGAGGGTGGCGTACCAGCGGCGGTAGTCGGCGGCCGGGATGCGCACCGGGTTGCGGGCCAGCTGGTCCTCGGTCAGCCAGTCCTGGTCGTAGCCGCCGGCCGCGATCAGGGCGTGGATGATCGCGTCACCCTCGTGGCCCTCGTCCTCCGTGCCGTCGAAGCCGGGGAGGTCGTTCCCGAGGTCCATGCCTTCCTCGCGCAGCCGGTTCAGCAGGCGGACGGCGCTGGCCGGGGTGTCCAGGCCGACGGCGTTGCCGACCCGGGCGTGCTTGGTCGGGTACGCGGACAGCACCAGGGCCAGGCGGCGCTCGGCGGCCGGGACGTACCGCAGCCGGGCGTGGCTGACGGCGGTGCCGGCCACGCGGGCGGCGCGCTCCGGGTCGGCGGCGTAGACGGTCAGGCCGTCCTCGTCCAGCTCCTTGAAGGAGAACGGGACGGTGATCAGGCGGCCGTCGAACTCGGGGACGGCGACCTGGGTGGCGGTGTCCAGCGGGGACAGGCCGTCGTCGCTGGCCTCCCACTGGGCGCGCGACCAGGTCAGGCAGAGGGCCTGGAGGATCGGGCGGTCCAGCGCGGCCAGCGCGCCCGCGTCCCAGGCCTCCTCGTCGCCGCCGGCCTGCGCGTCGGCCGGGCGGGTGCCGCCGGCGGCCAGCACGGTGGTGACGATCGCGTCGGCCTCGCCGAGCGCGGCCAGCAGCTCGGGCTGGGCGCCGCGCAGCGAGGCGCAGTAGTAGGCCACGGCGCGGGCGCCCTGGTCCTCGATGGCCCGGCAGAGCGTCTCCACGAAGGCGGTGTTGCCGCTCATGTGGTGGGCGCGGTAGTAGAGCACCGCGACCGTCGGGCCCTCGGACGGACGGGCTGCGCGCTCCAGCGGGCCCCAGGCCGGCGCGGAGGCGGGCGGGGCGAAGCCGTGGCCGGTCAGCAACACGGTGTCGGAGAGGAAGGCGCCCAGCTCGGCCAGGTTGGCCGCGCCGCCGTGGGCGAGGTAGGCGTGCGCCTCGGCGGCGATGCCGGCCGGGACGGTGGACAGCTCCATCAGCTGGGCGTCGGGGGCCTGCTCACCGGTCAGCACCACCACCGGGCGGGGGCCGGCCAGCAGCGCGTCCAGGCCCTCCTGCCAGGCGCGGCGCCCGCCGAGCAGGCGGACCACGACGAGCTCGGTGCCCTCCAGCAGCGCGGGCAGGTCCTGGGGGGTGAGCCGGGCCGGGTTGCCGAGCCGGTAACGCACCGGGCCCTCGGAGGCCCGGGCACTGAGCAGGTCGGTGTCGGAGGTCGACAGCAGCAGGATCATGTGAAGGCCCTCCCGGCCTCGTCGGTGGCCAGGACGGCCGGGGATTCGGCCGGGGCGGCCGGGAAACCGGCCGGGGCGGCCGTGATGTGGGCCGGGGCGGCCGCGGTGGCGGCCGTGGACGCGTGCGCGGGCATGCGACAGCGCTGGTGCATTTCTGCCTTCCTCGGGGTCCGCGCCCCGGGCCGGTGGAGGACGGCAGGAGTTCCTGGCTCCCGCGGCCGACCGGCTTCCCGGTGAACCGCGGTCACAGTGGCGGGACCGCACCGGGCTTGCACCGGTTTCCTCCCCTGCGCCGTCGCTGGCGTGCGGACGGTCCGCCGGGACCGCCCGCCCTGCATCGTACGGGGTGTGGCTGACCTGGGGGAGAGTGAGCTTTCGGCCGCGGGCTCCGGCTGCTCGGCGTGGCCGCCCGGAGCCGGCGCGGTCCCGGCCCGGAGCCCGCCCGGCGCGCACGCCGGGCAGGGCGTCGGGTGTGCGTCGGGTGCGCCGGAGTGTGATGCAGCGGACGGAGGCAACCGATCGGATCATCTGTATGCTCGCCGCCATGCCACCGACACCCGACGCCACCGCGCCGGGCGTCGCCGTACCCGCCCGGGAGGTGCCCGACCGGGGGCGCGCCGACGCCTGCCCCGGGGCCCTGCGACTGCACCCGGCCGACGACGGCGCCCTGGCCCGGATCCGTCTGCCCGGCGGCCTGCTGACGGCCCGTCAGGCGCTGGCCCTGGCCGAGGCGGCCGAGGCCCTCGGCGACGGGCAGTTGGAGACCACCTCGCGCGGCAACGTCCAACTGCGCGGCCTCGCCGCGCACTGCGGGGCGGACCTCGCGGAGCGGCTGCGCGCCGTCGGGCTGCTGCCCTCGGAGACCCATGAGCGGGTCCGCAACATCGTCGCCTCGCCGACGGCGGGGCTGGACGGCACCCCCTCGGCCGATGTCCAGTCCTGGGTACGGGAACTGGACGCGCGGCTGTGCGCGAGCGACTGGGCGGCCGGGCTCTCCGGCAAGTTCCTCTTCGCGCTGGACGACGGGCGCGGGGACGTCGCCGCGCTCGACGCCGATGTGACATTGATCGCAGGCTCACCGTCGGCTTCACGGGGCGCCGCCGCGGACCGGACGTCGGCCGGTGACCGGCCCGCCGTGCTGCGGCTCGGGCGCGCCGACCACGGGCACCCGGTCGAAGCCGGGCAGGAGGTCACCGCCGTGCTGGCGGCGGCCCGCGCTTTCCTGGACGCGCTGCGCACCAGCGGTCGCAGGGCCTGGCACCTGCGCGAGGTGCCCGACCTGCTGCCGGCCGGGCCGGTGCCGCTGCCCGCCTTCGCCGGTGCGGCGCCCGCCCTGGGCGTGCTGCCCGGCGGGCTGTCGGTGGGACTGCGCTTCGGGCGGGCGAGTGCCGCGCAGTGGCGGGCGCTGGTCGCCGCCTCGGGGGCCGCGACCGCCGCGACCGCCGTGACCGCCGCGGCCGCCGTGACCGCCGTGACCGCCGAGACCGCTACGGACGCCGCCTCTGCTGCGACCACCGCCGCCGCTTCGACCGCTGCCGCCGCTACGACGGCTGCCACCGCTGCGACCGGCACGGCTTCGGTGGAAGCGGCCACCGGTGGACTGCGGCTGACGCCCTGGCGCGGCGTGGTCCTGCCGGGTGCGTCGGCCGACCGGCTGCCCGCGCTCGCCGACGCCGGCTTCCGTACCGGGCCGGGCTCGCCCTGGGAACGGGCCACCGCCTGCACCGGACTGCCGAGCTGCGCCAAGTCGCTCGCCGACGTCCGCGCGGACGCGGCCCGGGCGCTGGACGGCGCGGCCGGGGCTCCGGCCGGTGTTCCCGGTGCGCTGCCCGTCCACTGGTCGGGTTGTGAACGGCGCTGCGGCCACCCGGCCGGGCGGTGGGTGGACGTGCTCGCCACGGGGCACGGCTACCGGGTGACGGTCAACGGACCGGCGCCTGTCCCTTCCGTGGACGTGTCGAACGAGGAGATGGCCGAGGCGGTCGCCGAGGCCAGGAGGACCACGAAGTGATCGAGTACGAGAAGGACGGCGCGTCCATCTACCGCCAGTCCTTTGCCACCATCCGCGCGGAGGCCGATCTGGCCGCCCTCCCGGCGGACGTCTCCCAGGTCGCGGTGCGGATGATCCACGCCTGCGGGATGGTCGACCTGGTCGAGGACCTGGTGTACTCGCCCGGCGTGGTCGCCTCCGCGCGCGCCGCACTGCACGCCGGTGCGCCGATCCTCTGCGACGTCAACATGGTCGCGAGCGGCGTGACCCGCAAGCGGCTGCCCGCCGACAACGAGGTGATCTGCACCCTCACCGACCCGGCGGTGCCCGACCTCGCCCGCGCGATGGGCAACACCCGTAGCGCCGCGGCCATGGAGCTGTGGCTGCCCCGCCTGGAGGGCGCGGTGGTCGCCGTCGGCAACGCGCCGACCTCGCTGTTCCGGCTGCTGGAGATGATCGAGGCGGGCGCGCCGCGCCCGGCAGCGGTGATCGGCGTCCCGGTCGGCTTCATCGGCGCCGCCGAGTCCAAGCAGGCCCTGGCAGAGCACCCCTCCCGCCTGGAGCACCTGGTGGTGCGCGGTCGGCGCGGCGGCAGCGCGATGGCCGCCGCCGCCATCAACGCGATTGCGAGCGAAGAAGAGTGACGGACGATCAGAAGCCTTCGACCGGGCGGCTGTACGGAGTCGGGCTCGGCCCGGGGGACCCGTCGCTGGTGACCGTCCGCGCCGCCGAACTCATCGGCAAGGCCGACGTGGTGGCGTACCACAGCGCCCGGCACGGCCGGTCCATCGCCCGCTCGATCGCCGAGCGCTACCTGACGGGCGGTCAGATCGAGGAGAAGCTGGTCTACCCGCTCACCGTCGAGACCACCGACCACCCGGGCGGCTACCGGGGCGCGCTGGACGAGTTCTACGAGGAGGCCGCCGCCCGGCTGGCCGCCCACCTGGACGCCGGGCGCGACGTCGTCGTCCTCGCCGAGGGCGACCCGCTCTTCTACGGCTCCTACCAGCACATGCACAAGCGGCTCGCGCACCGCTACCCGACCGAGGTGGTGCCCGGCGTGACCTCGGTGAGCGCGGCGGCGGCCCGGCTCGGACAGCCGCTGACCGAGGCCGAGGAGACGCTCACCGTCATCCCGGGCACACTGCCCGAGGAGGAGCTGACGGCGCGGATCGCCTCCGCCGACTCCGCCGTGATCATGAAGCTCGGCCGAACCTTCCCGACCGTCCGCCGCGCCCTGGAGCGGGCCGGGCGGCTCGCCGACGCCCAGTACGTCGAGCGGGCCTTCATGGCGGGGGAGCGCATCGCGCCGCTCGCCGAGGTCGACGACGCGACGGTGCCGTACTTCTCGGTCGCGGTGCTGCCCAGCAAGGTCGCGCCGCTGGAGCCCGAGGTCCGGCCCTCGGAGGGCGTCGGCAGCGTGACCGTCGTCGGCACCGGGCCGGCCGGACCGCTCTGGCTCACCCCCGAGGCGCGCGGGGCGCTGGCCGAGGCCACCGACCTGGTCGGCTACACCACCTACCTGGCCCGGGTGCCGGAGCGTCCGGGCCAGCGGCGGCACGGCTCGGACAACAAGGTCGAGTCCGAGCGCGCCGAGTACGCCCTGGAACTCGCCCGGCGCGGGCACCGGGTCGCGGTCGTCTCCTCGGGTGACCCGGGGGTCTTCGCGATGGCCACCGCCGTCCTGGAGGTCGCCTGCGAGGAGGCCTACCGGGACGTTCCGGTGCGGGTCCTGCCGGGGGTGACCGCCGCCCACGCGGCCGCCTCCCGGGCCGGGGCCCCGCTCGGGCACGACTACGCGACGGTGTCGCTCTCGGACCGGCTCAAGCCGTGGGACGTGGTGGCCAAGCGGCTGCGCGCCGCCGCCGAGGCTGACCTGGTGCTCGCGCTGTACAACCCGGGCTCGAAGTCCCGCACCACCCAGGTCGGCCTCGCCCGGGACCTGCTGCTGGAGTACCGCGCACCGCAGACACCGGTGGTCATGGCGCGGGACGTCGGCGGGCCGACCGAGCGGGTGCGGATCGTCCGGCTCGGCGAGCTGGACCCGGCCCTGGTCGACATGCGGACGATCCTGCTGATCGGCTCCTCGCAGACCCGGGCGGTCGAGCGGGGCGGCGGCGTGGAGGTCGTCTGGACGCCCCGCCGCTACCCGGAGGGGTGACGGCGGTCGGGTGACCGGCCACCGGTGACGGCGAACAGATGACAGCGAACAGATGATGAAATCTGTTCGCTGTCATCTGTCATCTGTTCCCCGTTCCCCGTCAGCCGTCAGCGCTCAGCCGTGACACCCGTCACCCCTCACCGGGTCGGCTTGGCGAGCAGCAGCTCCGTGTTGTGGTCCTCGCCCGCGCCCAGCAGGGCCGTCACCCGCCCGTTCGGGTCGTTGTACGACAGCTCGCGGTAGAGCGCCGCGAGGTTGGCGTCCGAGGTGCTGCCGAAATCCGTCCCGTACGGTGCGGAGGATTCGATCAGCGTGGTGAACAGCGAGAGCGTGCCGTCCCCGTTGTCCACGACCTCGATGATCCGCCCGTGCTGCGGGTAGTCGATGTGCGAGGCGGTGTTGATCTCCCAGAACGCCCGCTCCGGCACCGCGTGGCCGTGCGGCGTGATCTTGTTCATGTGGGTGTGCCCGTTCACCCACCCGACCACGTTCGGGTAGCGCTGCAGCAGCGCGACCAGCTCGTTGCCGTCGTGCCGCCTCTCGAAGATGTTCCGCGGGTCCGGCAGCAGGTTGCCCATGCTGGTGCTGGTGTGGTGGCTGAAGACCAGGATCAGGTCGTCCGTGCTGCCGCCCGTGACCCGGTTCCCGTCGGTGTCGTACCAGTGGCCGCTGTGCGCCTTCAACTGCTGCTCCAGCCAGCGCAGTTGCGCGGTGCCCAGCGAGCCGTCGGCGAACCCGGCCTGGTTGGTGGTGTCCAGGCTGATGCCGACCACCTTCTCCGAGATGCGGAAGGTGTAGTAGAGCTTGCCGCTGCTCGCCATGTCCGAGGTGAAGCCGTGCCCGTAGGGGCCCGCTCCGGTGACCGCCGGGTTCAGGTGGGCCTTGGCGAACTCCTTGAGCGTGAAAGGCTTCCGGCGCTCGTCCGGGGTGATCCGGCGGACCGCCTCGCCGTCGGCGATCAGCTTGGCGAGCAGCAGGACGGCGCCGGCCGGGTCGCGGCGCAGCGAGTCCATCAGCTGGGCGGCCGTGGCGTCGTCACAGCCCTCCAGCTTGTACTGGCCGGTGTAGAGGTCGTTGAGCAGGCCGAGATCCGGCAGTGTGCCCTCGATGCTGTCGTCGTGGTTGCCGACCGTCGTGTACCAGGGCGTGCGCAGGCCGGGCGCGTCGAAGGGGCGGCCGGCGGCGGACAGGAAGCCGGGTATCTGCGGGAAGCCCTTGGCCTTGTAGCCGTCGCCGTAGGGGAGTTCGGGGTTCCAGTAGGCCGCGTTGCCGGAGTTCTGCACACCCTCGTAGCGGTTCGGGTCACCGGTGCTCTGGGCCAGCCTGCCGCCGCCCATGACCTTGAGGTACCAGTCGAGTTCGGCGAGTTCGTGGTTGTCGGTGTTGTCGCCGGTGGCCATCACCATGCTGAACGGCAGCCCGGTGTAGGGGCCGCCGGCGAGCGAGTTGACCCGCTCGACGAGGGCCGAGACACCGCGGGCGTTCAGGGCCTCCTGGGGCCGGTACGCGCTGCCGGTGAACTTGGCCAGGTACTCGAAGCGCACCGGGGACTCGGTGTCCACCAGGTGCAGGTCGCTGAACTGGACGAAGCTGGCCAGTCCGGTGCGGCGGTCGTCCCGTCCGGCGGCCGGCGCCGCGAGCTCGCCGCGCACCACCAGCGGCCAGCCCGGTCCGGCCGCCAGCCGCTTGTAGCCGCCGGTGCCGACGGGTGTGGCCACCTGCTCCAGGGTGGTCCCGGTCACGGTGACCGCCCGGGCGGCCGTCGCCGCCAGCGCCTGGTCGCGCGCCGCGGCCGAGGCGAAGTGCGCGCCGCCCAGCGACAAGGCCGACCACGCGGCGGCCACCGACGTACCGGTGAGGAACGTACGCCGACTCATCCCTGCCACAAAAACCCCCACAGACTGATGGCCCGGCGGGAGGGACAACCCCCGTGCCGGGCCGATGTGTCATGAACCCCGCTCCTGGCGGACCGCCAGATTACTCACTGGTAGGCCAGGGGGCGAGGGCCGTGCAGCGAACTCTTCGGGAACGTGGGGCGGCGACTGCACCGCAGCTCGCGCGGGCGGCCCCGTGGTTCGTACACCCGCTCCGACCGGTTCGCGGCGCGGGCCGCGCAGGACACCCCGGTCGGGCCCCGGCCGGGCGAATGGGGGAAAATCGGCGGCGGCGGCCGGTGCGGCCGCCCGGGAGAGCAGGACGGCGCGGGCGCCGTCGGAAGCGAGGCGCAGGTGGCCGCAGCGGGAGCCGGGGCCCAGCCGGGGGCCGGAGCGGGATCCCAGCCGGGAGGCCGGGCCGGTCAGCTGAAGAGCAGCGGGCTGCGGCACGGCTGGACGACGGGTGCCTGCGCCACCGCCGCCAGCAAGGCGGCGTACACCGCGCTGCTCACCGGCGAGTTCCCGGACCCGGTGGTCATCACGCTGCCCAAGGGCCAGCGGCCCGCCTTCGCCCTCGCCGCCGAGCAGTTGCTCGACGGCGGGCCCGGTGCGGCCGGGAGCGCGATGGCCGGAGTGGTGAAGGACGCCGGAGACGACCCCGACGTCACCCACGGCGCGCTGATCCGCGCGACCGTGCGGGCCGGCGCGCCCGGGGCCGGGGTGGTGTTCCGGGCCGGTCCCGGGGTGGGTACGGTCACCAAGGCCGGGCTGCCACTGCCCGTCGGCGAGCCCGCGATCAACCCGGTGCCGCGGCAGATGATCCGGGACGCCGTCGCCGAGGTGGCGGCCGAGCACGGCGGCAGCGGGGACGTGGTGGTCGAGATCTCGGTCGACCACGGTGAAGAGATCGCCCGCTCGACCTGGAACCCGCGGCTCGGCATCCTGGGCGGCCTGTCGATCCTCGGGACCACCGGGATCGTCGTCCCCTACTCCTGCTCGGCCTGGATCGACTCCATCCGGCGCGGTGTGGACGTGGCCCGGGCGGCCGGGCGCACGCATGTGGCCGGCTGCACCGGTTCGACCTCGGAGAAGGTGGCGGTCGCGGTGCACGGCCTGCCCGAGGACGCGCTGCTGGACATGGGTGACTTCGCCGGTGCCGTGCTCAAGTACCTGAAGCGCCACCCGGTGCCCCGGCTGACCATCGCGGGCGGTTTCGCCAAGCTGTCCAAGCTCGCGGCCGGCCATCTGGACCTGCACTCGGCGCGTTCCCAGGTGGACAAGGGGTACCTGGCCGAACTGGCGCGCCGGGGTGGGGCGGACGAGGCGCTGGCCGGCGCGGTGGCGGCGGCCAACACCGGGCTGGAGGCGGTGCAGTTGTGCCGTGCGGCCGGGGTCCCGCTCGGGGACCTGGTGGCCGAGGCGGCCCGGGCGACGGCCCTCGACGTGCTGCTGGGCTCGCCGGTCGCGGTGGACGTGATCTGCATCGACCGCGCGGGCACCATCGTCGGTCGGGCGGAACCGCTCGGCCCCCGGGAGACGTCGAGTTGAGTGTCGCGCTCGTCCGAGTCCCGCTGCGCGTCAGGCAGCAGAAGCTCAGCAATATCGTGTGGTGATGTGAAGATCTGACGTCCATACGGGGCGAGAAACGGACAAAAGTGGTGCCTCGCCCGCTGTCGATTCTGTCACCATCTCAAGCATGAGATATGGTCTGCCGAGTGACAGGCGACTACCTCACCCGTATCGGCACCCTCATCCGTACCGCGCGCCAGCACCGCGGCTGGTCCCAGGCGCAGCTCGGAGAGGCCCTCGGCACCAGCCAGAGCGCGGTCAACCGCATCGAACAGGGCAAGCAGAACGTCAGCCTTGAGATGATCGCCCGCATCGGCGAAGCCCTCGACAGCGAGATCGTCTCCCTCGGCTACTCCGGCCCGATGCACCTGCGCGTCGCGGGCGGCACCCGGCTCTCCGGCGCCATCGACGTGCGCAGCAGCAAGAACGCCTGCGTCGCGATCCTCTGCGCGTCGCTGCTGACCACCGGCCGCACCACGATCCGCAGCGTCGCCCGGATCGAGGAGGTCTACCGCATCCTCGAAGTCCTCACCAGCATCGGCGTCAAGAGCCGCTGGATCAACGAGGGCCGCGACCTCGAACTCACCCCGCCCGCCGAGCTCGACCTCGCCGCGATGGACGTCGAGGCCGCCCGCCGCACCCGCAGCGTGCTGATGTTCCTCGGCCCACTGATGCACCGCGCCCAGCAGTTCGCCATCCCGTACGCGGGTGGCTGCGACCTCGGCACCCGCACCGTCCAGCCGCACCTGACCGCGCTGCGCCGCTTCGGCCTGGAGGTCGCCACCACCGGCGGCGCCTACCACGCCTCGGTCGAGCCCGGCGCCCCGCTGGACCGCCCGATCGTGCTGACCGAGCGCGGGGACACCGTCACCGAGAACGCCCTGCTGGCCGCCGCGCGGCACGACGGCATCAGTGTCATCCGCAACGCCTCGCCCAACTACATGGTCCAGGACCTGTGCTTCTTCCTGGAGAAGCTGGGCGTGAAGATCGAGGGCATCGGCACCACCACCCTGACCGTGCACGGCGTCCCGGAGATCACCTGCGACGTCGACTACACCCCGGCCGAGGACCCGGTGGAGGCGATGAGCCTGCTCGCCGCCGCCGTGGTCACCTCCTCCGAGCTGACGATCCGCCGGGTGCCGATCGAGTTCCTGGAGATCGAACTCGCGGTGCTCGAAGGCATGGGCCTCGACTACGACCGCACCCCCGAGTACCGGGCCCACAACGGTCACACCCGCCTGGTCGACCTCACCGTGCGCCCCTCCAAGCTGACCGCGCCGATCGACACCATCCACCCGATGCCGTTCCCCGGCATCAACATCGACAACGTGCCGTTCTTCGCCGCCATCGCCGCGGCCGCGCACGGCACCACGATGATCCACGACTGGGTCTACGACAACCGCGCGATCTACCTCACCGAGCTGACCCGCCTCGGCGCGGACGTCAAGCTCCTCGACCCGCACCGCGTCCTGGTCCAGGGCCCCACCCGCTGGCGCGCCGCCGAGATGATGTGCCCGCCGGCCCTGCGCCCGGCCGTCGTCATCCTCCTCGCGATGCTCGCCGCCCAGGGCACTTCGGTCCTGCGCAACGTCTACGTGATCAACCGCGGCTACGAGGACCTCGCCGAGCGCCTCAACTCGATCGGCGCCCGGATCGAGACCTTCCGGGACATCTGACGTACCGTCAGGCCCGTCCGGCGGCCCTGACGGATTGTCCTGATGGGCGCTGATGATCCTGACGGCTCGTCATCCTGCTGACCGACCCTACCCGTTGAGGCCGGTCAGCAGGATGGCCACGTCCAACCCGGTGTCCAGGTACTCCACGAACACCGCGTTGTTCAACGCCCACGGCGACCGCCCCTCCCGCACCAGTCGTACCGCCTCCCCGGTGTCGCAGCCGAGGCCGACCAGTGCCTGCGCCACCACCAGGCCCGAGCGGTTGTAGCCCGAGTGGCAGCGCACCAGCGTCCGCCGGCCGCGGCGGACGGCCGCCGCCGTGAGTTCGGCCGCCTCCTGCACGGCCAGCAGCTGCCGGGGGGAGAGCGGATCGTCCGGCACCTCCCGGACGACGTGCTCCACCCCCGGCTCCGGGCCGTGGCCGGGGCGCGTGTACAGACTGACCACCAGGTCGAACTCGTCCCGGACGACGGCGGGTTGCAGCTCTCCGCCGGGCGGGGTGAAGTAGTGCCCGCCCATCCAGAGCCCCGGGACGATCTCGTTCCACGGGGCCGACGGCCCGGGGGTGCCGCGTTCCTTCCGGCGGGTCCGCACCGGTGTTTCCTCTCGCTCGGCAGGCCGGCCCGGCGCTACCCGTGCTGCGTTACTCGCCGGTGCTGCCGTCGAGGTGCTCGCGCAGGAGGTCGGCGTGGCCGTTGTGGCGGGCGTACTCCTCGATCATGTGGGTGAGGATCCAGCGCAGCGAGAAGACTTCCTCGCCGTGGTGGCCCTGGGCGTCCAACGACGGCGCGGCGGCGACGAGTTCCCGGGAGTGGGCGCACTCCCGGCGCCAGACCTCGAAGGCCTCGTCCGGGTCGGCGGTGTCGACGTCGAACTCGGCGAAGGAGCCGTCCGGGTGCTTCCAGAAGCCGGGTACGCCTTCGTCGGCGAGCACGTTGCGGAACCAGCTGCGCTCCACCTCGGCGAGGTGCCGGACCAGGCCGAGCAGGGACAGCGCCGAGGGTTCCAGCACCCGGGAGCGGAGCTGCTCGGTGGTCAGGCCGGCGCACTTCATCGCGAGGGTTTCGCGCTGGAAGTCCAGGAAGCCTGCCAGGGTGGCGCGTTCGTCGGCGGTGTGCGGGGGCTCGGGGCGCTGATCGTCGTTCATCGGGCCATCCTGCCGGGTCGGCGGCGCGGCCGCCGGCATTTCCACTACCTGGACTCAGCCCAGCCACTCCAGCCAGCGCAGCGCGCTCTCGACGTCCGGGACGACCGGCACGCCCTCCGGCACCGGCGGGCGCTCCACGACGACGACGGGCAGGCCGAGCGTGCGGGCGGCGGTCAGCTTGGGAGCGGTGGCGGCGCCGCCACTGTCCTTGGTGACCAGGACGTCGACGTCGAGCCGGCGCAGCAGCTTCTCCTCGCCCTCGACCGTGAACGGGCCGCGGTCCAGCAGGACTTCGAACGAGGGCGGCAGCGGCGGCTCGGGCGGGTCCACCGAGCGGGCGATGACGTGGACGCCGTCCAGGTGGGCGAAGGCGGCGACGCTCTGCCGGCCGGTGGTGAGGAAGACCCGCTCCCCGTGTCGCGGCAGCTGTTCGGCGGCCGCGGCCAGCGAGGGGACGGGGAACCAGCGGTCCCCCTCGACGGGGGTGAAGCCGGGGCGGCGCAGCACCACCAGCGGCACGCCGGTGGCGGCGGCAGCGAGGGCGGCGTTGCGCGAGATGCCCGCGGCGAACGGGTGGGTGGCGTCCACGACGGCATCCACCCGCTCGGCGCGCAGCCAGTCGGCCAGGCCGTCCGCGCCGCCGAAGCCGCCGATCCGTACCTCCCCGACGGGCAGCCGGGGCTGGGCGACCCGGCCGGCCAGCGAGCTGGTGACCCGCAGGGTCGGACGGCCGTGGAGGGCGGCCGCCAGCGCCCGCCCTTCCGTCGTGCCGCCGAGGACGAGCAGATGGCGGACCGGGCCCGAGGACGTGCCGCGCATCACGCCCCGCAGGGCTCGTGCGGGCGCTCGCGGTCCGCGGAGTAGAGGTGGCTGTCGCGGAAGTGCTCGGCGGCCAGCGTGCGGCCGACGATGATGACGGCGGTGCGGACCACACCGGCAGCCTTGACCTGCTCGGCGATGTCGCCGACGGTGCCGCGCAGCACCAGCTCGTCCGGGCGGCTGGCCATCGCGACGACGGCGGCCGGGCAGTCGGCGCCGTAGTGCGGGAGCAGCTGCTCGACCACGTCGTCCACGTACCCGGCGGCCAGGTGCAGCACCAGCAGGGCCCCGCTGCGGCCGAGCGTGGCGAGGTCCTCGCCCTCGGGCATCGGGGTGGCGCGCTTGGCGATCCGGGTGAGGATGACGGTCTGGCCGACGGTCGGCACGGTCAACTCCCGCTTGAGCGCGGCCGCGGCGGCGGCGAAGGCGGGCACGCCGGGGACCACCTCGTAGGGGATGCCCACGGCGTCCAGGCGGCGCATCTGCTCGGCGACGGCGGAGAACACGGACGGGTCGCCGGAGTGCAGCCGGGCCACGTCCTTGCCCGCACGGAAGGCCGCGGTCATCTCGTCGACGATCTGGTCCAGGTTCAGGTTGGCGGTGTCGACGAGCCGGGCACCGGCCGGGCACTCGGCCAGCAGCTCCTCCGGGACGAGGCTTCCGGCGTACAGGCAGACCTCCGCCCGGGCCAGCAGCCGCTGGGCGCGCAGGGTGATCAGGTCGGCGGCGCCCGGGCCGGCTCCGATGAAGTAGACGGTCACGAGGCGTCCTCCTGAAGGGGGTCGGTCCGGTCGGCGGTCCGGTCGGTCCTGCCGGGTTCGGGCTCACCGGGTCGGGCTGTGGCGGGTCGGGCCGTGGCGGGTCGGGCCGTGCGGGGTGGGGCCGTGCCGGGGTCGGGCTTGACGGCGGACCACTGGGTGACCGGCATGGCCTGGCGCCACCCGGTGAAGCCGCCGACCGGGACGGCCGTGGCGACGGCCAGCTTGACGAGTTCGCCGCCGTGGCGCCGGTACCACTCGGTGAGTAGCGCCTCGGACTCCAGGGTCACGGTGTTGGCGACCAGCCGGCCGCCCGGCCGCAGGGCGGCCCAGCAACTCTCCAGCAGGCCGGGCGCGGTGAGGCCGCCGCCGATGAACACGGCGTCGGGGGCTGGGAGTTCGGCGAGCGCGTCGGGGGCGGGGCCGGTCACCACGCGCAACCGGGGCACCCCGAGCGCGGCGGCGTTGCGGGCGATCCGCTCGGCGCGCACCGGGTCGCGCTCGATGCTGACGGCCTGGCAGTCGCGGTGGGCGCGCAGCCACTCGACGGCGATCGAGCCCGAGCCGCCGCCGACGTCCCAGAGCAGCTCACCGGGGGAGGGGGCGAGCGTGGCCAGCGTGGCGGCGCGCACATGGCGCTTGGTGAGCTGGCCGTCGCTCTCGTACGCGGCGTCGGGCAGGCCGGGGACGAGGGAACCGCGGGGGCCGTCGGCGAGTTCGACGGCGATGATGTTCAACGGATCGCCGGCCGGGTGCGGCCACCCGTCGGCGGGGCCGTCGAGCTGCCGCTCGTCCGGGTGTCCGAGCTGTTCCAGGACGCGCAGCCGGGCGGTGCCGTAGCCGCGCTCGGTGAGCAGCGCCGCGACGGCGGCCGGGGTGGCGGCGTCGGCGCTGAGCACCAGCAGGCGGCGGCCGGGGTGGAGGGCGAGCGAGAGAGTGTCCAGCGGGCGGCCGACCAGGCTGACCACCTCGGTGGCCTCCAGCGGCCAGCCGAGCCGGGCGCAGGCGTAGGAGACCGAGGAGGGGTGCGGCAGGACCCGCAGCCGCTCGGCGCCGACGGTCTCGGCGAGGGTGCGGCCGATTCCGTAGAACATCGGATCGCCGCTGGCCAGGACGGCGACCCGGCGGTCGGCGTGGGCGGCGAGCAGGCCGGGGACGGCCGGGCGCAGCGGGGACGGCCAGGGGACGCGCTCGGCGGCGACCTCGTCGTGGGGGAGCAGGTCCAGCTGCCGCGGGCCGCCGAGCACCACCTCGGCGTCCCGCAACGCGGCGCGGGAGCCGGCGGCGAGGCCGGACCAGCCGTCGGCCCCGATCCCGACGACGGCGATCGTGGGTGGCAGCTCGGGCACCGGGTGGCTCCTCGTCGTTCGTCCAGCAGTCCAGCAGTCCAGCGAAGCTGCTGGCCGGGGCAGCCTACCTGGCGGTAGGCGCGTGCTCTCCGGGCGGCCCGGAGTGGCTGACGCCTGGCCGCCGACAGCCGACAGGTGTCAGCTGACAGGTAACAGGTGACAGATAACAGATGACAGATTTCAAACTCTGTTATCTGTCAGCTGTCGGCTGTCGCCTGACATCTGTTCTCCGCCACCCGCCGCGATCGGCCCGTCACCCCGTCACCGGTCCGCCCAGTCCCCCGACTCGATCAGCGCCGGCCGTTCCCGCAGCCGTCGTTCGACGGCCGGTCCGGCGAGGTAGACCCAGGCGTCCCGCAGCTCGCCGGGCGCCGTCCGCACCGCCATCCGCCGCCGGACGTACAGCCCGGTCCCGTCCGCCCGGCACTCCTCCAGCAGGTCCAGATCCGCGAGCGCGCCGTCGTACGCGCCGGGGCGCACGGTGACCAGCTCGCCCAGGATCCAGCGCCCGGGCGCGGCATCGGGTACCGCGTACGGGAAGCCGGGGCCCTCGTGCAGCGCGGCACCGTCCAGCACTGCCGGGCGGATGTCGGCGCAGCGCCCGGCCAGGTGTACGGCGTGGTTGCGGTGGCCGCTGCGCAGGGTGCCGTACACGAAGAAGGGCAGGGGTTCCTCGGATGCGGACACGGGTTCGACCTCTCGGCTGGGGAGCGCCCACCGTACGGCTTCCGGTCCGATCCGCGATACCGACTGGCGCGCGGGGCCGTGGATGCGCTGTCATGTCGGATGTTGGGCCAGCACCGTCCAAGGGGGACACACATGACATCGCCCGCCTCTTCACAACCGGCCGCCGCCGCCCCCACCGATGCGGTTCCCGCCGCCCCCGCGAAGGTCGCCCTGGTGAAGGCCGTCCCCGTGAAGCCCACCCCCGTCGCCCGCCTCGGCGGCGCGGCCTGGCTGGCCCTCGCCGTCGTCTACGTCGTCTGGGGTTCGACTTACCTGGCGATCCGGATCGCGGTGGAGACGATGCCCTCCTTCCTCTCCGCCGCCGCTCGCTTCCTCGCCGCGGGCCTCCTGCTGGTCGGCTACCTGCTGGTGCGCCAGGGCCCGGCCGGCCTGAAGGTGACCGGACGGCAACTGGCGTCGTCCGCCCTGGTCGGCGTGCTGCTGCTGGCCGGTGGCAACGGACTGGTGGTCCTGGGCGAGACCTCCGTCCCCTCCGGCCTGGCCGCCCTGCTGGTGGCCGCCGTGCCGCTGTGGATGGTGGTGCTGACGGCCTTCGGGGGTGGCGAGCGCCCGAGGCTCGCCGAACTCGCCGGGGTGCTGCTCGGGTTGGTCGGCCTCGGCGTGCTGTCGGCCCCGGCGATCGGCGGTTCGATCGAACCGCTCGGCGTGGTCCTGATCATCTGTGCCACGCTGCTGTGGGCCTGCGGCTCGTTCGCGGGCAAGAAGCTCCCGATGCCGGGCAACGTGCTCGCCGCGAGCGCGTACCAGATGCTGGCCGGCGGCCTCTGCGATCTGCTGATCGGCCTGGTCCGCGGCGAGCACCGCGGACTGGACCTCGCGGCCGTCTCCGGCCGGTCCTGGCTGGCTCTCGCCTACCTGGTGCTGTTCGGTTCGCTGCTCGCGTTCACCGCGTACGCCTGGCTGTTGCGCTCGGCCCCGCTGACCCTGGTCGGCACCTACGCGTACGTGAACCCGGTGGTCGCGGTGCTGCTGGGCTGGCTGATCCTGGCCGAGCCGCTGACCGGTCCCACCCTGGCGGGTGGGGCGGTCGTGGTGGCCGGCGTGTGCCTGGTGGTGAGCGTCAGCCGGCGTCCGGGCCGTCCGCGTCCGGGCCGTCCGCGCCCGGCCCGTCCGGCGAACCCGCGTCCTTCGGAGTCCCGGTCGACGCCGCAGGAGCCGTCCGGGCGTAGGTGAGGATCACGTTCCCGCGCTCGAAGACCCGGCTGTCGGTCAGCGTGAAGGCGCGCGGCTCGAAGCCCGCGCGGAACAGGGGGGTGCCCGATCCGGCCACCACGGGGTACTGCTTGATGATCAGCTCGTCGATCTCGGGCAGCAGCTGACCGGCGAGGTCGGCGCCCCCGCAGAGCCAGATGCCGAGCCCGTCCTCCTGCTTGAGTCGGCGGACGACGCTGAGCGGGTCCTCGGCGGTGACCTCCACCGCCGGGTCCGGGCTCGGCCGCAGCGTGCGGGAGAAGACGATCTGGCGCAGGTGGGCATACGGGCTGGTGAGCCCGACGGTCAGCCCGGCGGCGTAGGTGCTCCGCCCCTGCAGCACGGTGTCGAAGCGCTTGTTCGGCGCCTCCGCGATGCCGACCGCCGCACGGCCGGGGGTGGGGATGGTCTCGGGGTACTCGGAGAAGAGCGTCGGGGCGTAGTCCTCGGTGAGGTGCGGGAAGAAGAAGTCGTAGCCGCCGTCCGGGTCGGCGATGAAGCCGTCGATGGTGGTGCCGATGAGGTAGCTGAGCTTGCGCACGCAGGTCCTTGGGGTCGGGGAACGGGCTCGGGACGCGGCGCGGGCCGTTCGGCCCCACCGCTAACCACGACAGTCATAGTACTCCGTCCGTAGTGGTTGGCAAGGGGGTTCGGTCCCCCCTCCGGGCCCCGCCGTCGCGGGAGGGAGAATCGGGCCCATGGTCCAGAACCCCGCCCGCCGCACCGCCCTTGCCGACGCCGCCATCGAGGTCCTCGCCCGGGAGGGCGCCCGCGGCCTGACCTTCCGCGCGGTCGACGTCCAGGCCGGCGTCCCCAACGGCACGGCCTCCAACTACTTCGCCAATCGGGACCACCTGCTCCACCAGACGGCCCGGCACATCCACCACCGGCTCGTCCCGGATCCGGCGGTCCTCGCCGAACTCCTGCGCGCGCCCCGGGACCGCGCCCTGGTCGCGGCCCTAATGCACGACCTGATCCGCCGGATCACCGCCGACCGGGCCGGCTACCTCGCGATGCTCGAACTCCGCCTGGAGGCCACCCGCCGCCCGGACCTCCAGGCCCAGCTCACCCGCACCATCCGGGACGACCTGGAGGCCAACGTCTCCTACCACCTGGACGAGGGTCTCCCCGGCGACCGGGAGACCGTCGTCGTGCTCTACCTCGCCATGACCGGCCTGATCCTCGAACACCTCACCCTGCCCGAGGTCCTGGGTGTCGACGGCCTGGCGGCGCTGATCGACACCATCGTCGAGCGGATCGTCCCGGCGGCCTGACCGGGCGGAAGCCTGGACGCGTCGGCGGCCTGTCCGAGCGGAGGTCTGGAGGCGTCGGAGGCCTGGACGCGGCGGGAGCCGGAAGGCCGTAAGGCCGCAGAACAGCCGTCACCCGTCCCCGCGCATCCGGCGCACAGGGACGGGCGGCGAGTCCGGCAACTCCCGGCGCTCGGGCGCCCACGGTGCTCGGGCCGGTCCGGCGTCCTCCGGCCCGGAACGCGGCGCTCAGAGGGCGTGCGGCGGCTTCCCCGTCCACCAGTTGCCGGGCGCGTCCGGGTCACGGCTGGTCCAGTACTGGATGATCGCGTCGGTGAACTCGGCCGCGGAGAGCACGCCGTCACCGTCGGTGTCGAGGTGGCGGAAGGCCTCGTCGGCGTCGTCCCGGGAGAGGCCGGCGAAGTGGCCGCGCTGGAAGACGAAGAACTCCCCGGCGTCCACCGTCCCGCTCCGGTCGGCGTCGGCGACGGCGAGGAAGGCCTCGGCGAGCGCACCGAGGATGTCCCGGGCGGCCTCGGGGTCGTCGGCGAGCGAGCCGGTCGAGGCTGTGAACTGTTCCCGGGTGATCGCCTCGGTGCCGGCGGGCAGCCGGGCGAGGTGCAGGTCGTGCCAGATCGTCAGATAGGCGCGGACGATGACGGCCTCCGCGTCCGAGCCCTCCTGGTGGCCGAGCGAGCGGGCCACTGAGTGGCCCATCAGGACGTGGTCCCGTTCGGTGAGGCGTCCGTCGCCGTCGGCGTCGAGGTGATCGAAGCCGTGATTGATCTTTGCGATGAGCAGGTCGTCCGACAATGTGTCCCCTCGGCTGGCGCTTCCTGTCCCCCCGTGTCACATCGCCTGCACGCTAACGCTTCGAGCCGCGCTCGCGCAGCCGAACGAAGGGCGAACGAAGTCCCCACCACGCCCCCGCACTCCGGACCGCCGCGCCCGCCACCCCTCGGGCCCACCCGCCCGGGCGTCGCGCCGGGCGTCGTCCTTCCCGCCGATCAGTCCACCTGGTGGTCGGCCCAGACGTACGTTTCCGGCAGCAGTTCCCGCACCGGCACGGCGCGCAGCTCGGACCCCCGACCGACGATGACCCGCAGCTGCGGGAAGTAGTCCAGCATCACCTGCCGACAGCGCCCGCAGGGCGGGATCACCCCGCGCTCCCGGTCCCCGACCGCGACGACGGTCGTGAGCTCGTACGCCCCCTGCCCTGCGGCCGACCCGATCAGCACCAGCTCGGCGCACGGACCGCCGGTGAAGTGGTAGGCGTTCAGCGCGGTGACGATCCGCCCGTCGGCGTTGCGCCCGGCCGCCGCCACCGTGTGGTCGTCGCCACGCGCGTACCGCCGCGCCACCTCGCGCGCCGCCTCGACGAGTTCCACGTCCACGGTCGACTGTTCACTGCTCGCCATCGTCCTCGCACCTCTCCGATCCGGCCTGACTGGAACCGATCATGAAGGGGCCGCCCCGGATCGTGCCAGCTCATCACGCCGCGCGCCGCGCTCCCCGGTGGCCGGCCCGGGAGCGCCTCCGCCCTTCCGAGCCGCCCTTCCGAGCCCCCGCCCGGGAGCGCCTCCGCCCTCGGGCCGCCCTCCCTGCGGTCCCGTGGCCCGCCCCTCCTCAGTGCACCGCCGCCAGCAACTCCCGGGTGTACTCGGTGTGCGGCGCCGCGAACAGCCGCTCCCGGTCGGTGGATTCGACCAGACGCCCCCGGTGCATCACCGCGACCCGGTCGCAGAAGTGCCGGACCACCGCCAGGTCGTGCGAGACGAACAGGAAGGCCACGCCCAGGCGTGCCCGCAGGTCCATCAGCAGGTTGAGCACCTGCGCCTGCACCGACACGTCGAGCGCCGAGACCGGCTCGTCCGCGATGATCAGCCGGGGCTGCGGGGCCAGGGCGCGCGCGATGCCGATCCGCTGGCGCTGACCGCCGGAGAACTCGTGCGGATAGCGGTCCAGGTGTCCGGCGTCCAGCCCGACCTGTTCCAGCAACTCGGCGGCCCGCTCCCGCCGTTCGGGCGCGGACAGCGAGGTGTGCAGGCGCAGCGGGGTGTCGAGGCTCTGGGCGACGGTGCGGCGCGGGTTGAGCGAGGCGTACGGGTCCTGGAACACCAGCTGGATCTCCCGACTGAGCCGGCGCCGCAGCTCCCGGTCCGGGCGGGTGGCGTCCTGGCCGTCGTACGAGACCCGTCCACCGCTTGGCCGTTGCAGTCCGGCGAGGACGCGGGAGGTGGTCGACTTGCCGGAGCCGGACTCGCCGACCAGCCCGACGGTCTCCCCGGGTGCGATCCGCAGGTCCAGGCCCTCGACCGCCCGGACCGGCTCGGAGCGGAGGCCGGGAAAGCGCCGTCGGCCGGGGAACCGCACGCTGAGGTCCTCCACCTCGACCAGCCATCGCGCGGGTGGTCGCTCGACCGCCCTCGGCCGGAACGCCCTCGTCGGCGACGGGTCGTCAACTGTCAGAAGTGCAGATCCCGGTGTGGAGTCCAGGCGAAGCGCGGCTCCCACCAGGGCCCGGGTGTACGGCTCGCGGGGTGCGGACAGCAGCTCGGCGGTCGGCGCGGACTCCACCCGGACGCCGTCGCGCAGCACCAGCGTGCGGTCGGTCGTCCCGGCGACCACACTGAGGTCATGGCTGACCAGGAGCACGGCCGTACCGTGCTCGCGCTGCAACTCGCCCAGCAGGTCGAGCACCTGTCGCTGCACCCGGGCGTCCAGCGCGGTGGTCGGCTCGTCGGCGATCAGCAGCTGCGGGTCGTTCATCAGCGCCATGGCGATCATCACGCGCTGGCGCATCCCGCCCGAGAACCGGTCGGGGTAGTCGCGTGCCCGGGCCGCCGGGATGCCGACCCGGTCGAGCATCGCGGCCGCCCGCCGGCGGGCCTCGGCGCGGCCCGCCCCCGGGTGGTGCAGCCGGTACATCTCGGCGAGTTGGGCGCCGACCGGGTGGAAGGGGCTGAGCGAGGTGAGCGCGTCCTGGAAGACCAGCGCGGCCCGGCCGCCCCGGACCTCGCGCAGGACGGACTCCCCGGCGCCGACCAGCTCCCGCCCGCCGAGGCGGATCGAGCCGGTGACGGTGGTGGTGCGCGGGTCGTGCAGGCCGAGGACGGCGAGGCCGACGGTCGACTTCCCCGAGCCCGACTCGCCGACCAGGCCCAGGACTTCACCCGCGGCGAGGTCGAAGGACAGCCCCCGGACGGCCGTCACGGGCGCGCCCCCGCGCGGCGCGGCGAAGCTGACGGTCAGGTCCCGCACACTCAGCACGGGCCAGCCACCGCCCCCACCCCCACCCCCGACGCCGGCGCCACCCACACCAACACCCGGTCCACCCGCACCACCACCGACACCAACACCCGGTCCACCCGCACCACCGGCACCAGGAACAGCGGACTTCATCACAGGACTCCCCTCAGCTCAGCCGGACACGCGGGTCGAGCCAGGCCACCGCGAGGTCGGCCAGCGCGACGAACAGCACCACGAAGCAGGCGGCCACCAGCACCGCGCCGACGACGGCGGGCAGGTCCTGCCCGGCCACGGCCTGTGCGGCGAACCGCCCGACCCCGTTCAACCCGAACACCGTCTCGGTGATCACCGCCCCGCCGAGCAGGGCGCCCGCCTCCAGCCCGAGCAGCTGCACCAGCGGCCCGGCGGCGCCGCGCGAGGTGTACCTGAGGTGGGCGCGCAGTCGTCCGAGGCCCTTGGCGCGGGCCGTGCGGACGTACTCCTCGTTCATCGTCTCCAACAGCTGCGAGCGCGAAAGCCGG
Organism: Kitasatospora sp. NPDC053308; assembly: GCF_055585785.1. Lineage (NCBI taxonomy): Bacteria > Bacillati > Actinomycetota > Actinomycetes > Kitasatosporales > Streptomycetaceae > Kitasatospora > Kitasatospora sp. NPDC053308. The sequence continues at coordinate 370,735 of NZ_JBVJJY010000007.1, read as the reverse complement.
GCGAAGACAGCCGAGTTGACGAATCCGAGGACGAGCCAGGGGAGCAGCAGCCCGCCCGCCCAGGCCGCCGGGTCCTCGGCCGGCGGCGTGTACGAGGGCAGCGGCAGCAGTCCGGTGGAGTAGACCAGCGCCCACTGCGCGACGTACCCGAGGAAGTAGATCTGCACGCTGGCGCCGACCAGGGTGAGGCCGGACAGCAGCCGGTCGGTGCGCCGCCCGTGCCGCAGCGCGGAGACGAAGCCGGTGCCGAGGCCGAGCACGAGCAGGACGGCCAGCGCCCCGGCGGTGAGCGAGAAGGTCACCGGCAGGTGGTCGGCCAGTGCCTCGCTGACGGGCTGGTGCAGCCGGTAGGAGTAGCCGAGGCAGGGGGCGGCGCAGTGGAGGGGCGAGCCGTCCTCGTCGCTGATGTCCCGCCCGGCGACGACCCCGACCAGGTAGTCGGTGTACTGGGCGACGAGCGGCTGGTCCAGGCCCATGCTCCGGCGCACCGCCGCGACCTGTCCGCTGTCGCAGCGCGGGCCGCAGGCGGCGCGGGCCGGGTCGGCGGGCGCGGCGTAGAAGAGGGCGAAGGCGGCGGCGGAGACCGCGACCAGGACGGCGAGGGCCTGGACGGTCCGCCGCAGGACGAAGGAGAACATGGCCGATCCGGGGGTCGATGTGACGGGGGAGCGGGAAGGGCGACGAGGAGCGGCGGGCCCGGCGGACGCCCGCCCCCGCCCCCGCCACCGGGCGTCAGCGGGCGGTACCGCCCGCGACCGGGTGTCAGCGGGCGCCACCGCCCGCCGGAGCGCAGGGCCCGGCCGCTCGGGCGCTCAGGACTTCAGGTACAGCCAGGCCAGCGAGACCGTCCCGTAGATCGGGTGGATGAACGCCCCGCCGAGGTTGCTGCCGCGCAGCTGGTTGACGGTCGGGTAGGCGAACGGCAGCACCGGCAGGTCCTTCATCACGGTCTGCTCCAGCGCGTACAGCTCCTTGGCCTTGGCGCGCGGTTCGCCGATCCCGTTGATCCGGTCGATCTCCTTGTCCACCTCGGGGTTGCGGTAGCGCGCGGAGTTGATGTCGCTGCCGGCCCGGCCGTCGAAGGAGAACGGGATCAGCGTGGAGGGGGTCGGCCAGTCGACGGAGGACGTCTCCTCGAACAGGTCGTACGGGGAGTCGGTGCGGTGCACCTCGTCCAGGAAGGCCTTCGGGTCGATCGGCTTGGGCACGACGGTGATCCCGGCCTTGGCGAAGCCGTCCACCAGCACCTGCGCGACCCGCTGCCCGTTCGGCGTGTTCCGGTACGCGTAACTCAGGCTGCCCGGGGCCTGCTTGGCCTTGGCGAGCCGGGCCCTGGCCGCCTCCGGGGCGCCCTCGGGCCTGGCCGGGAGGAGGTCGTACGCCTGCCAGTCGATCAGCGCGGGCGAGCTGAGCGTGGTGGCCAGTTCGCCGGTGCGGGCGCCGCCCTGGACCTGGCGGGCCTGCTGGCGGGGGTAGGCCAGGTGCAGCGCCTTGCGGACCTCGACGTCGGGCACCCGCTCGTTGTTGATCACCAGCTGGGTGACGAAGGCACCCTGCCGGCCGGAGACGACCAGGTCCTTGGCCTTCGGGTCGGTGTCCGTGGCCTGGTAGAGCTCGGGGGAGAGGGTGTCCGAGGCGGTGGTGGCGTCGGCGCCGCCGTCCCGCCCGGAGAGGATCTCCTGGTTGAGGTTGAGCGCCTCCTTGCCGTACGTGAAGACGAACCTCTCGGGGTACTGGTGCCGGATCGGGTCGCTCTCGGCCTTCCAGTACGGGTTGCGCTCCAGCACCATCCGGGTGTTCTGGACGTGCTCGACGATCCGGTACGGGCCGGTGGCGAACGGCCGCCGGTCGTACTCCGTGCCGGTGTCCTTGTCCCGGCGAACCGGCGAGGAGGAGGACTGCGCGGCCATGTACGGCACGTCGGCCTGCGGCTGCGGGAAGTGGAAGACGACGGTGCGCTCGTCCGGCGTCTCGATCGCGGCCAGGTCGCCGTCCTGCGGGCCCGCGTACCGGGCGCGCGCCGCCTCGTAGTCGGGCGCGCCGGTGAGCCACTGAGGCCAGTACGGCGGGCCGACCTCGTAGCCCTTGCCGAAGCTGCGCTCGATGCCGTACTTGACGTCCTGGGCGGTGATCGGCTGACCGTCCTCCCAGGCCACGCCCGGCTTGAGCCGGTACGTCCAGGTGCGCCCGCCGTCGGCCGGGGTGCCGGTGTCGGTGGCGAGGTCGCCCACCAGCGTGGCCCTGCCATCGACGACCTGGTACTGCGTCAACTGCCGGCCCCAGAGCAGCGAGGCGTTGTAGGCGGCGCCCGCGTAGACCTTCTGCGGGTCGAGGTGGCGGAACTCCACGCTGTTGTAGACGTTCACCGTGCCGCCGGGGCGGGCGCCCGGGACGGCCGGCGCCGGGCCGGCACTCTGCTGCTCGGTGCCGAGCGCGGCGGTCAGCGGCGAGGTCTGCGCGCCGGCGGCTCCGGCGGCCGCACCGGTGCTGCCCGCACCGGCCGAGCACGAGGTCGCCAGCAGGGTGGCGGCGATGACGGCGAGGGTCGGTCTGGTCCAGCGCATGGCGAATCTCTCCTCGCCCCGGCGGATCGCGCCGGGGAGGGCTCGGGTGACAGGGGGCTCGGGTGACGCAGGGGGGTGGATCGGGTGGTCAGGAGAAGCGGCGTGAACGGGCGCGCGGCCGGCTCGACGGGCTCAACGAACGCCGGAGCGCGGATCCAGCGCGTCCCGGACGGCGTCGCCGAGCAGGTTGAAGGCGGTCACGAAGAGCAGCAGCGCCACCCCGGGGAAGACCAGGTAGGTCGGGTCGGCCTGGAAGACCTCCGACCCGCGCGCGAGCATCCGCCCCCAGTCCGGGACGGGCTCGGTGACGCCGACACCGAGGAAGGACAGCGCGGCCTCGGAGGCGACGAAGGTCGGGACGGCCATGGTGGCGTGCACCAGCAGCTGCGAGCGCACGTTCGGGAGCAGTTCGTGGACGACGACGTGGAAACGGCTCGCCCCCTGTGCCCGGGCGGATTGCACGAAATCCCTTTCCCGGAGCGAGCGCACGGTGGCCCGGAGGGAAAGCGCGAGCGGAATCCAGCCGAATGCGGAGAAGACCAGGACCAGCACCAGGAACTGCATCCACTCGGGTTCCGCGGCGCCCGGATCGACCAGTCGGGACTGGATGACGGGGCTGAGCGCGAGCAGCAGGAGCAGGGTCGGAAAGGCCAGCAGCACATGGGCGAGGAATCCGAACAGCCGGTCCGCGACCCCGCCGAGGTGGCCGACCGCGACGCCGGCCAGGACACCGAGGGCGGTGGTCACGGCCGCGGCGGCGAAGGCGATCAGCAGGGAGGTGCGGATGCCGTACAGCAGCTGGGTGAACACGTCCCGGCCGAGCCCCGGCTCAAGTCCGAACCAGAAGTCGCCGGAGATCCCGCCGTTCGGCAGCACCGGCAGGCCGCCGTCGCTGAGCAGGCCCGGGCTGTTCTGGCCGTAGTGCTCGACCGGGTTCTTCCCGTACAGCGCCGCGATCAGCGGGGCCGTGGCGGCGAGCAGCAGGAACAGCAGCACGACGGCCAGGGCGGCGGCGCCGACCCGGTCGCGCAGGATCCGGCGCAGCGGGGTGCGGGCCGCGGCGGGCCCGCTCGGGGGTGTCGGTATCGCGTCGACCACTGCCATGAGGCGTAACCCCCGAATTCTCCGCCGCCCCATGGGTGAGGGCATGCTCGTGTGCATTTCCGGTGCGGCTTCCGGGGGTTTCCCGGCGGCCGCTCGAACGCCATTGGATCGGATGCGTCCGAGGTTTCGCAAATCTCCGTCGGCGCTTCCTGCCGCCATTCCTTCGGAACTGTTTCGAGAATTGTGTCGGCTTCATTTCGCCGCAACACCGGCGTTGCGGGGGAACGGACATAGGCCGTCGAACCGGACCGGGCGTTCCGCATTCTGAGACCTCCGCCACAGCCCTTCCGGTGTTGGTACGATCCCGATGGGCCGCGACTGGCGCGTAGGGATGGAAGCAACCATCGGGAAGCGGCCCCGTGAATCCTCACGTGAAGTGCCGAGCGCCTGGGCCGTCCGCAATCCCCACCAGGAGACCGCCATGGCCCAGCAGCCCCACACCGCGGCGACCCCCGCCGCCGACACCGCTTTCCGCAGCGCCCTCGACGTGGTCGCCGGCGTCGAACCGCGGATCGCCGCCGCCATCGGCCAGGAACTCGCCGACCAGCGCGCCTCGCTCAAGCTGATCGCCAGCGAGAACTACGCCTCCCCGGCCGTCCTGCTCACCATGGGCAACTGGCTCAGCGACAAGTACGCCGAGGGCACCGTCGGCCGCCGCTTCTACGCGGGCTGCCGCAACGTCGACACCGTCGAGGGCATCGCCGCCGAGCACGCCCGCGAGCTGTTCGGCGCGGACCACGCCTACGTCCAGCCGCACTCCGGCATCGACGCCAACCTCACCGCCTTCTGGGCCGTCCTCTCCCAGCGGGTCGAGAGTCCGGCCCTGGAGCGGGCCGCGGTCCGCAACGTCAACGACCTCACCGAGGAGGACTGGGCGCGGTTGCGCCAGGAGCTCGGCAACCAGCGCATGCTCGGCATGTCCCTGGACACCGGCGGCCACCTCACCCACGGCTTCCGCCCCAACATCTCCGGCAAGATGTTCGAGCAGCGCAGCTACGGCACCGACCCGGCCACCGGCCTGATCGACTACGACGCGCTGCGCGAGACCGCCCGCGAATTCCGCCCGCTGATCATCGTGGCGGGGTACTCCGCCTACCCGCGCCTGGTCGACTTCCGCCGGATGCGCGAGATCGCGGACGAGGTCGACGCCACCCTGATGGTCGACATGGCGCACTTCGCCGGCCTGGTCGCGGGCAAGGTGCTCACCGGCGACCACGACCCCGTCCGGCACGCCCACATCGTCACCACGACCACCCACAAGTCCCTGCGCGGCCCGCGCGGCGGCATGGTGCTCTGCACCTCCGAGCTGGCCGAACACGTCGACCGGGGCTGCCCGTTGGTGCTCGGCGGCCCGCTCTCGCACGTCATGGCCGCCAAGGCCGTCGCCCTCGCGGAGGCCCGCCGCCCCGAGTTCCAGTCCTACGCCCGCGCCGTCGTCGCCAACGCCCAAGCGCTCGCCGAGGGCCTGCTGCGCCGCGGCGGCACGCTGGTCACCGGCGGTACCGACAACCACCTGGTCCTCGCCGACGTCTCGGGCTACGGCCTGACCGGCCGTCAGGCCGAGGCGGCGCTGCTCGACTCGGGCATCGTCACCAACCGCAACTCCGTCCCGCAGGACCCGAACGGCGCCTGGTACACCTCCGGCATCCGCCTCGGCACCCCGGCGCTCACCACCCGCGGCCTCGGCACCGCCGAGATGGACGAGATCGCCGACCTGATCGACACCGTCCTGCGCGCCACCACCCCCACCGCGGCCGCGGGCGGCGGCCCGTCCAAGGCCGGCTACGCCCTCGACCCGGCCCTGCGCGACGCCGTCGCCAAGCGCGCCGCCGACCTCCTCGCCCCGTACCCGCTCTACCCGGGCGTCGACCTCGTCTGAGGCCGCCACACAGCACCCCGGGGCGTCGAGCCCGCCACCACGCTCGACGCCCCCGGGTGCTCCGACCCCGCCGCCACGTTCGACACCCAACCCCTGCGGGGAAGCCGCCTTCGTGCACCGGGGGCACTGCCGCTCCGATCGTCCTTCCGTCCGCTCGACCGCCGAACCGGCAGCGCTCGTCGGAGGCCAGTCGAAACGGCCCGGCGACCGGAACGCGAGGGCCCGTGACCGGGCACCGGGGAGCCACTCCCGGAACCCCGCCGTGCTCATGCCCGGGCGGCCACATGACGGTTCGGGAAACTCTTCGTGCCGGGCCCTCCACACGGCGGCCGATCCCTGGGTAGATTGCCTCGAACTCAGTGGTGGGGGCGTACTGCTGACGGCGGTTCGGTGATGACCGGAGCAGGGCCCCGGCGCGTTCGACGGCAGGGCGGGAAGCCCGCACCGTGCTGAGGTCCGGTTCAGGATCCGCAGGTCAGGTCACAGTGCCCAGAAGGAGCTTTCATGTCCGACGCCGCGTCGTCCGGTGAGTCGAACCGCGCCACCGAGCCGGCAACCCTGGACGACGTCCCGGGCTGGATCTGGGACCACGACCGGCACTCCTTCGACTGGTTCCTGGGGCGGCAGGAGAAGGCCGGTGTCACCGGCGATCTGCTGGAGATGGGCGCGTACCTCGGCCGCAGCGCCATCGTCATCGGCGAGCACCTCCAGCCGGGCGAGACCTTCACCGTCTGCGACCTCTTCGACTCGGACGCGCCCGACGACGAGAACGCCGCCGAGATGGACATGTCGTACCGGAAGACGCTGACCCGGTCCGCCTTCGAGTCCAACTACCTGGCCTTCCACGACGCGCTGCCGCAGATCATCCAGGCGCCGACCTCCGTCCTCTCGCGCGGGCACCTCGCGCCCGGCACCTACCGCTTCATCCACATCGACGCCTCCCACCTCTACGAGCACGTCGTGGGAGACCTCCGGGTGGCCCGGGTCGCGCTGCGGGACGAGGGCGTGGTCGTGCTCGACGACTACCGCTCCCAGCACACCCCGGGCGTCGCGGCCGCGACGTGGGAGGCGGTGTTCAACCACGGCCTGAAGCCGATCCTGCTCACCGAGTGCAAGTTCTACGGCACCTGGGGGGATCCGGAGCCCTTCCAGCGCGACCTGCTGGACCGGGTGGACCTCGCGGTCGGCTGCCGGCTGAGCGCGGAGAGCCTGAACGGCGGCCGGGTGCTGCGGATGACCGGAGACTCGCAGGGCATCGCCGCCTTCCGCGGCTCGCGCCACCGCGAGCGCCTGGCCGCCGAGAACGCCCGGCGGGAGGCCGAGCGGTCCGCGCAGGACGCCCTCCAGGCCAGGGACGAGGCCGCCCGCGACCTCGCCGCCCGGAGGGCCCGCGCGGCCGAGGCGCGCCGCCCGGCCAACGTGGCCAAGCGCGCGGCGCGGGACCTCCTCCCGCCGGTCGTCACCACCGCCATCCGCCGCGCCCGCCGGGGCTGACCCGCCCCCGGGAACGGCAGCCGCACACCCCGGCACCCGTACGCCCCGGGAACGCCGAAGGGCCGGTCGGATCACCGACCGGCCCTTCGCCGCGAACCTCGCGAACCTCGCGAACCTCGCGAACCTCGCGAACCTCGCGAACCTCGCGAACCTCGCGAACCTCGCGAACCTCGCGAACCTCGCGAACCTCGCTAACGCCGCGAACCTCATGAACGCCGCGAACCTCGCGAACGTCCCGGACGCGGGGTCACACCCGCGAGGGCTCGCCCGCCTCGGCGGCCGCCGCGCCACTCTCCGCGCGCTCCGCCGCCAGCTCCTGCCGGACGGCGGCCAGCGAGGGGTTGGACCAGGCGCTGGCGACACCCCAGTAGTAGAACGCGAGCCCGATCGCGGCGACGATCAGCAGGTCCCAGCCCTCCGGCAGGTACCCGTGCCCGCCGAAGTCGCTGCTGCCGGCCCAGGAGACGCCGGCCATCACGAACAGGTACGCGACCATCCAGGCGCCCGCCAGCAGGTGCGGCTTCAGCTCGGCGAACGGCTTGCGCAGCTCGTACCAGGCCCAGATCGGCAGACCGGCGGCCATCAGCAGGATGACCTTGCCGGTGAGCGGCCAGCGGGCCCAGTACAGCACCAGCGAGCCGAAGACCATCGCGACCGGGGCGATGACCGGCATGGCGCGCAGCCGGACCGGCCGCGGCAGGTCCGGGGCGAGGCGGCGCAGCGCCATCACGGCGACGGGGCCGGTGATGTACGAGATCACGGTGGCGACCGAGACGATCTCGGCCAGCGAGCCCCAGCCGCGGAAGACCGCGAGGAACAGGAAGGCGACCACCAGGTTGAGCACCAGGGCCGGGCGCGGGATGCCGGTCTTGGCGTCGACCTTGCCGAAGAGCTTCGGCAGGTGGCCGTTCTCCTGCACGCCGTGGATCATGCGCGAGGTGGTGGCGGCGTAGATCATGCCGGTGCCGGACGGCGAGACGAAGGCGTCCGCGTACAGCAGGATCGCCAGCCAGTTGATGCCCCAGGCGATGGCCAGGTCGGCCAGCGGCGAGGTGTAGGAGAGGCTGCTCCAGCCGCCCGACAGGTCGGCGGCCGGGATGGCGCCGAGGAAGGCGACCTGCAGCGCGACGTAGATCACCAGGGCGATCAGGATCGAGCCGATGACGGCCTTCGGCAGCGACTTGCCGGGGTTGCGGGCCTCGCCGGCCAGGTTGAGCGGGGACTGGAAGCCGTTGAAGGCCCAGACGATGCCGGAGACGGCGACGGCGGTGAACACCGCGCTCCAGCCGTTCGGCGCGAAGCCGCCGTGGTCGGTGAAGTGGGCGGTGTCGAAGTGCGCGAGGAGCAGCGCGCCGGCGGTCAGCGTCGGCACGACGACCTTGAAGACGGTGATCGCCGTGTTGGTCTTGGCGAACAGCGTGATCGCGAACCAGTTGAGGGCGAAGTAGACGAGCAGCAGCACGCTGGCCAGCGCCACGCCGCTGACGGTCAGTTCCTGTCCGTCGTAGAGCCCCTTGGCCCAGCCGAAGTGCCAGGAGCTCATGTACTGGACGGAGGCGGTGGCCTCACCCGGGATGACCGAGACGATGGCGATCCAGTTGGCCCAGGCGGCCAGGTAGCCGGCCAGTGAGCCGTGCGAGTACTGGCCGTAGCGGACCATGCCGCCGGCCTTGGGGAACATCGAGCCCAGCTCGCTGTAGGTGAGGGCGATGGTCAGCGCCACCGCGGCACCGATCACCCAGGCGAGGATCGAGGCCGGCCCGGCGAGCTTGGCGGCCCGCTCGGCACCGAACAGCCACCCGGACCCGATGATCGACCCCAGCCCGACCGCGGTCAGGCTGATCGTGCCGAGCGATCGGCGGTAGTTCTGGTGTGATGCCGTCGAGGATTCTGCCTCACTCAACGTATCGGTCCTCTCGCTCGTGGTTCATCGGGTGGTGTCGGTGTTTTTGCGGTTTTGCGTCGGCATTCCGGACAAACGCACAGCAGCTTAGGGTCCGAAAACGGGCGAATACCTCAGGGGACGCTCAAACCGTTCGATCGTTGCCATCTCGTGTCCGGTTTCCGGAGCGCCCGGCGCCGGTGGAGAGACCGGTGCCGCACCGCCACCGCGGTCGGCGCCCGGGGACGGGAGGGGGTCGCTCGGAAAGCGCCCCGGGGAAAAGGAAATTCCCCGCGGGTTCCTTTCGGATCCCACGGGGAATTTCGGCTGTGTCCGAGGGGGGACTTGAACCCCCACGCCCGATAAAGGGCACTAGCACCTCAAGCTAGCGCGTCTGCCATTCCGCCACCCGGACGGGGTGTGTGCTCCGGGGGTTTTTCTCTCGCCCCCTCGGCGACAGAGAGAACACTACCAGGGTTCTGGAGTGCTTCCGACCTGCGGTTCCTCGGGCCGGGCCCGGTGGCCGGCGCACCCGGCCCGCCGACGCTTCCGGGAGGCCTGCGGGGACGGCTGGGACCCCGCGCGACCGCGCGCGACCGCGCGGGGGTCCGCGGAGGCGGCGGAACCCGCCCCGCACGGGTCGGTACGGCCGGCGAACGCGCTCGAACCCCGTCCGAACCGATGACGACCGCGAAGGAACCGGTCGACTTCGGTGGTGTTCGCGATCGATTCCGATCGGAAGCGGTCCGACACGGGCAAGTTGTCGACGCTGCCACGGCCACCCGGACCGCTCTCCTAGCCTCTGTGGACCGAGGGCGCCATGAGCGGATCGCCTGATTCCCGGGTCGCGGACGAAGGGCGGCTGGACGTGGAGCAGATCAGCGGGACGGCGGAGGCCGAACCGAGACGCGGCAGGCCGGAGGACGGACCGGGCGAGGCCGCGGCGTCCGGAGGCCGGTCCGCCCGGCCCGGCCGCCCGACCCGTCGCCCGGCGGACGACCCGGCCGAGGGCGTGTGGCGCTTCCCGGTCCCCGCCGCCGAGGCCTCGGTGCCGGTCACCCGCCACGCGGTGCGCGACCGCCTGCTGGCCCAGGGCATGACCGGCGTGCGCTACCAGGAACTGGTCGACGACCTGCTGCTGATCGTCTCGGAGCTGGTGAGCAACGCGGTGACGCACGCCGCCGAGCTGTCCCCCGAGGTGGTCACCGAGCTGACGGTGCGCGGGGGCTGGGTCCGGGTCTCGGTCGAGGACGGCGACCCGTACCGGCCGAAGGCGCTGGAGAACGACACCGGCCGCACCGGCGGGCGCGGCCTGCTGCTGGTGAAGAGCGTCACGCTGCAGGCCGGCGGGGTGTGCGACGTCGAGCGGACGGGGGAGGGCGGCAAGGTCATCTGGGCCTCGCTGCCCGTCCCCCCGGAACCCGACCGCTGACCGGCCCGCCCACCGACCCGCCGTCCACCGACCCGCCGTCCACCGGCCGGCCTGACCGCCTCCCGGCCCGACCACGCACCGACCCTCCGCCCGGACGGGCGGCGGCCCGCCGAGCCCGCCGGGGCCCGTCCTACCAGTCCCGCCCGGCGATCTCCCGGATCCCGGGCAGCGCCGCCTCGAAGACCGTCTCGAACCAGACCGAGAACGGCCGCTCGGCGCGCAGCTCCCGCAGCTCCTGCGCGGTCACGAAGGCGAAGTCGTCCACCTCGTCCGGGTCCGGCTCGACCGGCGCGGTGACGAGTCCCACGAAGAGGTGGTTCCACTCGCGCTCGATGAGCCCGGAGGCCTCGTCCGGCAGGTCGTAGCGGACGGTCCCGGCCTCGCAGAGCAGCGCCGGCGCGACGCCCAGCTCCTCGGCGGTGCGCCGGGCGGCGGCCACGAAGGGCGGCTCGTCCGGGTACGGGTGGCCGCAGCAGGTGTTCGACCAGACACCGGGGGAGTGGTACTTGCCGAGGGCCCGGCGCTGGAGCAGCAGGCGGCCCTGGCGGTCGAAGAGGAACACCGAGAACGCGCGGTGCAGCCGGCCCGGCTGCTGGTGGGCCCAGAGCTTCTCGGCGGTGCCGATCGTGACGCCCTCGTCGTCGACCAGTTCCAGCAGGATCTCGGGACCGGCGGCCGAGGCGGCCTGTGGCGGCACGGTCACATCGGTCTCCACGTCGAGACCGGTGTCGATCTCGGCGGCGAAGTGCGTCGGCTCGGTCGGCAGACTCTGGGGCATGGGGCCTCTTTCCGGGGGCGGGAGCAACGGGAGCAACGGGTGCGTACGGCGCACCGGGCGGCGCGCGACGGACGCAACGGGGGACCGGCGCCGGCAACGGGATCCAGTCTGCCGTATGGGTGGCACCGGGTCGGGGTCCCACGCACATCCGGGCGGATCATGACGCGGAGGAGTCGGAATCCGTCCAGAGAAGGGTCCGGGAAGCCCCCGGAAGGGTCATCAACCTCGCAGAATCGTTCGACGCGCGTTCGGGGGCCGTTCGACCCGTCCGCCGCCTCCGTTCCCGGTCCGCCCCGGTCGGCCCCCCGCTCCGCCCCCCGCTCCGCCCCCCGGGCGGCTCCCGGCCCGAGCGCCCGCGCGGACCGCCCGGAGGGCGCGCCCGTCCACCCCTCGTCCACCGCTGCTCATCCGTCCGTCACCGGGCGGTCGCCGGGCGCGTTCGGGCCGGTCGTCCCAGTCGCCTACCATCACATACGACACGGTGCCCGGATCCGTGCCGGCACCGGCGCGCCGCTGCCCGGCCCGGTCGCACGCCGGTCCGGCGGGGCGGCGTCGCCGACCCCTCGGCACGGCCCGCGGGCACAGCACGACGGATCAGGAGACCCCGCATGATCGGCCTCGTTCTGGCAGCCGGCGCCGGCCGCCGGCTGCGCCCGTACACCGACACCCTGCCCAAGGCGCTGGTGCCGGTCGCCGGGGAACGGACCGTCCTGGACCTCACCCTGCGCAACTTCGCCGAGGTCGGACTGCGCGAGGCCGCGATCGTCGTCGGCTACCGCAAGGAGGCGGTGTACGAGCGCCGGGCCGCCCTGGAGGCGGCGTACGGCGTCAAGCTCCACCTGGTCGAGAACGACAAGGCCGAGGAGTGGAACAACGCCTACTCGCTCTGGTGCGCCCGCGAGCTGTTCGCCGAGGGCCTGCTGCTCGCCAACGGTGACACCGTCCACCCCGCGGCCGTCCAGCGCACCGTGCTGGAGGGCAACCGGCGGCTGGTCGAGGCCGGCCGCGCCCCCGGCATCCTGCTCGCCCTCGACACGGTGAAGAAGCTCGCCGACGAGGAGATGAAGGTCGTCGTCGACCCGGCCGCCGGCGTGCGCCGGATCACCAAGCTGATGGACCCGGCCGAGGCGAGCGGCGAGTACATCGGCGTCACCGTGATCAACCCGTCCGCGGCCGCCGACCTGACCGACGCGCTGCGCACCACCTACGAGCGCGACCCGCAGCTGTACTACGAGGACGGCTACCAGGAGATGGTGGACCGCGGCCTGCGCGTCGACGTGCAGCCGATCGGCGAGGTCTCCTGGGTCGAGGTCGACAACCACGACGACCTGGCCAAGGCGCGGGAGATCGCGTGCCAGTACTGACCCGACTGGTCCCGTCGCCGCTGTTCGTGGAGATCCGCCCGGGCGCCCTGGACGCGCTCGGCGGGATCCTCGCGGACCAGCGGCTGTCGGCCTCGGGCCGGATCGCGGTGGCGATCAGCAACGGCTCCGGCGCGGCCATGCGCCGCCGCCTGGAGCCGGCCCTGCCCGGCGCCGACTGGTACAACGTGGACGACGGCAGCCTGGACAGCGCGGTGCGGCTGGCCGAGGCGATGCGCGGCGGGCACTACGACGCGATCGTCGGCCTCGGCGGCGGCAAGATCATCGACGCCGCCAAGTACGCCGCCGCCCGGGTCGGCCTGCCGCTGGTCGCGGTCGCCACCAACCTCGCCCACGACGGCATCTGCTCACCGGTCTCGACCCTCGACAACGACGCCGGCCGGGGCTCCTACGGGGTGCCCAGCCCGATCGGCATCATCGTCGACCTGGACGTGATCCGGCAGGCCCCGGCCCGCTTCGTGGCGGCCGGCATCGGGGACGTCGTCTCCAACATCTCGGCCTGCGCCGACTGGGAGCTGTCCCACGCGGTGACCGGGGAACCGGTGGACGGACTGGCCGTCGCGATGGCCCGCTCGGCGGGTGAGAACCTGCTGCGGCATCCAGGGAACACTCAGGATCAGGACCTCCTGACGGCCCTCGCCGAAGCCCTGGTACTGTCCGGCATCGCGATGAACATCGCGGGCAGCACCCGGCCCTCGTCGGGCGCCTGTCACGAGATCTCGCATGCCCTGGACGTGCTGTATCCCAAGCGGTCCGCCCAGCACGGCGAGCAGGTCGGCCTCGGCGCCGCGTTCGCCAGCTTCCTGCGGGGCGAGCGCGAGCTGACCGGTCTGATCGTGGAGCGCCTGGCGAGCCACGGACTGCCGGTGACCGCGGCTCAGATCGGCTTCACCGAGGCGGAGTTCACCGAAGCGGTGCACTACGCTCCGAACACCCGACCGGGGCGCTTCACCATCCTCGAGCACCTCGACCTCTCCCCCTCCGCAATCAGGGACGCGTACGCCGACTATGTCCAAGCCGTCAACAGCTGACCCCTCCACCGCGGGCGCCGAACGGCCCCCGGTCGACCTGACCCGCCGGCCCTCGATCGAGGAGCTGCGCGCGGTGATCCACCCGGAGGGCATGCTCCAGCGCCGCAGCGCCGAGCACTGGGCCGGGCGCCTGTACATGCGGAAGATCTCGCTGCGGATCACCCGCGTGCTCTCCACCATGACGGCGATCACGCCCAACGGCCTGACGTACCTGATGATGGTCACCGGCATCCTGGCCGGTGCCGCGCTGATCGTGCCGGGCATCGGGGGCGCGGTCCTCGGCGCCCTGCTGATCCAGGTCTACCTGCTGCTGGACTGCGTGGACGGCGAGGTGGCCCGCTGGCGCCGGCAGACCTCGCTCACCGGTGTCTACCTGGACCGGGTCGGCCACTACATGTCCGAGGCCGCGCTGCTGACCGGCCTCGGCCTGCGCGCCACCGACCTGCTGCACCGCGAGGGCCACGGCACCCACTGGGAGTGGGCCTTCCTCGGCACGCTCGCCGCGCTCGGTGCGATCCTGATCAAGTCCGAGACGGACCTGGTGGACGTGGCCCGGGCCCGCAGCGGCCTGACGGCCGTCGAGGACAGCGCCTCGGTGCCCCGTTCGGCCGCGGTCGCCAAGGCCCGCCGGGCGGCCTCGCTGCTGAAGTTCCACCGCCTGGTCGGCGCGGTCGAGGCCTCGCTGTTCATCCTGGCGGCCGGCATCGCCGACGCGGTGCACGGCGGGCTGCTCTTCACCCGGCTCGCGGTGGTCGTGCTGGCCGCGATCGCCATGCTGCAGACCGTGCTGCACCTGCTGAGCATCGTCCTCTCCAGCCGGCTGCGGTGAGCGCGATGACCAACGCGGACGACTTCCGCCTCGGCGCGGTGATCATCACCATGGGCAACCGGCCCGCCGAGCTCAACGCCCTGATCGAGTCCGTGCGCGCCCAGGAGGGCCCGCCGGTCGAGCTGGCCGTGGTCGCCAACGGCGCCCCGCTGCCCCCGCTGCCGGAGGGCGTGCGCAGCGTGGAGCTGCCGGAGAACCTCGGCATCCCGGGCGGGCGCAACGTCGGCATCGAGCTGTTCGGCCGGGACGGCAAGGAGGTGGACGCCGTCCTCTTCCTGGACGACGACGGCCACCTGCCGCGCACCGACTCGGCCCGGCTGCTGCGCGAGGCCTTCACGGCCGACCCGCGGCTCGGCATCGTCTCGTTCCGGATCGCCGACCCGGACACCGGCGTCACCCAGCGCCGGCACGTCCCCCGGCTGCGCGCCAGCGACCCGTTGCGCTCGTCCCGGGTGACCACCTTCCTGGGCGGCGCCAGCGCGGTGCGCTGCGAGGTGTTCGAGCAGGCCGGCCAGCTGCCCGCCGAGTTCTTCTACGCCCACGAGGAGACCGATCTCGCGTGGCGTGCGGCGGACGCCGGCTGGGCCATCGACTACCGGGCGGACGTGGTGCTGCACCACCCCACGACCTCGCCCGCCCGGCACGCCACCTACTTCCACAACGTGGCCCGAAACCGGGTTTGGCTCGCGAGGCGGAACCTTCCGGCCCTGTTGGTGCCTCTCTATCTGGGAACCTGGCTTCTGCTCACCCTGGCCCGTCGCCCCTCTCCCGAGGCGTTGAAGGCCTGGTGGGGCGGATTCCGGGCGGGCTGGCGCGAACCCTGCGGTCCGCGGCGGCCCATGCGATGGCGTACCGTGTGGCAACTGACCAGGCTGGGCCGTCCACCGATCATCTGATCTGATCGAATGATCGATCGCCACGGCCGGTGACCACACACCGGCCGGCTCCCCCGAGACCCCAGTGGATCCCCCTCGGCGCACGACCGGCGGACCCCCCGCCGACCGGCCGCCCCGACCGATCCCGCGTGAAGGACGAATGTGTCGACAGTGAGTGAACCCGTCAGCCTCTCGACCCCCAGGGGGGTGGACGCGGGCCTGACCCCCAAGCAGCTCGCCGACAAGTACGGCCTGTCGGTGAGCGGCGCCCGGCCGGGTCTGTTCGCCTACACCAAGCAGCTCTGGGCCCGGCGCCACTTCATCTGGGCCTTCGCCACCGCCCGCCTGGTGGCCCAGTACACCGACGCCAAGCTCGGCCAGCTGTGGCAGGTCGTCACCCCGCTGCTCAACTGCGCGGTGTTCTACCTGGTCTTCGGCGTGATCCTGGCGAGCAAGGACGGCTTCCCGCCGGACACCTACATCGCCTGGCTCTGCATCGGCGTCTTCGTCTTCCAGTTCACCCAGAACGCGGTGCAGTCCGGCACCCGGGCGATCTCCGACAACCTCGGCCTGATCCGCGCGCTGCACTTCCCCCGGGCCAGCCTGCCGATCGCCTTCACGGTGATCCAGCTCCAGCAGCTGCTGATCTCGATGGTCGTCCTGGTCGTCACCGTCCTGGCCAGCGGCATCGCCCCGGGCAAGACCTGGCTGCTGATCGTTCCGGCGCTGATCCTGCAGACGCTGTTCAACACCGGCATCTCCCTGATCATGGCCCGGATCGGCGCCAAGACCAGCGACATCTCCCAGCTGATCCCGTTCGTGATGCGCGCGTGGATGTTCCTGTCCGGCGTGATGTTCAGCATCCAGGACCGGGTCCACAAGTGGCCGCACTACATCCAGGTGATCTGCGCCATCAACCCGGCCTCGGTCTACATGGACCTGCTGCGGCACGCCTTCGCGCCGATCATCTACAACCCGCACCAGACCCCCCACCAGTCCCTGCCGCCGCACCAGTGGGCGTACGGCCTCGCCTGGGGCGTCGGGATGTTCGTCATCGGATACGTCTTCTTCTGGAAGGCCGAGGAGGAGTACGGCCGTGGCTGACGTCGACCTGAGCAAGAACGACCTGGTCCGGGACACCGACGTGGCCCGCGAGCCCACCGTCGTCGTCGACGACGTGCACATCGTCTACCGGGTGCACGGCGCCGGCTCCGGAAAGGGCAGCGCGACCTCGGCGCTGAGCCGCATCGTCAGCCGCAAGCGCGCGGCCGGCGTGCGCGAGGTTCACGCGGTCAAGGGCATCAGCTTCACCGCGTACAAGGGCGAGGCGATCGGCCTGATCGGCTCCAACGGGTCCGGCAAGTCGACCATGCTGGCCGCCATCGCGGGCCTGCTGCCGACCGAGAAGGGCGGCATCTACACCAACGGCCAGCCCTCGCTGCTGGGCGTCAACGCGGCGCTGATGAACGAGCTCACCGGTGAGCGCAACGTCGTCCTCGGCTGCCTGGCCATGGGGATGTCCCCGGCCGACGTGCGGGCGCGCTACCAGGAGATCGTCGACTTCTCCGGCATCAACGACAAGGGCGACTTCATCTCCCTGCCGATGCGCACCTACTCCTCCGGCATGGGCGCCCGCCTGCGCTTCTCGATCGCGGCCGCCAAGACCCACGACGTGCTGCTGATCGACGAGGCCCTGGCCACCGGTGACCAGGCCTTCCAGCAGCGCAGCAAGCGCCGCATCGACGAGCTGCGCGGCTCCGCCGGTACGGTCTTCCTGGTCAGCCACGACAACAACTCGATCCGCGAGGTCTGCGAGCGGACCATCTGGATCGAGGCGGGCGAGCTGGTCATGGACGGCCCGACCGAGGAGGTCGTCGGCCGCTACGAGCGCGGCGAGCGCCCGTAACGCGCACCCGAGCGACCAGGGCCGGTCCCGGAACCTCCGGGACCGGCCCTTCGGCTTGCCCCCCGCCGGTAGCCCGGGTGGCCGCCGCCGCGGGGGTGAGCCCGCGGCCGCCGCGCGGGGCGCCCTTCTCCCGCAGGCCCCGGGGTGCCAGTCTGGTGGGCGCGGGGGCGGTGTGCCTGACGTGACGCCCGCGCTCGGACGCGTGTCCGAGTCGGGCCGGTGATACCCAGCGGTGTAGAACGGGGGAGTGACAGCAGTGTCGGCTTCGGCCCAGCCCAGTGATACGCCGGTGAACCGTTCCGCGGGTCAGACCCTGGAGAAGGCGGGTGCCGAGAACTTCCCGGTCGCCCCGTTCTTCCTGCCCGCCGCCTGGCGCGACGACCTGATGGCGGTGTACGGCTTCGCCCGCCTGGTCGACGACGCCGGCGACGGCGACCTGGCCGACCCGGCCGCCACCGCCCGACAGCTCGGGGTCGAGCCCACCCCGGCCGCCACTCCTTCGGAGCAGTCCGGCCCGCCCACCGCGCAGGAGGCGGCCTTCCGCCTCGCCCTGCTCGACGGGCTGGAGCACGACCTCGACCGGGTCTTCGAAGCCGCGCTGCACCCCGGCGGCCCCTCCGGGCCCGGCGCCGAGGCCCCGCGCCACCCGCTGATGCGCGCCCTGGTGCCGGTGGTCGACCGGCACGGCCTGACCCCCGAGCCGTTCCGCCGTCTGATCGAGGCCAACCGGGTGGACCAGACCACCGCCCGCTACCCCACCTACGACGACCTGGTCGGCTACTGCACGCTCTCCGCCGACCCGGTCGGCCGCCTCGTGCTGGCCATCGCGGGCGTCTCCACCCCCGAGCGGATCGAGCTCTCCGACGCCATCTGCACCGCCCTCCAGGTGGTCGAACACCTGCAGGACGTCGCCGAGGACCTCGGCCGCGGCCGGATCTACCTCCCGACCGAGGACCTGGAGCGCTTCGGCGTCACCGAGGCCGACCTCGCCGCCCCCTCCGCCGACGGCGCCGTCCGGGAGCTGATCGCCTTCGAGGCGGAACGGGCCCGCACCCTGCTCGATCGCGGCGCACCATTGGTAGGTACGGTTCGGGGGAGGCTTCGACTGCTCCTGGCGGGATTCACCGCCGGCGGATACGCGGCCCTGGCGGCCATCGAGGACGCCGGGTACGACGTACTCGCCCGACAGGCGAAGCCGGACAAGCGCCGCCTCGCAGCGAAGGCGGCGGCCATCTTCGCGAAGGGAAGGTGAACGCCCGCGTGGCGGCATCACCACTGGCGTCGGCCCCGGTCATGGCGGCGTACCGGTACTGCGAGGCAGTCACCGGGCTGCAGGCGCGCAACTTCAGCTACGGCATCCGCCTGCTGCCCGAGCCCAAGCGGCTGGCCATGTCGGCCCTGTACGCCCTGGCCCGCCGGGTGGACGACATCGGCGACGGCGACCTCCCGGCCGACCGCAAGGCCGACGCGCTGCTGCGCACCCGGGAGCTGGTGGACGAGGTCCGCTCCGGGGTGGTCGCCGAGGACGACACCGACCCGATCAAGGTCGCGCTGGCCGACACGGCCCGGCGCTTCCCCGTCCCGCTCGGCGGCTTCGACGAGCTGATCGACGGCGTCGAGATGGACCTCAAGGGCGCCGAGTACCAGACGTACGAGGAGCTGAAGGTCTACTGCCGCTGCGTGGCCGGCGCGATCGGGCGGCTCTCGCTCGGCGTCTACGGCTGCGACGACCCCGAGCGCGGGGCCGAGTACGCGGACACCCTGGGCCTGGCGCTGCAGCTCACCAACATCCTGCGCGACCTGCGCGAGGACGCCCTCAACGGCCGCACCTACCTCCCCACCGAGGACCTGGTCCGGTTCGGCTGCGAGCAGGGCTTCGCACTGGCCACACCGCCGACCGGCGCGGACTTCACCGGCCTGGTCGCCTTCGAGGCCGCCCGCGCCCAGGCCGCCTTCGAGGAGGGCCTGCGCCTGCTGCCGATGCTCGACCGCCGCAGCCGCGCCTGCACCGCCGCGATGGCCGGGATCTACCATCGGCTGCTCGGCCGGATCGCCGCCGACCCCGCGTCGGTGCTGCGCGGCCGGGTCTCGCTGCCGGGCTGGGAGAAGGCGTACGTGGCGCTTTCCGGGCTCGCCGGGGGGCGTTCTTGATTCTCGCCACAGTTCTGTCACGCTGTGTCAGCGGGGAATCACGTGCGGGCAGTGCCGTGTTGACCGAACGAGTACCGGCTTCAACGACCGCCTCCCGGCGGTCCGGCGGATGCGAGGGGGAGGACCGATGACCGGGCGAGCCGATGCCGCGCGCCCGGTCGCCGTCGTGGTCGGCGGCGGGCTGGCCGGGATCACCGCGGCGCTGCGCCTGGCCGAGGCGGGCCACCGGGTCACCCTCGCGGAGGGCAGGCCGCGACTCGGCGGGCTGGCCTTCTCGTTCCGGCGCGGGGACCTCACCGTCGACAACGGCCAGCACGTCTACCTCCGCTGCTGCACCGCCTACCGCGGCCTGCTGGAGCGGCTCGGCGCCGCCCGGCTGGTCCACCTGCAGGAGCGCCTGGACGTTCCGGTGCTCTCCGTCACCGGGCCCGCCTCCGCGCCGGTGCGCACCCTCGGACGGCTGCGGCGGGCCGGCCTGCCCGTCCCGCTCCACCTGGCCGGCAGCCTCGCCCGCTACCCGCACCTGTCCCCGGCGGACCGCGCCCGGGTGGTCCGCGGCGCGCTCGCCCTCAAGGGGCTGGACCTCGACGACCCGGCGCTGGACGAGATCTCCTTCGGCTCGTGGCTGCGCCACCACGGGCAGAACGACGCCACCCAGGCGGCCCTGTGGGACCTGGTCGGCGTCGCCACCCTGAACGCCCGGGCCGATCAGGTGTCGATGGCGCTGGCGGCCAAGGTGTTCCAGACCGGCCTGCTCTCCGACCCGGGCGCCGCCGACATCGGCATCGCCGCGGCCCCGCTGGGCGCGATCCACCACGACCGGGCGCTCGCCGAGCTGGAGCGCGCCGGCGTGAAGGTGCTGCTGCGCACCCGGGTGGCGGAGCTCAAGCCGGCCGCCCCCCAGCACGCCGTCCTGCTGGAGGGCGGGGAGCCCCTTACCGCCGACACCGTCGTCCTGGCCGGCGCCCAGGACAGCGCGGCCGCCCTGCTGCCGCCGAACGCGATCCCGGGGCAGGAGCGGCTGGCCGGGTTCGGCACCGCGCCGATCCTCAACGTGCACGTGATCTACGACCGCGCGCTGGTGCGCCGGCCGTTCTTCGCCGCCCTCGGCTCCCCGGTCCAGTGGGTGTTCGACCGGACGGCGCACTCCGGCCTGGCCGGCACCGAACTCGGCCGGGCCCACCCGGGCGCCCAGTACCTGGCGCTCTCGCAGTCCGCCGCGCAGGACGAGATCGACCTGCCGGTCGCCGAGCTGCGCCGCCGCTACCTGCCCGAGCTGGAGCGGCTGCTGCCGGCCGCGGCCGGTGCCGAGGTGCTGGACTTCTTCGTCACCCGGGAACGCACCGCGACCTTCGACCCGGCCCCGGGCAACGGCGCACTGCGCCCGTCCGCCCGCACCGGCGTCCCTGGCCTGCTGCTGGCCGGCTCGTGGACGGCCACCGGCTGGCCCGCGACCATGGAGGGCGCCGTGCGCAGCGGCCACGCCGCCGCCGACGCCGCGCTCGCCGCGACCGGCACCCGCGTGCCGGTGGACCGCGGCGACGGGAGGTGGCCCAGGTGACGGCGGGCCCCGCCGCCGGAGAGCCCGTCAGAGCCGACGGGCGTACCGTCGAGCCCACCGGCGGAATCGCCGCGTCCGGCCCGGGCGGCCGGACCGGCACCCTTGGCATCGGCAGCACTCGAATCGACACCAGCCGCACCGACGGCACCCGGCCGCACCGTGCGGTCCGGCACCATGAGGGAGAGGGAACGCACGTGGAGTCACGCACCGGCTTCGCCGTCGGAGGCACGGCGCACGCCGAACCGGTCTCGGTGCCGGAGCTGCTCGCCCGCAGCCGTACGCTCTGCACCCCGCCGCTGCGGGCCGCCGTCGCCCGTTTGGCCGCACCGATGGACACCGTCGCGGCCTACCACTTCGGCTGGATCGACCGGGACGGCACGCCCGTCGCCGGGGACGGCGGCAAGGCCGTGCGCCCGGCGCTGGCGCTGCTGTCCGCCCAGGCCACCGGCGCGGCGGCCGAGGTGGGCGTGCCCGGTGGGGTGGCCGTTGAACTGGTGCACAATTTCTCCCTGCTCCATGATGATCTGATGGACGGTGACGAGACCCGGAGGCACCGGGCCACCGCCTGGACGGTCTTCGGGCCCGCCCAGGCGATCCTGGTCGGTGACGCCCTGGCGACGCTCGGCACGGAGGTTCTGCTCGACGCCGCGGTGACCGGCGGCGCGAGCCCCACCGACGCCGCGCGCGCCGTCCGACTGCTCACCACGGCGACCCGCCGGTTGATCGACGGCCAGGCCATGGACGTCGCCTTCGAACAGCGCGACAGCGTGACCGTCGCCGAGTGCCTGGAGATGGAGGGCGGAAAGACGGCGGCCCTGCTGGCCGCCGCCTCGGCGATCGGCGCGGTCCTGGCCGGGGCGGACGACAAGGTCTCCGACTCCCTGCAGCGCTACGGCCACCACCTCGGCCTGGCCTTCCAGGCGGTGGACGACCTGCTCGGCATCTGGGGTGCCACCGAGGTCACCGGCAAGCCGCACTGGGGCGACCTGCGCCAGCGCAAGAAGTCCCTCCCGGTCGCCGCCGCGCTGGCCGAGGGCGGCCCGGCCTCGCGCCGGCTCGCCGGACAGCTGGCCGACCCGAAGGGACGCGGGGAGGAGAGCGAGCCCGAGCTCGCCGCCCGCGCCGCGCTGATCGAGGAGGCCGGCGGCCGCGCCTGGACCCAGGAGGAGGCCCGCCGCCAGCACACGAGTGCCCTCGCCGCCCTGGACGAGGTGCCCATGTCCGACGAGGTGCGCGAGCACTTCGTCGCACTCGCCGAATTCGTGGTGGTACGAGAGAGGTGACGTTACGTTGACAGCAACCGCGGACGGCCGGCTCGACCCTGAGTACGATTCCGAGCCGGTCGCGGTGGGCGACCGCCCCCCGGCCCTGCTGGGCGCGGGGCGGCGGCAGCCCGAGGACACCGACCGGTTGCCGGCCGGTGAGGCGGACCACGGACCGGCCGACGCGCGGGAGGCCCTGGCCCGCGCCACCACCCACCTGCTCTCGCTGCAGTCCTCCGAGGGCTGGTGGAAGGGCGACCTGGAGACCAACGTCACCATGGACGCCGAGGATTTACTGCTCCGGCAGTTCCTCGGGATCCGGACCGAGGAGCAGACCCGCGCCACCGCCGCGTGGATCCGCTCCCAGCAGCGTGAGGACGGCACCTGGGCCACCTTCCACGGCGGGCCGCCCGAACTGTCCACCACCGTCGAGGCGTACGTCGCGCTCAAACTCGCGGGCGACGACCCGAACGCCCCGCACATGCTGGCCGCCGCCCGGTACGTCCGCTCCGCGGGCGGCATCGCGGCCGCCCGGGTGTTCACCCGGATCTGGCTCGCGCTGTTCGGCTGGTGGCCCTGGGCGCGGCTGCCGGAGATGCCGCCGGAGATCATCTTCCTGCCCAAGTGGCTGCCGCTGAACATCTACGCCTTCGGCTGCTGGGCCCGTCAGACCATCGTCCCGCTGACCGTCGTCTCCTCCCACCGGCCCGTACGTCCGGCGCCCTTCCCGCTCACCGAGCTGCACACCGACCCGGACGACCCGTACCCCGAACGGCCGCTCGCCCCCGCCACCACCTGGGACGGCCTGTTCGAGCGCCTCGACAAGGTGCTCCACGCCTACCACCGCCGGGCCTTCCGCCCGTTGCGCCGGCTGGCCGTCTCCCAGGCCTGCCGCTGGATCGTCGAACGGCAGGAGGCCGACGGCTGCTGGGGCGGCATCCAACCGCCCGCCGTCTACTCGCTGATCGCCCTGCACCTGGAGGGCTATGAGCTGGAGCACCCGGTGATGCAGGCGGGGCTCGCCTCCTTCGACCGCTTCACCGTGCACACCGAGGACGGCAAGCGCTGGCTGGAGGCCTGCCAGTCCCCGGTCTGGGACACCTGCCTGGCCACCATCGCGCTGGCCGACGCCGGCGTCCCGGCCGACCACCCGGCGCTGGTCTCCGCCGTCGACTGGATGCTCGGCGAGGAGATCCGCAAGCGCGGCGACTGGGCGGTCCAGCGGCCCGGCCTCCCGGCCGGCGGCTGGGCCTTCGAGTTCGAGAACGACACCTACCCCGACATCGACGACACCGCCGAGGTGGTCCTGGCGCTGCGCCGGGTGGCGCACCCCGACCCGGCCAGGGTGGCCGCGGCGGTGGACCGCGGCGTGCGGTGGAACCTCGGCATGCAGTCCAAGAACGGCGCCTGGGGCGCCTTCGACGTCGACAACACCAGCACGCTGCCCAACAAGCTGCCGTTCTGCGACTTCGGCGAGGTCGTCGACCCGCCCTCCGCCGACGTGACCGCCCACGTGGTGGAGATGCTCGCGGAGACCGGCCGCGCCCGCGACCCCCGGACCCGGCGCGGCATCGAGTGGCTGCTGCGCAACCAGGAGGCGGACGGCTCCTGGTTCGGCCGCTGGGGCACCAACTACATCTACGGCACCGGCTCGGTGCTGCCCGCCCTGGTCGCGGCCGGCGTCCCGGACGAGCACCCGGCGATCCGCCGGGCGGTGCGCTGGCTGGAGGACCGGCAGAACGCCGACGGCGGCTGGGGCGAGGACATGCGCTCCTACGACGACCCGGCCCGCTGGGCCGGGCGCGGCGACTCCACGGCCTCGCAGACCGCGTGGGCGCTGATGGCGCTGCTCGCGGCCGGCGAGGGCCCGGACGGCCGGGCCAACCCCGCGGTGGAACGCGGCGTGGACTGGCTGGTCCGCACCCAGCTGCCCGAGGGCACCTGGGACGAACCGCAGTTCACCGGCACCGGCTTCCCGTGGGACTTCTCCATCAACTACCACCTGTACCGGCTGGTCTTCCCGGTCACCGCGCTCGGCCGCTACCTGCACGGCCACCCGGGCAGGGCCGACGCGGGCGGCACCCCGGCGATCGGGGCGGTGCGGTGACCACGGCCCCGCTGCTGGTGCTCTGCGCCCTGGGCCCCGAGGTCTGGGCCCTGCGCGGGGGCGACTGGCGCGGCGCGGTCGGCGGGTCCCCGGTGCTGGTGCGCACCGGGGTCGGCCGCCGGCGCGCCGGGACGGCCGTCCGGCGGCTGCTCGGCTCCGCCCCCGGCGGCTACGGCGCCGTCGTGGTGGCCGGCTTCGGCGCCGCGCTCGGCCCCGGCGTGCAACCCGGCGACGTCGTCGCGGCCGACGGGGTGCGCGACGCCGAGGGCCACCTCTACCCGGTCGGCTCCGGCCCGGACCTCACCCGGGCGCTGAAGGAGCGCGGCCTGACCGTGCACACCGGGGTGCACCACACCGCCGACCACGTGGTGCGCGGCATCGAACGGCGGGCGCTGCACCTGCAGGGCGCCCTCGCCGTCGACATGGAGGCCGCCGCCGTCCTGGCCGCGCTGCGGGAGGTGCGGCCGACGCTGCCCGCGGCCGTCCTGCGAGTGGTGGTCGACACCCCCGAGCACGAGCTGCTGCGGCCCGGGACGCTCCCCGCCGGCGTACGGGCCTGGCGGACCCTGCGGGCGACGGTACCCGCCCTCGTCGACTGGTACCGGCAGGAGCGCGGACCCCGCCCCGACGACCTGTTCCACCCCACATCCTCGACGCTCCCCCAGGAGGCGAGCTAGCCATGGCCATGCCGTTGCGCCAGACCGTGCGGGTCGGCACCTACCTCATGCAGCAGAAGCTGCTCAAGCGACGGGACAAGTTCCCGCTGATCGTGGAGCTGGAACCGCTGTTCGCCTGCAACCTCGCCTGCGAGGGCTGCGGCAAGATCCAGCACCCGGCGGGTGTCCTGAAGCAGCGGATGCCCGTCGCCCAGGCGGTCGGCGCGGTGCTGGAGTCGGGTGCCCCGATGGTCTCGATCGCCGGTGGCGAGCCGCTGATGCACCCGCAGATCGACGAGATCGTCCGGCAGCTGGTGGAGCGCCGCAAGTACGTGTTCCTGTGCACCAACGCGCTGCTGCTGCGCAAGAAGATGGACAAGTTCAAGCCCTCGCCGTACTTCACCTTCGCCGTGCACATCGACGGCCTGCGCGAGCGGCACGACGAGTCGGTGGCCAAGGAGGGCACCTTCGACGAGGCGGTCGCGGCGATCAAGGAGGCCAAGCGGCGCGGCTTCCGGGTCACCACCAACAGCACCTTCTTCAACACCGACACCCCGCAGACCGTCATCGACGTGCTGGACTTCCTCAACGACGAGCTGAAGGTGGACGAGATGATGATCTCGCCCGCCTACGCCTACGAGAAGGCCCCCGACCAGGAGCACTTCCTCGGCGTCGAGCAGACCCGGGAGCTCTTCCGCAAGGCCTTCGCCGGCGGCAACCGGCGCCGCTGGCGGCTCAACCACAGCCCGCTCTTCCTGGACTTCCTGGAGGGCAAGGCCGACTTCGAATGCACCCCCTGGGGCATCCCCAACTACTCGCTGTTCGGCTGGCAGCGGCCCTGCTACCTGATGGCCGACGGCTACGTGCCCACCTACCGCGAGCTGGTCGAGAAGACCGACTGGAGCAAGTACGGCCGCGGCAAGGACCCGCGCTGCGCCAACTGCATGGCCCACTGCGGCTACGAGCCGACCGCCGTCCTCGCGACGATGGGATCGCTGCAGCAGTCGCTGCGCGCCATCACCGAGACCGTCAGCGGCAACCAGGGCCGCTGAGCCGGGAGTTGACCGCCAGGTCGGCACCCCGGCCCGGGCCCGCGCGCCCGGGCCGGCTCCGCCCGCCCCGCCGGGCGGAGGCACCACCGCACCGCTCCGAGTCGTGAGGTGTACCCATGTCACTGCTCTCCCGCGTCACGTCGCCGGCCGAGCTTCGCAAGCTCCCGGCGGCCGAACTCCCGATGCTCGCCGACGAGATCCGCGACTTCCTGATCGACGCCGTCACCCGCACCGGCGGACACCTCGGGCCCAACCTGGGCGTGGTGGAGCTGACCATCGCGCTGCACCGGGTCTTCGACTCGCCGTACGACCGGATCGTCTTCGACACCGGCCACCAGAGCTACGTGCACAAACTCCTCACCGGCCGCCAGGACTTCACCCGGCTGCGGATGCGCGGCGGGCTCTCCGGCTACCCCTCGCGCGCCGAGTCCGAGCACGACCTGGTCGAGAACTCGCACGCCTCCACCGCGCTCTCCTACGCCGACGGACTGGCCAAGGCCGCCCAGCTGCTCGGCCAGCACGACCGGCGCACCGTGGCGGTGATCGGCGACGGCGCGCTCACCGGCGGGCTCGCCTGGGAGGCGCTCAACAACATCGCCGAGGCCCGCGACCGGCCACTGGTCATCGTCGTCAACGACAACGAGCGCTCCTACGCCAGGACCATCGGCGGCCTCGCCAACCACCTCGCCACGCTGCGCACCACCCAGGGCTACGAGCGCTTCCTCGCCCTCGGCAAGGAGGCGCTGCAGCGCACCCCGCTGGTCGGGCAGCCGATCTTCGACGCGCTGCACGGCGCCAAGAAGGGGTTCAAGGACGCCTTCGCCCCCCAGGGCATGTTCGAGGACCTCGGCCTGAAGTACCTCGGACCGATCGACGGCCACGACCTGGCCGCGGTCGAGCAGGCCCTGCGCCAGGCCCGCAACTTCGGCGGACCGGTCATCGTGCACTGCCTGACCGTCAAGGGGCGCGGCTACCGGCCCGCCGAGCAGGACGAGGCCGACCGCTTCCACGCCGTCAACCCGATCGACCCGTACACCTGCCTGCCGATCTCGCCCAGCAGCGGCGTCTCCTGGACCTCGGTGTTCGGGGACGAGCTGCTCGCGCTCGGCGGCGAGCGGCCGGAGCTGGTGGCGATCACCGCGGCGATGCTGCAGCCGGTGGGCCTGGCGCCGTTCGCCAAGGCGTACCCGGCGCGGACCTTCGACGTCGGGATCGCCGAGCAGCACGCCGTGACCAGCGCGGCCGGGCTGGCGACCGGCGGGCTGCACCCGGTGGTCGCGGTGTACGCGACCTTCCTGAACCGGGCCTTCGACCAGGTGCTGATGGACGTCGCCCTGCACCGGCTCGGCGTCACCTTCGTGCTCGACCGCTCCGGGGTGACCGGCCCGGACGGCGCCTCGCACAACGGCATGTGGGACATGTCCATCCTGCAGGTCGTGCCCGGTCTGCGGCTCGCCGCGCCGCGCGACGCCGAGCAGCTGCGCGCCCAGCTGCGCGAAGCCGTCGAGGTCGATGACGCGCCGACGGTCGTGCGCTTCCCCAAGGGGAACGTCGGGCCCGCGGTGCCGGCCGTCGAGCGGATCGGCGGCGTGGACGTGCTGCTGCGCACCGGGAGGCCCGCCGAGATCCTGCTGGTCGCCGTCGGCACCACCGCCTCGGCCTGCCTGGACGCCGCCCGGCTGCTGCTCGCCGAGGGCTTCACCGCCACCGTGGTCGACCCGCGCTGGGTCAAACCGGTCGACCCGGCGCTGCCGGAACTCGCGGCCGCGCACCGGCTGGTGGTCACCGTCGAGGACAACGGCCGGACCGGCGGGGTCGGTTCGGCGATCGCCCAGGCGCTGCGCGACGCCGACGTCGACGTACCGGTGCGGGTGCTCGGCCTGCCGCAGGAGTTCCTCGGGCACGCCTCGCGCGGGGAGATCCTCGAGGAGGCCGGGCTCACCGGGACCGGGGTCGCCGCCCAGGCCGCCGTCTTCGCCAAGAACCTGCTACCGAACCGAGGAGCGAACCCGCGCCATGCCGGCTGACCCAGACCTCCCCGCCTCCGACGGCGAGGCCTCCGCCCGCCCCGCCTCCGACGGCTCCGCGCGCCCCGCCGCCGACGGCGACGGTTCCGTGCGGCCTGCCCCGAACGGCGGCGCCCCGCGGCCCGCCTTCGACCTCGCCGCTCTGATCGCCGAGCGCGGGCGTGAGCGTTACGAGCTGACCAGCCGCTACCTCAACCCGCAGCTGTCCCGGATGCTCCACACCATCGGCTTCGACAAGTACTACGAGCGCGCCAAGGGGCCGTACTTCTACGACGCCGAGGGCAACGAGTACCTCGACATGCTGGCCGGCTTCGGCATCTTCGCGCTCGGCCGCCACCACCCCGTGGTGCGCTCGGCGATCCAGCAGGTGATGGACCTGGACCTGCCGGACCTGGTCCGCTTCGACTGCTCGCCGCTGCCGGGACTGCTGGCCGAGCGGCTCCTCTCGTACGCGCCCGGGCTGGACCGGGTGTTCTTCGGCAACAGCGGCACGGAGGCGGTGGAGACCGCGCTGAAGTTCGCCCGCTACGCCACCGGACGGCGCCGGATCCTCTACGCCGACCACGCCTTCCACGGGCTGACCACCGGCTCCCTCTCGGTCAACGGGGAGAGCGGCTTCCGCAAGGGCTTCGACCCGCTGCTCCCGGACACCGCCATCCCGCTCGGCGATCTCGGCGCGCTGGCCAAGGAGTTGAAGCGCGGCGACGTCGCGGCGCTGATCGTCGAACCGATCCAGGGCAAGGGCGTCCAGGCGCCGCCGCCCGGCTGGCTGCGCGCCGCCCAGGCGCTGCTGCACGAGCACAAGGCGCTGCTGATCTGCGACGAGGTGCAGACCGGGATCGGCCGCAGCGGGGAGTTCTTCGCCTACCAGCACGAGGACGGGGTGCTGCCCGACCTGGTCTGCGCGGCCAAAGCGCTCTCCGGCGGCTACGTGCCGATCGGCGCGACGCTCGGCAAGGGCTGGATCTTCGAGAAGGTGTACTCCTCGATGGACCGGGTGCTGGTGCACTCGGCCAGCTTCGGGTCCAACGCCCAGGCCATGGCTGCCGGGCTGGCGACCCTGGAGGTCATGCGGGACGAGAAGGTGGTGGAGAACGCCCGCGCGGTCGGCGACCTGTTCCGCGAGCGGCTGACGGCGCTGGTCGACAGGTACGAGCTGCTCGCCGAGGTGCGCGGGCGCGGGCTGATGATCGGCATCGAGTTCGGCCGGCCGAAGTCGCTCAAGCTGCGCACCGGGTGGGCGGCCCTGCAGGCGGCGCGCAAGGGACTGTTCGCGCAGATGGTCGTGGTCCCGCTGCTGCAGCGCCACCGGATCCTGACCCAGGTGTCCGGGGACCACCTGGAAGTGATCAAGCTGATCCCGCCGCTGATCATCACCGAGCGGGACGTGGACCGGTTCATGGACGCCTTCACCGACATCATGGACGAGGCCCACCGGGGGAGCGGCCTGATGTGGGACTTCGGACGGACCCTGGTGAAGCAGGCGGTCGGCAGTCGCTGACGGACGGCCGGGGCCGGGAACCGCAGAGCCCGGAACTGTCGGCCCCCGGACCTGCCGGCCCGGAAGCGGTGAGTGGGAAGTCGGCCGGGCCGACTTCCCACTCACCGGGAGACACCGCGTCAGAGCTCGGTCCGGCGGCGCCGGACGACCACCACGAGATCGACGACGGCGAACAGGGAGAGCAGACCGCAGGCGACGGCGAAGCCGGTGAGGGTGCCCCGGCTGGGTGCGCCGTCGACGGGAGAGGCGGCCGCCCAGGCGGCGAAGCCCGCCGTGGCCAGCACGAACAGCGGCGTGAAGGTGAGCGAGAGCAGGTAGCGGAGCTTGAGGTCGCTGCGGGCGGTGGTCGGCTCGGTACCGCTGCGCCACCGCCGCGGCGTGGTGGTGCGCATCGTGGTTCACCTCCGGACCGCGGGGGTCGGGCTACGATTCCAGCGTACGACCGAGGGCTGACCGGGGGGAGACGCGATGTCGGGGTCGGACGCGGCGGGGGCGGGTGCGGGTGCGGCGGGGCCGGATGCCGAGGGGTACGCGGGACTGCGGATCGAGCGGGCCCGGGAGCTGGCCCGGCGGCACGGCTGGGCCTCGGTCCGGGTGCTGGAGCCGGGGGAGCTGATGACCATGGAGTACCGGCAGGGGCGGCTCAACCTCGCGGTGCGGGACGGCGTGGTGGAGCGGAGCTGGGAGGGCTAGCGGCCGTTGCCGCCGCCCCGGTGGCCGGGTGTCCGGTGCTCCGGTACCCGGTGGCCCCGCCGGGGAGGGGCCGGTCGCCGAAGCGGCGGTGGAGCCGTTGCTCGGCGGCGGTGACCAGGGGCTCCAGCAGGGGCAGCGAGAGCAGGACGAGCAGTCCGGCGGCCCAGCCGGCCAGCACGTCGGTGACCCAGTGGGTGCCCAGGTAGACGGTGGTCAGGCCGATCGAGCAGGCGGTGGCGGCGGCGATCACCGCGCCGGTGCGGCGCCAGCGGACGGCGAGGTAGGCGAGCACGCCCCAGGTGACGACCGCGTTGGCGGTGTGCCCGGACGGGAAGATGGTGCCGCCGGAGAAGAGTTC
The DNA here is from genome assembly GCF_055585785.1 of Kitasatospora sp. NPDC053308. Lineage (NCBI taxonomy): Bacteria > Bacillati > Actinomycetota > Actinomycetes > Kitasatosporales > Streptomycetaceae > Kitasatospora > Kitasatospora sp. NPDC053308. Next base: position 340,211 of record NZ_JBVJJY010000007.1, on the reverse strand, counting down.
GGGTGAGCCGACGTACTGGGCGTAGTGCGGGCCGAGCCGGCCGGTGACGATCTTGACCGCGCCGACCGTGACATTGAGCAGCAGCAGCGCGACACCCATGACCAGCAGGGGGCGCAGCCGGCCGAGGCGGCGGGCGCGCCAGGCGAGCCAGGCGAAGGCGGCGATCGCCGAGGGGCCGCGCTGCCCGGCGACCACCCAGGTGTCCAGCAGCGGCTCCAGCCGCGGCCAGCGTTCGTACGGGCGCAGCAGGCGGACCGACCAGTCGAGGTCGACCAGGGCGGTGTTGAGCAGGACGCCGGCCAGCACCAGGAGGTAGAGGACGACGGTGGCGGCGAGCAGGGCGGCCTGCCGCCGGCTCATCGGCGGCCAGCTCAGGGGAGCCGGGTCCGTGGGAGCCGGGCTCATGGGAGCCGGATGCACGGGAGCCGGATGCACGGGAGGCGGGCTCATCGACGGTGGGCTCCCATGAGGTGCGCTCATCTGAGGTGCGCTCATCGGGGGCGGCCGGTCCCGGCCGGTGGCGGCGGTGCTGTGTCCGGGCCGCTGCCGTGGAACGGGAGCGCGGGTACTTCTCGATTGCACGGGGTGACCTTACCCACCCGGACAGGACCATTCCGGGGGTAATTGTCATTTTCCCGGGAAATCGACAATTGGGGCCTCCGGGGGTGTCTCGGTGGGTGATTTCCGCTATTCCGGGATCGAATGCCCGTGTGGTCTTCGAATGATTCTGCAAAAGTCCCGGTAAAGGAAACGGAGCGGGAGGCCGGCTCGCCCGGCTTCCCACTCCGTGGTCACCCTGTGTAGGTTCGGTGCTCAGTCGAGGGGGCCGCCCGCGACGTAGATCACCTGGCCGGAGACGAAGCCGGCGCCCTCGCTCGCCAGGAACGAGATGGTGTGGGCGACGTCCTCAGGCTGACCGACCCGCTGGACCGGGATCTGAGAGGCCGCGGCCCGCTTGAAGTCTTCGAAGTCCATGCCGACCCGGGCCGCGGTGGCCGCGGTCATGTCCGTGGCGATGAAGCCGGGGGCCACCGCGTTGGCCGTGATGCCGAACTTGCCGAGCTCGATGGCCAAAGTCTTGGTGAAACCTTGCAGGCCCGCCTTGGCGGCCGAGTAGTTGGCCTGGCCGCGGTTCCCCTGGGCGGAGGAGGAGGACAGGTTGACGATGCGGCCGTATCCGGCGTCGACCATGTGCTTCTGCACCGCGCGGGTCATCAGGAAGGCGCCGCGGAGGTGGACGTTCATGACCGTGTCCCAGTCGGACTCGGACATCTTGAAGAGAAGGTTGTCGCGCAGCACGCCCGCGTTGTTGACCAGCACGACCGGGGCGCCGAGCTCGGCGACCACGCGGTCGACGGCGGCCTGGACCTGCTCGGCGTCCGAGACGTCGGCGCCGACGGCCAGGGCCTTGCCCCCGGCGGCGGTGATCCGGTCGACGGTGTCCTTGCCGGCCGCCTCGTCCAGGTCCAGGACGGCGACCGCGTAGCCGTCGGCGGCCAGTCGGACGGCGGTGGCGGCACCCAGGCCGCGGGCGGCACCGGTGACGACGGCGACCCGGGGGGCGGTGCTCTGCTCGGTCATGCTCGCTCTCGTCTCTCTCGGGGGTTGCCTCCTCCGGGGAGCCCCCGGAGAGGGTGGCCACACCCTACCGGCGAGTAGGGGAGGCGGCCAGGGTGGAGAGGCGCAGGTGACGGTCGGTAAGGACCGACCGGTCGGCTTTCTGCTGAGAACGGGTTACTGCAAGAGTGTCGCAGCGCGTAAATATGCCAATGTTGCCGAACCTGCGTCTACTATCCGCCCCTGCCTGCCAGCACGGGCCCGCCGTTTGTATAGTGTCCGCCAGCAGCCACCGGCTGCACGGCTGGAGCGCCCTCCCTCATAGCTGGACGCCCACTCGCCGTTACTGCCCCACCCGGGTGTCCCACACACACCGGGTGTGACATCGGGACGGATACATGGTGCTGGGGGAGATCCCGACAACCCGCGTGTCCGCGCGACTGCAGCAGTCGCCCGGTCACCTGATTCGTGTTGCACAGCAGGTCCACACCCGTCTGTGGTCCGAGCACGTCGGAGCCGATCTCACGGCTCCGCAGTTCGCCGTGCTGCTGGTCCTGGCCCTCGAACCGGGCGCGGACCAGCGGACGGTCGGCGAGCGGGCCTCGCTGGACAAGGCCACGATGGCGGAGATGGTCGCGCGGCTCGTCCGCCGCGGCCTGGTGCTTCGCAGGCGCGACCCGGCCGACGGCCGGCGCAAGCTGCTCGCGCTCTCGCAGAGCGGCGCCCAGGCGGTCCGTGAGGCCACCGGCGGCGTCGTCCGCGTGCAGCGCGTCCTGTTCGAGCCGCTCACGGCGGACGAGCAGATCGAGATCGTCCGGGTGATGGCCAAGATAGCCAGGCTGGAGCCCGCCGCGGTCGCCGTCTTCACGGACGCGCGGCCGATACTGGACGCCCAGCGGGCGATCGGCTACCTGATCAGGGTGAGCCAGCAGGTGCACACCAAGCTCTGGTCGGAGCACGTCGGCGCGGACCTGACGGCCCCGCAGTACGCGGTACTGGACGCGCTGGAGCTGGAACCGGGCGCGGACCAGCGCACGGTCGGCGAGCTGGCCTCGCTGGACAAGGCCACCATGGCGGAGATGGTGAGCCGACTGGTGCGCCGCGGTCTGGTGCAGCGTCGGCGCGACCCGTCGGACGGGCGTCGCAACCTGCTCTCGCTCTCACCGGCGGGACAGGACCTGCTGCACCGCTCGGCGGCCGGGGTGGCCGAGGTCCAGCGGCTGCTGCTGGCTCCGCTGGAGGAGAGCGAGCACGAGGCCGCGCTGGCGCTCATCGCCAAGGCGGCCAGGCTTTGACCAAGCCTTGGTAACAATAGCCAAAACGATTCGCCAACGTACCGAGGGTTCGTCCCCGATGGGGCGGTGAATCGCGAACGCCGAGGACCGCCCGCCCCCGAACGGGGTGGGCGGTCCTCGGCGTTCGGCTGCGCCGGCCGTCGGGCCGGCCGGGACCCGCAGGACCCGCGGGGCCGGCCGGGGCGCTGCCGGGTGGCCGGGGCCCGGTAGCGGGCCCCGGGCCGGGGGTCAGTTCCAGTCGAAGCCCTGCGGGTCCGGGCCGATGCGCTTGCCGGTGGCGACGCCGGCGATCGCCGCGAGGTCCTCGGCGTCCAGCTCGAAACCGGTGACGTCCAGGTTCTCCCGGATGCGCGACGGGGTGACCGACTTCGGGATGGCGATCACACCGCTCTGCAGGTGCCAGCGGAGCACCACCTGGGCGACCGTGCGGCCGTGCTTCTCGGCGATCTTCACCAGGGCCGGCTCGGCGAGCAGCTCCCCGCCCTGGCCCAGCGGGCTCCACGCCTCGGTGGCGATGCCGTGCTCGGCGTGGAAGGCACGCAGCTCCTCCTGCGGGAAGTACGGGTGCAGCTCGACCTGGTTGAGCACCGGGGCGACCGTGGACTCGTCCAGCAGGCGGATCAGCTGCTCGGTGCCGAAGTTGGAGACGCCGATCGACTTGACCCGGCCGTCCGCCTTCAGCTGCTCGAAGGCCTTCCAGATGTTGAGGTAGCTGCCGTGCATCGGGCGCGGCCAGTGGATCAGGTACAGGTCGACGTAGTCGAGGCCCAGCTTGGCGAGCGAGGCGTCGAACTCGCGCAGCACCGCGTCGCGGCCCTGCTCGCCGGACCAGTCGCGGGTGCCGGAGTTCCACAGCTTGGTGGTGATGTAGAGGTCCTCGCGGGCGACGCCGCCGGCCAGCGCCTCGGCGATCGCCGCGCCGGTGCCGGCCTCGTTCTCGTAGATCGCCGCGGTGTCGATCGAGCGGTAGCCCGCCTCGATCGCGGCGCGGACGGCGGCCGTGGCCTCGCCGTCCGGGACCTGCCACACGCCGAAGCCGAGCTGCGGGATCTGGGCGCCGTCGTTGAGGGTGACGGTGGGGATGGTGCTCACGGGACGCAGTGCCCTCCTGGTCGTTGGTCTTTCCAACGAAGGCCAACTGGCGCCGGAAGGTGATTGTTCCCACCGAACGGGTGAATCTTGGGAGACGTTTTGCAGGGCTCCGGGCCCAGGCGGAGGGCGCGGGGAAGGGGCGCCGGGGGAGCGGCGGAGGCCCGCCGGGGAGCTGCCGGGGGCCGTCCCGGCGCGGACGGGCGGGGGATCCCGGAGGCAGCGGGCGGGGGATCGGGGGGCCGCCGGCGGCCGGCCGGTGGGAAGACGGTGAGAAAACCTGTTGCGGGGGTCACACCGGGGTTGGCAGGCTCCCGGACATGGCCTCCTGAGATCCGGGCCCTTCGTGCCCTTCCTGATGTTCCGTCCGGCGCTCCCTCCGGATGTGTCGACGGCCCCGCGCCCGTTCGCGCCCCCGTTCCCGCGCCCCCGTTCCCGTGCGCTCGCATTCCCGCGCACGCTCGTTCCCGCGCCCCCGTTCCCGTGCGCTCGCATTCCCGCGCACGCTCGTTGCCGCGCTCCCCCGTACCTCCGCACCGTTCGCATCGGAGTGTCATGCCGCTCACCCCCCTGCCGCTGGCCGATCCCGGCAGTCCCGATCTCTCCTCGCCCCTGGCCTTCCTGCGCTGGCTGCAGCGCAGCCAGCGGCGCGGGCAGGTGCGCGCCACCTGCTGGAACCTGCTGGAGATGGGGTGCCAAGCCGCCCTGCCGGTGCCGCTCGGACTGGGCGTGCAGGCCGCCGTCGACGGTGACGCCGGCGGGATCTGGCGGGCCGCCGCCCTTGTCCTGCTGCTCGCCGTGGGTGCGTCGCTGGGCACCGCCCTGACGCATCGTCAGGTCGTCTGGAACTGGATCCACGCCGCTTGCCAGGTGCGGCAGTTGGTCGCCCGGCAGGCCTCGGACCTGGGGGCCGGGCTGTCCCGGCGGATCGCCACCGGCGAGGTGGTGGCGGTCGGCAGCGGGGACGTCGAGCGGATCGGCTGGTACGTCGAGCTGACCGCCCGGGTCCGGTCCGCGGTGCTCGTCTGGCTGGCCGTCAGTTCGGCCGTGCTGGTGGTCGAACCGGTGCTGGGCGTCGGTGTGCTGCTCGGCGTCCCGGTGCTGGCGGCCTCGGTCTGGCCGCTGATCGGGCCGTTCGAGCGGCGCTACGAGCAGCAGCGCGCGCTCGGCGGCAAGGCCACCGAACTGGCCGCCGACACGGTGGCCGGGCTGCGGGTGCTGCGCGGCATCGGCGGTGAGGAGCTCTTCCTGGAGCGGTACCGGGCGGCCTCCCAGAAGGTCCGGGCGGCCGCCGTCCGCTCGGCCCGGGTATGGTCGCTGATGCAGGCCCAACAGGTGCTGCTGCCGGGCCTGTTCGTGGTCGGCATCACCTGGTGCGGCGCCCGGCTGGCGGCCTCCGGCGAGCTCGCCGTCGGCACCCTGATCGCGGTGTACGGCGCGACGGCCTTCCTGGCCGCGCCGCTGCGGATCCTGGGCGAGGCGGCGCACGCCTGGAGCGTCGCCCGGGTCTCCGCCGGGCGGGCCGTCCGGGTGCTCTCGCTCCGTCGGACCGACGGGGCCGCCGAGGCCTCGCTGACCGGGGCCGCCAAGGCGGACCTGTACGACCCGGTCAGTGGGCTGACCGCGCGGGCCGGCGAGCTGACCGCCGTGGTCTGCGGGGACCCGGACTTCGCCGGGGCGCTCGCCGAGCGGCTCGGCGGCCACGTCCCGTTGGCCGAGGGCGAGCCGGAGCAGCCCTCGGCGCGGCTCGGCGGCACGGAGCTGGACGCCGTGCCACTGGCCGAGGCCAGGGCGGCGGTGCTGGTCCACGACAAGGAGCCGGTGCTGCTCTCCGGGACGCTGGCCGAACTGTTCGACATCCCGTCCTCGGGGCGGGTCTCGGCCGCCGAGGCGCTGGCGGCCGCCCGGTCGGACGACGTGCTGGAGGCGCTGGTGGACGGCTCGCCGGAGTGCGCGGGCGATCCGATGCGCGCCCGGATCACCGAGCGCGGCCGCTCGCTGTCCGGCGGGCAGCGCCAGCGGCTCGCCCTGGCCCGGGCGCTGCTCGCGGACCCGCCGGTCCTGGTGCTGGACGAGCCGACGAGCGCGGTCGACGCCCACACCGAGTCCAGGATCGCCGCCGGGCTGCGGGAGACCAGGGCCGGCCGCACCACCGTGGTGTTCGCGACCAGCCCGCTGCTGCTCGACCGGGCGGACCGGGTGGTGCTGCTGCGCGACGGCCGGGCGGTCGCGTCGGGACGGCACCGCGAGCTGATGCGGACCGAGCCGGCCTACCGGGCCGTGGTCACCCGCGACGAGGAGGCCGCCCGGCCGGTGAGCGGGGCCGTGTGAACGGCCGCCCGGACCGCTTCGTCAACTGCCGTGACACACACCCGAGGAGTCCGTCATGAAGCCCCCCGTCCATGAGGAACAGGGGCCGGCCGCGACCCTGCCGGTCGGTTCGCCGGCCGCCGTGCGCGGCTACCTGCTGCTGCTCGCCCGGCGGCACCGCGGCGGGTTCTCCGCGGTGGTGGCGCTGCACTCGGTGGCCACCCTGGCCGGGCTGGTCGGGCCCTGGGTGCTCGGCAGCCTGGTCGAGTCGCTGGCCACCGGCACCGCCGGGTCCACCATCGCGGTCGCCGTCGCCTGGTACCTGCTGGCGCTCGTGGCGCAGGCCGCGTTCACCGGCTGGTCGCGGATGCGCGGCGCGGTGCTCGGCGAGCGGGTGCTGGCCGACCTGCGCGAGGACTTCCTGGTCCGCTCGGTCGCGCTGCCGACCGGCGTGCTGGAGCGGGCCGGCACCGGGGACCTGGTCTCCCGGGGCACCACCGACGTCGACCGGCTGGACAAGTCCGTGCGCGAGGCGGTCCCCGAACTCGCCGTCGCCGTGGTGTCGTTGCTGCTGGTGCTCGGCGCCCTGCTGCTCACCTCGCCGCTGCTCGCGCTGAGCTCGCTGATCGGGCTGCCGCTGCTGCTGGCCACCTCCCGCTGGTACTTCCGGCGGGCGCCGCAGTCCTACCGCAACGAGTCGGCCGGGTACGCGGCGGTGAACACCGTGCTGGCCGAGACGGTGGACGCCGGCCGCACCGTCGAGGCGCTGCGCCTGGGCGACCGGCGGATCGGGCTGACCGACCGCAAGCTGCGCGAGTGGCTGGCCTGGGAGCGCTACACCCTGTGGCTGCGCTCGGTCTGGTTCCCGACCATCGACGCCGTCTACACCGCGGCGGTGCTCGCGACCCTGGTGCTCGGCGGGCTGTTCACGCTCAGGGGGTGGATCAGCGTCGGGCAGTTGACCACCGGTGTGCTGTACGCGCAGATGCTGACCGGTCCGGTGGACCTGATCCTGCGCTGGTACGACGAACTGCAGATCGGGCAGGCCTCCCTGGCCCGGCTGGTCGGCGTGCGCGAAGTGCCGGAGCACGAGGGGGACGAGTCCGCCAGCCCGGACGGCCGCCGGGTGGAGGCCCGGGACGTCCGGTTCGGCTACCGCGAGGGTGCGGACGTCCTGCACGGGATCAGTCTGGACGTCGCACCGGGCAGCCGGGTCGCCCTGGTCGGGCCCTCCGGGGCGGGCAAGTCCACGCTCGGGCGGCTGTTGGCCGGGATCTACGCCCCCGGCCGCGGCAGTGTGACCCTCGGCGGCGCGGCGCTGTCGCGGATGCCGGCGGAGCGGGTGCGCGCCGAGGTGGCCCTGGTGAACCAGGAGCACCACGTCTTCGTCGGCACCCTGCGGGACAACCTCCGGCTGGCGGCGCCCCACGCGGACGACACCGAGCTGCGGGCCGCGCTGGACGCGGTGGACGCCGGGGCCTGGGTGGACGCGCTGCCGGAGGGGCTCGACACCGAGGTCGGCTCCGGCGGAACCGCGCTGACCCCGCCGCAGGCCCAGCAACTGGCCCTGGCCCGGCTGGTGCTGGCCGATCCGCACACCCTGGTGCTGGACGAGGCCACCTCCCTGCTGGACCCGCGGGCCGCCCGGCACCTGGAGCGCTCGCTCTCCCGGGTGCTGGAGGGGCGGACGGTCATCGCCATCGCGCACCGGCTGCACACCGCGCACGACGCGGACGTGATCGCGGTGGTCGAGGGCGGGCGGATCAGCGAGTACGGCAGCCACCCGGAGCTGGTCGCGGCCGGTGGTCCGTACGCGGCGCTCTGGCGTTCGTGGCGGGACGAGGGGTAGCCGCGGGGCGGAGGCCACCGGCGAGGCCGGAGATCGGTAAACCCGTGCGGGGTCGGATTGCCCCGTGCGGGTTACTCCCGGACCCGGAAGGGCGCGTAGCCGGGCAAATCGGCCGCCCGGCCCGCAGACTGCTCCGGTGACCAAGATTTCGGACGGCTCGTCCCGCTCCCCGCGCGGAGAGATCGGCGGCATCCCCACGCGGTACATCGGGATCGGCGTCATCGTCATCCTCGCCGTGTGGTTCCTGTTCGCCAACCTCGACAAGGTGAAGATCCAGTTCTGGGTGTTCACCGTCACCGCGCCGCTCTGGATCGCGCTGCTGGCCACGCTGGTCGCCGGCGGCGTGCTCGGTTGGCTGCTGAAGGGGCGGCGCAGCGGGTGACCACCTCTCCCGATCCGGCCCCGAGCGGCACCTCGGCCTTCGCTCCGCTGATCGAGATGCGCGCGGTCAACAAGCACTTCGGCGAGCTGCACGTACTGCAGGACATCGAGCTGACGGTGGGCCGCGGCGAGGTCGTCGTGGTCATCGGACCGTCCGGCTCCGGCAAGTCCACGCTGTGCCGGGCGATCAACCGACTGGAACCGATCGAGAGCGGCACCATCCTGATCGACGGCGAGCCGCTGCCCGAGGAGGGCAAGGGGCTCGCCCGGCTGCGCGCCGAGGTCGGGATGGTGTTCCAGTCCTTCAACCTGTTCGCGCACAAGACCGTGCTGCAGAACGTCTCGCTCGCCCAGATCAAGGTCCGCGGCCGGCCCAAGGAGGAGGCCGACGCCAAGTCCCGCGCGCTGCTGGAGCGGGTGGGCCTCGCGGCGCAGGCCGACAAGTACCCGGCCCAACTATCGGGCGGGCAGCAGCAGCGGGTCGCGATCGCCCGCGCGCTGGCGATGGACCCCAAGGCACTGCTCTTCGACGAGCCGACCTCGGCGCTCGACCCCGAGATGATCAACGAGGTGCTGGACGTCATGCGCCGGCTCGCGCACGAGGGCATGACGATGATCGTCGTCACCCACGAGATGGGCTTCGCCCGGGCCTCCGCGAACCGCGTGGTGTTCATGGCGGACGGCCGGATCGTCGAGGACCGCGCCCCGGAGGACTTCTTCAGTGCCCCCGAGAGTGAGCGCGCCCGGGACTTCCTGTCCAAGATCCTGAAGCACTGAGGCGGCGCCGTGAACCGTGAGACGACGCCCGGTGCGCGGGCGGCGGAACCCCGCGCGGTGAGGCGCAGGCCCGGCGGGCGGCGGCTGCTCGCCGTCGTCGTGCTCCTCACCGCGCTCGCGACCGGCTGCGGCAAGCCCGGCACCCCGCCGCCCAAGGGGCCGCAGCCCAGCGCCCTGCCCGGCTACCAGGTGCAGGACGCCTCCGCGATCACCGGCTCACCGACCCTGGACGCCGCCCGCGCCCGGGGCCACCTGGTGGTCGGCGCCAAGGAGGACCAGCCGTACCTGGGCCAGAAGAACCCGGCCACCGGCGTGTACTCCGGCTTCGACATCGAGATCGCCAAGATGGTCGGCGCCTCGCTGGGGTTCCCGCCCGACAGGATCCAGTTCAAGACCATCGCCTCGGCCAACCGCGAGACCGCGCTGCAGAACGGCCAGGTGGACTACTACGTCGGCACCTACACCATCAACGACAACCGGAAGAAGCTGGTCGGCTTCGCCGGGCCGTACTTCGTCGCCGGGCAGTCGCTGCTGGTGGGCAAGAACGACACCGGCATCCACGGCCCGCAGGACCTGAACGGCAAGAAGGTCTGCTCGGCGGCCGGCTCGACGCCGTACCAGCGCATCCAGTCGCAGTACCCGAAGGCCAAGCTGATCGGCTACGACACCTACTCGGCCTGCGTGGACAACCTGATCACCGGCCAGGTCGACGCGGTGACCACGGACAACGCGATCCTGCTCGGCTACGCGGCCAAGGCCCCGGACGAGCTCAAGGTGGTCGGCCCGCTCTTCTCGACCGAGCCGTACGGGATCGGCGTGCCGAAGAACGACACCGTGCTGCGCGCGGCGCTGAACGACGCGCTGCAGCAGCACGAGCAGAACGGCGACTGGACGAAGGCCTTCGAGGCGACCCTCGGCCTCTCCGGGGAAGCCGCGCCGACCCCGCCGCAGATCAACCGGTACTGAGAGGGCCGCGCCGTGAAAACGCTGACCGACAACTGGTCGACCTACTGGGACGGGTTCCTCGGCACGCTCTCGCTCTTCGCGGTGAGCGCCGTGCTGTCGCTGGTGCTGGGGGTGCTGATCGCGAGCTTCCGGGTCTCGCCGGTCAGACCGCTGCGGGTGTTCGGGACGGTGTGGGTCACGGTGCTGCGCAACACGCCGCTGACCCTGCTGTTCTTCATCGTCGTGCTGGGCCTGCCCCGGTTCGACATCACCCTGCCCTTCTACACCTTCGCGGTGCTCGCCCTCGGCTGCTACACGTCGGCCTTCGTCTGCGAGGCGATGCGTTCGGGCGTCAACACCGTGCCGGCCGGGCAGGGCGAGGCGGCCCGGAGCCTGGGCATGAGCTTCGGACAGACGATGGGCCTGGTGGTGCTCCCGCAGGCGTACCGCTCGGTGGTGGCGCCGATCGGCAGTGTGATGATCGCGCTGGCGAAGAACACCGCGATCGCCGGGTCCTTCAGCGTCACCGAGCTGCTGGGCACCTACCGGACCATCAACGAGCTGGGCTACAGCATCGTCTGGACCTTCGTCTGGATCGCCGTGGGCTACCTGATCATCACCCTGGCCATCAGTGCCGTCTTCAACCTGCTGGAACGACGAGTGGCGGTGTCCCGATGACGGTCGAAGCCTCGGCGCTGTACGACGTCCCCGGTCCGAAGGCGCTCGCCCGGCACCGGCTGTACGGCGTGATCGCGCTGCTGCTGATCGCGGCGGCGATCGGCTGGGTCGTCTACATGCTGTTCCACACCGACCAGTTCACGTACGAGAAGTGGATGGCCTTCGAGTACCGGGGCGTGCAGGAGCTGCTGCTGCGCGGGCTCGGCAACACCCTCAAGGCCTTCGGCTGGACGGTGCTGTTCGCCCTGCCCTTCGGTGCGCTGTTCGCGGCCGGGCGGCTGTCCGACCACCGGGTGGTGCGCTGGTTCGCCACGCTGGTGGTGGAGTTCTTCCGGGCCATGCCGCTGCTGGTGATGATCTTCTTCGTCTTCGTCGCCCTCAAGGTGCAGCCGCTCTGGGCGCTGGTGGCCGGGCTGGTGCTCTACAACGGCTCGGTGCTGGCCGAGGTCTTCCGGGCCGGCGTGCTCGCCGTGCCCAAGGGTCAGAAGGAGGCCGCGTACGCGCTGGGCATGCGCAAGACCCAGGTGATGGCATACGTGCTGGTGCCCCAGGCCAACCGGGCGATGCTGCCGGCCATCATCAGCCAGCTGGTGGTCGCGCTCAAGGACACCTCGCTGGGCTTCCTGATCACGTACGAGGAGTTCCTGCACGCGGGGAAGCTGATCGCCACCAACCTGGACTACGGCCTGCCGTTCATCCCCGTGGTGATCGTGATCGCGCCGATCTACATCGGCATGTGTCTGCTGCTCTCCTGGCTCGCCCGCTTCGTCGAGAAGCGCAGTCGGCGCAGCCCGAGCGCGCGGGGCGGGGCGCCGGTCGCGAAGGCCGAGGTGTCGATGGGGCTGCCGCCGTCGGCGCAGCAGTGAGAGGCTTGGTTCGGTACTGAACCATAGGTACGGATGGGGTCGGAGTCGGAACCTCCAAATTCCTCTTATGATTGCGGGGCTGGACCGGACCTGGAGCGGTCCGGACGACGACCCTGGCGGGAGGGGCCATGGAGCCGGTCTTCGACTCGCGGCACATCAGGACGTTCCACGAAGTCGTCCGGGCGGGCTCCTACTCGGCCGCCGCCCGTGAGCTCGGCTACACCCAGCCCGCCATCACCCAGCAGATGAAGGCGCTCGAACGCACCGTCGGCGTCCCCCTGTTCACCCGCGCCGGGCGCGGACTGCGGCTCACCGAGGCGGGCGAGGCGCTCGCCCGGCACGCCGAACTGATCCTCGACAGCATGTCCGCCGCCCAGCAGCAGCTCGCCGCGCTCGCCCGGCTGCGCGCCGGGCGGGTACGGGTCTGCGCCTTCCCCAGCGCCAACGCCACCCTGATACCCGAGGCCATGGCCCGCCTGCTGGCCGAGCACCCCGGCGTGCGGGTCGAGCTGCTGGAGGCCGAGCCGCCGGACTCCGTCCAGCGGCTGCTGCGCGGGGAGTGCGACATCGCGCTCGCCTTCCGCTACCCGGGCGCGGCCACCGAGGTGCCGGACGGGGTGGACGAGATCCCGCTGATGGAGGACCTGCTCACGGTGCTGCTGCCGGTCGGGCACCCGCTCGGCCGCCGGCACGCCGTACGGCTCTCGGACCTCGACGGCGAGCGGTGGATCGCCGGCTGTCCGCGGTGCCGGGCCAACCTGCTGCACGTGTGCGCGGAGGAGGGCTTCGCGCCCGACATCGTCTTCTCCACCGACGACAACCTCGCCGTGCAGTCGCTCGTCGCCGCCGGAGTCGGGATCGCTCTGATGCCCGCGCTGGTGCTCTCCTTCATGTGCCACCGCAAGGTCACCGGGCGGGCCGTCGAACCGCACCTGCGGCGGCAGGTGAGCGCCTACGTGCTGCGCGAGCACCGGCGGATACCGGCCACCGGGCTGGTGCTGGACCAGCTGCGGCTGGCGGCGGCGAGCCGGGTCGGGTGCTGACCCATAAGCAGGGTTAGGGGAAGTGCTTAACAACCCTCCTTGGACGTGATAGGTCGGTACGCCCGAACCTGCTGGCATGACGTCCCCAGCCACGGTCGGCAGTGACCGACTCACCGAGCGGATGACCGCGCTGATCAGTGAGATCCGCGCCGTCGTGGAGCGCGGACTGCCCCCGGAGCTCACCGCCTACCTGGTCGGCGAGCGCCTCGCCCCCCACCTGCTCGCCGACGCCGACGGGCCGGACGCCCTGCTCACCCCCGCCCAGTGCGAGGGCGACCCGCAGCGCTACCGCCAGCACGTCCTGCACGCCGAGGAGGACGGCAGCTTCTCCGTCGTCGCCCTGGTCTGGCTGCCCGGCCAGCGCACCCCGATCCACGACCACGTCTCCTGGTGCGTGGCCGGCGTCCACCAGGGCCAGGAGAGCGAGACCCGCTACCGGCTGGTCTCCGACGGCCGCACCGCCCGGCTGGTCGAGACCGAGCACGTGGCCGGCCCGGCCGGCACCGTCGCCGCCTTCGCCCCGCCCGGCGACATCCACCTGGTGCGCAACTCCTGCAGCACCACGGCCATCTCCATCCACGTGTACGGGGCGGACGTCTCCCGGCTCGGCACCAGCATCCGACGGGTCTACCGACTGCCCGCCGACCAGGAGCGGTGAGCGGCGGCGTGGCACTGACCCTCCGGCAGCGCGCCGCCGGTACCCGCTCGCTGCCCCCGATGCGCGGGGACGCCCCCGGACTGCTGCTCGCGGCCCTCGGAGTGGCCGCCGCCCTCGGCGTCCACGCCCTCGTGCCGGCCGTGCCCAAGCTCACCGCCGCCGTCGTGCTCGGAATGGCGGCGGCCCACCTGCCCGGGCTGCGGCCGGTGGTCCGCGGGGTCGCCCGGCCGGGGCTGTCCACCGCCGGGAAGCGGCTGATGCGGCTCGGGATCGTGCTGCTCGGCCTCAAGCTCAGCCTGGACGACGTGCTCGGCCTCGGCTGGGCCACCGTCGCCATGGTCCTCGCGGTGGTCGCCGCCACCCTCGCGGGCACGCTCTGGCTGGGCCGGCGGCTCGGCCTGCCCGGGGACCAGCCGCTGCTGGTCGCCACCGGGTACTCGATCTGCGGGGCCTCGGCCATCGGTGCGGTCAGCCAGGCGGCGGGCAGCGAGGAGGAGGACGTCGCGGCCTCGGTCGCGCTGGTCACTCTGTGCGGGACGCTGGCGATCGCCGTCCTGCCGTTGCTCCAGCACCCGCTCGGGCTCGGCGAGGTGGAGTTCGGGCGCTGGGTCGGCGCGAGCGTGCACGACGTCGGGCAGGTGGTCGCCACGGCGCAGACCGGCGGGCCGGGGGCGCTGCGCGAAGCCGTCCTGGTCAAGCTGATGCGCGTGGTCCTGCTGGCGCCGCTGGTCGCGGGGGTGGCCGTCGTGGTGCGGCGCAACCTGCGGGCAGCTCGGGCGGCGCGGGCGGCGGCTGTGGGGGGTGCGGCGGGGGCTCCGGCTCCGGGGGGTTCCGGCGGTGATACGGCGGTGGAAAAGTCGGTGAAGGCCGGGAGCCGGCCGCCGATCGTGCCGCTGTTCGTGGCCGGGTTCCTGGCGATGATCGTCCTGCGGACCACCGGGGTGCTGCCCGAGCGGACGCTCGGCCTCGCCGGGGACGCCCAGGAACTGCTGCTGGCCGCGGCGTTGTTCGGCCTCGGCAGCGCCGTCCACCTGCCGACCATGGCCCGTACCGGCGGGCGGATCGCCCTGCTCGGGCTCGGCTCCTGGGTGGTCGTGGCCGGCGTCTCCTACGCGGGGGTACTGATCACGACCTGACGGGAGCGGGTGCGGACTCGGCTATTGTCGGGCGGGTACTCGTCCGCACCGGGACGGTCTCGCGATCGCCCCGGGACGGTCCTGCGCTCGCGCCGCCGCGATCCCGTGATCGCGGCGGTCCCGTGCTCCCGCGGACGAGTCCGCCCGGGCGCGTGCGAGCCGGCTCCCGGCGTGCCCGGTACTGCCCGCGTTTGCCCGTGTCCGCTGAGGAGGACGGATGACCACCGCACTGCCCGAACGGGGCGGCCCCGAGGCCGTCGTCACGCTCGACCGACGGGAGGGCCCGTACGGTGAGGTGGTGCTGCGGCAACACGGTGCGCACTTCGAGATCATCGCCAACGGCTGCTTCCTGATGGACACCGCCGACGGGCGCTCGGAGCGGCTGCTGATCCAGGCGGCGCTGGACGAACTGGACCGTACGGGCAGCCGCACCGAGCGGCCGACGGTGCTGATCGGCGGACTCGGGGTCGGCTTCTCGCTCGCGTACGCGGCGGCCGAGCCGCGCTGGGGGCGGATCGCCATCGTCGAGCGCGAGACCGCGATCATCGAGTGGCACCGGAGCGGCCCGCTCGGCGCCTTCTCCGAGGGTGCGCTCGACGACGAGCGGGTCGAGGTGCTCCACACCGACCTGCTGGAGTACCTCGCGGCGGCGGACGGCGAGCGCTACGACGCGCTGTGCCTGGACATCGACAACGGGCCGGACTGGACCGTCACCGACTCCAACAACGGCCTGTACGGCGCGGACGGGCTCGCGGTGCTGTGGCACCGGCTGCGGCCGGGGGGTGTGCTGGCGGTCTGGAGCGCGCAGCCGTCGTCGGCCTTCGAGGAGGCGCTGCGGGCGGCCGGCTTCTCGGACGTGCAGACGCACGAAGTCCCGGTCGCCCGAGGGGTTCCGGACGTGGTGCACCTGGCCCGGCGCGCGGACTGAGGACGACGCCCGCGCTACGGATGCGGGGCGCAGGCCAGCAGGTACGGCAGCACGGGGAGCGCCAAGGATCCCAGCCCGTAGGCGAGTCGCCGCCGCCGCCCAGCGCCGGGGCGGGCCAGGCGGCGGACCCGGGCCAGCACCCCGGTGACGGCCACCCCGAGTGCCCCGCCGTCCGGTGCCGCGCCGCCGACGGTCGCCAACGCGTAGAGCGCCGTGGCCAGTTCGCTGCGCGACACCCGCGTCAGCGCCGCGTCGTCCGCCGCCATCTCCAGCAGCAGCGCCACCTCCGCGCGCCCGGCACGGGCCAGCGGCAGCGGCCCGAGCAGCAGGGCGAAGGTGTCGGCGGGCAGCCGGAGCAGGTGGTGGCGGCCGCGGATGTGCCCGTGCTCGTGCGCGACGGCCGCGGCGAGCTGCCGGTCGTCCAGCAGCCGCAGC
Organism: Kitasatospora sp. NPDC053308; assembly: GCF_055585785.1. Taxonomy (NCBI): domain Bacteria; kingdom Bacillati; phylum Actinomycetota; class Actinomycetes; order Kitasatosporales; family Streptomycetaceae; genus Kitasatospora; species Kitasatospora sp. NPDC053308. The sequence continues at coordinate 324,264 of NZ_JBVJJY010000007.1, read as the reverse complement.
GCCCCGCGCGACAGCACGACCCGGGAGCGGCGGCCGGGCAGGCAGTAGACGGTCGGGTACGGGTGCTCCAGCACCAGCGCGTCCCAGCGTCCGTCCCGTACGGCGACCAGGTCCAGCAGGGCGCGGTGCCGGCGCCGGGCCCGTCCGGTGCGTACGCCGACGGCGGTGACCAGGACGGCGGCCGCCGCACCGGCGCCGGCCAGCAGCCACCAGTCGTGGGTGTGCGGGAGGGCGCCGCCGGCGGGTTCGGTGTGCGGGAGCAGGCCGAGCAGTCCGGCCGGCTCGTGGGCGAAGGGCTCCGCGGCGTGGTGCGCCGCGAGCAGCAGGGCCACCGTGAACGAGGCCATCAGGGCCAGCCAGAGGGCCGCGCCGGCGGCCGGACGGTTCTGCAGCCGGGTGGAGCCGGCCAGTCGGCGGGGCAGCACGAAGCCGGTCGCGGCCAGGTAGAGGCCCAGCAGCGCGAGGGTCACTCCTCGCCCCGGGACGTGACCTGTTCGAGCGCGGCGAGCAGGGCCGAGGCCTCGTCCCCGGTCATCCGGTCGACGAAGTGGAGCAGCGCGCCGGCCCGGTCGGGGGTGGTCTCCAGCGCCTGGTGCATCAGGCGCGCGGTGTACTCCTCGCGGGTGCAGGTCGGCCGGTACACCCAGGCGCGGCCGACCTTGTCGCGGCGCAGCCAGCCCTTGGTGTGCAGGATGTCGGCGACCGTTGTGACGGTGGTGTACGCGACCGCCCGCTGCCGTTGCAGGTCGTCCACGACCTCGCGCACCGTGGCCGGCCGGTCCCAGGACCACAGCCGGTCCATGATCTCGGCCTCCAGGTCTCCCAGCCCCCGTAGCACCGTCCTGTCTCCCTCGCCGAACCCGCCGCCGGCGCCCTTCGCCCGCCGGAACGCGGCCCATGCTACGGCGGGCGCCGGGCGCCCGCCCCCGGGTGAGGGAGGCGGGCGCCCGGCGGGTGCGCAGCGGTGTCCGGTCGGTGCCCGAGTGGTGTCCTCCGGTGCTCGGGACGTGTCCAAACGGTGATCGGACGGGATCGCCGCTTCCAGGAGCCGCGGTCAGGACAGCCGCCGTCCGAGCGGGATCCGGGCCCTGGTGAACAGTGCCGCGAGCAGCCCCGCCAGCACCGGCAGCGCCAGCACCACCAGCAGCAGCTCGCCCCACGGCGCGGTGACCAGGGCGGGCTTGGCCCCGAAGCCGCTCGCCCGGGACTTCAGCAGCCCCACCGCCGGCACGAACCCGTTGGCCGCCCCGAGCAGCGCCCCCAGCAGGGCGATCAGCGCGCACTGCAGGCCGGCCGTGGTCCGCCGGATCCGCGGCCGGGCCCCGACGGCGGCCAGGGTGGCCTGGTCCTGCCGGGAGTCGGCGGCCGCGAGGCCGGTGGCGATCCCGGCCGCGCCGAGCACGACCAGTCCGGCGAAGCCGCTGAGCGCCAGGCTGAGCGCGTCGCTCTTCGGCTGGTACCCGCGCTCGACCTCCAGCCGGGCGGCACGGTCCAGCCGGATCGCGGCGGCTTCGGCGCGCTGCTGCGCCTTGCGGTCGGGCGGCGTGGCGGGCAGCCAGACCGAGCCGGTGGCCTGCTCGGAGAGCCCGAGGCCCGGCAGCGCGGAGGGCAGCACCATGCCCTGGGCGACGTTCGCGGCGGTCGGGTCGTCGACCAGCAGCGCGTCGACCGAGACCTCCTGGACGTCGGGCTTGGGGATCTCGCCCGGCTGCACGGTGCCGCTGCCGCCGCGCAGGACCATGACGGCCTTCCCGTCCGCGCCGACCAGGGCGCGGTCGAAGACGAGCAGCTTCCCGGCGGCCAGCGCCTGCTCGACGGCGGGGTCGTGGATGCCGAACAGGTTGTGCAGCACGGTGGCGTCCCCGGTGGCCAGGTGCGGCGGGGCGCCGAGGCCGCGCGGGTTCACCGGCCCGGTGAGCGCCTTGAGCTGGACGGCGCTGGAGCAGTTGGCGCAGAAGCGGTACAGCACCTCGCCGAGGTCGCCGCGCGGGCCGAGCCCGGTGAGCTCCTTCTCCAGGTCGGTGCGCAGCCGGTCGAGCCGGGGGCCCTCACCGTGGCTGATCAACTGCACGGCGCCGTACGGGGCCTGCGGCCGGTAGTCGCGCCGGTTCTCGGCGTCGGTACTGGTGCTGTACACCCCGACGGCGACGGCGCCGGCGACCGCGGCCATCACCGCGGCGACCGCCGGGGCGGTGCGGGAGCGGTGCCGGGCGGAGTCGCGCAGGGCGAGCCGGGGCCCGAGCGGCAGCCGCCCGGCGGCCCGGCCGACGGCGGCGATCAGCACCGGGGTGCAGAGCAGCAGCCCGAGTTCGGCCGTCACCGAGCCGCCGAGCACGGTGAGCGTCCGGGTGTCGAAGCCGCCGACGCCCGGCCGGTCGCGCTCGACGGCTCCGGCGCCGTACATCGCGACCGCGCCGCCGAGGGCGACCAGCAGCAGGCCGAGCACGCCGACCAGGCGGTTGGGCCCGCGGACGGTGTCCCGGCCGGTGAGCCCGGCGGTGACGCTGCGGCGGGCGGCCTGCAGTGCGGGCAGGGCGGCCGCGAGCAGGGCGGTGACCAGGCCGATCCCGGCGATCGCGAGCAGGTCCAGCGGGGGCAGCGCGAAGTGTCCGAAGCGCGCCCCGCCGACGTGTTCGATCCGCGACCGGAGCAGGGCGACCAGCCCGGTGCCGAGCACCACGCCGATCAGCGCGCCGGCCGCGCCGAGGACCAGGCCGCCGCCGAGCACCACCGCGCCGACGTGGGCGCGGCTGCCGCCGGCCGCGCCGAGCAGGGCGAGTCGGCGGCGCGAGCGGCGGGCGCCGACGGCGAAGGCGGGCCCGGCGAGCAGTCCGACCTCCAGCAGGGCCATGCCCGTGACGGTGGCGACCACGGCCCTGGTGCTTCCGGCCGTCCGGTCGCCGAGGCGGTAGGCGTCGCGGTAGTAGGGGACGGCGGCGCGCGGCGGCGGGGCTAGCGCGACGGAGCGCGCGGTGAGCGTGAAGCCGTACGCGTTGAACTCCCGGACCTTGGCCCAGTCGAGGACGGCCCCCGACGGGAGCCGGACCAGCCAGGCGGCGCGCTGGGTCGCGGCCCGCTCGGCGGCGGGCCGGCCGGGCTCCGCGGCGGCCGCCATCGGGTCGAGCAACTCGCCCGGCCGGGCGACGAGTTCGACCCGTCCGAGCTCGTCCGGGTGCTCCACCACGCCGGTGACGGTGAAGGTGGTCCGTTCCAGCCCCTGAAGGGTGGTGGTGCCGCCGAGCGCGAGGCCGGCGTGGTCCAGGAAGGCGCGGGTGGCGGCGATCTCGTGCGGGGCGGCGGGGGCGCGGCCCTCGACCAGGTCGATCCGGCCGCGCCAGACCGGGTCGCCGAGGTCGGCCTCGGTGGTGAGGGTGCGGACCACGCCCTCGGGCGAGGTCGCGCCGGCCTCCGGTCCGGGCCGGGCCGGGGTGAGCACGCTGCCGGGTGGCAGCAGGGAGCCGACCAGCGTCACCGGGTCGGTGCTCGAGGCCTTCTGCTGCTCGGCGGTCGGCGGCTGGTCCGGGCGGGAGTCGAGGGCGAAGGCGCCGTCCTCGGCGACCGGGGCCTGCTCGACGGTGCGGCCCGGGTTGAGCGCGGTGACCAGGGCGTCCGCGCCGCCGACCACCCGCTGCACCCGCTCGGCCGGGCTGAGCTGCCCGCTGCGGTGGACCACGTCGGCGCCGGTGACGCCGAGGACGGGCAGCGCGATCATGGCGACGATCAGCGCGCTGCGGCCCTTGGCGCGCAGGGCGTCGCGGCGGGCGATGCGCAGGGCGACCCGCCAGGCTCCGGGTTTCACCGCGTCACCTGCCCCGTCACGCCGGACCGGTGGAAGGCCGCCGGGCGGCCGGCGGAACGGCGGCCGGTGCTCTCCGCGGCGATCGCGCCGTCCCGCAGGTGGACGATCCGGTCCGCCCAGGCGGCGTGCGAGGCCTCGTGGGTGACCATCATCGCGGCGGCCCCGGCGTCGCAGCGGGCACGCAGCAGGCCGAGCACGGCCTCGCCGGTGGCGGAGTCGAGCGCGCCGGTGGGTTCGTCGGCGAGGACCAGGCGGCGGTCGCCGATCAGCGCGCGGGCGATGGCGACGCGCTGCTGCTGCCCGCCGGACATGTCGTCGGGGAAGCGGTCGGCGAGTTCGCCGATGCCCAGTTCCTCCAGCGCGGCCAGCGCCTCGCGGCGGGCCCGGCGTCCCGGGACGCCGTCGAGTTCGCGCGGCAGGGCGATGTTCTCGGCGGCGGTAAGCGCCGGAATCAGGTTGTAGTCCTGGAAGACGTAGCCGACGGAGCGCCGCCGCAGGTCGGCGAGCCTGCCGCGGCCGAGGCCGCCGAGTGCGACCCCCTCCACCGACACCTCGCCGCCGCTGGGCCGGTCCAGTCCGCCGGCCAGGGTCAGCAGGGTGGACTTCCCGGAGCCGGACGGTCCCATGACGGCGACGAACTCGCCCGGGTGGACGTCCAGGTCGATGCCGCGCAGGGCGTGCACCTCGGCGGCGCCGCGCCCGTGCACCCGGGTGACGCCGGCCAGGCGCAGGACGGGCGCGGGTCGGGTCGGATCGGTGTGGGACACACTTCCCCCTCGTGATCTGCTCAACTGCATATGTCGGTGAACTATATATGCCGGGCGAAGGAGGTCAAGGGCGGTTCGGGCTGGGGGCGGGTCGACCGGTCCGAGTCAAAGTTCTACAAAGCTGTCGAAGCTGAGCCGGAAACGTGCCCTGGGCCGTTCGAGTGGGGTCTATGCTTGGGGAGGTTCGCGGCTCGAAGCCGTGGACAGAGGCACCTCGTTCGGTGAGGCGTCTTCACGGACACAGGCCACTGACCCGACGACGTCGAGAGACGCCCAGGTTCAGGACAGGTCTTCCCGGCTTAAGGGTTGACCCCAAGTGGCTTCCGGTCGACCGGTCGGACACGCCGTGGAGTGCCAAAGCTCTGACGAGTTGGGGTGTGCCGGTCCCGTGCGGGCCGGTGTGCTCCTTGCCGTGTCGCGACGCGGCGCACCGTCGGTGCGCCCCCGGCCGGGAGGAGGCGAGAACCATGGACTGCAGTAGTCCGGGCCACAGTTGCCCCTACCCCCGCATGCTCTCGATCACCTCCGGCACGCGGTGACAACCTCCTCTGCGCGTTCACCAGGCGCTCCGCCCCGGCCATGACCAGGCCCGGGCGCGAGTGACCTGACGCACCGTCATGCCCGTACGGCCGCCGCCGCTCAGCGCCGCCGTACGGGGCGGTGCCGTGCGCCCGCGGAGGGGCCGACGCCGCGTGCCCCCGGACGCCCCCTCAAGGAAGGGGGCAGGGAGGCCACGCCATGACCGACGTGACGCTGGACCGGAAGGTCCCCTCGATCCCCGCCGCCCGCAACGCCGTTCTCGACGACGCCCACGTGGGCGACATCAAGGGCGCGCTCGGCACCATCCGCCTCGACGACACCACCCCGCGCCACGGCCTCTCGGCCCGGCTGAAGACCCTGCTCGCGATCATCGGCCCCGGGCTGATCGTGATGGTCGGCGACAACGACGCCGGCGCGTTCTCGACGTACGGGCAGGCCGGGCAGAACTACGGCACCCAACTGCTGTGGACGCTGCTGATGCTCGTCCCCGTGCTGTACGTCAACCAGGAGATGGTGCTGCGCCTGGGGGCCGTCACCGGGGTCGGGCACGCCCGGCTGATCCTGGAACGGTTCGGCCGGTTCTGGGGCGCGTTCAGCGTGATCGACCTGTTCCTGCTGAACGCCCTCACGCTGGTGACGGAGTTCATCGGCGTCACCCTCGCCGCCGGGTACCTCGGCCTGCCGAAGGCGGCCGCGGTGGTGCTCGCGGCGGCGATCATCATCGCCTCCGCCTTCACCGGCTCGTTCCGGCGCTTCGAGCGGGTCGCGATCACCCTGTGCGCGGGCTCGCTGCTGCTGGTCCCGGTCTACTTCCTGGTCCACCCGAAGACCTCGCAGCTGGCCCACGACCTCGTGACCCCCACCATGCCCGGAGGCTCCGGGCAGCTCGCCGCCGTGATGCTGGTGATCATCTCCATCGTGGGCACCACCGTCGCCCCCTGGCAGCTGTTCTTCCAGCAGTCGTACGTCATCGACAAGCGGATCACCCCGCGCTTCCTGCGGTACGAGAAGGTCGACCTGTGGATCGGCATCATCGTGGTCATCGTCGGCGCCGCGGCACTGATCGGCCTCACCGCGGCGGCCTTCGCGGGCACCGACGCCGCCGGACAGTTCTCCGACGCGGGCGCGGTCGCCCGGGGCATCGAGGCCGAGGCCGGGCGCCTCGCCGGCGTGCTGTTCGCGATCGCGCTGCTGGACGCCTCCATCATCGGCGCCTTCGCCGTCTCGCTGTCCACCGCGTACGCGATCGGCGACGTCTTCGGCATCAAGCACTCGCTGCACCGGGGCGTGAAGGGCGCCAAGGGCTTCTACGCCGTCTACGCCGGCCTGGTGGTCCTGGCCGCCGCGATCACCCTGCTGTCCACCGACTACACGCAGGGCCTGATGACGCAGTTCGTACAGGTGCTGGCCGGGGTGCTGCTGCCCTCGGCGACGGTCTTCCTGCTGCTGCTGTGCAACGACCGGGCGGTGCTCGGCCCTTGGGTCAACGGGCCCAGGACCAACGCCTTCACCTCCGCGGTGGTCGGCGTCCTGGTGATGCTCTCGATGATCCTCACCGCGGCCGTCGTCTGGCCGGACATCAGCTCCGGGGCGATCCTGTGGATCATGACCGGTTGCGGCGTCGCGGGCGTCCTGGTCGCCGGGTACTCCTTCACCGCCGGCCGCACCGCCACCAAGGAGGACCCGGTCGACCGCACCGGCCGCGAGAACTGGCGGATGCCCCCGCTGGAGACCCTCGACAAGCCGGTGATGTCCACCACCCGCAAGATCGGCATGGGCGCCCTGCGCGCCTACCTGCTGGTCGCGATGACGATGGTCATCATCAAGGTCGTCCAGACCGCCATGGGCCACTGACCCGCCGGTGCCGCCGGTGCCGCCGGTGCCGCCGGTGCCGCCGGTGCCGCCGGTGTCGGCGGCACCGGGCGGTGCCTGCCGGGACCGGGCGGTGCGGACGGGTGGTGGGCGACGGTCCGCCGCCCGTCCGCACCCGGGGGCCCGGCACCCCGCGTCACCCGCATCCCCGTGAGCCCGCGCCTTCCGTGTCTTCCTTGTCCTCCGTGCCTTGAGTGAAGGAGGTGCCGTCGTGCACACCCTGACCACCGTCGAGTTCCTGGTCCGGCTCGCCACCGGCGTCGCCTGCGGCGCGCTGATCGGCGTCGAGCGCCAGTGGCGGGCCCGCATGGCCGGCCTGCGCACCAACGCCCTCGTCGCCGCCGGCGCCACCCTGTTCGTCCTCTACAGCGAGGCGGTCGGCGACGCCGGCAGCCCCACCCGGGTCGCCTCCTACGTCGTCTCCGGCATCGGCTTCCTCGGAGGTGGCGTGATCCTCCGCGACGGCGCCGGCATCCGCGGCCTCAACACCGCCGCCACGCTGTGGTGTTCGGCCGCCGTCGGGGTGCTCGCCGCCTCCGGCAAGCTGGAGCTCGCCGTCCTCGGCACGTTCATGGTGCTCGGCGTCCACCTGGTGCTGCGCCCGGCCGGCCGGCTGCTCGACCGGGCCCCGCAGTCCGGCAGCGACCCGGACTCCACCTGCCGCGCCACCGTCCACCTGGAGTGCGACCGCAAGTCCGAGACCCACATCCGGGCGCTGCTGCTCCAGGCCCTCGCCGGCTCCGGCCTCGCCCCCACCGGCCTGCGCGCCCGCCGCACCGAGCAGGGCGACGCCACCAGCCTGCGGGCCACCGTCGCGATCAGCGGGCAGGTCACGCCGGCTCTCGAACAGGTCGTCACCCGGCTGTCCCTGGAACCGGGCGTCCGCGACCTGCACTGGCACCTCGACGAGGAATCGGAGGACCCGGGCAGCCCGGCGCTCGCCTGAGGACCGGGACCCGGGGGAGCGGACCCAGGAGAGCGGACGCGGGGGAACGGACGCGGGGGAACAGACGTGGGAGAGCGGACGCGGGGGAACGGACGTGGGAGAGCGGACGCGGGGGAACGGACGTGGGACCGGAGGAGTGGACCCGAGATGGGGGAACGGATGAACCGTCACACCAAGCGCCCGGGAGGCCCGATGCCGACGCCCCACCCCGACTCCGACCACGGACCGCTGGTCCCGATGCTGCTGGTGCTGACCGTGGTCACCGGAGTGGTGGACGCGGTCAGCTATCTCGCACTCGGCCACGTCTTCGTCGCCAACATGACCGGCAACGTGGTGTTCCTCGGCTTCGCCCTGGCCGGCGCGGCCAACCTGTCCGCCACCGCCTCGCTCACCGCGCTCGCCGCCTTCCTCCTCGGCGCCCTGGCCGGCGGCCACCTCGCCCGCCGCCTGCCCGGTCACCGGGGCCGGCTGCTCACCGCCGCCGTCGCCGTCCAGGCGGCGCTCCTCGCGGCGGGCACCCTGCTGGCCGCGGTCGCCGGCCACGGCGCCGACCCGGTCCGCTACACCCTGATCGGACTGCTCGGCTTCGCCATGGGCGGCCAGAACGCGGTGGTCCGCGCGCTGAAGGTGCCCGACCTCACCACCACCGTGCTCACCATGACGATCACCGCCCTCGCGGCCGACCGCACCGGCCCGCGCCGCCTCGCGTCCGCGGTCTGGATGTTCGCCGGCGCCCTCCTCGGCGCCGTCCTGGTCCTGCACGCCGACGTCCCCACCGCCCTGGCACTGGCCCTGGTCCTGCTCCTCGCCGTCGCCGCGCTCACCCACCGCGCCGCCAGGGCCACCCCGGCACCCTCCTGGACCCGCCCGCGCTGACCGGCCCCCAAGGCGTGTCCGACGGTTCCCGCCGGGCGCGCGGAGCTCCCCGGCCGGCCGGGGGGTATCCCCACCGCATGGACCCCCATCGACCGCCTTGCGAGGCAGGTACGCACCCCGACGCCGCGCGCCGATCCGACGCGGATCGTCAGCCACGCCCCGGCTGCCGCACCGGCCGCGTCGACCGACCCGGGCCGTCCCGGCGGCGGTCAGTCCTCGTGGCGGTGCCCGGCGCGGCCGCTCCAGAGCGGTTCGAGGCGGGCCCAGCTGTCGGTCCAGACGGTCTCGGCGCGGCGGTCGAGCGCGTGCAGGCGCAGCCGGAGCGCGAGGGCCACGAGGGCGAGCAGCGTGAGGAGGGCGCCGAGGCCGGTGCAGGCCGCGGAGACGGCGAGGGTGCCGCGGTCGAGCGGGGGAGGGGAGGCGTTGCCGTCCGGGTCGGTCCAGATCGGGACGCTGCTGCCGGCGACCGTCCCGCGCAGGGCCTGGACGGTGCCCGAGCGCGGGGTGCCGTCGGGGGCGGTCCAGGCGGCCGCGACGTCGACCTGGGTGCTGTAGCCGCCGGCGGAGCGGCTGCCGCCGGCGTCGGTGCGGTGCGGGCTGTCGAGGACGACGGCCTCGACCCGGTGCAGCCGTGCCCGGTCCCCCGACACCTGCGGCGCGGTGTGGCGGTAGAGCAGGTACGTGCCGCCCACCGAGAGGGCGACGGCGAACGCCGCGCCGAGCGCGGAGAGCAGCCAGGCCCGCGCGCGGGAGCGGTCGAGGGGGCGGGCGAGCGGTTCGTCCCGGGCACCGAGGGCCCGCCGCAGCTGGCGGCCGGTTCGCCGCAGGCGCGACGCGGGCCGGGCCGGGCGGGGTGTGCTGGACACGTGAGGGCTCCTCAGGGGTGCTGGGACACACGGCGATCGCGCCACCCCCATTTCAACCCGCCGGCCCCGCTCGCACAAGAGTGGTGCGCCCTCGGAGGACTTGCGCGGCCGCCGGCCCGGCCTCCCCTGCCGCCGCCCGGTTCCGCGGTTCCCGGCCCGGTCTCCACGGCCGCCGGCCCGGCCTCCACGGTGTCCCGGCCCGACGCCAGGGCCGATCGGTCCCGCGGCCGGGACGTTCGGCCCTCGGCAGCCGTGTGCCCTCCGGGCAGGATGGACATCGGCGGCGCCCCCCGTGCCCGGGCGCGGCCGTGGCCCGGTTCGACCGTGGGGGTGCCGGGCCGAGGTACGGGGCAGGGGGCGGGGCTCATGGGGCCGCCCCCTGCCTTCCCGTGCGTCCGCGCTTCTCGCGCGTCCGTCGCCGCCCCTCGGCGGGTGACGGCGTATCAGCGGGTGACGGAGTACCCGTGCGTCCCGGCCCGCCGGACGTCGTCCAGCCGGGGCAGCCAGCTGCCGAGGACCAGGGCGGACGGGTAGAACATCGGCTCCGGCAGCTCGTCCACCGCGAACCGCTCCCAACCCGCGCAGGCGTGCGGCTCGGTGACCACCGCCTCGGCCACGCTGGGCGGGGCGAGCACGGCGGCGGTCAGCCGCGGCCGGCCGAGCTCGTGGTCGAGGTGGACGGCGAGCACCCGCATCCCTGCGGCCGGCAGCACGATGCCGGTCTCCTCGGCGAGTTCGCGGGCGGCGGTCTGTTCGAAGGACTCACCGAGGTCCACCTTCCCGCCGGGCAGGCTCCAGGTCGGCGGCTCGCCGGCCGTGGTGCGCCGGCCGATCAGCACCCGGCCGTCCCCGGTGGGCACGATGATCCCGGCGCCGAGCAGCGGTGCGGTGGTCACTTCGCCGTCATCTCCTTCTCGGAGCTCACCAGTTGGCGCGCTCGTAGTCCTTGAGGAAGCAGCCGTACAGGTCCTCGCCCCGCTCGCCGCGCACGATCGGGTCGTACACCCGGGCCGCGCCGTCGACCAGGTCGAGCGGGGCGTGGAAGCCCTCGTCGGCCAGGCGCATCTTGTCCGGGTGCGGCCGCTCGTCGGTGATCCAGCCGGTGTCGACGGCGGTCATCAGGATGCCGTCGGTCTGGAACATCTCCTGCGCGCTGGTGCGGGTGAGCATGTTGAGCGCGGCCTTGGCCATGTTGGTGTGCGGGTGGCCGGCGCCCTTGTAGCCGCGGGAGAACACGCCCTCCATCGCGGAGACGTTGACCACGTACTTGCGGCGGGCGGACGAGGCGGCCATCGCCGGGCGCAGCCGGCTGATCAGGATGAACGGCGCGGTGGAGTTGCAGAGCTGCACCTCCAGCAGCTCCATCGGGCCGACCTCCGAGACGGTCTGCACCCAGCTGTTGGTGTCGGCGAGGTCGGGCACCAGGCCGCCGGCGTCGATCGCGGTGCCGGCCGCGATCCGGGCGGGCGTGGCGGAGCCGGTGACCAGGGCGAGCGAGGTGACGTCCTCGGCGGTCAGTCGCTCCTCGCCGCCCGTCTGCTGGTGGGGGAGGGCGGGCAGGTCGACGCTGCCGCTGCCGAAGCGGCCGATCGTGGTGGCCTGCGGCAGTTCGCCCGCGGGCAGCGGGGCGGACTCGGCGTTGACCAGCTCGCGGTACGACTCGGCCGGCCGGCGCACGGTCTGCGCGGCGTTGTTGATCAGGATGTCCAGCGGACCGTCGGCGGCGACCTCGTCGGCGAGGGCCATGACCTGGGCCGGGTCGCGCAGGTCGATGCCGATGATCTTGAGGCGGTGGATCCACTCGGCGCTGTCCGGCATCGCCTTGAAGCGGCGGATCGCGTCGTTGGGGAAGCGGGTGGTGATGGTGGTGTGGGCGCCGTCGCGCAGCAGCATCAGCGCGATGTACATCCCGATCTTGGCCCGGCCGCCGGTGAGCAGCGCGCGCCTGCCGGTGAGGTCGGTGCGGGCGTCCCTGCGGGCGCGGTTCTTGACGGCGCAGTCCTGGCAGAGGTTGTGGTAGAAGGCGTCGACCTCGACGTACCGGGTCTTGCAGGTGTAGCAGGAGCGCGGGCGCTCCAGGATCCCGGCGATCTCGGTGGTGGTGACGGTGGTCAGGCCGAAGGCGCCGGCCGTCTCGTCGTCGATCCGGGTGGGCGCGCCGGTGGCGGTGCGGGCGGTGACCGCGCGGTCGTTGGCGGTCTTGCGGGCCCTGGTCTCCTGCCGGCGGCGCTGCTTGAGCGTGCGGAATATTCCGCCGACGGCCTGCCGGACGGTGATCGCGTCCGGGTGGTCGACGTGCAGCCGGTCGAGTTCGGCGAGCACCTCCAGGCAGAGCTTCAGCCGCTCGGGGTCGAGGCCGGGACCGTAGTCGATCTCCTCCTCGCCGCCGTCGACCTGCTCCTGCCGGATGTCCGTCTGCCCGATGCCCACGCCTGCTGCCGCTTCCGTTCGCCACGCCGATTACCGCGTGAATGCTACGGGAGTGGTCCCGACCGGGGCGAAAAGCGGACGTCAAAGCGGCGCTTTGGATGATCCTCCATGTCTACGCGCGGAGCTTTGATCACCGTTTGTGCACAGCCCCAGCAAAGCTCCCCGAACTGGCTTTTGCCCCGGGCGTCACGGAGAATCGAACGTTGGGTGCCGGGCGCCCGAGTGCGCCCCGGCGGCATCGCCGCAACCGCACCCGAGGTGTAATTTCTCCCAGCCAGAGAGCCCCCCTTCATGCGCTTCCTGAACGACCTCAAGCCCTCGTACGACCTCACGTACGACGACGTCTTCATGGTCCCCAGCCGTTCCGCCGTGGGCTCCCGGCAGGGCGTGGACCTCGCCTCGAACGACGGCACCGGCACCACCATCCCGCTGGTCGTGGCCAACATGACCGCCATCGCCGGCCGCCGGATGGCCGAGACCGTCGCCCGCCGAGGCGGCCTGGTCGCCATCCCGCAGGACATCCCCACCGAGGTCATCGCCGAGGTCATCGCCTGGGTCAAGCAGCGCCACCTGGTCTTCGACACCCCGATCACGCTCGCCCCGGGCGCCACCGTCGCCGAGGCGCTCTCGCTGCTGCCCAAGCGCGCGCACGGCGCCCTCGTGGTCGTGGAGGACGGCAAGCCGGTCGGCGTGGTCAGCGACTCCGACTGCCAGGGCGTGGACCGCTTCACCAGCCTCGCCGACATCATGTCCCGCGACCTGCTGCTGCTGGACGAGGACGTCGAGCCCCGCGACGCCTTCGACAAGCTGGCCGGCGCGCACCGCAAGCTCGCCCCGGTGGTCGACGGCGAGGGCCGCCTGGTCGGCATCCTCACCCGCAAGGCCGCGCTGCGCGCCACCCTGTACACCCCCGCCGTGGACGCGAACGGCAAGCTGCGGATCGCCGCCACCGTCGGCATCAACGGCGACGTCGCGGGCAAGGCCAAGGCCCTGATCGAGGCCGGCGCCGACGTGCTGGTGGTGGACACCGCGCACGGCCACCAGGAGTCCATGATCAGCGCGCTGCGCGCGGTGCGCGGGCTGGACCCGCAGATCCCGATCGTGGCCGGCAACGTGGTCTCCGCCGCCGGTGTCCGCGACCTGGTCGAGGCGGGCGCCGACATCCTCAAGGTCGGTGTCGGCCCGGGCGCCATGTGCACCACCCGGATGATGACCGGCGTCGGCCGGCCGCAGTTCTCCGCCGTCCTGGAGTGCGCCGCCGAGGCGCGCCGGCTCGGCAAGCACGTGTGGGCCGACGGCGGCGTGCGGCACCCGCGCGACGTGGCGATGGCGCTGGCCGCCGGCGCCTCCAACGTCATGATCGGCTCCTGGTTCGCCGGGACCTACGAGTCCCCGGGCGACCTGCAGACCACCGCCGACGGCCGCCAGTACAAGGAGAGCTTCGGCATGGCCTCGGCCCGCGCCGTCAGCAACCGCACCGCCCAGGACTCCACCTACGACCGGGCCCGCAAGGCGCTGTTCGAGGAGGGCATCTCGCACTCCCGGATGTTCCTCGACCCGGCCCGGCCGGGCGTCGAGGACCTGATCGACTCGATCATCGCCGGTGTGCGCAGCTCCTGCACCTACGCGGGTGCCAGCAGCCTGGAGGAGTTCCACGAGAAGGCAATCGTGGGCATCCAGAGCGCGGCCGGCTACGCCGAGGGCAAGCCGCTGCACTCCAGCTGGGCCTGATCGCCCCCGCCCGTACCGTCGGACGTCCCGGCGGATCCACCGGCCGGCCGGTTCCTCGCTTCGGGGAGCCGGCCGGCCGGCGCCGTACCGGGGTCCGGGCTGCCGCCCGGGCCGTCGTGCGGGTCGCCGCTCGGCCGGCCGCTCGGTCCGTTCTTCGGTCCGCTGTCACGCTCGCCGAGTGGCCCGGCCTGTCCCGGTGCCCCGGCCTGTCCCGGTGCCCCGGCCGGTTCGAGCGCTCCGGTCGGTCCGGTGGGGCCGAGTGGGAGCAGCAGCGCGCGGCCGACCAGGCCGACCGAACCGTCCAGCGCGGCGGCGAAGGCCCGGGCGGCGTTCGGCAGGTGGCGCAGTTCCCAGAGCGCCCCGACGGCGCTCCACGCCTCCTCGCGGGCGGCGCCGACCGACCAGGCGCCGAGCAGGTGGGTGAGCGGCTCGGCGCGCTCCAGCAGGCCGGGCCCGGGCATCAGCCGCTCCCGGACGGCCCGCTCCACCCCGGCCAGCAGCCCGTTGACCCGGTGGTAGTCCTCCTCGACGTCGGCGGGCCGGCAGCCCCGGCGGTGGCAGGTGTCCACGACGGCGAGCGGCAGGTCGTGCTGGATGTGGGCGTTCATCCCGGCCAGGGCGAACTGCAGCGGGTGCACGCCCGGGTGGGCGCGCAGCGCGAACAGCGGCCGCCAGCAGGCGGGCGGCTCCTGCCCGGCCGCGTCGGCGGCCACGGCCCGCAGGTACCGCCCGGCGAACACCACGTCCAGCTCGGCCATGGCCCGCGGGTCGGCGAAGTACCCGTCACCGAGCCGGTCGCGGACCGCCTCGGTGACGTCGAGGTAGAGCCGGTTGAAGACCGCCACCCCGTCGGCCGGCGGCAGCCCCGCCCCGATCTCCCGTAGCCGGACGACCACCTCCTCGACCGTGATCGGGGCCTGGACCGGGACCGGCGCCGTCGTCGTACGATCCACCGCTGTACCGGGCATGCGCCACCCTCCGATGTCGATCGTGCACTGATCGCATCATCGTGACAGCGCCACGGAGCCCGCGGCGGGTGCGGCGCGCTGCGACGTCGGGCCGCGTGTCGCCGGGCAGGCCGTCAGCCCAGCTCGTACTCCAGGACGAAGGTGTGGGCGCCGGACTCGTCCACGGTCAGGTGGAACTCCCCGGTGATCCCGGTCAGCTCGCCCGAGCCCGTGCCCGGCACCACGCGTATCGTCGTCCCGGTGGTGTCCCAGGCCGCGTGCTGCAGCACGAACGAGCCCTTGCGGCCGTCCAGTTCACCCGTGACGTGCTCCACCGCGACGTACGAGGCCGGGGCGCCGGACGGGCCGCCGACGGAGAGCATCCGCACCTCGCTCGTCCCGCTGAGCGCGCCCGTGAAGGTCTTGGCGATCCGGATCCGCCCGAAGGCCGCGCCCTCCCGCTCCTCCGTCTCCACCGGCTCGAACGCCGTCAGCTCGAACGATCCACCGGCCTTGAACCCCATGGCGCTGTCCCCTCGTCGATCGTCGGTCGTTGGATGCCGGACACGCATCGGCCATGCCCGGTCGTGTCCCGGACGTGTCCCGGTCGTCGTCCGGCGGTGGGCTCCCCGTCCACCGCGCACCGAGCCTTGCACACGGCACTGACAATCGCGCCCGAGCCGCCCGGGCCGCCCGAGCCGCCGAGCCACCGCGGCCCCTCGGCCGGGCGCGTCACGGCTCCCAGCGCACCGCCAGCACCGCCGCGTCGTCCGCCAGCCCGGCGTCCCCCACCCAGCCGCCGGTGTCCGCCAGCAGCGCGTCCAGCAGGTCGGCCGGGCTCCCGCCGTGCAGGCCGGGCAGCCGCTCCGCCAGCGGGTAGAACCGGCCCTCGGCGTCCCGGGCCTCCGAGACGCCGTCGGTGTGCAGGAGCAGCAGGTCGCCCGGCTCCGGGTCGAAGCTCCGAGCCCGGTACTCGTCGCCGGTGAGCCCCCGCAGGCCCAGCGGCGGGGCCGGGAACGGCGGGTCCAGCTCGCTCACCCGGCCCGCCCGCCGCAGCAGTGGCGGCGGGTGGCCGCAGTTCACGACCTTCACCGGTCCCCGGTCCGGCGCCACGTCCAGCAGGACGGCGGTGGCGAAGCGGTCCGCGTCCGGCCGGGCGGTGAGCGCCGCGTCCAGGCGCTCGGCCAGCCGCCCGGGGTCGGCCTCGGTCCGCGCGGCCTCCCGGAACACTCCGAGGACGTCGGCCGCCGTCTCCACCGCCGGGAGCCCGTGCCCTTGGACGTCCGCCAGCAGGATCCGCACCCCGAACCGGGTCTCCACCACGGCGTAGAGGTCCCCGCCGATCCGGGCCTCGGCCGCCGCCGCGACGTAGCGCACCGCCACCCGCAGCGGCCCGATCCGCTCGGGCGGCGGCCGCAGCAGGGCGCGCTGCGCCGCCTCGGCCACCGTCCGGACCTGGAACAGCTCCCGCTCCCGGGCCGCCACCAGGACCACGCTCGCCGCGCTGGCGAGCGTCGAGGCCAGCACGGTGACCGGCACGCTGATCCGGACGGAGAGCGGCAGCTGCGCGTTGGCCGACTCCAGCAGCCCGACCGCGAGCAGCGCCGCCGCACCGACCAGCAGGGGCACCCGGGCCTGCCGGGTGGTCGCCCCGGCGAGCACGGGGGCCACCGCGAGCAGCGGCGACAGGGTGGTCCCGGGGCCGAGGGCCAGGGCGGCCACCACGGCGGCGACCAGCAGCAGGAGCGAGCCGTACAGCAGGGTCCGGGTCCGTCGGGGCAGGTGCAGTGGTGGCACCCCGTCCGGGCCGTGGGCGGTCACGCGTCCTCCAGTGGTGCGTCGGCTGGCTGCGACCGGGCCCGGGACGGGGTGCCGCCGGACGGTCGGAGGCCCCCGGCTGAGCGAGGGCCACCGGTCCACTCTCCCCGCACTGCCCCCGGTCAGCACCTCGGCCGGGCCCCGGGTGCCCGCCGCGGCGGCCTTCCGGTGGCCCCCGGCCCGGCGCCCGCCCGGTCCGCCGTCCCCGTCATGGGCCCGCCGGGCCTGTGCGGCCCGCCTGCGCGGCCCGCCGGGCCTGCGCGGCCCGCCGGGCCTGTGCGGCCCGCCTGCGCGGCCCGCCGGTCCCGTCGTCGGCCCGGCTCGGCTCGGTTCGGTTCGGCCCGGCCCGGCGGGCTTCCCATTCCGTCGTCGGCTTGCTTCCTGGTTCCCTCCGCCCTCGCGGCCTGGTCTTGCGGGCTCCCTCCCGGGTCGGCGGGGCCTGCTCGCCCGGCCCGCCGTTCCGGTCGCCCTCCTCGTCCGTCCTTCGGGTCCTCGCTTCGTGCCATGGCGTCCCACCTGCCCGGTTCGCCGTCCCCCTCGCCCTGGCGGCCCGGCCTTCCGGGCTTCCCTCCCCGCCGTCGGCCCGGCACGGGCGCGCACTACGCTGGGCCGGGAGATGAGACGCAAGAGCCGCCGCCCGACCTCCCCCCTCCCGCAGCGCCACGGCGTGGCCCCGGTGCACCTCCGGCTGCCGCCGGAGGGCCCCTGGCCGACCGTGCGGGACCACCTGGTCGACCGGCTGCCCGCCGTCCCGGCCGAGCGGATCGACGCTGCGCTGCGTAACGGCGAGATCGTCGGCGAGCACGGCCCGATCGCCCCGGACGAACCGTTCCGCCCGGGCGCCCACCTGTGGTTCCACCGCGACCTCCCGACGGAGGTGCCGGTCCCGTTCGAGCTGGTCGTGCTGCACCGCGACGAGCACCTGGTGGTCGTCGACAAGCCGCACTTCCTCGCGACCACGCCGCGCGGCAAGCACGTCACGCAGACCGCGCTCTCCCGCCTGCGGCACACGCTCGACCTGCCCGCGCTCAGCCCCGCGCACCGCCTGGACCGGCTCACGGCGGGCCTCGCCATGTTCGTCGTCCGTCCGGAGGACCGCGGCGCCTACCAGACGCTGTTCCGCGACCGCCAGGTGCGCAAGGAGTACCAGGCCGTCGCCGCGTACGACCCCGGGCTGGACCTGCCGCGCACCGTGCGCAGCCACATCGTCAAGGAGCGCGGGGTGATCTCCGCCCGGGAGATCGACGCGCCGCCGAACAGCGAGAGCCGGATCGATCTGCTGGAGCACCGCGATGGCCTCGGCCGCTACCGGCTGCGCCCGTCGAGCGGACGCACCCACCAGCTGCGGCTGCACATGAGCGGCCTCGGACTGCCGATCCTCGGCGACCCGGTGTACCCGGTCGTGCTGCCCGAGCCGGCCCCGGACGACTTCCGCCGCCCGCTGCAACTGCTCGCTGCGACGGTCGAGTTCACCGATCCGCTGACCGGTCGCGAACGCCGCTTCGAGAGCCGCCGCACGCTGGCCGCCTGGACCGACCCGCAGGCCTGGTCCGAGGGCCGGGAGGAGGGCACCCGCACCGGTTCGCAGCCGGTCCCGCCCGGGTCCTAGGACCGCCCTCGGACCTAGAGCGAACGTCCCACCCGGTCCCGGTCCCGACGGCCGATCCGCCGCCTGCCCCGGTGGCGCGATGGTTGCGGCATGAACGCAGCACAGCGCACCGCCGTACCACAGTCCGCACCGGACTCCGCATCGCAGTCCGCACCGCACTCCGCCGCGCCGGACGCCGGCGAGTCGGCCACCGCTCCCGTGGCCCTGGTCACCGGGGCCTCCCGGGGCCTCGGTCTGGCCCTGGCCCGCGCCCTCGCCGCCGACGGCTGGCAGCTGGTGATCACCGCCCGGGGCACGGCCGAACTCGCCGCCGCCGAGGCCGACCTGGCCGCCGTCACCAAGGTCGTCGCGCTGCCCGGGAGCATCGTCGACGACGACCACCGCGCCCGACTGGCCGAGGCCGCCGAGCAGCTCGGCGGTGCGAGCCTGCTGGTCAACAACGCCGGCACGCTCAACGGCGCACCCGCCCCCGGGGCCGAGCCGCTGCCCCGGCTGGCCGAGTACCCGCTGCCGGACCTGCTGGAGACCTTCGAGGTCAACGCGCTCGCCCCGATCGCCCTCACCCAGCTCGTCCTGCCCCAGTTGCGCGGCCACGCCGGTGCGATCCTCAACATCAGCTCCGACGCCGCCGTGGAGGCCTACGTCGGCTGGGGCGGCTACGGCGCCAGCAAAGCCGCGCTCGACCTGGCCACCGCCGTACTCGCCCGGGAGGAACCGGAGTTGCGGGTCTGGGCGGTCGACCCGGGCGGCATGCGCACCCGGATGCTCCAGGAAGCCAGCCCGGGTGAGGACATCTCCGGCGAGCCGCTGCCGGAGGACGTCGCGCCGGTCCTGCTCGGCCTGCTCCGAGGCCACGACGGTGACGGCGACGGCGGCCGGACCCCCTCCGGCCGCTACCGGGCCGAGGACCTGGCCGCCCGGCCCGCCACCGGCCGGGGCGGGCGATGACCACCCTGACCGACCTCGGCCTCGACCTCACCGTGCCGCCCGAACTGTCCGCCCGCGCACCGGCGGAGGCCCGCGGCACCGCCCGCGACGGAGTCCGGATGCTGGTCGGCCGGCGCGCCACCGGCGAGGTCGCGCACCACCGTTTCACCGACCTTCCCGAGGTGCTGCGCCCGGGGGACCTGCTGGTGGTCAACAACTCGGCCACCCTCCCCGCCGCGCTGCCCGGCCGGCTGCCGGACGGCACGCCCGTCGCAGTGCACCTCTCCTCGGCCCAGCCGGACCGGCACGGCACCCACCTGGTCGAGCTGCGCCGGGTGGTGCCCGGGCAGGCGGCGGCGTACTACCCGCCGCAGGAGTCCCCGGCCCGCCCGGGACTGCGGGTCGCCCTGCCCGCAGGTGGCACGGCGCTGCTGAACAGGGCCTTCACCGCCCGCCTCTGGTACGCCGAACTCGACCTGCCCACCCCGCTGTTGCCGTACCTGGAGCGGCACGGCCGGGCGATCCGGTACGGCTACGTGGACGGCGAGTGGCCCATCGAGGCCTACCAGACGGTCTTCGCGACCGTCCCCGGCAGCAGTGAAATGCCCAGCGCGGCGCGGCCGTTCAGCGCCGAGGTGGTGGCCCGGCTGGCCGGCCGGGGAGTACTCGTCGCCCCGGTCACCCTGCACACCGGGGTGGCCTCCCCGGAGGCGCACGAGGCCCCGTACGCCGAACGCTTCCACGTCCCCGCCGCGACCGCCCGGTTGGCCGGGCACGTCCGGGCCGGCGGTGGCCGGGTGATCGCCGTCGGCACCACCGTGGTGCGCGCCCTGGAGTCCGCCGCCGCTCCGGACGGCACCCTCCAGGAAGCCGACGGCTGGACGGAGTTGGTGATCACCCCCGAGCGCGGCGTCCGCGCCGTCGACGGCCTGCTCACCGGCTGGCACGAGCCCCGCGCCTCCCACCTGCTGATGCTCGCCGCCGTCGCCGGCCGCCCGCTGCTCAGCTCCTGCTACCGCGCCGCCGTCGAACACCGTTACCTCTGGCACGAGTTCGGCGACGTCAACCTCCTGCTGCCGGACTGACCGCCGACCGGGCAGTCCGTCCCTGGGCAGGCGGTCCGCGGGCAGTCCGTCCCCGGCAGTCCGTCCCGAGGCGGTCAGCACCGGGGCAGGTGGTCCCGGTGCGGGCGGTCCCGGCGGGCGCGGCTCCGGCGCGTGGTCAGGCCAGCAGGGTGCGGGCGACGTGGTCGGTGTCCAGGTACTCCCGGACGGCGGTGATGAGCCCGTCCTCGACGGTGAAGACGCCCAGGCAGTGGTTCTCGTACGGCCGGCCGTTGGCGGCCGTGCCGACGGTGGTCCACTCGGCGACCGCCTGCGGGCCGTCGGCGAGCACGTGGGTGAGGGTGATGGCGGGCAGGCCGTCGGCGGCGAACAGGGTGCCGATCTGGCCGAGGAAGTCGCCGAAGATCTCCTGCTTGCCGCGCCAGGTGCGGGAGAGTGCGAGGCCGCCGGGGTAGGTCCAGGTGGCGTCCTCGGCGAACAGGGCGATCGCGGCGTCGCGTTCGCCCGCCGCGAGGAGGTTGACGTAGTCGGTGACGACGGTGCGGGCGTCGGGCTGCGGCATGGGGGCTCCTCTGGTCCGTCCGGTCGGGGCTGTCCCGCCGTGGCACCAGGGAACCGCCGGGGTGGGCCGCCGGGCCAACAACCGGGCCGGCGGCCCGACAACCGCCGGTTGTTCACCCAGGCGGGGAGGATCCCGGTGGCAGCTCCAGCTCGAACCAGACCACCTTGCCGTCCGCCGTGCGCCGACTGCCCCAGCGGTGCGCGAGTTCGTTGACCAGGTGGATGCCCCGGCCGCCCTCGTCCTCGGACCGGGCGCGGCGGATCCGGGGCGCCTCGGCCTCCTGGTCGGCGACCTCGACGGTGAGCACCCGGTTGCAGAACAGCCTTAGCTGGGTGGGGGATCCGGCGTGCACCAGGGCGTTGGTGATCAGCTCACTGGTCAGCAGTTCGGCCCAGTCGGCCAGCGCGCCGAGCCCCCAGGACCTCAGCGTCTCACGCGTGAAGCGGCGCGAGTGGGCGACCATCGCGTGGTCGCCGGTGAGCGGCAGGGTGGCGATCCGGTCGGCGCCGTGCGGGCGGACCTGCGCCATGATGACGGCGATGTCGTCCTCGCTGGTGCGGCCGGTGAGGCGGGCCAGGACGGCGTCGCAGGTCTGTTCCAGCGACTGGCGCCGGTCGGCCACCGTGCGGCGGAGCAGCTGCAGTCCCTCGTCCAGGTCGCGGCCCCGGCGCTCGACCAGCCCGTCGGTGTAGAGCACCAGGATGCCCTCCTCGGGGAGGGTGAACTCGGTGCTCTCGAAGGGGACTCCGCCGACGCCGAGCGGGGCGCCGGTCGGCAGTTCCACCAGGTGCGCCCGCCCCCCGGTGTCGGCCACCACGGGCGGCAGGTGCCCGGCGCCGGCCGCGGTGCAGCGGCGGTCCACCGGGTCGTACACCACGCAGACGCAGGTGGCGAACTGGCCCTCGCCGACGGCGCTGGTGGCCTCGTCCAGCCGGTGCAGCACCCGCGCCGGGTCCAGGTCCAGGGTGATCAAGGTGCGGGCCGCCGTGCGGAGTTGGCCCATGGTGGCGGCGGCCCGGATGCCGTGGCCCATCACGTCGCCGACGATCAGGGCGACCCTCCCGGAGGACAGCGGGATCACGTCGAACCAGTCGCCGCCGACCTCGCTGACCACGCTGCTGGGCAGGTAGCGGTAGGCGATCTCCAGCCCGAGGGTGCGGTGCACCTCCTGCGGCAGCAGGCTGCGCTGCAGCATCAGCGCGGTGTCCCGCTCGCGGCGGTAGAGCCGGCCGTTGTCGATCGCGAGCGCGGTGCGGGCGGCCAGCTCCTCGGCGAGCGAGCGGTCCGCCGGGCCGAACGGCACCGGGGTCCGGGTACGGACGAACTCCGCGCCGCCCAGCACGTGTCCGCGCGCCACCAGCGGCACCATCAGGTACGAGTGCACCCCGGCCTCCAGCCCCGGCTGCACCCGGTCGGGGGAGGCGACGATCCGGCGCAGCTCCTCCTCGGTCACGTGGGACACCAGGATCGAGCGCCGGGTGCGCAGGCTCTGCGCGTACAGCTGGGCGGACTGCGAGGTCTCGCCGACCTGGTCGGCGGCGCTGGTCATGCTGTCGTCCGAGGCGGCGTCGCCGACCGCCACCGCCCGCATCAGCACCCGCCCCTCGGACGGGACGGGCCCGGGCTCCTCGCCGCTGAGCACCGCCTCGCGCAGGTCCACGGTGACGAAGTCGGCGAAGCGGGGGATGACCACGTCCACCAACTCCTGGGCGGTGCGGTGCAGATCGAGCGTGGTGCCGATCCGGTTGCTGGCCTCGTTCAGCAGCGACAGCCGCTGCTGGGCGGCCCAGGCCTCGTCCAGCGCCCGCTGCCGGGCGGCGGCCGCGTCGCGCTCCCGGGTGAACAGCAGCGCGTTGTCGATCGACACGGCGGCGCGCACCGCCAACTCCCCGGCGAGCGCCACGTCGTCGTCCTCGTACGGCCGCTCGACGAGCGTCCGGTAGAAGCCGGCGACGCCGACCGGGGTGCCGCGTGCGATCAGCGGGACCACCATGAACGAGCGCACGTTCTGGGCCCGGACGGCGGCGGTGCGCACCGGGTCGTCGGCGAACCAGGCCATGCCCTGCTCGTCCATCCGCGGCACCAGCACCGGCTTGCGGTGCGCCAGGCTCCAGGCGTACGGCGAACCGGGCCGGAAGCGGTGCACATTGCCCGAGCGGGCGATCGGTTCCATGGTCGAGCCGTGCACCGAGTGGAAGGCCATCCGGCGCAGCAGGGCCGAGCCGTCGGCCGACGCCCGCACCTCGCGCTCGCCGCGGACCAGCTCCTCCAGCACCTCCACCACCACGGTGTCGGCCAGCCTGGGCGTGGCCACCTCGGCCAGCTCCTGGGCGGTCTGGGCGAGATCGAGCGTGGTGCCGATCCTGGTGGAGGCCACGTTGACCAGGGCCAGGCGCTCCTGCGCCGCCTTGGCCTCGCGCAGCGCCTGCTGGCGGGCCAGTACGGTCTGGTGCTGGCGCAGGTACAGCCGGGCGTTGTCGATGGCGACGGCGGCGCGCGAGGCCAGCTCGTCGCCCAGCGTGATGTCGGCCTCGGCGAAGGACTCCCGTTCGCCGCGCCGCGAGTACACCACCATGCCGAGCGTGGTGCCCCGGGCCACCAGCGGGGTGATCCGCACCGAGCGGGGCCGGTCGCCGAGGTAGGCCTGGCGGCGGCTCTCGTTGAGCCCCTCGCTCAGCATCGGCAGCTCCCAGGACGGGGTGACCACCGTCCGCCCGGTGCTCATCGCGCGGGCGTACGGGGACTCCGGCGGCAGCTCGTACACGGCGTCCACCGGCAGCGCGTCGGACGGGTAGAGCGGGTCGGCGGTGGCCAGCGCCAGGCGGCGCACCAGTTGCGGTTCGTCCGGCGCGGGCGGCTCGACGTTCCGGCCGGCCACCAGGGCCTCCAGGGCGAACACCCCGCTGATGTCGGCGACCCGGGGCACCATCGCGTCGGCCAGTTCCCGGGCGGTCTGCCGCAGGTCGAGCGTGGTGCCGATGGAGGCGGTCGCGTCGACCAGCAGGGACAGCCGCTCCTGGGCCCGGGCCGCCCGGGCGTCGGCCCGGAACCGCTCGGTGATGTCGATGACGGTCGAGCTCACCCCGAGCACCCGCCCGCCCGGGTCCTCCAGCCGGAAGTACGAGGCGGACCAGGCGTGGTCGTGCTGCGGGTCGCTCGGGGTGCGGCCGTGCGAGCGGGTGTCCACCACCGGCTCGCCGCTCTCCAGCACCCGGCGCATCACCGCCTCGGCCTCGGCGCCGTTGATCCCGGGCAGCACCTCGGTGAGCCGGTGGCCCAGGTGCTGTTCGGCGGTCAGGCCGTTGACCCGGGCCAGCGCCTCGTTCAGCCGGACGAAGCGCAGCTCGGTGTCGTACACCGCCATGCCGACCGGGGACTGGGTGAAGAAGCCGTCCAGGACGGCCAGGTCCGCCTGGATCCGGCGCAGTGTGGTCACCTCGGAGGCCACGGCCAGCACCAGCGGTTCACCGCCGGGCCCGCGGATCGGATGGGTGCGGAACTCGAGGTTCACCAGGTGCCCGTCACGGTGGCGCACCGGGAACACGCCGGTCCAGGACCGGCCCGCGAGGATCTGCTGGAACAGCTGGAGCACCTCGGGGCGCCGCTGGTCGCTGGTCAGCAGCTTGGCCGCCTTCGCCCCGACCGCCTCTTCCGCACGGTGACCGAGCAGTGCCTCCGCGTCGCTGCTCCAGTGCAGGATCCGCCCGTCGGCCGCGATCAGCGCCGTCGCGATCGGCACCATCAGCAGGGCGTCCTGCTGCGGCTCCCCCTCGCGCTGTTCGTCGTGGTTCACCATGGCCAGAGAACCGTCCCAGAACCGTCCGGAGATCGTTCCCACCAGCCCTGCCATCTTCGCACGGGGCCCGGGGAGGCCGCTCACCGTGGCAGCGGGCGCCCGGTGGTGGTCGATCCGGCCGCTGGGCGGCAGCCGGGGCCCGCACCGCGACCACCGGCGCTTCGCCGGATCGATCCCGTCAGGAGGCCCGAGCCGCGGCCCGGAGCTCCTCCAGGAAGTCCGCCGCCGCGCGGGCGTTGGGCACCGGGAGGGTGAGCGGCAGGCCGGCCGAGCGCGTCCGGATCTCCAGCTCCCCGAGGCCGGACGGACGGGCCGAGACCACCTCCGTCCACCGGTAGGCCTCCGTCGCCGCGAGCGGGTGCGCGGGCCGGTGCACCAGCCCGCCGGCCGTCACCGTCAGCCGGCCGCGGGCGAACCGGACACTGCCCTCGGCGCGCAGCGCCTGGTGCAGGGCGGCCCGGAGCCCGGGGGAGAGGCGCTCCTCCAGCTCCCGGAACAGCCCGCCCAGCCCGCGCAGCTGCGCCAGCACCACCGGCTCGTCCACGCCGGCCAGCCATATGGCGCCCCTGCTCGGACGCTCCGCGTCGCCCGCCGGGGGAGTACGGGACGTACTCGGTGGCCTCCATCGAGGCCCACGGCAGCGGGCACTCGCCGCCGTCCGCCCCGACCAGCACCAGCCCGCCCTGGTGGACTCGTACGGACTCCGGCCCTCCGGCCGACCCGCGCAGCCACCCGAGCCCACCGGCCGCCACCACCGCGACGGCGCCCACCACGGGCGCGGGCCACCAGTGGCCGAGCGCCAGGCAGGCCGCCAGCGCGACGACGGCCGCGCAGGCGTCCACCCACGCCAGCACCCACCGGGGCACCGGCCGGAACCGCCGGTGCACCCGGAGCACCGGCCCGAGCCGCTCGGCCGGACCGGGCCGGCAGCCCTGGCCCGTCCGGCCCTCGCGGCCGACACGACCGGCCGGATCGACCGGCCGGGCCCGCGTCGGCGACCACACCACCGCCACGTCGGCCCCCTCTCACTCGGCGGCCCCCTCGTCGGAACCGCGGTTGCCGGATTCCCAGCATCGGCCGTCCGTTGCCCCCGGCAACAGTGCCGATCGGCACCTTTCGGCCCGAAACGACCCCGCCATCATCGCCTCCGTCCGAGGTCCACCGCGACCGGGGGTGCCGATGAGCAGAGGACCGCATTCCGCACCCTTCGGGGCCGTTCTGCCCGCCCGAGCGGCTACTGAGCGCGCCCCGGCCCCCCGTCCGTCCGCGATTCCCTTCGCCGGCCCCGTCCGCCGACCGCCCGCGGGCGTCCACGCCCCTGACGACCCCGCCCGCTGCCCCGCCCCCAGCACCCGCCCCCAGCTCCCGCCCCCAGCTTCCGGTCCCGCGACCCCCGTCCTCGTCCCGCCCGGCCGCCCGGCCGTCACCCCACCGTCGCGAAGTCCCGCTGCAGCGTCCGCAGCAGCGCCGTGCCCGCCGGGTCGGCCGGGCGGCGGGTGTTGACCAGCACCACCACCCCCACCTGCTTGTCCGGGTCGAAGGCCACGAAGGACCGGAACCCGCCCGTGCCGCCGTTGTGCCAGATCTGCAGGTGGCCGCCCTGCTGGGTGTGCAGCCGGTGGCCGAGCCAGCCCAGGTGCATCCAGGCGAACGGATTGACCCGGTGCCTGGTCTCCCGGGTGAGCGTGATCGCGGGCGCCAGCGGCGCGTCCGGCGCGCGGCCGGCGGCCAGCTGGGCCCGCAGGAGTATCACGAGGTCGGCGGCGGTCGAGCGCAGCCCGCCCATGCCGGGCAGGGCCGCCAAGTCCCAGTACGGCACCGGCCGTCCGCCCGCCGTGTGCCCCTGCGCGAGCCGCTCGGCCTGCTCCGCCCCTGGCCGCACTCGGGTGTCCGCGAGCCCCAGCGGGCCGCAGACCTCGCGCGCCACCAACTCCTCGTAGCCGGTGCCGGCCCGGTGCGCGAGGGCCAGGCCGAGCAGCCCGGCGCCCAGGTTGGAGTAGCGGAAGCTGCGCCCGGGGGCGGCCCGCAGCTTCGTCCGGGCGAGTCCGCCCAGCACGTGCTCGGCGGTGCAACGGGCGTACGGGTCCGGGTCGTTGGGCTTGACCAGGGCCTTCACGAGCATCCCCCGGGGAAGCCGGGGGAGTCCCGCGGTGTGGGTGGCCAGGTGCCGCAGCGTGATCGGCTGCCCGCCCCTGCTCGGGACGACGGCCGGACCGCCGCCCGGCGCCCCCGCGAGCACCTCGGCGAGCGGCTCGTCGAGCCGCACCGTGCCGTCGAGCGCCAGCCGGGCGAGCACGAGGGAGATGAACACCTTGGTGACGGAACCGATTTCGAACACGGTGTCAGGCCCGGGCGGGCCACCGCCCGGGCGCGTCCTCCCGACACCGCGGATCTCCGTGTGGCCTCCGGCCAGCCCGGCGACCACCGCGCCGACGTGCCGACCCGCCAGCTGGTCGGCCGTCTGCTGCACGACACGCGCGAGTTCGTTCATGGCAGCGAGCCTAGGCGCGCCGACCGGCCCGCTCCGTCCGCCTCGGAAACGATTCCGCCCGCTCCCGATGCTCCTCCAGGCGTACGCCCGGCTGCGCCCCGCACGGTACGGTCCCCGACCAGCAGGCCTCCGGCCTCCGGCCCCCGGAAGAGGCTCACCCCGCCAGCGCCGCCCGCAGCCTGGCCGCGACCTCCGCCGCCCCCGCCTCGTCCGGGTACTTCCCCCGGGGCCAGAAGAAGCCGCGCAGCCCGTCCTTCGGATTGCGCGGTACCACGTGGACGTGCAGGTGCGGCACCGACTGGCTGATCCGGTTGTTGGCCGCCACGAAGCTGCCCGCCGCGCCCAGCCCGTGCTCGACGGCCGCGGCCACCCGCTGCACCCGCAGGAAGAACGGCCCCACCTGCTCCGCCGGGAGGTCCTCCAGGGTGCGGTGGTGGGTGCGGGGCACGACCAGGACGTGTCCGGGGAAGAGCGGCCGGCGGTCCAGGAAGGCCACCGCCACCTCGTCGTCCAGCACCCGGTGCGCGGGCTCCTCGCCCGCCACCACCGCACAGAAGACGCAGTCCATCCGTCCATTCAAGCCACCGCCGACCGCCGCGGCACCCGGGCAAACCGCCCCGGGGCCCGCTTCACCCGACCGGCCGCCGACCGGGTGCGGCCGCCCACCGCCGGGCGCACGGTGCTGCGGGGGGCCGACCGGCGGGCGCACCGCGCGCCCCGCCCCGCCGGCGCGACCGCGCGCCCCACGAGGAGGTGGCCCGGATGCCGGGCAAGTTCGAGGTGTACGAGGACTCCGGTGGCAAGTACCGGTTCCGGCTCAAGGCGGGAAACGGTGAGATCGTCGCCACCGGCCAGGGCTACGTCAGCAAGGAAGCCGCGCACAAGGGCGTCGAGGCCGTCCGGCGGGCCGCCGACGGCGCGTCCGTGGTGGACGTCCCCAAGGCCGCCTGAGCGCACGCGGCCCGGCGGGCACCCGACCCCGCCCGGCGGGCACCGGACCCCGCCCGCCCGGGCGCGGCCGTGCCCGCCGGCCCGACCCCTGCCGCCCGCCGGTCCGCACCGCCCGGCCCGTCGCGCTCACTCCGACCGGTACGGCTCACTCGTACCGGTACAGCAGGGACTCCCGCTCGGTCTGCTCGATCATCTCGATCGTCAGCGAGTCGTCCCGCAGGTGCGACAGCGTGACCTCCGCCGAGGTCGGCTGCTCGTCCTTGGCGAGCCAGTTCTCCGGCTTCCACGCCGAGGAGCGCAGCAGCGCCTTCGGGCAGTGCGCGTACACCTCCTCCACCTCGACCACGATCGCGCTGCGCGGCGGCTTGCCGACGGCGGTCAGCTGCCGCAGCAGCTCCGGGTCGGTGGAGACGCAGGCCCGGCCGTTGACCCGCAGCGTGGTGTCCCGGCCCGGGACGACGAAGAGCAGCCCGACCCGGCCGCTCTCCAGGATGTTGTGGAGGGTGTCCAGCCGCTTGTTGCCGGTGGCGTCCGGGATGGCCAGGGTGTACTCGTCCAGCACCGAGACCAGCCCGGCCGGCCCGCCGCGCGGGGAGACGTCGCAGCGTCCGGCGGCGTCGGAGCTGGCCACGAAGACCAGCGAGGAGCAGGCGATCAGCTGCTGCGCGACCTCGTGCAGGCGGTCGACCTGCTTGCGGCGCGCGTGATCGCCGGGCTGCTCGTAGACCTCGCGCAGCTGGGCGGGATCGCTGAGGGCTCCGGCGCTGAGGGCCTCGAACAGACTGCTCGGCCCGGCCGGACTGGTGCTTGACGGGACGACAGCTTCCGGTGTGGTGGTCATACCGGGAATCTAGCCGAGGCCCCTCGGCGGCCCGGTCGGCCGATCACCCCGGAACCCTGGCAGAGGACCGGCCGGACCCCTCGCCACCAGCGGTTTTCCGCTCATAATGGGGCCAGGGGCTCCAGCCGTCCGGAGGTGGTGGTCGTGATCGTCAGAATCTGGGCCGGGCAGGTGCTGGCCGGTCGCATCGAGGAATTCTGCGCCCACCTCACCGCCCAGGTGCTCCCCGAGCTGGGGCGGACGGACGGCTGCCTCGGCGGCGAGCTGCTGCGCTCGGTGTCGGACGAGAACGGGCACCGAGTGCTGGTGGTGAGCCGCTGGCGCGACGAGGAGGCCCTGCGCGGGTACGCCGGGCCGATGTGGCGGATCCGGCCGGTGTGGGCGGAGGGCGAGCTGCGCTACCTGGCCCACCCTCCGGAGGTCACCCACTTCCTGCAGGTCGGCGCACCCGCCACGCTCTGACCCCGTGGCCTCACGCCGGGAGCGCGGGGGACCGCACACCGGAAGGACAGGGGCCCACCGGTCGCCGAGCGGCCTCACACCGGTCGCCGAGCCGACTCGCACCGGTCGCCGAGCGGCCTCACACCGACAACGGCACCGGGTGGATCTCGTCCGCCGGGTGCCCGGTCCGGCTGTGGACCCGCTGCACCGCTTCCTTGGACGGCGCGTCGGAGAGGCAGTACACCGTGCCCGACTCCGGGTCCGCCCAGGCGCGCTCGAACCGGACGCCCTCCTCGCCCTGGACCGCCAGGTCCGCCGCGTGGGCCTCCTTGAGCTGCTCGACCGTGATCCCGGCCATCCCGTGGTGGACGTCCATGAACTTCGACATCGCGCTCGCCTCCGTAGCTTCGCCGTGTCGTCGGCAGGACCCCGGCTACCAGCCTCTCCCCGGCCGTCCGCCGCCGCCACCGCGTACCACTCCGCGTACCACTCCGCCGCGCATTCCCCGCAAGTCCGTGAAACAGACCACAGCGGAGGCCACTCCCTGCGGTTGCGTCGACCGTGGCAGAATGTCGGCATCAGCAGTGACGTTCAGCGCACTCCGGGGTCGGTGAAAATCCGAACCGGCGGTTACAGTCCGCGACCCGTCCGCAGCCAGCGGCCGGTTGACCAGGTGAAATTCCTGGACCGACGGTTAAAGTCCGGATGGGAGGCGTGCGCGGGCGGACGAAGAGCAGTACCCGTGGTCCCTCCTCATCGGACCGCGGTGAGGTGAACGCCGGGGGAGCAGTCTCTCCCGGGCCGGGCGAGCGATCTCCCGGCGGCTCGGGCAACCCCGCAGACGGGGGCGCCGCGGTCCCGCGCACCGGTGCCCGTCCGTGTCATCTCCCCCTGCCGCCCCGGAGTCCGCGCCCCAAGCGCGAGGAGAACCCGGGTGTTCACCGGCATCATCGAAGAGCTCGGCGAGGTCGTGTCGATCGAGGAGATCGGCGACTCCTCGCGAATCCGCCTGCGCGGCCCGGTGGTCTGTGCGGACGCGGGTCACGGTGACTCCATCGCGGTCAACGGCGTCTGCCTGACCGTGGTCGACAGTCCGGAGGAACTGGCCGAGGGCACCGGCGAGTTCAGCGCGGACGTGATGGCCGAGACGCTGCACCGCTCCAGCCTGGGCGAGCTGAAGCCCGGCTCCCGGGTCAACCTGGAGCGCGCCATGGCGCTCGGCGCCCGGCTCGGCGGCCACCTCGTCCAGGGCCACGTCGACGCCACCGGGCGGCTGTTGAGCCGTGAGCCCGGCGAGCGCGACGCCAACGGTGAACTGCGCTGGGAGGTCCTGCGGTTCTCGCTGCCCGGAACCATCTCCCGCTACCTGGTGGAGAAGGGCTCGATCACGGTCGACGGCGTCAGCCTCACCGTGGTGGAGGCCGCCGCGGACAGCTTCACCGTCAGCCTCATCCCGGCCACCCTCGCGCTGACCACGCTGGGCACCAAGACCGTCGGCGAGAGCGTCAACCTGGAGGTGGACGTGCTCGCCAAGTACGTGGAGCGCCTCCTGGAGTCCCGCACCCTCCCGAACCTCCCCGGCCTTCCGGGCCTCGCCGGCCTGCCGGGCCAGGCGACCGACGCCGCCGAGGGGGAGTCCAAGTGAGCTGGCTCAGCGGAGAAGCGTTCACCGTCCTCGGTGAACACGTGAAGTGGGCCGACATGATCGGCAACCTGCTCGGTTTCGGCGGCCTCGCGCTCGGCTGGCGCCGCTCGGTGTGGAGCTGGCCGGTCCAGCTGCTGTCCGGCGCGGTGCTGATCACCGCCTACCTCGGGGGTCACGTCCCCGGCCTGATCGGCAAGCAGCTGATCGTGATCGCCACCGCCGCCTGGGGCTGGGCACAGTGGCGGCGGGGCCGCCGGGACACCGGCACCATCGCCGTACGGTTCGCCCGCTGGCCCGAGCGGCTGGCGCTGGTGGCCGGCACCGCGGCGGGCACGGTCGCGCTCGCCCTGCTGTTCACGTCCTACCCCAGCCTCTCCTGGAGCCCCTGGTCGGACGCCTACATCTTCGTCGGCACGCTGGCCGCGATGGTCGCCCAGGCGCGCGGCTGGCTGGAGTTCTGGTTCGCCTGGATCGCCGTGGACGTCGTCGGCGTCCCGCTCGCCTTCAACAGCGGCTACACCTTCTCCGGCCTCACCTACTCCGTCTACTTCGTCCTGGTGCTGCTCGGCCTGCGCTCGTGGTGGCTGAGCACCCGTCAACCGCGCGCCACGTCCGCCACCGTCCCGCAGGGAGCCACGGCATGACCGAGAACCAGTCCGACAAGGGCACCACCGTGGTCGAGCTCGTCCTCGACCCGGTCGAGCGGGCGATCGCCGACATCGCCCTCGGCCGCGCGGTGATCGTGGTCGACGACGAGGACCGCGAGAACGAGGGCGACATCGTCTTCGCCGCCTCGGCCGCCACCCCCGAGCTGATGGCCTTCACCATCCGCTACAGCTCCGGCGTGATCTGCGCCCCGATGACCGGCGACGAGCTGGACCGGCTCAAGCTGCCGCCGATGACCCAGGTCAACGAGGACCGCAAGGGCACCGCGTACACCGTCTCGGTGGACGCCCGCGAGGGGGTCGACACCGGGATCTCCGCGGCCGACCGCGCCCGCACCGTGCGGCTGCTCTCCTCGCCCGGCACCGAGCCGGGCGACCTCACGCGCCCCGGGCACGTCTTCCCGCTGCGCGCCGTCGAGGGCGGCGTGCTGGTCCGGCCCGGCCACACCGAGGCCGCCGTCGACCTGGCCCGGCTCGCCGGGCTGCCGCCGGCCGGCGCGATCGCCGAGGTGGTCAACGACGACGGCAGCATGGCCCGACTGCCCGAGCTGGTCGTCTTCGCCCGCGAGCACGGCCTCGCGATCATCTCCATCGAGGACCTGATCGCCTACCGCCGCCGCACCGAGCTGCACGTCGACCGGGCCGCCGTGACCGCCCTGCCCACCGCGCACGGCGAGTTCACCGCCGTCGGCTACCGGGGCACCATCGACGGCGTCGAGCACATCGCCCTGGTGGCGGGGGGCCTGGACGCGGACGGACGGCTGCCGGAGGGCGAGGACGTCCTGGTGCGGGTCCACTCCGAGTGCCTGACGGGTGACGTCCTCGGCTCGCTGCGCTGCGACTGCGGCCCGCAGCTGGAGGCCTCGCTGCGGCGGGTCGCCGAGGCCGGCCGCGGCGTGGTGCTCTACCTGCGCGGGCACGAGGGCCGGGGGATCGGCCTGGCCCA
This sequence comes from Kitasatospora sp. NPDC053308, assembly GCF_055585785.1. Taxonomy (NCBI): domain Bacteria; kingdom Bacillati; phylum Actinomycetota; class Actinomycetes; order Kitasatosporales; family Streptomycetaceae; genus Kitasatospora; species Kitasatospora sp. NPDC053308. Next base: position 291,734 of record NZ_JBVJJY010000007.1, on the reverse strand, counting down.
CAAGCTGCGCGCGTACGAGCTGCAGGAGCAGGGGCGCGACACCGTCGACGCCAACCTGGAACTCGGCCTGCCCGCCGACGCGCGGGACTACAGCATCGCCGCGCAGATGCTGGCGGACCTCGGCGTCCGCTCGCTCACCCTGCTCACCAACAACCCGCAGAAGCTGACCGCGCTCACCGAGCACGGCCTCAAGGTCAAGGGGCGTGAAGCCGTCGAGGTCGCGCCTGGCGAGCACAACCTGCGCTACCTGCGGACCAAGCGCGACCGGATGGGCCACGACCTGCCCGGCCTCGGCTCCTGACCCACCCCACCCGTACGAGCGAACGCACGAGAGAACGGACGAAGAACATGAGCGGCCACGGAGCCCCCGAGCTGACCATCGACGGCGCCGCCGACCTCAAGGTCGCCGTCGTCGCCGCCCAGTGGCACGACCAGGTGATGAACGGCCTGCTGGACGGCGCCCACCGCGCGCTCAAGGAGCTGGGCATCGCCGAGCCGACCGTGCTGCGCGTCCCCGGCACCTTCGAACTCCCGGTCGCCGCCAAGCGCCTGGCCGAGCGCGGCTACGACGCCGTGGTGGCCCTCGGCGTGGTGATCCGCGGTGGCACCCCGCACTTCGACTACGTCTGCCAGGCCGCCACCGTCGGACTGACCCAGGTCAGCGTCGACACCGGCGTCCCGGTCGGCTTCGGCGTGCTGACCTGCGACAACGAGGAGCAGGCGCTCGACCGCGCCGGGCTGCCCGGCTCCGCCGAGGACAAGGGGCACGAGGCCGTCACCGCCGCCGTCGCCACCGCCGCGGTGCTGCGCGCCGCGCACTGACCCCGGCCCGTACGGCCGCCGCAGCAGCGCCCCAGCGGTCCCGGAGCACGGACGTCCACCGGACTGTCCACGCTCCGGGACCGTTTACCGTCCGTCCGCCCGCACGCCGTAAGGTGGCCCCATCATGGCTTCGAAGACATTCGAGGAGCTCTTCGCCGAGCTCCAGCAGAAGGCCGCCACCGGCGACCCCTCGTCCTCCCGCACCGCGCAGCTCGTCCAGCAGGGCGTCCATGCGATCGGCAAGAAGGTCGTCGAGGAGGCCGCCGAGGTCTGGATGGCCGCCGAGTTCCAGTCGGACGAGCAGACGGCGGAGGAGATCTCGCAGCTCCTCTACCACCTTCAGGTGATGATGATCGCCCGCGGGCTGACGCTCGACGACGTCTACAAGTACCTCTAAGCCGCTCCCCCCAGCACCCCGCTCCCAACAGGTAAGGAAGCAACCTCCCATGCTGCGCATCGCCGTCCCCAACAAGGGTTCTCTCTCGGGTCCCGCGGCGGAGATGCTCCATGAGGCCGGCTACCGGCAGCGGAAGGATCCCAAGGAGCTCGTCCTCGTCGACCCGGACAACCAGGTCGAGTTCTTCTTCCTCCGCCCGCGCGACATCGCCGTCTACGTCGGCTCCGGCCGCCTGGACGTCGGCATCACCGGCCGCGACCTGCTGCTGGACTCGCACTCCAACGCCGAGGAGGTGCTCGCCCTCGGCTTCGCCGGGTCGACCTTCCGCTTCGCGCGCCCCGAGGGCGTCGACGTCGAGGACGTCAAGGGCCTGGAGGGCCTGCGGATCGCGACCTCCTACACCGGCCTGGTCGAGCAGCACCTGGCCGACCACGGTGTGAAGGCGACGGTCACCAAGCTGGACGGCGCGGTCGAGACCGCGGTGCAGCTGGGCGTCGCCGACGTGATCGCCGACGTGGTGGAGACCGGCACCAGCCTGCGCAACGCCGGCCTTGAGGTGTTCGGCGAGCCGATCCTGATCTCGGACGCCGTGGTGATCCGCCCCAAGGGCGCCGGCGAGGACCCGCAGGTGGAGCAGTTCCTGCGCCGCCTCCAGGGCGTGCTCGTGGCCCGCCGTTACGTGCTGATGGACTACGACATCCGCGCGGAGAACGTCAGTGCCGCCGTGGGCCTCACGCCGGGCCTGGAGTCGCCGACCGTCTCGCCGCTGCACACCGAGGGCTGGGTCGCCGTCCGCGCGATGGTGCTCCGCAAGGAGGCGCAGCGGATCATGGACGACCTGTGGGGCATCGGCGCCCGGGCCATCCTGGTCACCAACATCCACGCCTGCCGCCTCTGACTTGCTCCGATCTGCTCCGACCTGCTCGCACGTCCGCGAGTAAAGGACGGTTCAATGGGGCGGGGACGCCGGCCGGCGTCCCCGCCCCGTCGCGCTTCCTCCGCCGGAACCGGCCGCCGCCACCAGAACCACCCGGAGACCCCCGTGTCCACGCCGTCCGTCGAGTTCCCCGTCACCTGGGCGCCGCGCCGCACCCGCATCGTGCTGCTGCCGGTCTGCGTCCTGCTGGTGGTGCTGTTCGCCGTGCTGGCGGTGCTGCTCCCGGAGAACTGGCAGCTCAACGACCGGATCATGATGATCGTCAGCGGTGTCGCGTTCGCCGGCGTCGGCCTGATGCTGGCCCGCCCCCGGGTGACCGCCGACGCGCACGGCGTGACGGTGGTCAACTTCGTGCGCAGCCGCCGACTGGCCTGGGCGGAGATCGTCCGGGTCAACTTCCGCCAGGGCGACCCGTGGGCCACCCTGGACCTCGCCGACGGCACCTCGCTGGCCGCGGTCGGCATCCAGTCCGGCGTCGGCAAGGCCCAGGCGATCGCGGACGCCCGCACGCTGCGCGACCTCGTCGAGCAGCACGCCTAGGCCTGACGCACCACCCCCCGCCCCAGCGCCACGCCCACCCCGGCACCACCCCCGACCCCGGCGCCACGCCGACCCCCGACGCACCACGTCCGGGGCGGACGCACCGGGCCCGGCCTCCCCGCCGGGCCCCGGGCACCCCTCCGACGCCCGCCCGGGTATGGTCTACGCTGGTAAAAGCAGGGCAAAGTCGCCCTGCTCTCGAGCGCGCGCCGAGAGCGCCGCCGAAGTGACCGCCACACCGACCTGAGGAGTGACACTCCCCCTCGATGGACGATCCGTCCGGTAGTACCTGCGCCGCCTCACTTCCGGCCCCCGGAAGGCGGGCGGCACTGTGATCACCGCCTGGCTGCTGTTGTTCGCAGCCGTTCTCCTGATCCTGGCCAACGGCCTGTTCGTGGCCGCCGAGTTCGCCTTCGTGACCGTCGAGCGCGGGGCGGTGGAACGTTCCGCCGAGGCGGGCGACGCCCGCTCGGGCCGGGTCGCCAGGGCCCTGCGGCACCTCTCCTTCGAGCTCTCCGGGGCCCAGCTCGGCATCACCGTCACCTCGCTGGTGGTCGGCATGCTCGCCGAGCCGGCCCTGTCGACGCTGCTCGCCCCGGTGATGTCCGGCCTCGGCGTGCCTGACTCGGCCGCCCGCGGAGTCGCCGTGGTCGTCGGCATGGTGCTGGCCACCGTCGTGCAGATGGTGATCGGCGAGCTGGTGCCGAAGAACTGGGCGATCTCCCGCCCGCTCCAGGTGGCCCGCGCGGTCGCCGCCCCGCACATGGCCTTCTCCTTCGCCTGCCGGCCGCTGATCAGCTTCCTCAACGGCGCCGCGGACCGTACGGTCCGGGCCTTCGGCATCGAGCCGCAGGAGGAGCTGGGCCACGCCCGGACCCCGGCCGAGCTGGTCTCGCTGGCCCGGCACTCGGCCAGGGCGGGTGCGATAGACGAGGAGTCGGCGACGCTGTTCGTCCGCACCCTGGGCCTGAGCGAGCTGACCGCCGAGTCCGTGATGACCCCGCGCGTCGACGTGGCCGCGCTGCAGCGCGACGCCACCGCCTCCGACGTCCTCAACCTGACCCGGGCCACCGGACTGTCCCGCTTCCCGGTCTACTCCGACAGCCTGGACGAGGTCACCGGCATCGTGACCCTCAAGGACGCCCTCGCCGTCCCGGCCGCCCGCCGCGGCTTGGTGCGGGTCGCCGAGCTGTCCTCCCCGCCGCTGCTGGTGCCCGAGACCCTCTCCGCCGAGGTGCTGCTCGACCGGCTGCGCCGGTTCCAGCCGATGGCGATCGTGGTCGACGAGTACGGCGGCACCGCCGGCGTCGTCACCGTCGAGGACATCGTCGAGGAGATCGTCGGCGAGGTGCAGGACGAGCACGACCCGGAGGACCACCCCGAGCTGCTCCCGCTGCCGCCCGTCGACGGCCTGCCGGTCTGGGAGGCCGACGGCCGCGCCCGGATCGACCAGTTGGAGGGGATCGGCCTGAACGCCCCGGACGGCCCGTACGAGACGCTGGCCGGGCTGGTCGCCGATCTGCTCGGCAAGCTCCCCGCGGTGGGCGAGCAGGCGGAGCTGCCCGGCTGGCGGTTCACCGTGACCGGTGTCGACCGCCACCGCACCAGCCAGGTCCGGGTGGAGCGCACCACGGCGCCCGCCTCGTTCCACGAGGACGGGGAGGACGTCCGATGACCGCGCTCCAACTGGCCCTCGCGGTCCTGCTGCTGCTCGGCAACGCCTTCTTCGTCGGCGCCGAGTTCGCCGTGGTGTCCGTGCGCCGCAGCCAGATCGAGCCGCTCGCGGAGGCCGGGCACAAGCGCGCCCGCACCGTGCTGCACGCGCTGTCCAACGTCTCCGCGATGCTGGCCGCCGCCCAGCTCGGCATCACCGTCTGCTCGCTGGGCCTCGGTGCCCTCGCCGAGCCGACCATCGCCTCCCTGCTGGAGGGCCCGTTCCACGCGATCGGCATCCCGTCCGGCCTGATGCACCCGCTCTCGTACGGGATCTCGCTCGCCGTCGTGGTCTTCCTGCACATGGTGATGGGCGAGATGGTGCCGAAGAACATGGCCATGGCCGGCCCGGAGAAGGCCGCGCTCTGGCTCGGCCCGCCGCTGGACCGGCTGGCCCGCTGGCTCGCCCCGGTGATCCGGCTGCTGAACGCCTGCGCCAACGGCGTGCTGAAGCTGTTCCGGGTCGACGCCAAGGACGAGGTCGAGTCGGTGTTCACCACCGAGCAGCTGATGTACCTGCTGGCCGACTCGCGGGACGCCGGCCTGCTCGACGAGGACCGCCAGGAGCGCCTGGAGGACGCCCTGGAGATGGGCCGCCGCCCGGTCACCGAGGTGCTGCTCAAGCCCGAGCAGCTGGTCACGGTGGACACCAAGGCGACCGCCGCCGACGTCGAGGAGCTCGCGTTGCGCACCGGCTTCTCGCGCTTCCCGGTCACCGACGGCGACCCGGCCGGCCACGGCTACCTCGGCTACGTGCACCTCAAGGACATCCTCGACGTCGACGACCCGTCCGCCCCGATCCCGGCCCGGCTGTGGCGGCCGATCACGGTGCTGCGCGGCGGCCTCCCGCTGGACGACGCCCTCGGCGCGATGCGCCGCGCGGCCTGCCACCTGGCGGCCGTGCTGGACCAGGACGGGCGCACGCTCGGCGTGGCCATGCTGGAGGACGTCCTGGAGGAGCTGGTCGGCGAGATGCACGACCCGGACCACCGGGCCACCGCCTAGCCACCCCGCCCGTCCGGCAAGCCGTTCGGCGGTCCGGGCGTCCGGCGGCCCGGCAGCCCTGCAAGTCGGCCGTCCGGCAATTCGGCAAGTCTGTCGTCCGGCGACCCGGCAGCCCTGCCGTCCGGCAGCTCTGCCGTCCGGTACCCCGGACGACCGCCCCGGCGTTCCCGCCGTCCGGCGTCCCGCGTCCGCCGACAGCGTGTCCGCCCGGGGCGGTTCTGCCCACAGCAGGCAGCCGTTCCGCGCCGGCCGCTCCCGGGGGAGAGTGGTGGGCATGAGACTTCTCCTGCTGGGTGGAACCGGGTTCGTCGGACGGGTCGTCGCCGAGGAGGCGCTGGCCAGGGGCTGGGACGTGACGGCGCTCAACCGCGGCACGCAGCCCGCCCCGGAGGGCGTCCGGGTGCTGAAGGGCGACCGCACGGCCCGGGACGGGCTTGCGGCGCTCGGCGCGGGGGAGTGGGACGCGGTGGTGGACACCTGGTCCTGGGCCCCGGCGGCGGTGCGCGACAGCGCCCGGGCGCTGAAGGGCCGGGTCGGCCACTACGCGTACGTCTCCAGCCGGTCGGTGTACGACTACCCGCCGGTGGGCGGCCCGGGCGAGTCGGCCAAGGTGGTCGACTCCTCCCCGGACCTCACCGCCGAGGTGCCCTACGCCGAGGCCAAGCGCGGCGCCGAACTGGCCCTGGAGGCCGAGTTCGACGGGCGGGCCCTGCTCGTCCGCGCCGGACTGGTCCTCGGCCCGCACGAGGACATCGGCCGGCTGCCCTGGTGGCTGAACCGGATCGCGCGGGGCGGCCCGGTGCTCGCCCCCGGGCCGCGCGAGCTGGCGCTGCAGTACATCGACGTCCGCGACCTCGCGGCCTGGACGCTGGACGCGGCGTCGGCCCGCCTGGCCGGCCCGTACAACGTGGTCAGCCCGTCCGGGCACGCCACCATGGGGGAGCTGCTGGAGGCCTGCGTGCGGGCCACCGGCTCGGACGCCGAACTGCGCTGGACGGATCCGGAGCGGATTCTGGCGGCGGGCGTCGAGCCGTGGACCGAGCTGCCGGTCTGGCTGCCCCCCGGTGAGCTCCACGAGTTCCTGCACACCGGTTCGGTGGAGCGCGCGATCGGCGCCGGGCTGCGCTGCCGTCCGGTCGCCGAGACGGTCGAGGACACCTGGGCCTGGCTGCGGTCCATCGGCGGCACCGCCCCGCAGCGCGGCGACCGGGCCAGGGTCGGGCTCGACCCCGAGCGGGAGGCCGCGCTGCTCGGGGGCTGAGACCGCGCTGCCGCACGGGAGAGCCGGGGAGCCGGTCGCCGGGCGGAGGTCAGCCCCGGCCGTCGATCAGCCCCGGCCGTCGATCAGCTCCCCGTACGCCTGGACGAGATCCGGCAGGCGCAGTGTGGCCAGGTCCTCCCGGCCCGGCGGCTCGCGCAGCAGCGACAGCCGCAGGTCCCGGTAGGCGCAGGACTTCTCGTACAGGGTGCGGATGAACCGTCCGTTGCCCAGTTCGTCGATCCAGCCCTCGCGGACCACGTGGGTGCAGATGCTGGCCAGCTCCTCGGCGGCGTCCTCGTCCCAGCCGTCGCCGTCCCGGCCGGCCAGCGCGGCGCCGATCGCGGTCAGCTCGTTCGGGCGGTAGCTGGGGAAGTCGACCCGGGTGGTGAAGCGGGAGTTGAGGCCGGGGTTGGTGGCGAGCAGCCGGTTCATGCCCTCGGGGTAGCCGGCCAGGATCACCACCAGCCGGTCCCGGTTGTCCTCGGCGCGCTTGAGCAGCACCTGCAGCGCCTCGTCGCCGTAGGCGTCGCCCTTGGTGTAGCCGGAGTTGGAGAGGCTGTAGGCCTCGTCGATGAACAGCACGCCGTCCAGCGCGGAGTCGATCAGCTCGTTCGCCTTGACGGCGGTCTGGCCGAGGAACTCGCCCACCAGGTCGGCCCGTTGGGCCTCCACCAGGTGGTCCCCGGAGAGCAGGCCGAGGGCGTGGAAGACCCGCCCGAGGATGCGGGCCACGGTGGTCTTGCCGGTGCCGGAGGGGCCGGAGAAGACGAAGTGGCGTTTGGGCGGCTGGACCGGCAGCCCCTGCTCGGCCCGCAGCCGGGACATTCTCAACTGGGCGGACAGCGCCCGCACTTGGCGCTTGACCGGCTCCATGCCGACCATCAGGGAGAGTTCCGCCAGGGCGGCGTCCAGCCCGCGTTCGTCACCACGGGCCCGGGGCGCGGGCCCGGCGGCGGCCCGGGACTGCGCCTGGCCGCGGACGGGCAGCGGCGGCGCGGCGGGCACGGTCGGGCCGGCCGGTGCCGTCGGGCCGGTCGGTGCGGTCGGCGCCCCGGAGCCGGAGCGCTCGGCGGATGCCTGGGGCGCGCCGTCGAACGGGGCGCCGTCGAGCAGCGCGCCGTCGGGCAGTACCTCGGCCGGCCCGCCGTCCACCAGGCCGGCGTCCACCGAGGGCCCGCCGCCCGCCGCCGCGCCGCCGGGCACGCCACTACCGGGCGCCCCGCCGTTCGACGCCCCGCCGTCCAGCACCCCGTCGCCGGAGACGGTCGCGCCGTCCTTCCCGTCCCCGAAGTCATCGGCGTACCCCGGGCCGGCCGCGTACCCCGCGTCGTCCAGGAAGCCGGCCTCGGCGTCCGGCCCGCCGTCCGCGGCCGTGCCCGAGCGCCCGTCGGCCGGCAGCCCGTCCGGCATCAACCCGTCCGCGAGCGCGTCCTCAGCCGAGATGGCCGCCAGCCGGGTCGCGGTGTCCATGAACGCCGGGTCCGCCCGGTGCACCGCCCGGTAGAGCGGCAGTGCCGCCGCGCTGCGCCCGGCGCCCTCGTACGCCCGCGCCAGCCAGTAGCGCAGTTCCTTGCGCTGCGGCTGCTCGGAGCGGCAGCGGGCCAGCGAGGCGGCCAGCGGGGCCTGCGCCTGCGCGCACATGTCGAGCCGCACCCGCGCCATGCCGGCGAACAGCCCGGCCTCGATGCCCAGCAGCGGATCGTCCAGCAGCCGGTCGGTGTCCCGGATCAGCTGTTCCCAGTCCTTGAGCAGGTAGGAGCGGCAGGCGTACAGGAAGCGGGCGGACGGGTCCTCGCTCGGGGCCGGGCACTGCTCCAAGGCCCGGTCCAGCTCGGCCAGGTGGCGGCCGTCCAGCCAGTGCGAGGCGTGCGCGAGGGCGAGGTCGCGGGCGTCCTCCAGGACGGGCTGCACCCACCAGCCCAGCCAGTACCAGGAGCTGAGCGGCCGTCGGTGCAGCCGCCGTTGCTCGCCGAACCGCTTCTGGTTGCGGTACATCGCCAGCAGTGCGGCCGAGGTGTCGCTGCGCAGCGCGTGCAGGCCGAGCCACGCGTCGGCCATGCCGGGGTCCAGCCGGACGGCCGCCCGGAACTCCTCCTCGGCCCGCGCGTAGGCTCCGGCCGTGTAGGCGTCCATGGCGCGCAGCCAGGCCCGGTCGGCGAGTCGGTCCGGGCCGCCCGCCGTGTTGTCGGAACTGTCCACCGTCGTCACTCACGCCCCCCGCGGTGTGGCCCGGGGCCCGGCCGGCGGGTCGCCTTCGCAGGCCTGGCCGGTGGTCGTCGAGCCCCTGCGGCGCATATGCGCCCGCCAGGAAATCGTACCGGGGCGGGGCTGATCCGGAAGGGTGCCGCACAGGGTCAAATGCGATCGTGCGAGCGGCCGTTGGGCCCCGGGGCCGAAACGGGCGGCGGGGGAGCGAGATTCGGAAGGGGACCGGACGGCGCCCCCGGCTCACGGGGGAACAAGCCGGGGACGCCGGGTCCGAACGGCCGGAAGCTTTCGTTCCGGCAGCTGAGGAGAACCTAGGTCCTGGTGATGTCGCAGGTCAAGGCGCTTGTTGAAGGTTCACCGACGGTGCCCGGTGCGATCCGGCCGGTCACCCCGTCGACCCGCGTCGCGGCGTACGGGCGGCTCGGGTCAGCGGCGAAATGCGCCGATTCGGCCCGGGCCCAGCCCGCCCAGAACTCGGCCAGATCCGGCCCGTCCCGCTCCTCGCCGCGCCGCCGGGCGGCGGCGGCGTCCAGCTCCATCCAGATCACCCGGGCCAGCCAGGGCCGCACCGCCCGGCGCCCCGCGCCGACGCCCTCGACCAGCACCACCGGCGCGGCCGGCACCTCGGCCGTGCCCGCGAAGCGGCGCAGCGTCCAGTCGTACACCCGGTACGTGGCGTCCCGCCCGGCCGCCAGCGGCTCCAGCACCTGCTCGCGCAGCCGCCCGGTCCACGCGAAGAGCTCCTCGTGGGTGGCCAGGTCGTCGAGGTGGACCACCGGGGCCCCGCCGAGCTCCGCCGCCAGCCGCCCGGCGAAGGTGGTCTTGCCGGAGCCCGCGTGCCCGTCCACCGCGACCAGCCGCACCGGCCCGCAGGACGGCGGGAGCGCGCGCAGCTCGGCCGCGAGAGCGCCCAGCCCGTCACGGTGAGTGGGCGGAGCATCGGTGGGGAGGGATCCGGAAGCAGCCACATCGTCAACCCTACGGTGCCGTAGCCCACCACTGCGGACAGTTGATCTGTGCAGGTCGTGACGGCGGGAGCGGATTCGGGCATACTCGCATCGCCACGCATGTGAACGGCCGTTCACCGCAACCCGGTGCCGGTCGGGCGACCTGCCACACCACGCCCCGGACCGAGCCACACCCCCGGTCCGGCGCCCCGAACGAGGAGGCGACCGCCGCCATGACCCCCTCCCCTCTGAAAGCCGTGGAGCGCCAGCTGCCCAGCGAGGAGGCCCGCGAGCTGCTGAGCCTCACCCGGGACCTGGTCCAGCGCGAGCTGCAGCCGCGCGCGGCGGAGGACGAGGCCGCAGGCCGCTTCCCGCGGGAGGTCTTCCGCACCCTCGGCGAGGCGGGCCTGCTCTCCCTCCCGTACGAGGAGCGGTACGGCGGCGGCGAGCAGCCCTACGAGGTGTACCTGCAGGTGCTGGAGGAGCTCGCGGCCGGCTGGCTGGCCGTGGGCCTCGGCGTCAGCGTGCACACCCTCTCCTGCCACGCGCTGGCCACCTTCGGCACCGACGAGCAGCGCGACAAGTGGCTGCCCGGCATGCTCTCCGGCGAGCAGCTCGGCGCCTACTGCCTCTCCGAGCCGCAGTCCGGCTCGGACGCGGCCGCCCTGCGCACCCGCGCCGACCTCGACGGCGAGGCGTACGTGGTGAACGGCACCAAGGCGTGGATCACCCACGGCGGCCAGGCCGACTTCTACAGCGCCCTGGTGCGCACCGGCGGCGAGGGCGCCAGGGGCATCAGCTGCCTGCTGGTCCCGGGCACCCAGCAGGGCCTGTCGGCGGCCCAGCCGGAGCACAAGATGGGCATGCGCTCCTCGCCGACCGCCCAGCTGCACTTCGACGGCGCCCGGGTGCCCCGCGAGCGGCTGATCGGCGAGGAGGGCCAGGGCTTCCAGATCGCGCTCGCCGCGCTGGACTCCGGCCGCCTCGGCATCGCCGCCTGCGCGATCGGCGTCGCCCAGGCCGCGCTCGACCTCGCGGTCGACTACGCGCGCACCCGGCGCCAGTTCGGCCGCCCGATCGCCGAGTTCCAGGGCCTGTCCTTCATGCTCGCCGACATGGCCACCCAGATCGAGGCCGGCCGCGCGCTGTACCTGTCCGCGGCGCGCCTGAAGGACGCGGGCCGGCCGTTCTCCAAGGAGGCGGCGATGGCCAAGCTGTTCTGCACCGACACGGTGATGCGGGTGACCACCGACGCCGTCCAGGTGCTCGGCGGCTACGGCTACACCCAGGACTTCCCGGCCGAGCGCTTCATGCGCGAGGCCAAGGTGCTGCAGATCGTCGAGGGCACCAACCAGATCCAGCGCCTGGTGATCGGCCGCCACCTCACCAAGGGCTGACCCCGACGGAGGGCCGGTGCCCGCGAGGGGCCGGCGCCTCCCCCGCAACGGCCTCCGGCCGTCACTCCAGGGTGCGGAGTGACGGCCGGAGGCGTTCCTGTCTGATCGTCAACTCGCGCGCGCCGAGCGGGCGTTCAACGAGGACCGGGCGATCCGGCGGCGCTGCTCCGGGATCGACCGCAGCGCGGCCACGGTCGGGACGACCGGGACGGCGGGGACCGTCGGGTCGATCGCGGCGACCCGCACCGGGCGGTGCGCCACCGCGTGCGAGAACGGCTGGGTGCGCCAGTCCAGCCCGGTCGGGAGCTTGACCAGCGTGCCGAACCCGGCCGGTTCGGCGTCCTCCGGAGCCTCCACCTCCGCCAGCTCGTCCGTGGGCGTGCCCGAACCGGGGCAGATCGCGGGGGCGAAGGGGTTCCAGGCGGTCGGCAGGAGGGCGTGCTGCGGCAGCCGCTCCTCGTCCGCCACCAGGGCGATCGGGCGGCTGCACTCGGGGCAGTTGACCCGGAAGACGTCCCAGGTCTCGGCCTCGCCGGGGTCGGTGCCCGGCGAGTGGTCGACCGCGAGGTCCTCGCGGCCGGTCATATCGTCGGTCTCGTCGGCGCCCAGCGCGCGCTGGTCAGTAGCAGGCATGTGGATCCCCCTAGGATCGGGCCCGGCGTGGTCATCCAGGGCCACAACCAGCACTTCCCTGCGATCCGGACTCATAACCCTGCGGCGGAGTGCACCGCGATGCACCGGGTGTGTCCTTGGCCACATCCGGTGCCACATTCACCCGGCACGTGCCCGTACGGCACCTGCGATCGCTCCCCGTGCCACCGCGTGCGCCCCCCGTGCTCCCGACCGGGTAGGTTGGCCGACTGTGGAGGATCTCGACCAACGCATCGTCCAGCTGCTCCTGGAGGACGGCCGGATGAGCTATACGGACCTGGGCAAGGCCACCGGCCTGTCCACCTCGGCGGTGCACCAGCGCGTGCGCCGCCTCGAACAGCGCGGGGTGATCCGCGGTTACACGGCGATCATCGACCCGGACGCCGTCGACCTGGCGCTGACCGCGTTCATCTCGGTCAAACCGTTCGACCCCAGCGCCCCGGACGACACCCCCGAACGCCTGGCCGGCCTGCCCGAGATCGAGGCCTGCCACAGCGTCGCCGGGGACGAGAACTACATCCTCAAGGTCCGCGTCGGCGCCCCCGGCGACCTGGAGGACCTGCTCGCCCGCATCCGCAGCGCCGCCGGCGTCTCCACCCGCACCACCGTCGTGCTCTCCACGCCCTACGAGGCACGACCGCCGAAGCTCTGAGGCCCCAGGGGTCCGTCCTCGGACCCCGGCACCGGGGTGCAGACTTGGCCGCATGACCGAACGCACCCCACGGACCGTCCTGCTGCGCGGCGGCGCCGTCTACAGCCCCGCCGACCCCTTCGCCACCGCGATGCTCGTGGAGGGCGAGCACATCGCCTGGGTCGGCAGCGACGGCGCCGCCGAGGCGTACGCCGCGACGGCCGACGAGATCGTCGAGCTGGACGGCGCCCTGGTCACCCCCGCCTTCGTGGACGCCCACGTGCACGCCACCGCCACCGGCCTGGCGCTCACCGGCCTCGACCTCACCGGCAGCCCCTCGCTGGCCGCCACCCTGGCGGCCGTCACCGCGTTCGTCGACGCCCGCACCGAGCCGGGCGGGGTGCTGATCGGCCACGGCTGGGACGAGACCGGCTGGCCCGAGGGCCGCCCGCCCACGCTCGCCGAACTCGACGCCGCCGCCCGGGGCGCCGCGCTCTACCTCTCCCGCACCGACGTGCACTCCGCGCTCGCCACCACCGCCCTGCGCACCCTCACGGAGGGCCTCGCCGAGCGGCCCGGGTACGACGCCGAGGGCCCGCTCACCAAGGACGCCCACCACGCCGTCCGCCGGACCGCCCTCGCCTACCTGACCCCCGAGCAGCGCCGCCGCGCCCAGCGCGCCACCCTGGCCCGCGCCGCCGAGCTCGGCATCGGCGCCCTGCACGAGTGCGCCGGCCCGGAGATCTCCTCCGAGCAGGACCTGGCCGCCCTGCTGGAGCTCGCCGCCGAAGGCGAGGGCCCCGAGGTCTTCGGCTACTGGGGCGAGCCGGGCGGCATCGAGGCCGCCCGCCGGCTCGGCGCGGTCGGCGCCGGCGGCGACCTCTTCGTCGACGGCGCGCTCGGCTCGCACACGGCCTGCCTGCACACCCCGTACGCCGACGCCGAGCACACCGGCACCGCCTACCTGACCGCCGAGCAGGTCGCCGACCACGTCGCCGCCTGCACCGAGGCCGGTCTGCAGGCCGGCTTCCACGCCATCGGCGACGCCGCCGTGACGGCCGTGATCGAGGGCGTCCGGGCGGCCGGCGAGCGAGTCGGCGCCGACCGGGTCAAGGCGCTGCGCCACCGCGTCGAGCACGCCGAGGCCCTGGACGACAAGTCCATCGCGGCCTTCGCCGAACTCGGCCTCACCGCGTCCGTCCAGCCCGCCTTCGACGCCGCCTGGGGCGGCCCGGAGGGCATGTACGTCCAGCGGTTGGGCACCGAGCGGGCGGCCGCCCTCAACCCCTTCGCCGCGCTGCTGCGGGCCGGAGTCCCGCTGGCCTTCGGCTCGGACGCCCCGGTCACCCCGCTCGACCCCTGGGGCACCGTCCGGGCCGCGGCCTTCCACCGGACCCTCGACCACCGGATCTCGGTCCGGGCCGCGTTCACCGCCCACACCCGCGGCGGCTGGCGGGCGATCGGCCGCGACCAGGACGGCGTGCTGGTGCCCGGCGCGGTCGCCAGCTACGCGATCTGGGCGGCGGCCGAGCTGGTCGTCCAGGCCCCCGACTCCCGGGTGGCCGGCTGGTCCACCGACCCCCGCTCCGGCACCCCCGGCCTGCCCGACCTCACCCCGGGCCACCCCCTGCCGACCTGCCTGCGCACCGTGGTCCGCGGCCGCACTGTGTACCGGCGCTGACCGCCCGCCGGCGCCGGCGGGCGGACCGGATGACCCGGCGCCGCACCGGCCGGTGCGGCGCCCGCCGACGTCACCGTCCCGCGCGAGCTGCTCGCCCCGGCGTTCCGCCCGGAGCCCCGGGCGAGCAGCACGGCGCCCCCGACCCCGCCGGGGCCGAGGAGCGGGCCCGACGAGCGCGGGCCCGCCGGGGCGCCGAGGCACCATCACCCTCACCTCACGCGCCTCCGACGTTCCGGGGTACCTTCTTCGCACAGCGTCCGAACAGCACGAACCAGGAAGATGGTGCGCCGGTGGCCATTCCCGTCACCCAGGAGCGGCCCGGGGCCGCCTCCGAGCCGCAGGAGCCGGCGCCCCGGCCGGGTCGCGGCGCCCGTGCCCTCGCCAAGGTCCGCGCCGGTCTGCCCCGGACCGGCCTGGCGGCGCTGGCCGGTCTGCTGCTTGCCCTCGCCTTCCCGCCGTACGACCTCTGGCCGCTGTCACTGCTCGGCGTCGCCGCGCTCTCGCTGCTCACCCGGGCCCGTACCTTCCGCCAGGGCCTGTGGACGGGCTTCGCCCTCGGCCTGCCGTTCTTCCTGGTGCTGCTCAGCTGGCTGCGGGTGGTCGGGTGGGACGCCACCGTCGGCCTGTCCGTCGTCGAGGCGCTGTTCCTGGCCCTGCTCGGCGGCGGACTGGCCGTCACGTCCCGGCTCCCCGGCTGGCCGCTCTGGGCGGCCTGCCTGTGGATCACCCAGGAGTGGGCCCGCGACCGGCTGCCGCTCGGCGGATTCCCCTGGGGCCGCCTCGCCTTCGCCAACACCGCCACCCCGTACACCCCGCTGGCCGCGCTCGGCGGCGCGCCGCTGGTGACCTTCGCCGTCGCCCTCTCCGGCGCCCTGCTCGCCTGGGCCGCGCTGCGCCTGCGCGGGCCGCGCAAGGCCCCCCGGGCAGCCGCCCTGGCGGCGCTCGGCGCGGTGGCCGCGGTGCTGGCCGGCTACCTCGTCCCGGTGCCCACGGCCGCGGCCGACACCGTGAAGGTCGCCATCGTCCAGGGCAACGTGCCCAACCCGGGCATGGACTTCCTGGGCCGCCCGATGATGGTCCTCAACAACCACGCCTCGGCCACCGAGCGGCTCGCCGCCGACATCGAGGCGGGCAAGACCGAGCGCCCCGACGTCGTGATCTGGCCGGAGAACTCCTCCGACCTCGACCCGTTCACCGACCCGCTGGCCCGCCGGCGCATCGACGACGCCGTCCGGGCCGTCGGGGTGCCGACCCTGGTCGGCACCCTGGTGGACGGCCCGGACGCGCAGCACGTCCAGAACGAGGGCATCGTCTGGGACCCGCAGACCGGCCCCGGCGCCTCCTACACCAAGCAGCACCCCGTGCCGTTCGGCGAGTACGTGCCCTTCCGCGCCCAGCTGATGAAGGTGATCACCCGCCTCCAGCGGGTCGCGCGGGACTTCTACCCCGGTGACCACAACGGCGTGATGCAGCTCGGCCCGGCCCGGATCGGCGACGTCATCTGCTTCGAGGTGGCGTACGACGAGATCGTCCGCGACACCGTGGACAGCGGCGCCCGCGTCCTGGTCGTCCAGACCAACAACGCGACCTACGCCAGGACCGGCCAGCCCGAGCAGCAGCTCGCCATGAGCCGGCTGCGGGCCGTCGAGCACGGCCGGGCGGTGCTGATCGCCGCCACCAGCGGCATCAGCGCGGTGATCGCCCCGGACGGCACCGTCCAGCAGCGCACCCAGGAGCTGACCGCGGCCGAGCTCTCGTCGACCGTCCCGCTGCGCGACGGCACCACGGTGGCCGACCGGGTCGGCGCCGCCCCGGAGTGGACCCTGGCCCTCGGCGGGCTGCTGGCCTGCGGCGCCGGGGTGCTGGTCGGACGCCGTCGGAAGCCCGCCGCCGGAACACCCGCCGAGCGGGAACCGTTGGACCAGGTGGTGCCGTAGCCGGCCCGGACCTCCCGTGCGGCGCGCAGAGCACCGCTTGGAGTGGATCAGAACCGTGACGCAGCAAGCTACCCCCACCCGTCCGGCCCCGCGCGGCAGGCTCCGCCGGGTGCTGCCGCTGCTCATCACCGCCTGGCTGGTGCTGGAGATCTGGCTGCTGGTGCTGGTCGGCTCGTGGCTGGGCGGCCCGACCGTCCTGCTGCTGCTGGTCGCGGGCGCGCTGATCGGTGGCTCGTTGATCAAGCGGGCCGGGTTGAAGGCGCTGTCGGCGGCCCTCGAGCAGAGCAGGAACCCGCAGTCCCAGCAGCCGCAGACCGGCACCAGCATGACGGTGCTGGCGGGCGTCCTGCTGATCGTCCCCGGCTTCCTGTCGGACCTGCTGGCCCTGACGCTGCTGTTCCCGCCCACCCGGGCGCTGTGGCGGGCGGCCGGGCGGCGGCTGGCCGACAAGGCGCTGCGCAGCACCGCCGGCGTCGGCGCCGCCCCGTTCGCGGACGCCGTGCGGCTGCAGGAGCAGCTGCGCATCCACCGTCCGGACGGCAAGGTGATCCAGGGCGAGGTCGTCGAGCCGGAGGCCGGCCCGCGCGGTCCCGAGGGCCCGGATACCACTTACCGTCCACCGATCACCGGCTGACTGACCCGGCCGCCGGTTCCCGCCGACAGGCGCCCGTCGACAAGCCCCCGGACGGTCGCGAGCCGTCCGGGGGGTCGGTTCGCCGACTGAGGCTCCCCGCCAACCGCGCCAACGCGAAAGGGACCCTGGAAACCAGGGTCCCTTTTCGCGTCCTCCCGCTCGGGGCGGGAGCGATGTCAGGCGCTCTTGCGGGTGTCCCGCGGGTGCACCGCGAGGTTCATCCCCCCGGAGCGGAGCACGGCCAGCCGTTCGGCCAGCACCTCCTCCAGCTCCTCGCGCGTCCGGCGCTCCATCAGCATGTCCCAATGGGTGCGCGTCGGCTTGACCTTCTTCTCCTCCGGCTCGTCGCCGTCGAGAAGCGCCGCCTCCTGGCCACAGAAGCGGCATTCCCAGGTCGCGGGGATCTCCGCCTCGACCGAGAAAGGAACCTCGAATCGGTGTCCGTTCTGACATGCGTACTCGACGGTCTGGCGGGGAGCCAGATCGATACCACGGTCGGTCTCGTAGCTAGTGGCCCCGAGTCGCGTGCCGCGGAGAGCTCGCTCGCTCATGAATCGTGCCTCCCGGGCTTATGGCCCACAGGACTAGTGGTCGCTGTTCTTCGTCGTTCGGTCAACGCTCGGCTTCCGACGAAGATTCCCGTCCCGGGACATGCGTCGTCTGTCGTGCCGCCCCTGTTTGTACCCACCTGCGCCCGATTTGTCACATCTGGCCGGTGATATCACTCCAGGTGTCACCTATTTCACATCTGGCGATCGTGCGGACTTTCTGTGACGAGCGTACCGGGACGGGTTCCGACCGGCCCCGGCGCCCCCGGCCCGGGGCATCGGTCCGGTCAGGAGATGGGGCGCGAGCGGATCATCGGCTCGTCCTTGGCCAGGTCGACCGGGCGGGTTCGCGGGGCCGGGTCGAGGGGGGCGGCCACCGGTGGGCGCTCCGGGCGGGGCGGCACGCCGGCCGCCGCCTCGGTGCGGGTGTCGCGGTGCGGCAGCAGGGCGATCACCGCGTCCCGCAGCTGGGCCGGTGCCTCGTCGTCCAGCGGGTCGACGGTGGCGGGCATCTGCAGCCGGAGCGGGGCGCCGTTGCCGATCCGGGCGTAGCCGCGGCCGACCGGGGCGTGCGCGGCGGGCACGATGTCGAGCGGGGCGCCGAGCGCGGCGCGGCCCTCGTCCGGCCCGGCCGGGCCGAGCACCACGCGGGCCCGGGCGGTGGCGCGGACGGTCGGGGTGAGCCGGTCCCGGGCCTCGATGTCGTCGGCGATCACCACGGTGACCCGGGCGGCCCGGCCGTGCCGCAGCGGGAGCTCCAGCAGGTCCTGCGGGTCGGGGCGGCCCTCGGCCTGGGCGAGCTCGCTCAGCTCGGTCGGGTGGTCCAGCAGCAGCCAGAGCGGCCGGGTGACGTCCTCCGGCGGGGCGGAGCCGGCCTGCCGGGCGGCGTTGAGGGCGGTGAGCCGGCGCTCGGTCTCCTGCGCGGCCCACTCCAGGGCGGCCAGCGCGCCGTGCAGGCTGGTCTCCACGGTGTGCACGCCGGGCCGGTTCACCAGGCAGGCGTGCTCCCCGGTGCCCGCGCCGTCGACGACCACCAGGTCGGCGTACGGGAGGGCCTGCAGCGCGATCGAGCGGAGCAGGCTGGAGGTGCCGTAGCCGGTGACGCCGAGCGCCAGCAGGTGGGGTTCGGAGGAGCGCGGGCCGGTGCGCCAGACCACCGGCGGCTGCTGGACGACGGTGCCGCCCTGGTTGACCGGGATGGTCCGGGCGGTGCCGTCCTCGTCGGTGAAGCCCAGCACGATCTCGCCGGGGGCGGCCACGAAGCGCTGGGCGACCACGTCGGTGGGCAGTGGGGCGAGCGCGGCGATCCGCAGCCGGTTGGACTCCTCGTCCCAGTCGAAGCGGTACTCCCGGGCCCGCCCGGCCTTGCCCTGGACGACCTGCTCGATCCGGGCCCGGGCGGCGGGCTCGGTGTCGGTGAAGTACGCGGGGTAGCTCAGCTCCAGCCGGGAGAGCCGGCCCTCGCCGTCGAACTCCCAGGAGCCGAAGGCGTTCTTGTAGCTGCCCTCGAAGTGGTAGAGCGGGTTGGCGTCGTCGGGGCCGCACAGGTAGGGGGTGAGCGCGGCGTAGAGGGCGCCCAGCTTGACGTCGGCGACGTCCGGGGCGGGCGGGGCGGGGGGCGCCTTGGGGGACCGCCCGGCCCAGGCGGCGCTGGCCATCAGGGCGATCAGGGCGAACAGCAGGCCGTGCGGCAGCAGGTAGACGCCGACCAGCATCGCGGCGGTCAGGAACAGCGTCGGACCGCGGCGTTCTTTCGGGGTGGCGTTCCAGCGGGCCTTGGCCCAGCCGGCGTGGTGGCGCAGGCCCCGGCCGATGACGGAGAGCGGGGCGAACATGTCGGAGGCGTGGTCCCCGGCGGTCCGGGCGATCTCGCGGCCCTTGCTGAGGTGGCGTTGGAGCGGCATTCCTTGTCTCCCCGGGCGAGTGGGACGGGATGGGACGGAAGGGGTGCGGCGAGGGGTACGACGGGGCCCGGGGCGGTGGGATCCGCGCCCGGGCCGGTACGGGGGAGTGGCGGCGGCTAGAACCTGATGCCGCTGAGCAGGCTCGCGAGGCTGGCGCCGCCCGCGTTGATGCTCGGGGCGATCGACGAACCGGCGATGTAGAAGCCGAGAAGGGCGCAGACGAGGGCGTGGGAGACCTTTAGTCCGTCCCTGCGGAAGTACAGAAAGGCGATGGTGCCGAACAGGACGATGCCGGAAATCGAGAGGATCACGTTCCGCTCCTCGGGAGGGGGGACAAGCGAGGGGTGTGACAGAAAGTGCATTTATCGTGACAAAAAGTAATAGATGATGGAACGGGGCAAATGGGTGGTTCTGCCGTTCCATGCCGTTCCGGCGGCCGGACGGCGGTATGCGAACCGGCCGGGGTGGGGGCCGGTTGCCGTGGGGATGCGGTGCGCCGAGGCATTCCCGTGCGGCGGGCGGGAAGTTTCCGGGGGGTCCGGGAAGTTCGCTCGAATGGCCGCGCAACCGCGTGGTCGCGTGTCGTGGCGCGCCCGGACGGTTCATCCGGATCACGGACACCGGCTGGCCCGCTCCCGCACCGGCCGCTACCGTGCCCTGGGCGCAGCCCGTGACCGCCCGACGACCCGACCGGAAAGGCCGCCCGCCATGACCGACGCCGCCAGCCAGCAGCCCGCCGACGCCCCCGACTCGCCCGACGCCGAGGTGATCGCGCTCGCCGGGAAGCTCTTCGACGCCGCCCGCGCCGGGGACACCGGCACCCTGGCCGCCTACCTGGACGCCGGCGCCCCGGCCGACCTCACCAACGACCGCGGCGACACCCTGGTCATGCTCGCCGCGTACCACGGCCACGCCGCCACCGTGGAGGCGCTGCTCCGGCACGGCGCCGACCCGAACCTCGCCAACGACCGCGGCCAGACCCCGCTGGCCGGCGCCGTCTTCAAGGGGGCCGACGACGTGCTCGCCGCCCTGCTGGCGGGCGGCGCCGACCCGTACGCCGGGACCCCGAGTGCCGTCGACACCGCCCGGATGTTCGGCAAGGACGAGCTGGTCGCCCGGTTCGAGGCCCGCTGAGCGGAACTCGTAGGCTCTTCCCCCATGGAGACCACCGCCACCCAGGACACCGGGACCGTCGAGTTCCGCATCACCGGTTACGCCCACCCCGACGCGCAGGCCCTCTCGGCGGAGGTGCAGCAGGAGTACGTCCGCCGCTACGGCGACCCCGACCTCACCGAGATGTCCGCCGACGACTTCGAGGCGCCGGCCGGGCTGTTCCTGGTCGCCTACCTGGACGGCCGACCGGTCGCCTGCGGCGGCTGGCGGGCCAAGGAGGCGGGCGGCCCGGACGAGCTGCGCGAGGGCGACGCCGAGCTGAAGCGGATGTTCGTGGTCCCGGACGCCCGCGGCCGGGGCCTGGCCCGAGCGGTGCTGCGCCGCCTGGAGCGGACGGCGGTCGAGGCCGGGCACACCCGGTTCATCCTGGAGACCGGCAGCAAGCAGCCCGAGGCCGTCGCACTGTACGAGTCCGAGGGCTACGCGCCGATCCGCAAGTTCGGCTACTACCGGGACCACCCGCTGGCCATCTGCCTCGGCAAGGAACTCGCCGCGGTCTGAGCGGCCGCCCCGCCGGGTAGGCTCCGGTCGCCCTGACGACGCGCCACGCCCCGGGGGGACGGCATGAGCCACCGAGCACCCGGAGCCGACCGGCTCCCCGCCCTGGCCGCGCCGGGCGGGGAGCTGGACCGGCTGGTCGGCGCGGGCGTCCGCACCGTCGGGGCGGGCGCGGTGTGGGCCGTCGGCGACGCCGGGGGCGTGCTCGGCGGCGGCAGCCACGGCACGCTCGGGCAGGGCCCGTACGCGCGGCTCGTACCCGGGCCGGACACTCTCTACGACCTCGCCAGCCTCACCAAGGTCGTCGCGCTCTGGCCCTGCGCCGGGGTGCTGTGGGAATCCGGCCGGCTGCCGCTGGACGACCCGCTGGGCCACTGGTGGCCGCCGGCGGCCGGGCGCGCCGCCGGCGCGGTCACCGTCCGGCAGCTCCTCGCGCACACCGCCGGGATGCTCCCCTACACCCGCTTCGAGCAGCTCTACGGGCGCGACCCGGCGGCGATCCGCGCCGGGGTGCTGGCCGCGGCGTCGCACCGCGCGCCCGGCACGGCCGTCGAGTACACCGACCGCGCCGCGGTGCTGCTCGGCCACCTGGTCGAGGACCTCGGCGGCGCGCCGCTGGACGTGCTCGCCGCCCGCTGGGCCTGGCACCCGCTCGGCATGGCCGACACCCGGTACGGGCCGCTCGACGCCGGGCTCCTCCACCGGACCGCGCCCACCGAGTACGACGAGTCGACCGGCGGCCACCTGCGCGGCGTCGTCCACGACCCGTCCGCCCGGCTGCTCGGCGGCGTCTCCGGCAACGCCGGCGCCTTCTCCACCGCCCGCGACCTCGGCCGCTTCCTCACCGCGCTGCTCGCCCCGCCGCCCGCCCTGCCCTGGGGCCGGGCGTGGATCGAGGAGTCGCTGCGCGAGCAGACCGGCGGGCTGCGGCCGGCCCGCGGCCTGTCCTGGCTGTGCGCCCCCGGTACCGAGCCGGCCGAGGGCACCTTCGTCCACTACGGCTTCACCGGCACGGGCTTCTGGGTCTCCCGGCGGCTCGGGCGCTGGGCGGTGCTGCTCACCAACAAGGTGCACCACGACCGGGTCACCCAGCCGCTGACCGATCTGCGCAACGCCTTCCGGCGCTCGGTCTTCGGCTGAGGGGCGGAGGGCACTCGTTCGGGTGATCGAGTGCGAACCACCGTTTGCGGGGCGGGGATCGCGGCAGATTGACCTCGAATGACGGCACCCGGCGGAGGAGGCGCGATGACGGACACCTGGGCACTCTCGGAGGAGGAGTGGCTCGCCGGCATGGTGCGCGCCTACGTCGGCTGCAGCGTGCTGCTCACCGACGCGGAGGGCAAGGTCCTGCTGCTGAAGGCGAGTTACCGGGACCAGTGGCAGTTCCCCGGCGGCGGGATGGACCCGGGGGAGGGGCCCGCCGAGTGCGCGGCCCGCGAGCTGTTCGAGGAGACCGGCCTGATGGCGCGGGAGTTGACGCTGCTGGTGGTGGAGTGGCGCGACGTCATCCCCGACCAGGGCGAACACGCCCACCCCGCCGTGCAGTTCATGTTCGACGGGGGGACGGTCCAGGAGGGCGCGGTGGTCCGGCTGCAGGCCGAGGAGATCGCCGACCACGGCTGGTTCGCCCCCGCCCGGGCGGCCGCCCTGCTGCACCCCTGCGCGGCGCGCCGCCTCACCGGGGCCCTGGAGGCCCGGCGGACGGGCGCCGCCGCGCTGCTGCACTCCGCGGGGTACCTGGGGTGACGGACGATCCGCTCAGAGGAGGGTGCTCCAGTAGGACCAGAACCGGTTGAGCACCAGCAGCGTGATCACCGCCGCCCACAGCACCGGCAGCGCCCAGTGGTAGCGGGCCGCCTCCCGGACCACCACCCGCAGGCGCGGGCCCACCGGGATCACCCCCGTGCGCAGGTTGTGCAGCGTGGTGTACCAGAACAGCAGGACCACCGTCGCCCACACCACCATGCAGTACGGGCACAGCGCGCCGATGTCGTACAGCGCCTGGCCGATCAGCCAGTGCACGAACACCACGCCCAGCGCGGTGCCCGCGTGCAGCCCCAGCCAGAACCAGCGCCGGTACGCGGCACCGGCGAGCAGCCCGGCCCCGATCGCGGCCAGGGCGCCGAACGCGGCCAGGCCCAGCAGCGGGTTCGGGAAGCCGAACACCTCCGCCTGCTCGGTGCGCATCACCGAACCGCAGCTGATGATCGGATTGATGTTGCAACTGGGGACGTAGGACGGGTTCTCCAGGATGCGGAGCTTGTCGAAGGTCAGGACGGCCGAGACGGCCAGCCCGACCAGGGCGCCGAGGAACAGCAGGAACGCGAAGGCCCGGCCGGCCCCGACCGGGGCCCGGTCGGCGGCGTCGGGAACGGGGCGGGAGAGGTGCACGGTGGAAGCGGCGGACATGGCAGCACACTCCGGTGGCTGGCTGGGAGGGGCCGGCCCGGCCGGGAGTTCGGCCGGGCCGGTGGTGCCGTGCTGGGGGAGGTCGGGCAGGGGGGCGTGCCGTCGGCTACTGCAGGCCGGCGGCCTGCTTGACCTGGGCGGTGAACTGCTCCGGCGAGGCCGCCGCGTTGCCGCTGAACAGCGTGATCGGCTTGCCGTCCACCTTCACGGTCGGGGTGCCGGTCACCCCGCTGTCGTTGAACGCGTCGGCCACCTTCGCCGCCCACGGCGCGTAGGTCCGGTCGGTGACGGCCTTCACGAAGGCGTCCGTCTTCAGCCCGGGCACCTGCCCGGCCAGGTCCAGGAGGTGGTTGACGTCGCCGAAGCCGTCCTCGCGCTCGTCCGGCTGGTTGGCGTACAGCACGTCGTGGAACTGCTTGAACTTGTCCACGCCCTCGTTCAGCGCGGCACCGGCGGCGGCCAGCGCGGTGCGCGAGCCCTTGCCGCCGAGGTTCTTGTCCAGGAAGGCCGCCAGGTGGAACTCCACCTTGATCTGGCCGTCCTCGGTGAGCTTCTTGACCGTCTCACCGTTCGCCGTCTCGAAGTGCTTGCAGACCGGGCAGCGGAAGTCCTCGTAGACCTCCATGGTGTGCGGGGCGTCGGCCTTGCCGTAGGTGATCACCGTGCCGTTCGGGCCGCCGGCGTTCGCCGGGACGACCAGCGGCGCCGATGTCGCGGCCGCGGCGGCCGCGTCGCTCTTCTTCGACGCCGAGTTGATCGCGACGGCGGCACCGCCCGCGAGGGCCAGCACCGCGACGGCGGTGACCGTCACGACGATCCGCTGACGGCGCTTGGCGGACTGCTGCTCCAGGCGCTGCGCCTCCTGGATCCGCTCACGGGCACTGATGCGCTTGGCCTGCTGCTTGCTGGGGGCCTGAGCCATGGGAAGTCAACTCCTGTACGCGGCGCGCGGGTGCGCGCGGGAAACCGCACCGGGTGCGGCG
This sequence comes from Kitasatospora sp. NPDC053308, assembly GCF_055585785.1. NCBI lineage: Bacteria > Bacillati > Actinomycetota > Actinomycetes > Kitasatosporales > Streptomycetaceae > Kitasatospora > Kitasatospora sp. NPDC053308. The sequence goes on along the minus strand of NZ_JBVJJY010000007.1, from coordinate 267,458 downwards.
GGATCGGGGAACGCGGGAGTCGCGCGCACTGCCTGCGGGCGTACGGGGGCCGGTGTCCGGCCGGTACGGGAGGGACCGCGGTCCGGGCGTCAGGAGACTCCGGATCAGGGGACTCCGGATCGGGAGACTCCGGGAATCCCGGGCGTTCGGGAAGTCCGGGGACGACCCGGCGCGGAGGCGGTCAGCAGGCAGGCGCGAAGGCGGGCGGACCGCGGCGGGGCGCCGGGCTCAGCACCACGTCCTCGCGGCGCGGCCGCGCCCGGTCCGACACCGGCAGCGGCACCCGCAGCACCGGACGCGCCGGGGCCGGGGCCAGCAGGACGACCAGGGCGCGCAGCGGCCGGGCCAGCGACTCCCGCAGCACGCGCAGCGCCCGGGCCAGGCCCGACAGGGCCGAGTCGCCCAGCCGCAGCCAGGCGGCGCCGGCCAGCGCGATCACCAGGTGCACCAGCAGGAGCAGCAGCTGGGTCAGCGCGGGTGCCGACTGTCCGGCGTGACCGAGCGGACCGGAGAGCAGCGACCCGTCCATCGAACCGCCCCCACAGACCAGCAGGTTCACCCCGCGGGCGGGGACCTGACCGGAGAACACCGGCCCACAACCGGTCTGGCCCAGGTTGAAGGTCGTGTTGAGGAGCAGCTCCACCGGCACCATCACGGCGGAGATGTGCAGCATCCGCCGCTCCCCGCCGGCCAGGACGGCCGCGACCAGGAACACCACGGCGCACGCCGAGGCCACCAGCGACAGCGGCAGCGGACGGCCCGTGATGACCACCTGGCCCAACGCGGCCATCGGCACGGCGAGCGCGGTGAACACCGCGGCCCGCAGGGCCCTGGTCGCATGGGTGGAGGTCGTCACGCCCCGGAGTATGCCATGACGCTCACACCCCGCACGAGGGCGCGTGGACCCTTGCGCTCCTCCTGACGGCCCCTCAACGGCACGCGGGGTCGACAGCCGACCGGGCCGGAATAGGCTGGAAGCGTTCCCGGCGGCCCCGACGAGGGGATGGACGCACATGGCGAATCCCGAGACCACGGTGGGGCAGGTGGTGCTGGCCCGGGTCCAGGCGCAGGCGGCGGTGCTGGCCGGCCTGGACGACGCCGTCCGGGCCGACGAACCGGACGCGGTGCACCGGATGCGGGTCGCCTGCCGACGGCTGCGCAGCGCCCTGCGGACCTTCCGTCGGCTGTTCGCCCCCGGCGCGACCGACCACCTGGTCGCGGAGCTGCGCTGGCTCGGCGGCGCCCTCGGCGGCGCCCGCGACCGCGAGGTGCTGGCCGAACGGCTGGCCGCCCAGGCCCGCGAGCTGCCCGCCGAGTGCGGACCGGAGCGGATCGCCGCGGCGCTCGAACGGTGGGGCGGGGCCGAGTACCGGCGGGTCTGGCCCGAGGTGGTCGCCGCCCTCGACAGCCCGCGCCGCCGCGACCTCGGCGACGCCCTCGCCGCCCTCCTCGCCGAGCCTCCGCTGCGCCGTCGCGCCGACCGCCCCGCGGTCGCCGAGCTGTCCCGGGTCGCCGCCCGCGAGCAGCGCCGTACCGCCGGCCGCGTCCGGACCGCGCTCGCGGCCGATCCCGGGGAGCGCGCCGGCGCCCTGCACGACGCCCGCAAGGCCGCCAAGCGCGCCCGCTACGCCGGAGAGACGGCCGCCCCGGCGGCCGGCCGCCGGGCCGAGCGCTACACGGAGCGGATGAAGGCCGTCCAGGACGTCCTGGGCGAGCACCAGGACGCCGTGGTCGCCGCGGCCGCCCTCGCCGCCGAGGCCTCGACCGGCGGTGAGCCCTTCGGCTACGGCATCCTGTACGCCCGCCAGCTGGCGGACGAGCGGACGGCGCGCGAGCGGCTGCCGGGCGTGTGGAAGCGGGCGGGCAAGCCGAGGCTCGCACGGTTCGGGTAGGGCCCGCCGGGACGGGCGGGGCCGGGGGTCAGCGGGGGTCCAGCCCCGCGGAGCGGGCCGCGTCGCGGAGGAGGTCGCGGAGCATCACGGTGGTCAGGCGGCCGGTGTTCGTGTTGCGCGGGCTCACGTGGTAGCAGCCGTAGAGCTGCAGTGGCGGGCCGCCGTCCCGGGCCGGGAGGGTGACCCGGGCGGCGTGGCCGAAGGCGGGCCGGGGCCGGGGGACTTGCCAGCCGGCGTCCGCGATCACCGGGAGCAGGGCCTGCCAGGCGAAGCCGCCCAGGGCGACCACGGTCCGTACGGTCGGGCGCAGCAGCTGGAACTCCCGGGTGATCCAGGGGCGGCAGGTGTCGCGCTCGGCGGTGCTGGGCTTGTTGTCGGGCGGGGCGCAGCGGACCGGGTCGGTGATCCGCACGCCGTACAGCTCCAGGCCGTCGCCGTGGCGGACGGATGCGGCCCGGTTGGCGAGCCCGAGTCCGTGGAGGGCCGCGTAGAGCAGGTCGCCGGAGGGGTCGCCGGTGAAGATCCGGCCGGTGCGGTTGGCGCCGTGGGCGGCGGGGGCGAGGCCGACCAGGACGAGCGGGGCGTCGGGCGGGCCGAAGCCGGGGATGGGGCGGGCCCAGTAGTCCCAGTCCTGGTACGCGCGGCGCTTGGCGCCGGCGGTCTCCTCGCGCCACGCGACCAGGCGGGGGCAGGCGCGGCACCCGGTGACCACGCGGTCGAGGACGGCGAGTCCGTCGGCGCGGGCGGCGGCCTCGGCGGGGTGGCGCGGGTCGTCGGGGTCGTCGGCGGGGGACGGCGGGGAGGCCAGACTCGGCATGTCCCGATCCTAGGGGTCCACCCGGAAGCCCGTGGCCCACCTGGAAGCCCGCGGCCCACCCGGGAGCCCTGCCGGCCCACCCGGAAGCCCGCGGCCCACCCGGGCGCCCCGGGGCCTGCGCGGAAGGCTGGGGAGGAGACCGGAAGGCCCGGCCGCCGAGGCCGCTTCGTCCCGGTCCGGATGGGTTCGACCCGGTCGTGGCGGGCAGGCATAGCCTGGAAGCAGTTGCTCCGGTTCCCCCTGCCCGGCCGGGCAGGCGGTGGTCGGAGGCTCCGATGTGCGCAGGCCGCGAGGAGGCCGCGATGATCGTCGATACGGTGCTGGGGGTCCTCGGGGGGCTGGCCGGGCTGGGGGCGATCTGGGCGGCCCTGAGCATCAGGGTGGTGCAGCAGTTCCAGAAGGGCGTGGTGTTCCGCTTCGGCCGGGTGCGCGACGAGGTGCGCGAACCGGGGCTGGTGGCGCTGGTGCCGGTCGCCGACCGGCTGCGCCGGGTGAACGTGCAGATCGTGACGATGCCGATCCCGGCGCAGGAGGGCATCACCCGGGACAACGTGACCGTGCGGGTCGACGCGGTGGTCTACTTCCGCGTGGTGGACCCGGTGAAGGCGACGGTCAACGTGCAGGACTACAACTTCGCGATCTCCCAGGTCGCGCAGACCTCGCTGCGTTCGATCATCGGCAAGAGCGAGCTGGACGACCTGCTGGCCAACCGGGAACCGATCAACCAGGGGCTGGAGTTGATGATCGACAGCCCGGCGCTCGGCTGGGGCATCGAGATCGACCGGGTGGAGATCAAGGACGTCGCGCTGCCGGAGTCGATGAAGCGCTCGATCGCCCGGCAGGCCGAGGCCGAGCGGGAGCGGCGCGCGCGGATCATCACCGCCGACGGCGAGTACCAGGCCTCGGAGCGGCTGTCCGAGGCCGCCGCGGTGATGAGCGCGACCCCGTCCGCGCTGCAGCTGCGGCTGCTGCAGACCGTGGTGGAGGTGGCGGCGGAGAAGAACTCGACGCTGGTGCTGCCGTTCCCGGTGGAACTGCTGCGGTTCCTGGAGAGCGCGACGGAGGCGCAGCAGCGGAACCTGCTGACGGCGGCCGCGGCGGCGGCCGGTGCGAAGGCGGCGGAGGCGGCGGTGGAGAGCGGGGAGGTCGCCGAGGAGGACGTGGAGAAGGGGCCGCCCCGGCACGAACTGCCGCCTCTGGAAGACTTGTTGGAGCGTTCGCCGCTGGAGGACCCGGGCGCGCCGGACGGGCGGGCCGAGCACGGCGCCGGCACCCAGGCGGACGCGGAGCCCTGAGCGGTGCCCGGTGGCGTCGGCCACCCGGCCGCAGCACGATGGACGGGGGAAGGCAGCCAGGTCAGGAGGCGGACCATGACCACAGCCGGCGACATCATGCACCCGGGCGCGGAGTGCATCCGTGAGCACGAGACGCTCGCGGACGCCGCCCGGATCATGCGGGAACGTGACGTGGGCGCCCTGCCCATCTGCGGGCCGGGCGACAAGCTGCTGGGCATCGTGACCGACCGCGACATCGTGCTGCGCTGCGTGGCCGAGGGCCGTGACCCGGCGTCGGTGACGGCGGGCGAGCTGGCGCAGGGCCGGCCGATGACGGTGGAGGCCGACGAGGACACCGAGCAGGTGCTGCGGGTGATGGAGCAGTACCAGGTGCGCCGGCTTCCGGTGATCAACCACCCGGAGCACAAGCTGGTCGGCATGATCAGCGAGGCGGACATCGCGCGCGGTCTGCCGCAGGCCCGGCTGGCCGAGTTCGTGTCGGCGGTCTGCTCGGAGGAGGCCCCCGGATAGGCCGCCCTGGCCCGACGCCGTCGTCCGCGCACGGACCGTGGCCCCCACCCCTGGCCGGGGCGGGGGCCACGGCCCCGGTCATTCCGCGGGGGCGGGGGCGGATCCCGGGTGACGTGTGGTCGGCATCGGGGCGCCGGCGGGCGGGTGTGCGAGGCCCCGGCTACCCCAGGGCGTAGACGGCGGTGGCGTGGGCGGCCGCCTCCTCGGTGCCCTCGGGGGTGAGGGTGATGTCCAGGAAGGCGATCCGGCGGCCGAGCTTGGTGATCCGGGCGTGCACCAGGACGTCCCGGGCGAGGACCGCGCGCTGGAAGGTGGTGGACTGCTGGACGGTGGTCATCGGGCCGAAGCCGCCGCGGGCGGCGCAGAGGGCGATCACGCAGGCGGTGTCGGCGGCGGCCATCAAGGCCTGGCCGGACAGCCCGCCGCCCTCGCGGGCGAGCTGGTCGGACCAGGGCAGGCGCAGGACGGCGTGCTGCTCGCCGGTCTCGGCGGTCGACAGTCCGAGGGCCTGCACCCAGGGGGCGAAGTGATCGGCCAGGAGCTTGTCCGCCTCGGCGGTGGTGAGGGTCATCGCGCCATTGTGGCCGGGCGTTGGCGCGGTGTCAGGGGATCGGCGCGGCCAGGGTGTCGAGGTGGCGGCGGAGCACGGCGCGCAGCTCGTCCGGGCCCACCGGGTCGGGGTGCTGGACGGCTCGCAGGGTGAGGCCGTCCAGGAGGGCGGAGAGGCGGCGGGTCTCGACGTCGAGGTCCAGCCCGGACGCCAGGCCGCCGGTGCGGGCGGCCCCGACCAGGACGGGCCGGACCAGCTCGTCCAGGCCGTGCCGCACCTCGGCGGCGCGGGGCCGCAGTTCGGGCCGGGTGCGGGCGGCGGTGACGCAGGAGAGCCAGAGCGCGGACTCCTCGCGGCGCTCGGCGTCCAGCGGGAGGATCTCGGCGAGCAGTCGCGCGGTCTGCTCGCGCCGTCCGGTGGCGGGGCCCGGTTCCGCCTCCGGGCCCTGGTGGAGCAGGGCCCGGGCGTGGGCGTGGACGCGGGCGTCGATCCGACGGCCCAGCTCCCGCCTCGCGAAGATCATCAGCTCGGAGCTGTCATTCGGCAGGGCGCCTGGCAGAAGCCGCCGGAGGCCGTCCGGTCGCCCGTCGGTCGCCCGTCGGTCGCCCGTCGGTCGTCCGGAGCTGCCGGAACCGTACGGTGGAGGGCGGCCTCAGCCTGACGGCCGCAGCTGCCTGGCGATCAGCTCGGCCAGGTGCAACGCCTCGCGTCCGTCGCCCAGTTGGGCGATCTGGGTGCGGCAGCTGAAGCCGTCCGCGAGGATCACGGTGTCCGGGCCGGCCGCCCGGAGCTCCGGTAGCAGGACGCGCTCGGCGATCGCCGCCGACACCTCGAAGTGGCCCTTGGCGAAGCCGAAGTCGCCCGCCAGGCCGCAGCAGCCCGAGTCCAGCACCCGGTTGTCCAGGCCGAGGCGGGCCTCCACCCGGCGGTCGGCGGCGCTGCCGAGCACGGCGTGCTGGTGGCAGTGGGTCTGGGTGACGGCGTCCAGGGCGGCGCGGGGGAGCGGAGCGTCCGGGGCGTACCGGTCGAGGAACTCGGCGAAGGTGCGGGTCCGTTCGGCGAGCGGGCGGCCGTCCGCGCCGAGCAGCCGGGGCAGGTCCTCGCGCAGGGTCGCGGTGCAGCTCGGCTCCAGGCCGACCACCGGGGTGTCGGCCGGCAGGCCGGCGGCGGTCAGCGTCCGCAGGCTGCGCCGCAACACCCTCCGCGCCGTGCCGAGTTGGCCGGTGGAGTACCAGGTCAGGCCGCAGCAGACCGGGCCCGGGGGCAGCCGGACGTCGAAGCCCAGGTGTTCCAGCACCTCGACGGCCGCGCGCGGCACGTTCGGCTGGAGGTGCTCGGAGAAGGTGTCCGGCCACAGCAGGACCAGTGGCGCGCCCGCCGGGGCGGGGTGCGTGGCGCGGTGCCGTCGGTACCAGGCGGTGAAGGTCTCCGGCGGGAAGACCGGCAGCACCCGGCGCGGGTCGAGCCCGCCGAGCCGCTTGAGCAGCCCGCCGAGCGGTGAGCGGGCCAGCGTGTTGGCCGCTGCCGGCGCGAGTGCGACGGCCCGCAGCCAGAGCGGCAGCCAGCCCGTCGAGTAGTGCGGGAGCGGGCGCGGGCGGTGCCGGTAGTGCTGGTGCAGGAACTCGGCCTTGTAGGTCGCCAGGTCGACGTGGACCGGGCAGTCGCTCGCGCAGCCCTTGCAGCCCAGGCAGAGGTCGAGCGCCTCCCGGACCTCCTCGGACCGCCAGCCGTCGGTGATCGCGGCTCCGGCCGGGGCGCCGGGTGGGGCGGCCATCCCGCGCAGCATCTCGGCGAGCAGCCGCGCCCGCCCCCGGGTGGAGTGCCGTTCCTCGCCGGTGGCCATGTAGCTCGGGCACATCACCCCGGTGGTCGGGTCCACGCACTTCGCGACGCCCACGCAGCGGTGCACCGCCTTGGCGATGCTGCCGCCGTCCCGCTCGAACGGGAGGGCCAGCGGCAGCGGCCGGGGCGGCGGGGGGACGAAGCGCAGGTCGGCGTCGAGCGGGCGCGGGTCGACCAGGGCGCCCGGGTTGAGGAGGTGCTCCGGGTCCCAGATCCGCTGGAACCCGCCGAACAGGCGGATGACCTCGGCCGGGTACATGCGCGGCAGCAGCTCGGCCCTGGCCTGCCCGTCACCGTGCTCGCCGGAGAGCGAGCCGCCGTACGAGACCGCCAGGTCGGCCGCCTGCTCCAGGAACTCCCGGAAGGCCAGCACCCCGTGCGGCCGGTCCAGCGGGAAGTCGATCCGCAGGTGCACGCAGCCCTCGCCGAAGTGCCCGTACGGGACGCCGCGCAGGCTGTGCCGGCGCAGCAGGGCGCGCAGCTCCCGCAGGTAGTCGCCGAGCCGCTCGGGCGGGACGGCGGAGTCCTCCCAGCCGGGCCAGGCCTCCCCGCCGCCGGGCAGCCGGGTGACGATCCCGGCGCCGGCCTCCCGGACGGCCCACAGCCCGCGCTGCTCGACGGGATCGGTGACCAGCGCGACGGCGGCCGCGTGCTCGCGGCGCACCGCGTCGGCGAGTTCCCGCGCGGCCTGGTAGGCGGCCAGCGGCGTGGCGCCGGCGGTCTCCAGGAACAGCCAGCACTCGCCGGCGGGCAGCCGGTCCAGCGCGGGCGGACGGGGGCCGGCCGCGAGCAGGGCGGCGATCAGGTCGGCCGCCAGGCCCTCGGCGGTCAGCGGCCGGAACGGCAGCAGCGCGGGGACGGCGTCGGCGGCGGCGCCCTCGTCGGGGTAGCCGGCCACCACCAGGGCGCGGGCGGGCGGCTCCTCGACCAGGCGGACGGTGGCGCCGAGCAGCAGCGCGCAGGTGCCCGCGGTGCCGGTGAGCGCCCGGGCGAGGTCGTGGCCGTGCTCGGGCAGCAGCGCGTCCAGCGGGTAGCCGGAGGCGCGGCGCGGCAGCCGGGGCATGCCCTGGCGGATGGTGGCGAGGTTGCGGTCGGTGAACTCCTGGAGCTGCCGGTGGAGTTCGCCGGCCCGCCCGGGCTGCGCGGCGAGTGCGGCGCGCTCCTCGGGGCCGAGCCGGCCGCCGACGGTCAGCTCGGTGCCGTCCGCGAGCAGCAGTTCCAGCCGCTCGACGTTGTCGGAGGTGCGGCCCCAGGCGAGCGAGTGCGAGCCGCAGGAGTCGTTGCCGATCATGCCGCCGAGGGTGCAGCGGCTGTGGGTGGACGGGTCGGGGCCGAAGCGCAGCCCGTACGGCCGGGCGGCGCGCTGCAGGTCGTCCAGGACGGTGCCGGGCCGCACCCGCGCGGTGCGGGCGTGCGGGTCGACCTCCAGCACCTGGCCGAGGTGGCGGCGGAAGTCCAGCACCACCGCGCCGGGGCCGATCGCCTGCCCGGCGACGCCGGTGCCCGCCCCGCGCGCCACCACCGGCACCCGGTGCGCGCGGCAGAGCGCCAGCGCGGTGCGCACGTCGTCGAGGTCGGCGGGTTTGACCACGCCGAGCGGCAGCTGCCGGTAGTTGGACGCGTCGTGGCCGTAGACGGTCCGCTCGGCGGCGCCGAACCGGACCTCCCCGCGCAGCACGGCGCCCAGCTCACGGGCCAGTCCGGCCCCGGGTACGGCGGACGGACGGCTCACGGGGACCTCCCGGGCGGTACGGCGGCGGCGACACGGCTCCGCCGATGATCGCAGCCGGGGCGCCGTCCGGGCGCCGGGCACGCGGGGCGCCGGTCACTTGCGCCCGGTGAGCGTGCCCTTCGCGATGTGGGACAGCTTGGCTACCTCGAACGCCGGATAGGCGCCGCCGGCGAGCAGCGAGAACTTGATCCCCTCGCGGCCGCCCGGCCGGCGGTGGCCGGGCGGCTGGAAGCGGCGGTGGTGCTCGGCGGCGCGGTGGAAGAACTGCGGGCGCTCGGCACGGGCGACGCAGCCGGCCAGGTCGAAGACGAACAGGTAGTGGCGGATCATCCGGACGAACAGGGCGTCCCGTACCGCGTAGAGGTGCGGCTGCTCCTCCAGCAGGGCGAAGCTGCGCTCGTACTGGTCGAAGAGGTCGAAGACGCTGCTGCCCGGACCGCCCGACGGGTGGACGGTCTCCCGCCGGCGCAGCTGGACGCACTCGCGCGCCAGCACGGCGGCCTTGCGCGCGCCGAGCAGGGCGGCGTGCACGACCGGCACCTCCTCGTAGCGGCCGTCGGGGAAGGCGAGCCCCAGCTCCTCCCAGTGGCCGCGGCGGATCAGCCGGTCCCAGATCAGTGGCGGCGCGCCGAACAGCGCGGGCCGGTCGAAGGGCGCGAACACCTCGGGGCCGGCCTCGGCGAGGAGCGCCTCGGCCCCGCCCGGCCAGTCCCGGTCCTTGTGCCGGCGGGAGTGGCCGAACAGCAGGACGTCCACCGGGCCGGTCTGCTGGAGCCGGTCGGCGAGGGTCTGGAGCGCGTCCCTGGGCAGCAGGTGGTCGGCGTCGAGGAACAGCAGGTACTCGCCCGTCGCCCGCGCCGCCCCGGCGTTCCGGCTCACCCCGACCCCGACCGCCGCGTTCAGGTGCAGCACGCTCACCCGCGGGTGCCGTGCCGCGTACGCGTCGGCGAGCCCGCCCGCGGTCTCGGGGGAGCGGTCGGCGACCACGATCACCTCGACGCCGGCCAGGGACTGCGCGAGCAGCGAGTCCAGGCAGGAGGCGAGTTGTTCGTGCCGGTCGTAGGCGGGGAGCACGACGCTGATCAGGGGTGAGGGCATGACGCCGGAGCGTAAGAGGGTCCGCGAACGGTGGCAAAGCCCTGACGGACCGTAATTCCGGCCAATTGGCGGCAAATCGTACGACCGTGCGCCATATCTTCACGCGGCCTTCCGGACGCGTCCACGACAGCCGTGAACCGGCTGCGCCGGTCCCGCGTAGCGGCCGGTGCGGCGCGGAGGCGGAACCGGGGGGCGCCGGAACGCGCGGGGCCCGCGACGCGTGCGCTGCGTCGCGGGCTCCGGGGTGCCGAGGGGCGGGTCGGCCCGGTGGGTCGGCCTGAGAGGCCGGCCTGAGGGGGTCGGCCCGAGGCGTCGGCTTAGTACCAGTGGTGCGCCTGCCAGAACGACCAGGCGGCGCAGGGGCTGCCGTACCGGGTGTTCATGTAGTTCAGGCCCCACTTGATCTGGGTGGCCGGGTTGGTGCGCCAGTCGGCGCCGGCGGAGGCCATCTTGGAGCCCGGCAGGGCCTGGACCAGGCCGTAGGCGCCGGACGAGGCGTTCACGGCCAGCGGGTTCCAGCTGCTCTCGCGGAACACGATGTTGCTGAAGCACTGCAGCTGGCCGGCCGGGACGATCTGCGCGGCGATCTGCTGGGGGGTGCCGGAGTAGGTGGTCGCGGCGAGGTTCTGGCGCTCCTGGGAGCGGGAGGCGGCCGCCTCGGCGTCGGCCTTGGCCTTGGCGTCCGCCTGGGCCTTCGCCTCGGCCTCGGCCTGCGCCTGGGCGGCGGCCTGGGCGGCGGCATCCGCCTCGGCCTTGGCCTGGGCGGCCTGGGCCTCCTGGGCGGCCTGCTGGGCAGCGGCAGCGGCAGCGTTGTCGGCCTGGGCCTGGTCGGCGACCGGCTTGCCGTCCACCGAGACGGCGGCCGCGGGGGCGGCGGCCTCGGTGGTGTTCCCGGCCTGCGGGATGGCGAGGGCGGCGGTGGCGGCGCTCGCGACCACGAGGGTGGCGACGCCGGTGATCAGGGAGTTGCGGCGGGCATGGCTGAGCTGCATGAAAGCGGCGTTCCTTCTCCGTCGGGGGCCGTGCCGGTGTGCCGGACACGGGGCATCGCGCGGGCTCCGGATGAGCGGGGCCCGCGCGGCCGTCCGGGACGGCCGAGGCGCCCCTGCCGAAGCGGCGGGGCGGGCGGGCTGCGCGGCGGATCCGGGTGGGACGGGCCGCGCTGCCTGGCGACGGACCATTCTTGGCAGGGCCCGCGACGGGTGGCAAAGCCGCGTTCTACGACGCGGAGTAGTGGCCGTCGCGAGGTCCTGCCGAGGTCGAGCGGTGGATTTGAGGCGTTTTGTCCGGATCACACATCCGGGGGCCGCGCGCCGGTGACACCGGAGGAACACCAGGGCGACCCTTGCGGTGGCCAGCGTTCTTCAGGGTCGACGCCCCCGGGGTCGGCGCCCGAGCCGCCGGGGGCCCGAGCCGGGCCGGAGCCCCCCGGGCACCGGTCCACTACCGGAGGTCGTAGACGTCGATCCCCCTGTGGGCGGCCTCACACGTGGGCCGGTGCGAGGGCGGCGCAGCGTGACCGGAGGGTCACGCCCCGGGGGCCGCGTACGGGTCTCCGGGGGTGGGCCCCGCCGCCGGACCCGCATGGTGAGCGTCCTGCCCCGCCTTCTCCGTGGCGCCCTCCGCCGAACCCTCCCCCGTCGGGACCGGGGCGAGGTCGCGGGCCAGCAGGGTGGCGCCGGCGACGGCCCCCGGCATGGCGAGCACCGTGACCAGCGGCACCAGGAAGGCCAGCACCAGCGGCGTGCCGAAGCCCAGCGCCAGCCCGAGCCGGGCGCGCAGCAGCCGGATCCGCTCGGGCTGCGGCACCCGGCGGCGCTGCAGGGCGACGGCCGTCAGCTCGACGGTCAGGAAGAAGCCGGACACCAGGGAGCCCAGCGCCGGGACCACCGTCTGGCCGACCACCGGGATGAACCCGCCGGCGAACAGCAGCACGCCGAACCCGGCCACCCGCACCAGCACGGCGAGGCTGTCGCGCACCGCGATCAGCAGTTCGCGCCAGAGCGGGGTGTCCGGCGGGGTGGGCGCGCCGCCTTCGGTCTCGTCGACCGTGGCGCTGAGCGCCTCGTAGAAGGGCTGTCCGACCAGCAGGGTGACGGCGGTGAAGGTCAGCAGGGAGAACAGCAGGCCGCCGCCGAAGACGATCGCCGCGAGCGCGTCGCGCAGCAGGCTCCGCCAGGGCGAGCCCCAGTGGTCGGCGAACGGGGTGGCCCAGCCCGCGAGGTCCACGGACCAGGCGCCGAGGAAGGCGAGCGCGACGACGTAGCCGACCAGGGCGACCAGTGCGGGCAGCATCCCGAAGCCCCACCAGCGGCCGTGCCGGCCGACCCACTTCTGGCCCTCGATCAGGTACTTCATCCCCGCCACAAGATCCCGCATGGGCGATCACCCTAGGGCTTCCGGGCCCGGAACCCCGCATTGCCGTGTTCCTGCCAGAACGGATCGGCAAGGCCGGGACCCTGCTGCCGCGCCGGCCGTCGGGCCACTCTCGGTGTTCCCCCACCTGTCAAGGAGGAGCCCGATGAAGCGTCAACTCGGCAGATTGGTAGGCCTGCTGGCCGCGCTGGTGCTCGGCGGCAGTGCGCTGGTGCTGCCCGCCGCCGCCTCGCCCGCGCCGTCCCCCACCGTGGTCGGCGGCACCCGGGCGGCGCAGGGCGAGTTCCCGTTCATGGTGCGGCTCTCGATGGGCTGCGGCGGCGCGCTCTACACCTCGCAGATCGTGCTCACCGCCGCCCACTGTGTCGACGGCACCGGCGCGAACACCGGCATCACCGCCACCGTCGGCGCGGTCGACCTGCGCAGCGGCAGCGCGGTCAAGGTCCGCTCCACGTACGTCTACCAGTCGCCCGCCTTCACCGGCGCGGAGAACGGCGACGACTGGGCGCTGATCAAGCTGGCCTCGCCGGTGGGCGGCAGCCAGGCCGCCACCCTGCCGATCGCGACCTCCGGCGCCTACGACCAGGGCACCTTCACCATCATGGGCTGGGGTGCCGCGCGCGAGGGGGGCGCCCAGCAGCGGTACCTGCTCAAGGCCACCGTGCCCTTCGTCGACGACGCGACCTGCGCCGGCGCCTACCCGGGCCTGAACACGGCCGGCTCGCTGTGCGCGGGCTACGTCGACCAGGGCGGCGTCGACACCTGCCAGGGCGACTCCGGCGGCCCGATGGTCAACCGGGACGCGACGGGCCGGTGGGTCCAGGTCGGCATCGTCAGCTGGGGCAACGGCTGCGCCCGGGCCGGCTACCCGGGTGTCTACACCCAGGTGAGCACCTACGCGGCCGACATCGCCGCGGCGGCGGCCGGCCTCTGAGCGGCCGACCCGACCCGCCGGGGCCGGCCACCACCTGCGGGTGTGGTGGCCGGCCCCGCCGCGTCCAACCGCGAGCCCGACTGCGCGCCCGACCGCGGGCTGACCGCAGAGGTGGGGCCCGGCCCGGGTCCGCCCGGCTGGGCCGTCACCTGCCCAGCCACTCCTCGGCCCGGCGCCGCTCGTGGGCGATGCGGCCGGTGGGGTTCGGGGGCAGGCGGGCGAGCAGGGCGGCTGCGTCGTCGGGCCGGCCGGCGAGGGCGTGGGCGCCGGCGAGGCGGGCGGTGACCAGGGCGTGGTCGCGCGGGTGGGCGGCCGGATCGAGGAGCGGGAGGGCGGCTTCCAGGCGGGCCGCCGCGGTGCGGGCGTGGACGGCGCGGGCGCGGGTGGTGCGGTCGGCGCGGAGGGCGAGGTCCCGTCGGCAGGTGCCGTGGGCGACGGTCAGGACGAGCTCGGCGCGCGCCGTCCACGGGCTCTGATCGCCGGCGCGCAGCGCGGCGTCGGTCAGCCGCCGGGCCTCGGCCAGTGCCCGGCGCACCTGGGGCGGGTCACCGGCCAGCGCGTGGGCGTGGGCCCGGGCGACGGCGGCCCAGGCGCGCAGCCCCGGCAGGGCGGGGGCGGTGGTGCGGGCGGCCTCGGCCAGGGCGAGCGCGGCGGACGGGTCGCCGCACCACCACCGCAGGGTGCTCTGCCGGGTGAGCAGGGCGGCCGCGGTGGCCTGGTCCCCGGTGGCGCGGGCCCACTCCAGCCCGGTGGTGTACCAGCCGAGCGCGCGGGCGCGGCGGTCGCCCTCGAAGTGGGCCCAGCCGGCGAGCTCGGCGTACTGGGCGGCGAGCGAGCGGACGGCGGCGAGTCCCTCGGGCGGGGCGGTGTGCTGCCGGCCGCCGAGGGTGCGGGCGTGGTGCTCCAGGACGGCGGCCAGTTCCTCGCCGCCGATCCGCCCGGCGGCGGCGCGGTAGACGGCGAGCAGGTGGGCGAGCACCTCGACGGTGGCGGCGTCCGGCGGGGCGGTACCGGTGGTGAGCGGGGGCCGGGTGGCGGCGGCGAGTTCGCCGAGGCGTTCGCGTTCCTGCCGGACGGTCTGCCAGAGGTCCGCCAACTCGCCTCCGGCGAGGAGGAGTTCCTCGGCACGGGCGGGCATTCCCGGCGGTGGCCAGCGGCGGGCGTTCTCCACCCGGCTGATCAGTGAGTTGTGGTAGCCGAGCAGGCGGCCGAGTTCGGTCTGGCTGAGGCCGCGGGCCTCGCGCCAGTGGCGCAGCCGGCGGCCGAAGCGCTGCCGGGCGGACTCGGGTTCCGCGGGGTGCTGGGCGGGCGGGGGTGGCGAGGGGGCGGGTCGGGGCGGCACGGGGTCTCCCGGTGGGGGTGGGGGAGCGCTCGTGGGGGAGCGCCATGCCCAGATATCCCCCTTGACGTGCCTTGGTCAAACTGCCCGGGGGCCGCACCGTCCGTGCGACCGGGCGGGGTCCACGATCCCGCACGGCCGGGAGAACGGAAACCGGGCCCGGGAGCCTCCGCAACGGCTCCCGGGCCCGGCGTTCCCGCGCGGGGCGGGCGGGTTCAGGACCCCGCCGCCACCGCGGCCCGCCGCCGGCGGCCCACCACGGCCGAGGCCACGAGCACGATCGCCGCGGCGACCAGCGACAGGTACATCTGCTTGCGCCCGTCCGCGTCGGTGAACATGTACGCCATGACGAACCCGATCATGCCCATCGCGGTCCAGGTCAGGTACGGGTACAGCCACATCTTGACGAGGTGCCGCTCCGGCATCTCCCGCTCGATGATCTTGCGCATCCGCAGCTGGGTGGCGCAGATCACCAGCCAGACGAAGAGCGCGACCGCGCCGGAGGAGTTGAGCAGGAAGGCGAACACGGTGTCCGGCGAGGTGTAGTTGAAGAACACCGCGACGAAGCCGAAGACCACCGAGGACAGGATGGCTACCCGCGGTACGCCGCGCTCGGTCACCTTGGCGAAGGCCTTCGGGGCGTCGCCGCGCTGGCCGAGCGAGAAGGCCATCCGGGAGGCCGTGTACATCCCGGAGTTGAGGCAGGAGAGGACGGCCGTCAGCACGATCACGTCCATCACCTGGCCGGCGCCGGGGATGCCGATGTGGTCCAGCACCGCCACGTACGGGCTGGCCTTGACCTCGGCCGAGTCCCAGGGCAGCAGGGTGACCACGAGCAGGATCGAGCCCAGGTAGAAGATGCCGATGCGCCAGATCACGCTGTTGGTGGCCTTGGTGACCGCCTTCTGCGGGTCCTCCGACTCGCCGGCGGCCAGGGTGACGATCTCGCTGCCCATGAAGGCGAAGACCACCGTCAGCATGCCGGTGAACACCGCGCCCATCCCGTGCGGCAGGAAGCC
The DNA here is from genome assembly GCF_055585785.1 of Kitasatospora sp. NPDC053308. Classification (NCBI taxonomy): domain Bacteria; kingdom Bacillati; phylum Actinomycetota; class Actinomycetes; order Kitasatosporales; family Streptomycetaceae; genus Kitasatospora; species Kitasatospora sp. NPDC053308. The sequence continues at coordinate 252,054 of NZ_JBVJJY010000007.1, read as the reverse complement.
GCCGTGGCCGGTCAGGTTGGTGGCGCCGACGGCGTGGGTGCCGGGCAGCAGGCCGAAGGCGGCCAGCGTGCCGATCACCAGGAAGGCGGCGATCGCGACGACCTTGATCCCGGCGAACCAGAACTCGAACTCGCCGTACGAGGCGACCGAGAAGAGGTTGGTGGAGGTCAGCACCGCCATCACGATGAGCGCCCAGCCCCACTGGGGCACGCCGGGCACCCACTGGTTGAGGATCTTCGCGCCGGCCGTCGCCTCGACCGCGAGCACCACGACCCAGAAGAACCAGTACAGCCACCCGATGGTGAAGCCGGCCCAGCGGCCCAGCGCGCGGTCCGCGTACGCCGAGAAGGAGCCGCTCTGCGGGTCGGCGGCGGCCATCTCGCCGAGCATCCGCATCACCAGCACGACCAGCGCGCCGGCCAGTGCGTAGGAGAGCAGGATGCCGGGGCCGGTGGACGCGATGCCCGCGCCCGAACCGACGAACAGGCCGGCGCCGATCACACCGCCGATGGCGATCATCGACAGGTGGCGGTTCTTGAGTCCGGCCTTCAGGTGGCCGTCGCCGCCGTGACCGTGCGGCCCCGCCTGGTCGGAGGCCGCGGCGGTCGCCGTCGGCTTGGTGGTGTTCGCACTCATCTGGGGGTGCCCTGTGCCTTTCCCGCGCGGCGACCCTCGGCTCGTTCGTGCCACAGGGTTGGGGGACAGACCCGCGCATTGCGGTGCAACCTAACTTCTACGCCCGAGTATCGGAACAATTCTTTGATAACTGTTCGCTCACCGGACACAAAAGCGCAGGTCAGGGCAGGTATGGAGGGGGTCGGGAAAGCTCAGATCTGACCCATGGTCAGGGCGGGCGGGGCCGGTCGGGGCCGGTTGAGGGCGGTGGGGGCCGGTCGGGGTCAGACCTCCCGCACGTCCAGCACCACGACCTCGGGCGGACGGGCCGAGCGGCGGCCCCCGGGCCGGGCGGCGAGTCGGGCGGCCAGGATCCGCGGGATGTCGTCCTCCCGCGAGTACCCGGGCACCACGGTGACCTCGTCCCGGTGCACCTCGCCGGACACGGCGTAGGTCACCCGGTACGTCGTACGGTCCGGTGGCGGCGCGGGGCCGGGCCGGCCTGTCGCGGTCATCCGCATCGACCTCCTCGGCCCATTGTCGGCGCGGTGTGGCCGATCAGGGCAAACCCGGGCACAGTGGAAATCTCGGGGCATACGCCGGAGCACCACCCGAGCGTGCTCGGCGCCCGCCGGTTCCCGGCGCCGGACAGGAGCGACCCCATGCAGACCACCTGGAAGGGGACGATCAGCTTCGGGCTGGTCAGCATCCCCGTCCACCTGTACTCCGCGACCCAGGAGCACGACGTCCCGCTGCACCAGGTGCACGCCAAGGACGGCGGCCGGGTGCGGATGAAGCGGTACTGCGAACGGGAGGAGAAGGAGGTCCCGTACGCGGAGATCGCCAAGGGCTACGAGTCCCCCGACGGCCGGACCGTCACGCTCAGCGACGAGGACCTGGCCGACCTGCCCCTGCCCAGCAAGAAGGTCATCGACGTGCTGGCCTTCGTCGACGAGGGCGAGATCGACCCGCTGATGTTCTCCAAGGCCTACTACGTGGGCGTGGCCGACAAGGCCGCCGCCAAGCCGTACGCGCTGCTGCGGGACGCGCTCACCGAGTCCGGGCAGATCGCCGTCACCAAGATCGCGCTGCGCACCCGGGAGTCGCCCGCGGTGCTGCGGGTGCACGACAACACGCTGGTGCTGCAGACCTGCATCTGGCCCGACGAGGTGCGCCCGGTGGCCGGGATCGCGCCCGAGGAGGGCGTCACCGTCCGGCCGCAGGAGCTCAAGATGGCGCGGTCGCTGATGGACACCCTCTCCGAGGACTTCGACCTGTCCCAGCTGCACGACGACTACCAGCAGGCGCTCCAGCAGGTGATCACCGCGCGGCTGGAGGGCATGGAGATCCCGCACGAGGAGGAGGCCGGCGAGGCGCCGGACAACGTGATCGACCTGATGGAGGCGCTGCGCAGCAGCCTCAAGCAGGCCAAGGGCGGGCACGGGCCGGCCGGCGGATCCGGAGCGGACGCCGAGGAGGACGAGGAGGCCGAGGGGGCCGAGGAGGCCAAGGAGAAGCCCGCCCCGCGCAAGCGCGCCGCCGCGAAGACCGCCACGAAGACCGCGGAGAAGACCACCACGGCGAAGAAGTCCGCGGCGACGAAGAAGTCCGCGGCGACGAAGAAGACCACGGCGGCCAAGAAGACCACCAGCCGGAAGTCCACGGCTCCCCGCAAGGCCTCCTGACCCACCGGGCCAGGTTCCCCCTCCCGTCCAGCATTGGAGGCTGCCCACGATGGACCTGCTGACCTACAAGGAACTCGAAACCGGCCCCGAGGCCCCGAAGGACCAGGGCTTCGCGCAACGCGGGTGGCACTGGCTGCTCTCCCTCAGCCCCACCGTGGTCACGTTCATGATCGCCTTCTCGGTCGGCCTCGGTATGGTCGCCACCCAGGTGAGCCTGCTGCCGGTGCTGGTGCCGATGGCGATCTTCTGGGGTCTGACGGTCATCGCCATGATCGGCGTCGTCGCCCGCTGGCTGACGCCCGGCCCGGGCAGGCACCGGATGGCAGCCTGACCCGGCCGGGGGTGCGTGGGGCCCGGGAGGACTCAGCCGATCCACACCGTGGTGACGTTGCAGAACTCCCGGATCCCGTGCCCGGACAGCTCCCGCCCGAAGCCGGAGCGCTTGACGCCGCCGAACGGCAGCGCCGGGTGGGAGGCCGTCATCCCGTTGAAGAACACCCCGCCGGCCTGGATGTCGCGGACGAAGCGCTCCTGCTCGGCCCCGTCGGTGGTCCAGACGTTGGAGCTGAGGCCGAACGGGGTGTCGTTGGCGACCGCGACCGCCTCGTCCAGGTCCGCCACCCGGTAGACGGTGGCGACCGGGCCGAAGGTCTCCTCCTGGTGGATCCGCATGGCCGGGGTGATGCCGGTCAGCACCGTCGGCTCGTAGAACCAGCCGGTGTCCCAGCCCTCCGGCCGGCCGCCGCCGCACTCCACCCGGGCGCCGTGGGCCCGGGCGTCCTCGACCAGTTCCTCCAGGTCGTCCCGGCCCTGGCGGCTGGCCAGCGGGCCGACGTCGGTGGACTCGTCCATCGGGTCGCCGACCTTCAGGGCCCGCATCGCCTCGGTGAAGGCGGCGGTGAAGCGGTCGTAGACGTCGGTGTGCACGATGAAGCGCTTGGCGGCGATGCAGGACTGGCCGTTGTTCTGCACCCGGGCCCGGACGGCGGTGGCCACCGCGGCGTCCACGTCCGCGCTCGGCAGGACGACGAACGGGTCGCTGCCGCCCAGCTCCAGCACGGCCTTCTTGACCTCGTCCGCCGCGATCGCCGCGACGGAGCGCCCGGCCGGCTCGCTGCCCGTGAGGGTGACCGCGGCGACCCGACGGTCCCGGATCACGCCCTCGACCGCGCCCGAGCCGATCAGCAGGGTCTGGAAGCACCCCTCCGGGAAGCCGGCCCGGCGGAACAGCTCCTCGATCGCCAGCGCCGTGCGCGGCACGTTGGAGGCGTGCTTGAGCAGGCCGACGTTGCCCGCCATCAGGGCCGGTGCGGCGAACCGGATCACCTGCCAGAACGGGAAGTTCCACGGCATCACGGCCAGCACCGGCCCGATCGGGCGGTAGCGGACGTAGGCGCGGGCGGCACCCGAGTCGCTGACGTCGGCCCGGGCCGGCTGCTCGTCCGCGAGCAGCGCCTCGGCGTTCTCCGCGTACCAGCGCATCGCCTTCGCGCACTTCGCGGCCTCGGCCCGGGCGGCGGCGAGCGGCTTGCCCATCTCCAGGGTCATGGTGCGGGCGACCGCGTCCAGGTCCTCCTCCAGCAGGTCGGCGGCGCGCAGCAGCAGTCCGGCGCGGGTGGGGAAGGGGGTGGTGCGGTAGCCCTGGTACGCGGACTCGGCGAGGGCCAGCCGCTGTTCGATGCCGGCCGCGTCGAGCGGTTCGAAGGTCTCCAGGGTCTCGCCGGTCGCGGGGTTGACGCTGGCGATGGGCATGCGGGGCTCCCGAGGGGTCTTGGGTCCGGTGCGTCTGCCCTCACACCCTCCCCGACGGCCGGGCTCCGGGCACGCCACGGCGCGCCCGGCGTGTCCCGCCGGGCGGCCGTTCCCGGTCCGTCACTCCGGCAGCGACTCCACCCGGGCCGCCGCCTCCCGGGCGCGGGCGCCCGCCCTGGTCCGTCCGGCGGTCACCTGCCGGTTGGGGAAGCGGTGCAGGTACTCGGCCTCCAGCTGTCCGGTGCGCAGCGTGTGCCGCTTCAGCGCCTCCTCCGAGCCGTACAGGAAGGTCTCGTGGCGCGTGCGGTGCAGCTGCTCCAGCTCGTGCAGGAGCGTGTCGTTGCCCAGAGCGTGCGGGGAGATGCCCTCGGGTCGGATGTGCGTGGCGTCGGCGTGCCGCATCTCGCTACCTCCTCGGCGGAAACCCCCTCCTCCAGGGTGCCCGGTGCCCGTCGGCGGTGCACGCGTTCGATCGATCTGCGCCGACCACGCCACCATCAGGGCCGGGCACCCTCCGGGACCGGCGGACAGGGGAAGGAGCCGGTCGGGCGGCGGAACCGCCGCCGTGATCCACGGGATCGTAGGATGAATCCTTCCGTACCCTCGGGTTCCCCCACCACGACTCGGACAGATCGCTGATGCCGCTTCCCAAGGCCGAACTCCACCTGCACATCGAAGGCACCCTGGAGCCCGAACTCGCCTTCGAGCTCGCCGACCGCAACGGGGTCCGGCTGCCCTACGCCGACACCGAGGAGCTGCGGACGGCCTACTCCTTCAGCGACCTGCAGTCCTTCCTGGACCTCTACTACGCGCTGATGGCCGTGCTGCGCACCGAGGACGACTTCGAGGACCTCGCCGACGCCTACCTGGCGCGAGCCGCCGACCAGGGCGTGCGGCACGCGGAGATCTTCTTCGACCCGCAGGCGCACACCGCGCGCGGCGTGCCGCTGGGCACAGTGGTCGAGGGCCTGGGCCGGGCGCTGGCGCGCAGCGAGGAGCGGTACGGGATCAGCACGCGGCTGATCATGTGCTTCCTGCGGGACGAGTCCGCCGAGTCGGCGCTGGAGACCTTCGAGGCCGCCCGCCCGTACTTCGGCCTGATCGCGGGCATCGGCCTGGACTCGGCGGAGGTCGGCAACCCGCCGGCGAAGTTCCGCGAGGTGTACCGCCGGGCCGCCGAGGCCGGGCTGCGGCGCGTGGCCCATGCGGGCGAGGAGGGCCCGGCCTCGTACATCACCGAGGCGCTGGACGTCCTCGGCGTCGAGCGGATCGACCACGGGCTGCGCTGCCTGGAGGACGGCGAACTGGTCGCCCGCCTGGTCCGCGAGCAGATCCCGCTGACCCTCTGCCCGCTGTCCAACGTCCGCCTGCGCTGCATCGACACGATCGCCGACCACCCGCTGCGCGAGATGCTGGAGGCCGGCCTGCTGGTCACCGTCAACTCCGACGACCCGGCCTACTTCGGCGGCTACGTCGAGGACAACTTCCGCGCCGTCGGCGAGGCCCTCGGCCTGGACCAGGAGACGCTGCGGCGGCTCGCGGCGAACTCCTTCCGGGCCTCCTTCCTCGACGAGCGGCGGCGGGCCGAACTCCTGGCGGAGGTCGAGGAGTTCGTCTTCTGACCGGCGGTCGGCGCCGGCCGCCGGCGGGGCCGGCGGGGCTCGCGGCGGACCGAGGGGCGGATCGGGGAAAGCACCCACCCGGCCGGGCCGGGCTGGCTAGCCTGTCCGGGTGACCACCCCGCCGCCGGAGCCCCCGGTCCAACTGGGCCTGCTCGACCTGTCAGTCGACCTCTCCGTCCCGCAGGTGTACTCCGGCACGGACTTCACGGTCTACCTGCACATCAAGAACCCGTTCTCGGTGCCGGTGTGGATCGACAAGGTGGACATGAGCCTGCCGACCCAGTTGTTCTGGCGGAAGCCGGAGCAGCCCGAGCCCCCGGCGGCACCGGTCCTCCCGGAGGCCGAGGCCGTACGGCTGACGGCGGCCGTCACGGAGCGGCAGGCCCGGATCCGGCAGCTGGCGGAGGAGGCGGCCGAGATTCCGCCGGAGCGCGTCGAGGAGGCGTGGGGGATCCACGAGGAGATCGACCGCCTGCGGGAGGCGAACGCCAGGGACCAGGCGCGCCTCGACGGGGCTGACGACCGGCTCGACGTGCACGTCTCCGGCGGGTCCACGTTGAACCTGCACGGACGGGCCGGCCGGACCAACGTCCATGTGAGCGGAGGGTCGACGGTCACCGTGTTCGCCGACCGCCCGGCCGAGCGGGAGCGCGTGCCGCTGATCGGCTCGCTGCCCCGGGGGGACGCGTTGGAGCCGGGATCGACCGACGTGTGGACCATCCGCCTCGGCACCCCGCGGAACCCGTTCTTCGTCCCCGCGAGCTACCGCCTGCAGCTCAACGTGGTCTACGGGCTGGCGCCCGAGCCGATCGGCGGCCCGCTCCCCGGGACGCCCGGAGCCGAACGGCGACGGGTCTTCGCCAACACCACGGCGCTGACCCTCCCGCTCAAGGCGGCGCTGTGGAACGTGATGACCGGCGGGGTGGCGGGCGGCCTGGTCGGCAGCCTCGGCCGGTCGCTCCAGGAGGTGCAGAGCCTGAGCGGACTCGCCCACCAGCCGCTGGGGACCACGCTCGGTTCGTTGGTGCTGGCGGTCATTCTGAGCGGTGCGGCGATCGTCTTCGCCGCGCGCAAGTCGGAGGCGCCGTCGTTCGTCACCGTCGAGGACTTCTGGGGCGGTGTGCTGGTGGGCTTCCTGATCGGCTACTCGGGCACGGCGGCGTTCACCGAGCTCACGGGGCTGCCGGCGTAGCCGTGCGGTCCCGGACGTAGTGGAGCAGGGTGACGCCGTTGGTGAAGCGGTGGGTCCCGGTGAGGGTGAGCGGGGCGGGGCGCTCGGTCGGGCGGAAGAAGAGGGTGCCGCGGCCGAGGACGACGGGGTGGATGTAGAGGCGGAACTCGTCGATCAGGTCCTGGGCGAGGAAGGACTCGGCCAGGTTGGCGCCGCTGAGGGAGAGGTCGCCGCCGGGGCCGGCGGTGAGGGCGGCGACCGACTCCGGGGTGACCTCGCGGACGATCGTGGTGTTCCAGTCGGCGTGGTCGAGGGTGCGAGAGAAGACGACCTTGGGCATCGCGCGCCAGATGCCCGCGAACTCGATCATCGGGGCGTCGGCCTCCGGGTCCTGGTCGGCGGTGGGCCAGACCGAGGCCATCAGCTCGTGCGTCACCCGGCCGGAGACGAAACCGCCCATCCGGGCGAGTTCACGGTTGAAGTGGGTGTGCACTTCGTCGTCGACGAGGTTCCAGGAGAGGTCGTGGTCCGGGCCTTCGAAGTAGCCGTCCACCGAGAGGGAGACGAAGAGGACGATCTTGCGTCGCATGACACCTCGACCGGGGAGGGCCCGCCGCCCGCCCGCGGGGGCGGGAGGGCGGCGGGCGGGGCTGGTGGCGGGGGATCAGATCAGGGTGCTCCAGTAGTACCAGAACCGGTTGAGGATCAGCAGCGCGATCACCGCGTACCAGAGCGCCGGAACGACCCAGTGGTAGCGGGCCGCCTCCCGGACCACCACCCGCAGGCGCGGGCCCACCGGGATCACCCCCGTGCGCAGGTTGTGCAGCGTGGTGTACCAGAACAGCGGGATCACCGCGGCCCACACCACCATGCAGTACGGGCAGAGCGCGCCGATCCGGTAGAGCGCCTGGTACATCAACCAGGTCACGAAGCCGACCCCGAAGACCGTCCCGGCCTGCAGGCCGAGCCAGAACCAGCGCCGGTACGTCGCACCGGCGAGCAGCCCGGCGCCGACCGCGACCACGACGCCGAAGGCGACCAGCCCGATCAGCGAGTTGGGGAAGCCGAAGGCCTCGGCCTGCTCGCTGCGCATGATCGAACCGCAGCTGATGATCGGATTGATGTTGCAGGTGGGGACGTACGACGGGTCCTTCAGCAGCCGGATCTTGTCCAGGGTGAGGACCGCCGAGGCGAACAGGCCGACCGCGCCGCCGACCAGTAGCAGCCAGGCGAAGGGGCGGCTCGCGCCGTACGTCCTCCGCGGAGCGGGGGCGGTGGGGGCGGCGGCCGTCATCCGGTCACCTGCTTGACCAGGGCGGTGAACTGCTCCGGAGAGACGGCCTTGCCGTTGGTGAGGACGTCCAGCTTCTTGCCGTCCAGCTTGACGGTCGGGGTACCGGTGACGTCGCTCTTGTCGAACTCCTCGTTGACCTTGGCCGCCCACGGCGCGTAGGTGCCCTCCTGGACGGCCTTCACGAAGGCGTCCGTCTTCAGCCCGGGCACCCGCCCGGCCAGGTCCAGGAGGTGGTTGACGTCGCCGAAGGCGTCGCTGCGCTCGTCCGGCTGGTTGGCGTAGAGCACGTCGTGGAACTGCTTGAACTTGTCCACGCCCTCGTTCAGCGCGGCGCCGGCCGCGGCCAGCGCGGTGCGCGAGCCCTTGCCGCCGAGGTTCTTGTCCAGGAACGTCGCCAGGTGGTACTCGATCTTGTACGTGCCGGCGTCGGCGAGCTGCTGGATCGTGGGGCCGGTGGTGGTCTCCAACTGCTCGCAGAACGGGCAGCGGAAGTCCTCGTAGACCTGCAGGGTGTGCGGGGCGTCGGCCTTGCCGTAGGTGATCACGGTGCCGCCCTCGCCGGTGGCGTTGGCCGGGACGACCAGCGGGCCGTTCGCGGCGGCGTCCGAGCCGGAGCCGGAGGAACCGCCGACGGCGAAGGCCACGCCCGCCGCGAGGGCGAGCACCGCCGCCGACGCGGCGCCGACCACCACCCGGCGGCGGATCCGGTCGGAGCGCTCGGCCTGGGCGCGGGCGGCGCGCATGCGGTCGGTGGCGGAGGTCTTCTGGGCGGTCTTGCGGGTGTTGCTCATGGGGTGTCGTCCTGTGCTCTCGTGCGGGGCGCGGGCGGGTTCGGGCCCGCGCGGGCGCGGCCGGTCACGGCCTGGGGCAGGGACCGGTTCGGGCCTGGGGAGGGACCGGTTCGGGCCTGGGGGAGGGAGAGGGTGAGACGGCCGGGAGAGCGGGCGCGGGTGACGCGGGCTCAGGCGGCCGGGACGAACACCGGCGGACCGCGCCGGACGGCCGGGCGGACGACGACGTCCTCGGCGGGCACCAGCGCGCGGCTGGCCGGGGGGAACGGCACCCGGGCCACCGGACGGGCCGGGACGGGCGCGGAAAGCAGCAGCAGCCAGCGGGCCGCGGCCGGGAGGTGCCGGTGCAGGAACTCGCCGAGCATCCGGACGGTCCGGGCGAGGCCGGCCAGCGCGGCGTCGGCGCGGCGCAGCCAGTACGCACCGGCCAGGGCGATCAGCGTGTGCAGCAGCAGGAGCAGGACGATGCCGGTCCGCTCCGAGACGCCGTGCCCGAGCAGGAAGCCGCCCAGCGAACCGCCGCCGCACAGCAGCGGCTGCAGGCCGTGCCCGGTGCCGACGCCGGTGCCTGGGCCGATGCCGGCGCCGGTGCTTGGCGGGAGGGAGGGGCAGGTGGTCTGGGCGAGATCGAACAGCGCGCCGGCGCCCAGCTGAAGCGGCAGGAACACCGCGGCGATCGCCGGGTAGCCGCGTTCGCGGCCGGCGAGCGCGAAGGCCACCGCGAAGACCGCGAGGGCGGCCACGGCCAGCGGGCCCACGGGCAGCGTGCGACCGGTGACCAGCACCTGACCGAGCCCGGCGAGCAGCACGACCAGCGCGGCGAAGACTGCCGCGCGGAGCGTCCTGGTGACCGGGCCGATGTCCATGGCCTTCGAGTCTGCCACAGGTGGACAGGGGAACGGTCGGGTCGGCGGGAGGCTGTGAAGAGCCTCACCAACCGTGCTGAGCTGGGCTTATGTGGTTCTTATGGGTCCGACGAGGGGTGGTCGGCTGCGCTCACCCGGGCCTCGACCAGCTCCCGGAAGTGCTGCAGGTCCTCCCGGACCGTCCGCTCGATCGCCCCGGCCTGGGCGAAGCCGCGGGGGCCGCCGAACGCCCGGTGCACGGCCTCCGGGTCGTACTCCACCCGGATCTGCAGTCGGGTGTGCCGGGAGTCGAGCGGCAGCAGGGCGAAGGCGCCGCTGAGCCGGAGGGAGTCCAGTGTCCGCCAGGCCATCACCCGGCCCCGGCCGCGATCGGTGATCTCGGTGTCGACCGAGCGCTCACCGTCGCCCACCGCCACCCCGAGGTGGGCGAGGTTCCGCCCGTGCGGATGGGCGGTGCGGACGCCGTCCACGAACCGGGGGTAGTCGTGGACCCGGTGCAGTTGCTCCCAGGCGGCGAGGACGGGGGCGGCGATGTCGATCTGTTCCTCAAGGGTGCTCATGGGTGGGGCCTCCTCCGGACCCAGCCTGCGCTTTTGGTGGGGTGGAGGCAAAGGGGGCCGCTGGCGCGGGGGGTGGTGTGTGGGTGGGTGCTCTCGGGAGGGTGGGGGCGGGGCGGCTCCGGGGGTGGCCGCTCCGAGGGGCTGGATGATTTTCAGACTGCCGGCTCTGTGGGGTGGGGGTGGGGACCGTTGGCAGTCTGAAAATCACCCGCAACGCCCCTCTCCGGGCCACCCCCTGCGCCGCCCCTTCCGCAGCGCGTCCCTCTCGCGGGGGCGGGTGAGGGGATGTGGGGGGAGGGGGTGAGGGGATGTGGGGGGAGGGGGTGAGGGGGTGGGTGGGGTGCTGGGGGTGGGTGTGGGTGCGTGCTCGGGGGAGGTGAGCGATATGGGGGATCGGGGGGAGGACGGTTGGTGCTCGCGCGGGTGGGAGGGGGTTGGGGGAGACTGGGCGCATGCCGGAGTTGCCTGAGGTCGAGGCGTTGAGTGGGTTCCTGTCCGAGCGGCTGAGCGGGCGGGTGGTTGTCCGGGTGCTGCCGGTGGCGATCAGTGCGTTGAAGACCTACGACCCGCCGGTGGCGGCGTTGGAGGGGCGGACGGTCGGGCCGGTGGTGCGGCGGGGGAAGTTCCTGGACATCGAGGTGGGCGGGTTGCACCTGGTGATCCATCTGGCGCGGGCGGGGTGGCTGCGGTGGAAGGACGAGCTGCCCGCGGAGCCGCCGCGGCCGAGTCCGAGGAATCCGTTGGCGCTGCGGGTGCGGTTGGAGGACGGGGGTGGCTTCGACCTGACGGAGGCGGGGACGAAGAAGGGGCTGGCGGTGTACGTGGTGCGCGATCCGTCGGAGGTGCCGGGGGTGGCCAGGTTGGGGCCGGATCCGTTGGACGAGGGGTTCTCGGTGGAGGCGTTCGCCGCGTTGTTGCGGGGGGACCGGCGGCGGATCAAGGGGGTGCTGCGGGACCAGACCGTGGTGGCGGGGGTGGGCAACGCCTACTCGGACGAGGTGCTGCACGCCGCCCGGATGTCGCCGTACAAGATCGCGGCGACGCTGACCGAGGAGGAGACGGCGCGGCTGTACGAGGCGCTCGGCAGCACGCTGCGGGACGCGGTGGAGCGCTCGCGCGGGCTGGCGGCGGGGGAGCTGAAGGCGGAGAAGAAGGTCGGGATGCGGGTGCACGGCCGGACCGGGCAGCCATGCCCGGTGTGCGGGGACACCGTGCGGGAGGTGTCGTTCGCGGACTCCTCGTTGCAGTACTGCCCGACCTGTCAGACCGGGGGCAAGCCGTTGGCGGACCGGCGGATGTCGCGGCTGTTGAAGTGAGGCGGGGCACGGGCGGCCCCGCCTCGGGTGGGTCAGCGCTTGATGGCGACGCCGCCCCAGTAGTAGGCGGCCTTGGGGTCGGCCGGCGGCTCGCCGTCCGGACGCCAGGCCAGCACCGGGGAGAGGCCGGGCTCGACCAGGTCCCAGCCGTCGAAGAAGCGGAGCACGTCGTCGTAGCCGCGCGGGACGAGGGTCATGCCGCCGGCGCGGGCGGCTTCGGCGACCTTGCCGACCGCTTCCGGGGCGAAGTCCGCGGTGGGGGTGGTGAGGGCGAGGCAGCTGCCCGGGGGGAGGGCGTCGCGCAGCGCGGCGACCCGGCCCCAGGGGTCGTCCTCGTCGGCGATCAGCATCAGGACGGCGATCATCAGCAGGCCGACCGGCTGGGTGAGGTCGAGGGTGGAGGTGAGCGCCGGGTCGGCGAACAGCTCCTCGGGCTTGCGCAGGTCGGCGTGGATGTAGGTGGTACGGCTGGCCGGGCTGGAGACCATCAGTGCGCGTGCGTGGGCGAGCACGATCGGGTCGTTGTCGACGTAGACCACCCGGGTGCCGGGGCTGACCGCCTCGGCGATCTCGTGGGTGTTGGGCGAGGTGGGGATGCCGGTGCCTAGGTCGAGGAACTGGCGGATGCCGTGCTCCTGGGCCAGGTGGCGGACGGCCCGGCCCTGGAAGGCGCGGTTGGCCTTGGCCATCTGCTTGACGCTCGGCACGGCCTCCTCGATGGCCTGCCCCATGGCGCGGTCCGGCGGGAAGTTGGTCTTGCCGCCCAGCCAGTAGTCGTACACGCGCGCGGAGTGCGGAGTGGTGGTGTCGACACCGAAACGTTCCCACTGGCTCAGCTCGGCGGCGTCGCCCTGCGGGCCCTGCTGGGGGAAGTCCTGACTTGTCGTCATGGCCACGTCCTCTGATGGCAGATCATCACACTGGGGAGGGATAGCGTAGCGGTCCGAACGGGCGGTCGAGCGTCCGGTGGGGGCGGGCGGTGTTGGGCCGTCGGAGTGGTGATCGGGGCGGTGGGGGTGACGGCCGGGAGCGGGGGCGGCGACCGGGGGAAGCATTCGGAATGCTGTCAGATCGTCAGATTACTTCGCGAAGATTGTTGCTGGTCGCGGCCGGGATGTCCTTGTTGGGGGCGGCTGCCGGATGTCGGAGTCCTTGGAAAAGTGGGGACGGGGAGGGCGGGGCCGGGGCCGAGGTCGGATTCGCCGAGAGTGCCCTTCCGGTGGCGCCGGCCGGGGGCGAGGGGGCGCCGGGTGCGGTGCCGGCCACGCCGTCGGCCGCCGCGCCGAGCGTGGTCCCGGTGCGCAAGGCGCTCACCGAGGCGGAGAGCAAACCGGTGTACGAGCTGGACGCGGCCCGGAAGGTGGTGGCGCTCACCATCGACGACGGGCCGGATCCGCGGCACACGCCGACCGTGCTGGCGCTGCTCCAGCAGTACGGGATCCGGGCGACCTTCTTCCTGATCGGGGAGAACGCCGTCCAGTACCCGGAGCTGGTGCGGGAGATCGCGGACCGCGGGCACCACATCGCCAATCACACCTGGACCCATCCGGACCTGCGGAGCCTGTCGGAGACCAAGGTGCGGGACGAGCTGGTCCGCACGTCCGAACTGCTGCAGAAGACCACCGGGCGGTCGCCCACCTGGTTCCGGGCGCCGGGCGGGGACTGGTCGCAGGCCTCGTTGAAGGTGGCGGCCGACCTGGGGATGCGGAACATGGCCTGGTCGGTGGACCCGAGGGACTGGGCCCGGCCGGGGACCTCGGCGATCACCGAACGGGTGTTGAAGGACGTCCGGCCGGGCTCGATCGTGCTCAACCACGACGGTGGCGGGGACCGCTCGCAGACGGTGGCGGCGTTGAAGGCGTACCTCCCGGTGCTCATCGACTCGGGGTACTTCTTCACGGCCCCGCCGAGTTGAGAGCGGGGCCCGAGGTAGTGGGTTTGATGCGCAAACCACTCGAAAGGGTGTGTTTGGAGAAGCGTTTCTGCGGATTTTGTGCCTCTAGGGTGATCTCGCACCAATTGAGCAGGTACCGACGCGTACCACCTGAAAGGCCCTCATCCATGCGACTCCGCAACGCCGTTCTCGCCGCCGTCAGCGCCGCCGCCCTCGTCCTCGCCGTCCCCACCTCGGCCAACGCCGCCGTCGGGGACTTCCTCTACAAGGTCGGCCCGGGTGTCCCGGCCGGGATCGCCGACCCGGAGAGCCGCAAGTGCATCAACCTCTTCGGTGCCACGGAGAACGACCCTGCCTTCGCGCCGGAGAACCTCACCGCCTCCACCGCCACGGTGTTCCTGGACTTCGACTGCGGCGGGGACGTCTACTACGTGATGAACCCGGGCAAGATCCTCGGCAACCGGCTGAAGCTGCGCTCCGTGATCTTCTCCTGAGCCGCCTCCGGGGCCCCGTACCGCCGGGTGTGGCGGTACGGGGCCCCGGCGTAGCGTGACCAGGGGAGGGTTTCGCTGGTCCCGCCGACGGAGGAGGAACGATGTCCGTACGGGAACTGGACGCGGAGAAGCAGCAGGCCTTCGCCGGTCGGATGGTGCAGGTGCTCAACGACGCCTGCCTGGGCTTCCTGATCAGCCTCGGCCACCAGACCGGGCTCTTCGACCTGATGGCCGGGCTGCCGCCCTCCGGCAGCGAGGAGATCGCGCGGGCGGCCGGGCTGAACGAGCGCTACGTCCGCGAGTGGCTGGGAGGCATGGTCGTCGGCGGGATCGTCGAGTACGACCCGGAGCGGCGCAGCTACGCGCTGCCACCGGAGCACGCGGCGTCCCTGACCCGGGCCGCCGGGCCGGACAACCTGGGCGCGATGATGCAGTTCCTGTCGATGATCGGCGAGGTCGAGCAGGACCTGCTGGGCTGCTTCCGCGCCGGCGGCGGGCTGCCGTACTCGGCCTTCCCGCGCTTCCAGCGGCTGCAGTCCGAGGAGACCGCCCGGGTGTACGACCTGGCGCTGGTGGACGCGATCGTGCCGCTCGTGGACGGGCTGACCGAGCGGCTGCGGGCCGGGATCGACGCCCTGGACGTGGGCTGCGGGCAGGGCCACGCCGTGACCGTGCTGGCCAAGGCGTTCCCGGAGAGCCGCTTCACCGGGATCGACATCTCCGCCGAGGGGATCGCCGCGGCCCGGGAGTCCGCGGCCGGACTGGGCCTGCACAACGCCTGGTTCGAGGTCGCCGACTCCGCCGAACTGAGCGGGAAGTACGACCTGGTCACCGCGTTCGACGTGATCCACGACCTGGCCCGGCCGACCCGGACGCTGGCCGCCATCGCGGGCGCGCTGCGGCCCGACGGCGTCTTCCTGATGGGCGACATCGCCGCCAGCAGCAGGCTGGAGGAGAACATCGGGCACCCGCTCGCCCCCGCGCTCTACACCTTCTCGACCTTCTACTGCATGACGGTCTCGCTCGGCGAGGGCGGCGAGGGGCTCGGGACGGTCTGGGGCGAGCAGACCGCCCGGCGGATGCTGGCCGAGGCCGGGTTCCGGTCGGTGGAGGCCAAGCGGGTCGAGGGCGACATCCTGAACCTGTACTACGTGGCCCGGCTGGGGTCGTCCGGGGCCTGAGGCGGGCGGTTTGCGGGCGGGGTGGCCCGGGGGCTGCCGGAGACGTACGTTCGAAGGGGTCGGCCCGTTCGCGGTGCGCCGGCGCGTGCGCGCCCGGGGGCCCGGTCCGTACAGCCCTGGCGTAGTGAAGGAGGGCGGGATGACCGGCAACGGCTACGCACACCCCGAGGCGCTGGTCGACACCGAGTGGCTGGCCCACCACCTGGACGACGGGACGATCCGGGTCGTCGAGGTGGACGAGGACACCGCCGCGTACGACCGGGACCACATCCCCGGCGCGGTCGGCTGGAACTGGACCACCGACCTGCACACACGGGTCGGCCGCGACTACGCCGACCGCGACGGCGTCCAGCACCTGCTGCGGGCGGCCGGGGTCGAGGACGACACCACCGTCGTGCTGTACGGCGGCAACAACAACTGGTTCGCCACGTACGCGTACTGGCTGCTGCGACTGCGCGGCTTCGGGCCGGTGCGGCTGCTCGACGGCGGACGCAAGAAGTGGGAGCTGGAGGGCCGGGAGCTCACCTCGGAGGTGATGGACTACCAGCACACCGGCTACCGGCTGACCGGGCCCGAGCGGCCTGAGCTGCGGGCGCTGCGGGACGAGGTGCTGGCCAAGGCCGAGGTGTTCGCCAAGCCCGGGGCGGACGCGGTGCTGGTGGACGTCCGCTCGCCGGCCGAGTTCCGGGGCGAGCTGATCGCTCCGCCGCACCTGCCGCAGGAGCAGGCGCAGGTGCCCGGCCACATCCCCGGGGCGGTCAACATCCCCTGGTCGCAGGCGGCCAACGACGACGGGTCGTTCCGGTCGGCGGAGGAGCTGCGGGCGCTGTACGCGGGCAAGGGCGTGGAGGCCGAGCGCGAGGTGATCGCCTACTGCCGGATCGGCGAGCGCTCGGCGCACACCTGGTTCGCGCTCACCGAGCTGCTCGGGTACCCGCACGTGAAGAACTACGACGGCTCCTGGACGGAGTACGGCTCGCTGGTGCGGGCGCCGGTGACGCTCGGGGCCTGAGGGGCGGTCGGGGGTGACGTGACACCGTCGCGGCGTTGCTGCGACGGTGTCATTTCGGCGCGTTTCTTTTCATGAACATCTCACAATCAGGGAGTGGGGTGGGGGTCGCGGGGACAAGGATCGATCCGACCCATCGTTCCGGTGATCCCTGGAGGACCACGTGCGCAAGAGGCTGATCGTCTCCGCTGCCAGTGCCCTGAGCCTGTTCCTGGCCGTCCCCGCCTCGGCATCCGACGTCCAAGCCGGCGCCGCCGGTGCGGGCGACTCCTACTACCCGACGTACGGCAACGGCGGCTACGACGTCTCGCACTACGACATCCGGCTGAAGTACCAGCCCGCCACCGACGAACTGGAGGGCACCACCACCATCCTGGCCACCGCCACCCAGGACCTCTCCCGGTTCAACCTCGACTTCGCGCTGAACGTCTCCGAGGTCCTGGTCAACGGGCGGGCGGCCAGGTTCACCACCAGCGGGGAGCAGGAACTGGAGGTCACCCCCGCCCGTCCGCTCGCCAAGGGCAGCCGGGCGACCGTGGTGGTCCGCTACAAGGGCGTGCCGTCCACCGTGAAGAAGTACGGCTTCACCGCCTGGCTGCGCACGCCGGACGGCGCGGTGGCGGCCGGCGAGCCCGAGTCGGCGTGGTGGTGGTTCCCGAGCAACGACCACCCGAGCGACAAGGCCACCTTCGACGTCTCGGTGCTGGTGCCGGACGGCAACCAGGTGATCAGCAACGGCATCCTCACCGGCACCTCCTCCCAGGCCGGCTGGACCCGCTACAGCTGGCGCGAGAACAAGCCCCAGGCGACATATCTGGCCACGCTCGCCGTCGGCAAGTTCGACGTCACCACGGACACCACGCCGAGCGGGCTGCCGGTCTACAACGCGTACAGCAAGGACCTCGGCGACAACGCGGACGCGGCCAGGGCGAGCGTGGAGCGCACCGGCGAGCTGGTCGACTGGCTGAGCGGCTACTTCGGCGACTACCCGTTCAGCTCGGTCGGCGGCTACGTCCCCAACGTGAAGACCGGCTTCGCGCTGGAGACCCAGACCCGGGTCTTCTACAGCCCCCGCCAGTTCGCCAAGGGCGCCAACACCTCGGTGGTCGTGCACGAGCTCGCCCACCAGTGGTACGGGGACAGCGTCTCGCTGTCGCGCTGGAGCGACATCTGGCTGAACGAGGGCTTCGCCCGGTACGCCCAGCTGCTCTGGTCCGAGCACGAGAACGAGGGCACCGCACAGGAACTGGCCGACTACATCTACGCCTCGCACCCGGCCGAGGACCCGTTCTGGAGCGTCAAGCCCGGCGACCCGGGTCCGGACGACCAGTTCGCCGGCGCGGTGTACGACCGGGGCGCGGTGGCCATCCAGGCACTGCGCAACACCGTCGGGGACGACGCGTTCTTCCGGATCCTCAAGGGCTGGCCCACCGAGCGCCGCTACGGCAACGCCACCATCCCGGAGTTCCAGGCGTACGCGGAGAAGGTCTCCGGCAAGAAGCTCGGCGAGCTGTTCCGGACCTGGCTGTTCACCCCCGCCAAGCCGGCCGTCGGGCCGCTGCCGGCGGGTGCGGCGGCGGCCGGTGCGGCGTCCGGCGCTTCGTTGGCGCCGGGGGCGGGGCAGGGTGAGCAGCAGCTGCCGGTCGAGCCGAAGTCGTGGAAGAAGATCCAGGAGAGCACCTCCCTGCACGACGCCCGGCACTGACCCGCACTGACCCCCGGGCGGATCGGTCGGGGCGCTGAGGTCGAGGCGTTGAGGTCGGGCTCCCGTTGCCGGGGGCCCGACCGGTCCTGACGGGTTCAGGGCGGCTCCGGGGCCGTCCGCCGCCGGGAGTCCGGTGCGGCGGCGGACGGCGAAGGGCGCAGGCGCGACCGGGAGCAGCCCGGAGGGCGGGACCGGAGGTCACGGTCGGGCGGTGAGCCTCGGGTAGTCGGTGAGGCCGGTCGCCGTCTGGCCGTAGAGGTGGGTCGGGTCCACGGGGGTGAGCGGGGCGTCGGCGGCGAACCGTTCCGGCAGGTCGGGGTTGGCGATGAAGGCGCGGCCGTAGGAGACCAGGTCGGCCAGTCCGGCGGCCAGCACCGCCTCGCCGCGCTCGCGGTCGGTGGCGGCGCGGTTCTCACCGACGTTGGCGATCAGCGGGCCGGACCAGCGGGGGCGCAGGTCGGCCAGGGCCGGGTAGACGTCGTTGTCGGTGAGGTGGAGGTAGGCCAGCCCGAGGCCGTCCAGCTCGGCGAGCAGGGCCCGGTAGACCGGCGCCGGGTCGGCCTCGGCCATGCCGAACTGCGGGTTGCCGGGGGACAGCCGCAGGCCCAGGCGCTCGGGCCCGATCGCCTCGGCGACGGCGGTGACCAGCTCGATCGGGAAGCGCAGCCGGTCGGCGAGGGTGCGGGGGCCGTACTCGTCGGTGCGCAGGTTGGTGTTGTCGGCCAGGAACTGGTGGATCAGGTAGGAGTTGGCGCCGTGCAGTTCGACGGCGTCGAAACCGGCGGCGAGCGCGTTGCGGGCGGCGTCGACGTGGTCGGTGACCGCCTGGCGGATCTCCTCGCGGGTCATCTCGCGCGGGGTGACGGCCTCGGCCTTGCCGCCGTCCTTGACGTGCACCGGGCCCGGTGCGGGAACGGCGGACGGGCCCGCCGGCCGGTCGCCGAGCAGCCGGTTGAGCGGGTGGCCCTGGCGGCCGCCGTGCATCAGCTGGGCGACGATCCGACCGCCGGCCGCGTGTACGGCCTCGGTGACGGCGCGCCAGCCGGCGACGTGCGCGGGCGTCTCCAGGCCCGGCAGGAACCACTCGGACTGGCCGCGGCGGTGGGGCCAGATGCCCTCGGTGACGATCAGACCGGCGCTCGCGCGCTGGGCGTAGTACTCGGCGACGACGGGCAGCGGCGTACCGTCCTCGGCCGCCCGGTACCGCGTCATCGGGGCCATGACGAGGCGGTTGGGGAGGTCGAGCGAGCCGAGGCGGTACGGGCTGAGCAGGGATTCCGTGGTGGTGGTCATGCCGGTACGGTAGAACCTGACATCAGTGTCAGGTTCAATCCTCGGCGGCCGCTCCGGCGATCGGCGTCCGCGGGCCGGCCGCGGTCGCCGCGAGGGCTTCGGTGAGGATCAACTCTTCCATGCCGTACAGGAATCGCTCCATCGCGGGGCGCGGGAGCACGGTCGGGTCCGCCGTCATGGCGAGGCTGAGCGCCTCGGGGGACTGCAGGGCGTCCAAGGCGTAGGTCAGGCCGGGGCGCGGCTCGAACTCCACCGGCCAGCTGAGGGTGGTGCGGTCGTCGCCGGGGGTGGAGGCGGCCGGCATCAGCTCGCGGGTGTCGTTGAACACGCAGGACCGGTCCGCGAGCCGGACGCCCTCGGCGGTCAGTCGCTCGACCTCCGCGGTCAGGGCGAGCTTGTCGAAGTAGGCGTGCCGGTAGGTGCCGATGGCGGCGGCGTGGGTGCGGCGCACCACCTCGCCGAACTCGCCGGTGGCGTCCGGGAGGTGGAACACTCCGTCGCCCGCGACCACGCTCACCGCGTTGGCCAGCTCGGGCAGGAAGCGGTTGTTGACCACGACGTTCAGCACGGCCTCGGACCTCCCGGCGAGCCGCGCGGTCATCGCGGCGGCCGCGGCGAGCAGCACGGAGGAGGTGCTCACCCGGTGGGCGGCGGCCACCTGCTCGACCGCCCGGGGGAGGGCGGGGGAGCGGAGCACCGCGTTCGGGAAGGGAGGCGGGCTTCCGGGGGCCGGCCTCGGGGAGGCCGGCCCATGGAGGGGCGAGCCGTCGGAGGGGCCGCCGGGCGCGCCGTACGACGGGAAGAGACGGGCCGGGCCCACGCGCAGCTTGCGGAGGACCTGCCGGCGGGCGCTCGCGTCCCGGCGGGTGCCGCGCTCGGAGGCCTGGAACTCGGCTTCCTCCAAGGGCTGTCGGGCGGGCGCGCGCAGCTCGGCCAGCTCCCGCGGGGAGGTGCCGAGGCTGAGTGCGGTGAGGTCCGCGACCAGCCTGCTCATTCCGGAGCCGTCGACCGCGGTGTGGGAGAGCGCCAGGCTGATGTGCCGGACCAGGCCGTCCACCGTGACCACGCCGACCCGGATCGGCCATTGCGTGGCGGTGTCGAAGGGGCGGGCCGCCAGCTCCTCGTGCAGCCGGGCGCCGAGCCCGGCCGGGTCGTCCGCCGGGGCGGGGGTCACCACTTCGACGGTCAACACTCCCTCGGGGTCCAGGACTTGGCGGAGCCCGCCGTCCTCGTCCGGGAGCAGCCGGGTGTGCAGCGAGTCGTGCAGGTGCAGCAGCCGCTCCAGGGCCGCCAGGACGGCGGGCAGCGGCAGCCCGGGATCCAGCGGTGCGGCGGTGGTGATGTTGTAGCGCGGCGCGTCGGCCGGCGGCAGCCGGCGTACCGCGTCCCAGATGGCGCGTTGGCCCCAGGTGGCGGGTCCGGACCCGGCCCGTCCGGACGAGAAGGCGATCTCCAGCAGTTGACGAGTGCTCACCGTGTGCTCTCCGTCGTGCGGTGGTCATGGCATTGTGCCGGTGCGTGGGGAGCGCGGGTGCTGCTGGGGAGAGTGTGGCGCACCGCTCGCCGGGCGTCGAGGGGTCGGCGGGGGCGAGGGGGCGACGGGTGCCCGGGAGGGGGTTCCGAGAGGGGTTCCGGGAGGGGGTTCCGAGACTCTCTCGATATGAAGTATCTTGACGTCGAGATTCATGTCGAGGGTGCGACGGGGGCCTGCCATGCGGGAGAACGGACTGATGGCGCAGCTGCGGAAGCCGCCGGGCGGGCGGGACGCGCGGATCATGCTGATCGCGCAGTGCGTCGACCGGACCGGCAGCGGGGTGTGGGCGGCGGCCTCGGTGCTGTACTTCACCTACGTCTGCGGCATGGACGCCCGGCAGCTCGGCCTGCTGCTGGGCGTCGGCGCGGTGGCCGGGATCGCCGGATCGCCGCTGGCCGGGCGGGCCGCCGAGCGGGTGCCGGTGCGGTGGCTGCTGATCGGCTGCCACCTGCTGCGGCTCGGGACGATGGGCCTGCTGCTGGTGGTCGACGACTTCGCCGCGCTGCTTCCGGCGGTCGCGCTGACCTGTCTGGCCGAGCGGGCCGCCAAGACCCTGGAGATGCTGTTCGCCACCAGGGTCGCGGGCGAGCGGCGCGGCACCTACCAGGCGCTGTTCCGCAGCGTGGCCAACGCCGGGTGCGCGCTCGGCGCGGGCGTCGCGGCGATCGGCCTGGCGGTGGGGACCACGGCCGCCTACCGCGCCCTGATCATGGCCAACGGCCTCTCCTTCGTCCTGGCCGCCGTCCTGGTCTGGCGCACCCGGGAACCGGCCGGACGCGGACTGGTCGAGGCGGCGGCCCCCGGGGAGTCGGCGGGCCCGTCCACCGCCCCGAGCCCCTGGCGCGACCGCGGCTACCTGCTCTTCGTCCTGCGGGACATGCCGCTGACCCTGGACGACTCGATCCTCGGCGTCGGCCTGCCGCTCTGGCTCGTCCACCACACCGGTGCGCCGCACGCCGTCGTCCCGGTCTTCCTGGTCCTCAACACGGTGCTCGTGGTGCTGCTGCAACTGCGCGTCTCGGCCCTGGCCGAGGGCCCGCGCGGCGCGGCCCGGGCGGCGGGCTGGTACGGGGTGATGCTGCTCGCCGGCTGCCTGCTGATCGCGCTGGCCACCGGCCGCGGCCCGTGGACCGCCTCGATCGCGCTGCTGGCCGCGGCGGTGCTGGTCACCCTGGCGGAGCTGCTGCGGTCGGTGAGCTCCTGGGAGCTGGCGGTCAGCCTGGCGCCGCCGGGCGCCCGGGCGTCCTACCTGGGCGTGGCCGGGACGTCCCAGTCGGTGCAGAAGTCGGTGGGCCCGCTGCTGCTCACCGGCGTGGTGATGGCGGCCGGTCCGGTGGGCTGGCTGGCCCTCGGCGCGGCGACCGCCGGCCTCGGTGCGCTGCAGCGCCGGGCCAGCCTGCGGCGGCTGGAGACGGTCCGGCCCGTCGGGGGCGTCACGGGCGCCACGGGCGTCACGGCGACCGCCGCCGAGCCGGTGGAGCGGGCGAGCGAGACCGTCGGCTGAGCCGCTCGCCGCCCGGGGGTTCGCGTGCGGCGCCGTGACCGGGGCGGGGTACGGAGGATCGAGGAGTGACGCGGAGTGACGGCGCGGGGCTCCTGGGGGATCGTGACGGGACGTCTGCGGGGCGCCGAGGTCTTGGCCGCCCTCGGGCCCGCGCGCAGGTGCGAGGGCGTTCGGGGCTCCGCCCTGGCAGCTGCCGGGCGCCACGCCGACGGCTGTGACCTGGCGTTTCGCCTGACTACGGTGGAGCCGCGCGACCGGATCCCTTGAACAGCACGACGACCCGAGATCGAGGTACCCGTCATGAGTCTGAGCATCCGCAACCAACTGCCCGGCACGGTCACGTCGGTGGCTGAGGGTGAGGTCATGGCCACCGTCAAGCTCCGGCTGGACGGCGGGCGCGACCTCACCGCGGCGGTCACCCGGGACGCGGTCGAGGACCTCGGTCTGCACGAGGGCAGCCGGGTGCGGGCCCTGGTGAAGTCCACCGAGGTCGCCCTGGCCACCGGCCCCGTCGAGGGCCTGAGCATCCGTAACCAGCTCCCCGGCACCGTCTCCGCCGTCACGAGCGGTGCCGCGATGGCCGGTGTGAAGGTCGCCGTGGACGGCGGCGAGCTGACCGCCGCCATCACCGCCGACGCCTGTGCCGACCTCGACCTGGCGGAGGGGAGCGCCGTCGTGGCCCTGATCAAGTCGACCGAGGTCTCACTCGCCGCCGTCTGATCCCGGGCGGTCGGGAGCGGTCCCGAGCGGTCCCGAGCGCGCCGCGGCCCGTCCTCGCAGGGGGACGGGCCGCGGCGCGTGCGGTCGGTCGTGGCCGATGCCTTCGTGCTCCCGGTCGGTGCGCGGGGCGGATCAGGAGCGGGTGGCGGTGATGAGGTGGTAGTCGAGGAGGCCGTCGTGCCAGGCGGCGAGGAAGTTGCGCGTCCAGTGGGAGGTCGGAACGGTGTCGGTGAGGTAGCGGTCGAGGCCTGGCCAGACGTCGGCGCCGATGGACTCGGTGTGGAGGCCGGTGAGACCGGCGTCGGCGAGGTCGGCGGTGAAGCCGGCCAGGGTGTGCGGGACGTCCAGGCCGTCGGCGAAGCTGGCGAGGAGGATCCGCAGGCGTTCGGCGACCTCGGCGCCGGGGGCGGCGAAGAAGGTGGTGACGGCGAAGTGGCCGCCGGGGCGCAGGACCCGGGCGGCCTCGTGCGCGAAGCCGGTGAGTTCGCGGAAGTGCTGGGCGGCCTCGACGGAGTAGAGGCCGTCGAGCGAGCCGTCGGCGAAGGGCAGTCGGTCGGCGGCGCCGATGGTGTAG
Organism: Kitasatospora sp. NPDC053308; assembly: GCF_055585785.1. Classification (NCBI taxonomy): domain Bacteria; kingdom Bacillati; phylum Actinomycetota; class Actinomycetes; order Kitasatosporales; family Streptomycetaceae; genus Kitasatospora; species Kitasatospora sp. NPDC053308. The sequence continues at coordinate 228,474 of NZ_JBVJJY010000007.1, read as the reverse complement.
GCGAGCCGGTCGGGGTAGGTGGCCAAGGCCTTGGCGTTGACGGCGCGGGCGCGTTCGACCTGGTCGGGGTGGATGTCCACGCCGGTGACGGCGGCGAAGCGGAACTCGCGCAGCGCGAGCGCGGCGCCGAGGCCGCGGCCGCTGCCGACCTCGGCGAGGCGTAGCCGTTCGCGTGGTTCGGGGAAGGTGCGTAGGACGCGCCGGTAGAGCTGTTCCTGGCTGTGGACCCGGTCCTCGGGGGTCGGGGCGGTGAGGTCGATGCCGTGCCAGTCCCCGAAGTTGATGAATCCGCCCGCGAAGCTGGCCGCCTTGGACAGGTCGCCGGCGCCGTAGGTCTGGCGCACCGTCGGGGGGATGTGGTTGTGGTCCATGGGCCGCTCGGTCTCCTGCTCGGTGGGCGCCCGGCGGTCGGGCGCGCCGAGGTACGTACCCAAACCGGTGGTCGTCGGAACACGGTACGTGATGGACGCGTGGGCTCGGTGGGAAAAGGGCGCGGCGGTGCTCCGAGGGGGCTCGGACCACCGCCGCGCGACCGGGGGCGGCTACCGGGTGAGGGCGGCCGCGGCGCTGGCAGGTGCGGTGGGTGGCGCGATGGTCGGTTCGGCCGTCGCTTCGACGGTCGGTTCGGGGGGCGGTTCGGCGGCCGGTACGGCCGTCATGCCCGCGGCGCCCCGGTGGCGGGGCGGCCCGCGAGCGGGATCTCGCAGGAGTCGGAGAAGCCCTGCGAGGAGACGCCGTTGGCGATGTTGGCCCGGGCGGCCATGTTGACGAAGGCGACGTAGGCGGTGAGTTCGACCATCGCCGCCGGGCCGAGGGCGTCGAGCAGATCGCCGTACTGCTCGTCGGTGACGGTCGGCGGCGTGACGGACATCGCCTCGGCGTACGCCATCACGTCCCGCTCCAGCGGCGTGAAGAGCTCGGAGCCCCGCCAGACCGGCACCTGACTGGCCTTGGCGAGGTCCAACCCCTGGTTCCGGGCCTGGAAGTAGTTGATGTCCAGGCACCAGCTGCAGCCGATCAGCGAGGCCACGGCCATGTGGGCGAAGGACTTGAGGCTCTCGTCGAGCGCCTCCCACCCGGCCACCCTCCCCGCGAACTCCTGGTTGGCTGTGGCGACCCCGGCGTTGTGCCAGAGCACCTCGGCGGGTTCGAAGACGGCGCCGAACGCCTTGATCATGGTCTCGCTCATGTCAGCGGGCAGTACGGCCTTCGGCAGGCGGAGCGCCATGGTGTGTCCTTCCTGGGTGTGTCTCGGTCGGGCATGAAGACACCGCGGGGCGGGCGGATGTGACAGGCGCGTGAAAAATCCCGCCGGGTGGGGCGGGCGGTTCGCTACAGTCCGCGAGGGTTCTCCGAGACCCCGACCGCGAACCCGGAGGAGAGCGACCCCGTGAACGTGCCCGACGAACGCCCCGTACCGCCGCTGACCGGGGGCGAACGCGAGATGCTGCGCGCCTTCCTCGACTTCCACCGGGCGACCCTCGCCATGAAGTGCGAGGGCCTGAGCGACGAGCAGCTGCGGCAGCGCTCCAGCCCGCCGTCCACCCTGAGCCTGCTCGGACTCGTCCGGCACATGGCCGAGGTGGAACGCACCTGGTTCCGGCGGGTGATCAACGCCGAGGACGTCCCGCTGGTCTGGTCCGAGGACGGTGACTACCAGGCCGCGTACGACGCCGGCGGTGCCACCCGTGCCGAGGCCTTCGCCGCGTGGCAGGCCGAGGTCGAGCACTCCCGCCGGATCGAACTGGCCGCCGAGACCCTCGACGTCACCGGCTACCAGGCCCGGTGGGAGGCCGAGGTGTCGCTGCGGCTGGTGATGCTGCACCTGATCCACGAGTACGCCCGGCACAACGGGCACGCGGACTTCCTGCGGGAGGCGATCGACGGGGTGGTCGGGGCGTAGCCGGGGTCTAGTCGGGGCGTAGACCCTGTCCGGGCCCGGCGGGTCGGACGGTTACCAGCCGAGGAGGTGGGTGCGGCGGGTGAGGGCGGTGAGGACGGACTCGGCGGCGGTCTCGTGGGTGAGGTCGGCCGTGTCCAGGGTGTGCGCGGGGTCGACCGCCGGGGCCGGACCGCGGTGCAGGACGACGTAGTGCAGCGCGGCGCCGGTGGTGCGGCTCTCGCGGCGGAAGGTCTCCAGCGCGGTGAGGGCGGTCGGGCTCTCCACGACGACCTGGTAGCCGCGGGTGGCGTAGGCGAAGGCCGCCTGGGCCGCGGCGGCCAGCGCGGTGGCGTTCTGGTGCTCGGCTCCGGGCAGGTGCGCCGGGAGGCGGCCGCTGCGGATGACCCGCAGGAAGTCGTCCGTCCGCAGGTGGACGCTCGGGTTCAGCTCCCGGGTGAGCAGCTCCGCGACCGGGCTGTTCCCGGCCCCGGACGGGTCGACGAGGACCAGGACGCCCCCGGCGCCCCGGCCGCCCCCGAGCTCCGGCCCACCTACGGTCGTACGGTTCACAGCTGCGGATCCCTTCGCGGGCCGGGGACGGTCGGGTAGCCGGGGCGAGGCGGTCGGAGTGCGAAGGGGCTGGTCGGCCCGTATCCGGACAGCAGACCGCCTCGTCCCTACGACTGATGGGTTTCGGGAATCAACCTAGTCCAAACGGGTGCCCCGAGTCGTCCCCCACCCGGTGTGCGGGCGGGTCGGCGCGGCCGGTCGGTGACCGGTCGGTAACCGGGCGGTGGCCCGGCCGTGTGCGTCCGGTGCGCCCGGCCGGTGCGCCGGGCCGGTGCGCCGCGGCGTGTGGTGCGTCGGGCCGTGTGGTGCGTCGGGCCGTGTGGTGCGCCGGGCCGTGCGCCCGGGGCAGTGCTCCTCTCAGCGCTCCTCGGCGCGCAGGACGATCGGGTTGGTCAGCACGGCCATCGGCCCCCAGGGCAGGTCCGGGCCCATCGCGTTGCCCTTGCCCGGGGTGCCGTCCGCCTTCGGGTGGCGCACCTCGGCGCGGACGTACGCGGCGAGCGAGGCCGTGGTGCGCCACACCACGGTGCCGGAGCCCTCGGCGGACAACGACTCCTGGTGCATCTGCCCCTCGTCGGTGATCAGCCGGACGGTGCCGCCGGGCACGCCGGAGACGGCGAGCCGGACGTCCAGCGGGGCGTCGGCCGGGACGGTCAGCTCCTCACCGATGCCGGCCCGGCGGCCGTGCCCGGTGACGGTGAAGTCCAGCTGGACGACCTTCGACTCGGCGAGCCAGCTGCGACCGTCGCGCAGCCCGTCGAGGACCGCGTCCCGGGTGAGGTCCTCGGCCAGCACCACGGTGTGCGGGGAACCGATCACCTGGGGCTCGCTGTGCGCGTCGCTGTTGCCCAGCGCCGGCAGCCAGGAACGGCCCTCGCGCAGGGCGACGGCGAGCCGGCCGTCCCAGGTGTCCACCGCGGACTCGTCGTCGTACGTCCAGGGGCCGTTCCACACCTCGACGGCGTCGGCCTGCTCGTAGCCGAACTTCCACTGGCAGGCCACGTACGGGCAGTACGGGTGCGCGGGCACCACCAAGCCGCCGGAGCGGTGGACCTGCCGGACGAAGCGCGGGAACTCCTCGTCGCGCGAGCGGTAACGCCAGTCGACGAACTGGCCGCCCTCCAGGCCGAGGGCCAGCCAGTGGCCGTTGCGGGTGGTGATCTCCTCGCCCGGGACGATCAGCAGGTCGGGGCCGGCCAGCGGGCCCCAGACGGCGTGCGAGGAGCTGGTGTTGTGGTCGGTGGAGACGATGAAGTCCAGCCCGGCCGCGCGCGCCCCGGCCGCGACCTCCTCGGGGAGCCGCCGCCCGTCGGAGTGGACGGTGTGCAGGTGGCAGTCGCCCCGGTACCAGGCCCGGCCGCGGCCGCGGGCCCGCTCGGCCGGGTAGTGCGGGGTGAACTGCGGCCCCGGTGCGCCGAACCGGAGCGTGACCTGGACGTGGTAGTCCAGGCCCTGCGGGGCGACCTGGTACGGGCCCAGCACGATGTGCCAGGTGCCGGGGTTGACCGGGCCGGGCAGGTAGCCCGGGGTCGCGGCGGAGCGGGAGAGGCTGAACTCGGTGCGGAAGCCGCCGGACCAGCCGCGGAAGCCGGGGCCGCCGAGGTCGGTGCCGCGCTCGTCGAAGATGCCGATGTCGCAGGAGTTGCCGGGCGTGCCGGCCGGGACCGGGGGCTTGTCGTAGCCGTAGGAGACGGCGATCTCGCGGACGCCCTCCGGGACTTCGACCGGGAGGTAGACGAAGTCGGGGGCGCCGGTGGGGAGATGGCCGGTGAGGGTGAAGGTGCGGTCGGGTGTCGCGCCGGCGGCTGAGGCCGGGGCCGCGGTGGGGGCTGCGGTGGGGTCGGCCGAGGCGTTACCGGCGTCCGCGGCGAGGCCGAGGGCGGTCGCGGCGCCGGTCGCCAGGCCGGTGCGGAGGAGGTCGCGGCGGGCGGGGAGCGGGGTGCTGGGTTCGGTCGGCATCGAGGTCTCCGGGCTGGGGCGGGCGGGTCCGCCCGGCGGCCTACCCGGGCCGGTGAACCCGGGGTGAGACGGGGCCCACCGCGGTGGGGCGGGTCGGTGAAGTCGGTCGCGTCGCCGAGACGGGAGGGGCGGGAGGGGCCGGCGGGAGGGGTGCGGGAGGCGGCCGGGGCGAGTTGCGGGGAGTGACGAATGGTCGGTTCATAGTCATGTAATCGGTTGATATCAGGATGGAATGGACCGGGAGGCTGGCGTGGCGGTGAGTCGGCGGACGCTGCTCGTGGTAATGGCCGGAGGCGTGCTGACGGGGTGCCGGGCCACGGCGGCATCGACCTCGCTCGCCGGGGCGGCCTCGGGGTCGGTCCCCGGTCCGGCGACGCTCTCCGGTCCGGCGGCGCTCTCCGGTCCGGCGACGGCGGACGCCACGGCGGCGGGCGGTATATCCGCGGAGGCCGGCGCCGCGCCGACCCCCGGCCCGAGCCTCGCCGCCACCCCCGTACCGATCCCCGTTCCGGCGAAGGAGCCGACCCGGGCGGAGGTGGTCGAGCGGTACGGCGCCGCGGCCCCGACCGACTGGGGGCTGGAGGTCGCCGGGGTGATCACCGAGCTGCCCGAGGGCGAGAGCGCGACGGCGCTCACCTTCGACGCCTGCGGCGGCCCCGGCGGCAACGGCTACGACGCCGCGCTGATCGACTTCCTGCGCGCGCACGCCGTCCCGGCCACGCTCTTCCTGAACGCCCGCTGGATCGACGCCAACCCCGACGAGTTCGAGCAGCTCGCCGCCGACCCGCTGTTCGAGATCGGCAACCACGGCACCGTCCACCGCCCCCTCTCGGTCACCGGCCGCTCCGCCTACGGGATCGTCGGCACCGGAGACGTCGGCGAGGTGTACGACGAGGTGGCGGGCAACGCGCAGAAACTGGCCGGTCTGCTCGGGCACCCGCCGCGCTTCTTCCGCTCCGGCACCGCCCACTACGACGACATCGCCACCCGGGTGGTCGCCGACCTGGGCGAACGCGTGGCCGGCTTCACCGTGAACGGGGACGGCGGTGCGACGCTCAGCGCCGCCCAAGTGCGCCGGGAGGTCGGGTCGGCCCCGCCCGGCGCGATCGTGATCGGCCACATGAACCACCCCGGCGGCGGCACCGCCCCCGGGGTGGCGGCGGCGGTGCCGGGGATGCTGGCGGCGGGGCGGCGGTTCGTCCGGCTCTCGGACGTGCTGTAGCGGCGTGCGTCGGGCGGCTTCGAGGGGCGCGGTCTTGCGGGGCGGGCGTGGCGGGCCGGGGGTTGCGGTCCGGCGGTTGCGGTTCGGGGGTTGCGGTCCGGGGGTTGTGGGCCTGGTGCTGTGGGCCGCCGGCGGGTCAGGCGAGGCGGAGGCCGCCCGGGTGCTCCTCCTCGATGATCCGCACCAGCCAGTCGAAGACCGTCGGCCCCCGGCCCGCCCGGGCGGCGGCCAGCTCGGCGGCCACGTGCTCCCGGTTGGCGGGGTGGCAGCTGCGCAGCCGGAGCTCCAGCTGGCGGGCCGTCTCCGGGTGGCCGAGGTTGCGGCGGGACACCTCGTGCCGGCGCCACTCGATCACCCAGTCCCCGTCGTCGGGCGTGCCGTAGCCGCCGCGCAGGCAGTCGGCGAAGGCGTCGAGGTTGCGGCCGAAGTAGCCGTCGGCGCCGATCTCCTGCCCGACGACGTCCCAGAAGTCCTCCAGGGTGCCGATCCTGCTGCCGTCGATCACGTAAGTCACCGTCACGGGGTCGAGGATATGCCCGGGTGGTGAACGGGGCGGCGACGGAAGGTCACGGTTCCGGGGCCGGTCGGAGCGTCGGGGGCCGGGGCGTCGGGGGCGGGCGGGGGCGCCGTTGGGGGCGGTGGCTCGGTGGGCCGTGGTTCAGTGGTCGGCGGCTCGGTGGTCGGTGGCTCGACCGTCGGTCACGGCGCGGCGGCGATGGCGGTGGCGAGCAGGCCGTCCCGGACGGCCCAGCGGCCGTCGAAACCGTCGATCCGGCGCCCGCCGACCAGCGGGCCCGGGACCAGCAGGCGGGCGGCGAAGGTGCCGTCGGGGGAGAGCTCCAGCTCGGCCTCGCTGAACTCCAGGAAGAGCCCGGTCAGCGGGAACCACGCCTTGTACACCGACTCCTTGGCGCTGAACAGGAGGCGGTCCCACGGGGTGCCCGGGTGCGCGGCGGCCAGGTCGGCCAGCCGCTTCTGCTCGACGGGCAGCGCGACGATGTCCAGCTCGCCGTCCTGCAACGGGAGCGCGGGCTCGGCGTCGATGCCGACGGAGGCGAGCGCCCCGGCCCGGGCCACGGCCGCCGCGCGGAAGCCGTCGCAGTGGGTGAGGCTGCCGACCACGCCGTCCGGCCAGCTCGGCGCGCCGCGCAGGCCCGGGACGAGCGGGCGGTAGGGGACGCCGAGCCGGGCGAGGGCGGCCCGGGCGCAGTGCCGCACGGTGGTGAACTCGCGGCGCCGCTTGTCGACGACCCGGGCCAGGACCGCCTCCTCCGCCGGCTCCAGCCGGGCCTCCGGCGGGTCGTCGTACGCCACCTCGGTCGCCACGACGTCCGGCAGCAGGTCCCCGATCACCCGTTCTCCCCCTCGGTCGGTCGCGCGGGGTCGTCGCCGCGCGGGACGAGAGTAACCCGGGTGGCGGATCGTGCGAGGTGGAACGGGGACCGCGGGCGGGGCCGCCGCCGGGGGCTGCTGCCCTTGCGGGCGGGGCCGCCGCCGGAGGCTACTGGCCGAGGAGCCGGGCGAAGTCCAGGCCGAGGCTGCCGAGGACGGGCAGGGCGCCGAGGTCGGTGATCCCGCCGACCGGGATGCTGTAGCCCTGGTTCACCGCGCGGGCCGGGCCGGCGGAGGTGGCGGGAGCGGCGGTCGCGGGTGCGGCCGCGGCCGGGACCAGGACGGCGCCGAGGAGCAGGGCGGCGAGGGCGGTGCGCATGTGACGGGGCCTCCGGGACGTACGGGCGGGTGACGCCCGGTCAACACCCTCCGTGGCAGTGCGGTCACGTATCTTCGCTCTTTCGGTCGCATTCGTAAAGATCCTTGCCTTGTGTTCATGCCAACATCATGGAGGTCTGGACCACGCCAAGGAAGAGCGCATACGTTCCCCTCTCGGGAGTGGGCACCGAGTCGCCGAACTGCCGTACAGCTGTGGTGACTTCTGGCTGTCATGCCCATGATCAACCTGTTCCGAGCGATTCATCAGCACGGCAACCGGAGGGAACGAACCATGCGCGCCATCGGCAAGAACCTCAGGATCCTCGCGGGCGCCCCGCTCGCCGCAGCCGCTCTCATCGCCTTCACGGCCGGCACCGCCAGCGCCGCCATCCCGATCAACAAGCCCATGACCGGCAAGGCCACCTACTACAACGACGCGGGCTTCGGCGCCTGTGGCACCCAGATCAACGCCTCCACGCAGCTGCTGGTCGCCGTCTCGCACACCTGGTGGACCACCGCGAACCCGAACAACGACCCGGTCTGCAAGGGGATTTCGGTCAAGGTGACGTACCAGGGCAAGACCATCACCGTCCCGGTGAAGGACCAGTGCCCCTCCTGTGACTCCACCCACATCGACCTCAGCCAACCGGCCTTCGCCAAGCTGGCGCCGCTCGACAAGGGCGTCATCAGCGGCCTCACCTGGCAGTTCGTGAAGACCGGCCTGAGGGGCGAGACCGTCGAGCTGTCCGCCCCGGTCGCCGGCTCCACCATCGGCTGAGCCGCCGGACCGGCCCTCCACGGCCGTGCCCGCCCCCTACGGCACGACGGGGGCGGGCGCGGCGTGCGTCGCGTGTGCGGACGGGGACGGAGGCGGGCACGGACGCGAGTCGGGCGCGGGCGCGAAGGCGGGTACGGGTCAGAACCAGTGCAGGCAGTGCGGCGGGCGCTCGGCGCGGAAGAGGGCGTCCGCCAGGGCGGCCGCGTCGGGGCGGTGGGCGCGGATGTGGCCGGCGCGCACGAGCGTGGTCGGGGAGGTGCCGCCGAGGTAGATCGCGCCCAGGTCGCGCACGTCCAGGGACAGGTCGGGATCGCGGTCGGTCGGGACGCACTCCGCCTTGCCGTCCCGGACGGTCAGCAGATGGCGGCCGCGCTCCCCGAGGAACGGGTCGTCGACGTCGAGGACGAGCTCCCCGTCGCCGAGCCAGCCGCGCGAGGTGAGCGCGCGCGGGACGTCCAGGATCCGCACCCAGAGCCAGTCCGTGCTCCTGCTCAGCTGCCCGGCGCTGAAGTCCACGAGCTGCCAGCGCAGCGGATGCTCCGGCGGGGAGTGCTTGAACACGACCTCCGAGACCAGGTCGTGGCCGAGCAGACACGCGGCGAGGGCCGAGTGGACCGTGTCGTCGGCGGCGATCACCTCGTCGACGGTGAGGGTGTCGGGTTCGTCCAGCCAGTAGCTGGCGTACCCGTCCGGCACGCCGTTCGCGTCGCGGTGCACGACGACATGGCGCGGCGCCCGGGCGACCGGGGGCTGTCCGGCGCCCAGCGCCCACCACCGGTGCGGCCGGGACAGCGCGCCGGGCTGCGTGCGGCGGTACCGGTCGTAGACCTCCTCCAGCAGCTCGCCGCAGTCGGCGCGCTTCAGCACCTCGATCGAGCCCGCGTCCGTTCCGCCGGCCCGGGGAGCGGTGAGGGCCGCCCGGTGGCGGGGGACCGTCAGCCGCTGGGTGTACGTCGCCGGGCCGTAGCCGAACCTGCCGTAGATCGAGGACTCGGAGGCCAGCAGGACGGACAGGAACTCTCCGCGCTCCCGTAGCCCGGCGAGCTGATGTCGCATCATCGCGGTGAGCACGCCCCGCCGCCGGTGCGTGGGCACGACGCCGACGGCGCTGATCCCGGGTACGGGGACGAGGGCCCCGCCGGGCAGGGTGAGTTCGAAGGAGTAGGCAGCGGCGGTGCCGATCGGTCGGCCGTCCGGGTCGAGGGCGAGCAGGCCCCGGTCGAGCTCCAGCGCCGACCACCACAGACCACCGCCGTCCTCGGCCGGTGTCCCCGGGAAGCGGGCGAACGCGGCATGGAGCGTGTCGACGAAGACCTCGCGGTCCTGGTCGGTCGTGGAACGGATCTCCATGGCTACCGCTGCCTCCTCGGGCTGCCGGCACCACGGAGTGCGGTGCCACGCCCCAGTGCAGCCCGGTGGCGTGGCAGGGTCAAACGATTTACGGACGGACGGTGAGGTTCAGACTTGCCGTTCGATGGCCTCGAAGATGTCGGCGTCGGTCTCCTGCTGCCACGTGGGCAGCTCGTCCCAGTCGGCGACGTAGCTGGGCTTGGGGTCCGCGATGTGCTTGTGGATCTGGGCGATCCAGCAGGTCGCGACGAAGCGGCCCTTCTGCTCCCGGGTCAGCTTGGCGGTCGTGCCCGCACTGACCGCCACGAAGTCGCGGACCTGCCCGAACACCGCTGCGGCGGAGGCCCGTTCCCAGGCAGGGGTGTCCTCCCAAGGAGCGACGTAGCCGGGCTTCGGCTCGCCCGGGAAGTGCTTGCGCACCCCGGCGATCCACGCCTCACGGAAGATCCGGCCGTCCTCGGTCATGGCTGTCACCCTTCGCTTCGGAGGTACTCCCGCTGCCACTCCAACGAGTTCATCGCCAGCGCGGCTTCGGCTCACGTCGGTCTCGTCGTGGTGCGGTCGGTTCATGCCTGCCATGGCTCTTCTCCATTGCGCAGGTAGCGGGTCCGGCCGTCCGTGAGCGCCTGGAGGGCGGCGAGCAGGCGGTCGCGCTGGCGCGGGCGGAGTCGGGCGGCGGATTCGGCGGCTGGCAGGAAGAGCACTTCGGAGAGCTCGTCATCGTGCGGACGGACGCTGGCGGCGAGGGCCAGGGGGAGGGTACCCGCGTCGAAGATGAAGGCGAGCTGGTCGTCCCAAGGGCCGTGCGGGGCCACCCAGTCCACGACCAGGAGGCGATGGATGGTGATGGTGAGGCCCAGTTCCTCGCGCAGCTCGCGGACGGCGGCCTGGTCGGGCGGCTCGTCGGCCTCCGCCATGCCGCCGGGCAGGTCCCAGCCGTCCTTGTAGGTCGGATTGACGACGAGGACGCGATCGTGCTCGTCGCGAAGGATCACGTCGGCCGAAACGCGCTTGCGGGCCTGCTTCGCGTTGCCCTCGGCGAGGTAGGCATTCCAGGCCTCGGGGTCGGTGGGTGTCGGCCTCACGATGAACCTCCCCGGGACTCCGGGATGATGTCGGCGAGCAGGAGGAGCCGGGTCCTGCTCGCTTCATCGAATCGTGCCAGGTATTCCTGCACGGGTCGGTGGTCGCGGTGCCTCGCGAGGAGTTCGGCGAGGTCGTCGAGTTGGTGGACGACCCGAACCGAACCGAGGGTGGGGCTGGTCGACAGGAGCTCGATTCCGACCGAGACCGCCGCGTCCAGGTCGCCGCACTGGAGGTGCGCGCGGGCGAGGGTGATCCGACTGAACGCCAGAGAACGCGTGCGGCCCTCCTCCCGCAGGACGACGGCCTGTTCGGCACACCGGAGTGCATCGGTGTGGCGTCCGAGGTCGGTGAAGACCAGTGCGGATTCGCCGGCGAGGGTGGCGTGGTCGAACGGGCTCAACCACGGGTGTGTCTCGTCTGCCCGCGTTGTGAGGGCTGAGTGGGCGAGATCGAGTGAGCGAGTGGCCGGTCCGAACTGCCCGGAGGCGGCGAGGGAACGGGCGAGTACGGCGTGCAGTCTGGCCGCCAGGCTCGGCAGGTGCGGGCCTCGGCGGGACAGTTCGATGCCGACCGTGGCCCAGTGCGAGGCCTGGGCCGGGTCACCGTCATGGAGCGACAGATGGCTTGTGCTGGCGGCGATGTGAGCAGCGAGGGGGAGATCGCCGGCTGTTCGGGCCAGTGTGAGCGCCCGGGTGAGGTGGCTTGCGGCGAGTTCGTCGCGGCCGGAGTCGTGCGCCATCCATCCGGCCATCTCGGTAAGTGCGGAGGCGGTGACGAACACCTGGGAACTGCTTCCGATGTCGACCAGTCGCGGTGCCACGTTCGCGGACAGGTGGCGGACCACGGCGGCATAGAGGCGTCCGCCTCCGGTCTGTCGATCGGCAGCGCGGAAGGCTTCGACAGCTGCGAGGTCGCCTTCGGCCGCAGGGCGCGAAGACAAGGGCATCGGGGTTCTGAATGCGGAGGTCATCGGCTCCCAGGGGCGTTCGGCAAGGCCCAGCAGATGGCCGGGGATGTGCAGGGCATCGGAGATCTGCTCGAACAACGCCAGCTTCTCCACCCGGGTTTTGCCGTTCATGTAGTCGTACAGGCGACCTTGGGTGATCTCCACGGCTGAGGCGAGGCGACGGGTGCTGATGCCATGGGCGTTCAGGAGGCGGAGCACGGCTCCCACGTCGCGCATCGAGCACGCTGACAGGAAGCGCGGATCGTCGAGCAGGCCCGCAACGATCTGGCGCGGGTCCGGATGGCCGTCCACTCTCACCCCCTTGGTTGCATGGGTCGATCGTACGGCCACGGAGAGTGCGATGACCTCGACTTGGAGTCACTGGATCGGAGTCTCCTGCGCGGGTCGGTAGTGGGTTGAGTGACGGGGAGCCGACCGGATCCGAGGTGTCCCGAGGGGCGGTGCGGCTGCCAGGTGGGCCCCGAAACAGCGAGGCCCCTGACCTCTTTGAGGAGTGACCCGTGATGAGTCAGCCCGTCGAGGAGAAGCACACCGCGGCCGTCCGTCGCCTGCAGGTGCCGCCGGTTGACCGTTCTGACCGGGCGCCGAAGCCTGCTACGGCGCTCCTGCCCTACCGGCCCGAGTCGGCTGCTGCGGCTCGGGGGTTGGTGCGGGAGAAGTTGTGTGAGTGGGGGCTTCCGGAGCTGGTCGATTCCGCCGAGGTGGTCGTGAGTGAGTTGGTGGCCAATGCGGTCAAGACGGGGTGTCTGACGAGGATGACCGTCACCGTCCGCCGACTGACCGAGCGGAGGGTGCGGGTGGCGGTGCGGGACGGGTCGCGGGTGATGCCGGTGTTGATGGTGGCGGGGACCGAGGAGGAGGGGCATCGGGGGTTGGCACTCGTCCATGTCCTGACGGAGGGGCGTTGGGGTGCGGTGGCGGAGCCGTTTGGGAAGGTGGTGCATGCGGAGCTGGTGGTGCGGTGAAGGGGTGAGGGGATGCCGGTGTTGTACGTGGTGGTGTGTGCGGCGGGGGTCGCCGGTGGGGTGGGGGAGTTGATCTCGGCTGCTCAGTCTGAGGGGTGGGAGGTGGGGGTGGTGGCGACTCCGCAGGCGATGGGGTTCATCGACGTCGACGCCGTCACCGCGCAGACCGGGTATCCGATCCGGTCGGCCTGGCGGAAGCCGGGGGAGCCCCGGCCGCTGCCGGATCCGGACGCCCTCGTCGTCTCCCCGGCGACGTTCAATACCATCAACAAGTGGGCCCTGGGGATCTCGGACACCCTGGCGCTGGGGATCCTCTGCGAGTCGTACGGGTGGGGGATCCCGGTGGCCGTCCAGCCGTGCGTCAGTCCCGCGCAGGCGGCGCATCCCGCGTACGGGGAGAGCCTGGCGAAGCTGCGGCGGATGGGCGTGCGGGTCGCGGAGTTCGTGCCGGGGGCGGGGGCGTACAGCTGGACGCGGGCGTTGGAGCTGCTGCGGGACTGACAGGGTGGCTGGTCGGGCCCCGGGATCCTGGCAGTGTGGGGGGTGGTCCGCGCCGGCCGGGCCCGGGTAGCGTCCGGGCAGGTCGGCGAGGGTGCGGGAGGTTCCGGTGGCGGTCAACGGCGGGGTGTCGTTCTGGTACGCGGCGGACGGGGTGCCGGAGGCCGGGCCCGGGCTCCCCGGGGACCGGGACGTGGACGTCTGCATCGTCGGTGGCGGGTACACCGGCCTGTGGACCGCCTACTACCTGAAGAAGGCCGAACCCTCGCTGCGGATCGCCCTGGTGGAACAGCGGTTCTGCGGCTACGGCGCGTCCGGCCGCAACGGCGGCTGGCTGTACAACGGCTTCGCGGGGCGCGGTGCCTTCGCCAAGCGGTACGGGCGGCAGCGCGCGGCGGCGATGCAACGGGTGATGGACGAGGCCGTCGGCGAGGTGGTGGAGGTCGCCGCCGCCGAGCGGATCGAGGCGGACGTCGTCCGTGGCGGTGTGCTCGAAGTCGCTCGCAACCAGCCGCAGTTGGCCCGGCTGCGGGCCTTCGTCGAGGCCGAGCGGGAGTACGGGGCGGGCCGGGTCGAGCTGCTGAGCGCCCAGGAGGCGGACGACCGGGTCGCGGTCGCGGGCACCCTCGGCGGCTCGTGGTCCCCGTACGGCGCCCGCATCCAGCCCGCGAAGCTGGTGCGCGGCCTGGCCCGGACCGTGCGCGGGCTCGGGGTGGAGGTGTACGAGGGCACGCCGGTGAGCGCGATCCTGCCCGGCGACGCCTACCGCAGGCCGCGGGCCGTCACCCCGTACGGCACCGTCACCGCCGAGTACGTGCTGCGTGCCACCGAGGGGTTCACCGCCGGGCTGCGCGGCGAGAAGCGCACCTGGCTGCCGATGAACTCCGCGATGGTCGCCACCGAGCCGCTGCCGGCCGGGTTCTGGGCGGAGGTGGGTTGGCAGGGCCGTGAGGTGCTGGGCGACTTCGCGCACGCCTACATGTACGCGCAGCGCACCGCGGACGACCGGATCGCGCTCGGCGGCCGCGGGGTGCCGTACCGGTTCGGCTCGCGGACGGACTCGGACGGCTCCACGCAGGTGGAGACCGTGCGGCAGTTGCGGGCGATCCTGAACCGCTTCTTCCCGGCCGCCGCCGGGGCCCGGATCGACCACGCCTGGGCGGGCGTGCTGGGCGTGCCCCGGGACTGGTGCGCCACGGTGGAGCTGGACCGGGTGACCGGGCTCGGTTGGGCGGGCGGCTACGTCGGCAGCGGGGTGACCACGACCAACGTCGCCGGGCGGACGCTGCGCGACCTGGTGCTGGGGCGCGACACCGGGCTGACCCGGCTGCCCTGGGTGGGCCACACCGTGCGGCGCTGGGAGCCGGAGCCGCTGCGCTGGCTGGGGGTGCACGCGATGTACGCCGCGTACCACGCCGCCGACCGGCACGAGGCGGCCGGGCGGGCCGGAACCTCGCCGATCGCCCGGGCCGCGGACCTGGTGTCCGGGCGCTAGCGCGCCACCTGGGGCTGTCGGCGGCGGGCTCCGCCCCGCGGGGCGAAGGGCTCGGGGTGCCGGATCGGCAGCTCGGCCGGGCGTGGCGGCGGTGCGGCGGGATGGCGGCGGAGGCTATTAGCAGATCAGCGACGCCGAGTAGTGGATCTTGGACCTCGAGTCGGCGATGCCACCCGAATTGCGGACAGCGTTCGGCTGATGGGGCATATTGTGTGCCCCGCAAACTACTCCGATGGAAGTCAGTTTCCCGTCGCGGTCCGAAAACGATCTGCCGACCCCCGCCGACTGGGATAGCGTCGAAGGCGTCGGGGGGCCGACACCGATCCGGTGTATTCGAACGCTGGTTACCGGGCCGTCAAGGCCGATTGAGTCCTGGAGAAAAACATGCGGAATTTCCCTTCGGAAAGCCGACCGGAAACGCTCGACGATCTGCAGCTCGCCGTGGATTCGCTGGCGGCGTTTCCGTCCCGGAACGCGGCGGGCGGCTCGGAGGTGACCGAGCGGCTCGCGGCGGTCGCCGAGCTGTGCCGCTCGGTCGACGCGGTGCTCGACAGCCTGGTCGTCCAGGCGGCCGCGGAGGCCGCCGAGGAGGGCTGGACCGCGGCCCGGATGGCGGCCGAACACTCCGCCTACTACGCCAGGTTGCAGCGGGCGCTGCTGCCCGCCGGCGCCGGTGCCGGGCTGACGCAGCAGTGAGCGCGGTGCACCTGGGCGAGCACGTGCTGGCCTGCCCCACCCGGTGGAGCGACGTCGACGAGAACGGGCACATCAACAACGCCCGGCTGGTCGGCTACATCCAGGAGGGGATTTACGACCTGTTCTGCCACCACGCGACCGCCGTCCGGGAATCGCTGTTCCCGTCCGGGTTCATTATCGCGCGGCACGAGATCGATTATCTGGAGCAGTTGCACCACCGCCCCGAGCCATTGTCGGTGCGGCTCACCGTGGAACGGATCGGGCGGAGTTCCGCGCACGTCGAGGTGAATGTCTGCCGGGATCCGCTGACCTTTATGCGGGCGCGGACCGTGGTGGTCGCCCGGGATCGCGAATCCGGCCGCTCGCGCGCCCTGAGCCCGAACGAGCGCCGCTTTCTCTCGACGTTTATGCCGGAGAAGGCGCGTGCCGAGGGAGCCCGGGCCACCGCGACGGCGACGGCGCCGACGCAGCGGGTGGCCTCCGGCGCCGCGGGCCGGGCCTGGGCCTCGCGCCGGCCGCGCAGGCGGTGCCGCACCTCGGCGGGCTGACCGCGGACCGACGGCGGGCGGACCCGCTCCCCGGGGCGCGGCCCCGGGCCGGCGGCGTGATCGACAACGGCGTCGATCCGCCGAGGCCGGACACCCGGCGCCCGGCCGGGCCCGATCGCATCGGGCCGGTTCCCGGGGCGCCGGGGCGAGTTACGCTGAGCAGCACGGGCACCGGTACGTCCCACGGCGGTCACGGGCCGCGATGCCACCTCCCTGCCCGGGGCGCAGACCGCCGTCGGTCCCACCGGATCCCGCCGACCGGAAGGAGGACTCGATGACCATCTCCTGGGAGGACTTCCTCGCCCGCGTCGTGGAGCGCGGCGAGTACCGGGGCGAGGCGGAGGCGGACCACGCCGCCCGGGTCGTGCTCGCCCTGCTCGGCGAGCACCTGGTGGGCTCGGAGCGGACCCAACTCGCCGAGGCGCTGCCCGGGACGTACGCCTCGCTGCTGCGCGACGCCGAGCCCGCGTCCGAGCCGCTGAGCGCCGAACGCTTCGTCCAGGGCGTGGTCGGGTGGATCGACGGGGCGACCACCGCGACGGCGCAGTGGGACATCGGAGCGGTGCTCAGCACCGTGGCCGACCTGGTTCCCGAGGAGCTGATCGACCGGGTGGTCGAGCAGCTGCCGGAGGGCTACGACCTGCTGTTCGGGCACCCCACCCCCGCGTGAGCCGTCCGGGCGGGCCCGAGCGGGCCCGCCACGCGGCCCGGTGAGCGCTCAGCGGCAGAGCGCGGCCGCCCCGATCAGCCCGGCGTCGGTGCCGAGTTCGGCGCGGCGCACGTCGAGACCGCGGACGTAGGAGAGGGCGGCGTAGCGGTCCAGGTGGCGGGCGAGCGGGGCGAACAGCACGTCCCCGGCGGTGGCCACGCCGCCGCCGACGACGACGCGGTTCAGGTCCACCAGGGCGGCCGTGGCGGCGATGCCGGCGGCCAGGGCCCGGGCGGCGCGGTCGAAGGAGGCGCGGGCGACCCGGTCGCCCGCGGCGGCGGAGGCGGCGACGGCGCGGGCCGAGCGGTCCTCGCCGTCGGGCCGCCAGCCGTCGGCGAGTGCCCGGCGGGCGATGGCGGTGCCGCTGGCCAGGCCCTCCAGGCAGCCGCGGGAGCCGCACGGGCAGGGCTCGCCGTCCAGGTCGACGGTGATGTGGCCGAGGTGCCCGGCGTTGCCGCTGGGGCCGGGCCGGACCGCGCCGTCGAGCACCAGTCCGGCGCCGACGCCGGTGGAGACCACCAGGCAGAGCGCGTTGTCCGCGCCCCGGGCGGCGCCCTGCCAGTGCTCGGCGGCGGCCATCGCGACGCCGTCCCCGGCGAGGTGGACGGGCAGGGTGCGCGCCGCCACCGCCCGGTGTGCGGCGACCTCGGCGACCAGCGGGAAGCCCCGCCAGCCGGGGATGTTGACCGGGCTGACGGTGCCCTCGGCGAGGTCGACCGGGCCGGCGCTGCCGATGCCGAGGGCCGTCACCGCGGCCCAGTCGTCGGTGCCGGCGAGCTGGTCCAGCACCTGGTGCACCACGGCGAGCACGGCCGGGCCGGGCTCGGTGGCCGGGGTGGGCAGCTGGAGCCGGTGCCGCAGCCGTCCCGAGCCGTCGACCAGGGCGCCGGCGATCTTGGTGCCGCCGATGTCGACGGCGGCGAACAGCGGGGTGGGCGGCACGGCGGTCTCCAGGGGGTAGCGGGGGCGGCGCCCCGGCCGCGAGGGCAGGGGCGCCGCACAGCGTAGAGCAGGCCGGTGGGGCCGATCCGGCTACCCCGCCGCCCGCAGGCGCAGGGTGACCAGTTCGAAGGGGCGCAGCGCGAGCCGCACCGCGCCGTCCTCGACCGCCACGTCGCCGCGGGTGCCGTCCCAGGGGCGCTCCAGCAGGTCGCAGGGGACGGCCTCGGCGAGCGGGAAGGAGGTGGTCAGCCGGCCCCGGGTGCGGCCGCCGGACGCCTCGTAGACCCGGACGATCAGGTCCCCGCTGCGGTCGTCGGCCAGCTTGACGGCGCTCACCACCAGCGCGTCGTGGTCCGCCGCCACCAGCGGCGCCACCCGCTCGGCCGTGCCGGTGACCCGCCGCTCGGGCAGGCCGATCCGGTAGCCCTCGCGGACGGCGTCGCCGATCGCCGCGCCCGGGACGAGGGCGTGCCGGAAGCGGTGCAGGCCCTGGTCGGTCTTCGGGTCGGGGAAGCGCGGGGCGCGCAGCAGCGAGCAGCGGACCGTCGTGGTGGTGCCGCCGTCGGCGTCGCGCACGGTGCGGGTGACGTCGTGGCCGTAGGTGGAGGCGGTGACCAGGGCGACCCCCCAGCCGGGCTCCGTGAGGTGGACGAAGCGGTGGTTGCAGGCCTCGAACTTGGCGGCGTCCCAGCTGGTGTTGGTGTGGGTGGGGCGGTACAGGTGGCCGAACTGGGTCTCGGCGGCGTAGCGCTCGGTGTGGACGTCCAGCGGGAACGCGAGCTTGAGGAACTTCTCGGTCTCGTGCCAGTCGACCTCGGTGTCGACGTCCAGGCGCGGCTCGCCCGCGGGCAGGGTGAGGGTCTGGACGACGGTGGAGGAGCCGAAGGAGCGCTCGACCCGGACGCTCGCCCGGCCGGCGTCGGCCGTGGCGGTGAGCGCGTCCACGCCGGTCAGGTCGGTGACGGTGTTGCGGTAGTACCGGTCGACGTCCCAGGCGTCCCACATGGTGGGGAAGTCCGGGTGCAGCTGGAGCAGGTTGGCGCGGCTGCCCGGGGCGACGGTCTCCCGGCCGCTCGCGAGCTCGACCACCGAGGCCACCAGGCCGTCCGCGTCCACCACGACCTCCAACAGGCCGTTGCGCAGCAGGTAGCCGCCCTCCGGCCGCTCGGCCACCGTGCAGCCCTCCGCCGGCGCGGCCACCACGGCGGCCCCGCCGGCCGGGACCGTCGAGCGCGCGTGCGGCGCCGCGTTGAACACCAGCTCGCGCCCGCCCGCGGCGTCCCCGGCGAGCGCCCGCTGCGCCGCGCCGATCAGGCCCTCCAGCTCCCCGGCCAGCGCCGCGTAGGTCGCCTCGGCCTCGCGGTGCACCCAGGCGATCGAGGAGCCGGGCAGGATGTCGTGGAACTGGTGCAGCAGCACCGTCTTCCAGATCCGGTCCAGCTGCTCGTACGGGTACGCGGCCCCGGTGCGCAACGCGGCGGTGGCGCACCAGAGTTCGGCCTCACGCAGCAGGTTCTCGCTGCGCCGGTTGCCCTGCTTGGTCTTCGCCTGGCTGGTCAGGGTGGCCCGGTGCAGCTCCAGGTAGAGCTCGCCGACCCAGACCGGCGGGTCCTGGTACTCGGCCTCGGCCCTGGCGAAGAACTCGGCGGGCTTCTCCCAGCGAACGGTGGCGGAGCCCTCCAGGTCCCGCAGCCGGGCCGCCTTGGCGACCATCTCCCGGGTCGTGCCCCCGCCGCCGTCTCCCCAGCCGGTCGGGGCGAGCGAGTGCCCGGCCACCCCCTTGTCCTTGAAGTTCCGTGCCGCGTGGGCGATCTCGCTGCCCTTCATGGAGCAGTTGTAGGTGTCCACGGGCGGGAAGTGGGTGAAGATCCGGGTGCCGTCGATGCCCTCCCAGAGGAAGGTGTGGTGCGGGAAGGTGTTCACCTGGCTCCACGAGATCTTCTGGGTGAGCAGCCACTTGGAGCCCGCGTTGCGGATGATCTGCGGCAGGCCGGCGGTGAAGCCGAAGGTGTCCGGCAGCCAGGCCTCCTGGTTCTCCACCCCGAACTCGTCCAGGAAGAACCGCTTGCCGTGCACGAACTGCCGCGCCATCGCCTCCGAACTCGGCATGTTGGTGTCGGACTCGACCCACATCCCGCCGGCCGGGACGAAACGGCCCTCGGCCACCGCCTTGCGCACCCGCGCGTACACCTCGGGGCGGTGCTCCTTGATCCAGGCGAACTGCTGGGCCTGGGACATGGTGTAGAGGAAGTCCGGCTCGTCCTCCAGCAGCGCGGTCATGTTGGCGGTGGTGCGGGCCACCTTGCGGACGGTCTCGCGCAGCGGCCAGAGCCAGGCCGAGTCGATGTGCGCGTGGCCGATCGCGCTGATCCGGTGCGCGGACGGCACGGCGGGTGCGGCCAGCACCGCGGCGAGCTCCGAACGGGCCGCGGCCGCCGTGCCGTTGACGTCCTGCAGGTCGACGGCGTCGAGCGCCCGCTCGATCGCGCGCAGCAGCTCCCAGCGGCGGGCGCCGTCCACCGGCAGCTCGACCATCAGCTCGCCGAGTACCTCCAGATCCAGCACCAGCTGCCAGACCGTCTCGTCGAAGACGGCGAGGTCCATCCGGGCCAGCCGGTACTGCGGCCGGTCGCCGGCCGTCTCCTTGTCGCCCAACTCGGTCGGCAGGAAGGGGTGGTAGTCCATGATGACCGGGTTGGAGGCCGCCTCGACGTGCAGCAGCACCTGCTCGCCGCCGGCCGCCGGGGCGGCGATCCGCACCCACTGGTTCTGCGGATTGAGGCCCTTCACCGGGGTGCCGTCCGGACGGTAGACCAGGCCCTCGCACTGGAAGCCGGGCATGTTGGCGTCGAAGCCGAGGTCGATCAGCGCCTCGACGGTGCGCCCCGCCCAGGCCTGCGGCACCGTACCGGTCACGGTGATCCAGCTGGTGCCCCAGGGCGCGCCCCAGGCGTCGCCGACCGCGATCGGGCGGCGCGGCGCGGCCAGGCCCTCGGCGACCGGGACGGGCTCACCGGGTGCCGTCCAGATGCCGACCTCCAGCGGGACGGACTCCGGGTAGACGGCCGGGCGGATGCGCTCGGCCAGGACGCGCTTGAGACGGGACTCGACGAGGGTGCGGTCATCGTGCATGTCGGCGGCTCCGTTGGGGACTGAGGGATAACGGACGAGGCCTGTCCGGCGGTGCTCCGCGGGCCCGGGAGCACCGCCGCACGGGGGCCCTACAGCGAACGTACGTCGTTGGGGTGGAGCACTTCGGTGATGCCGCGCGCGGCGAGGTGGGCCCGGTCGTCGGCGTGTTCGGCGAGGACGGCGGTCGGGCGGGCGCCGGCCTCGGCGAGGCGCATGAACGCCTCGTACACCGATCCGCCCGGGCCGCAGGCCGAGCGCTTCGGGGAGGTCACCTCGTCGCCGGTGGCGACCACCACGGCGATGTCGCGCGGCTTCGGCGGCTGCCAGTCGCGGCGGGCCTCGGCGGCCGCCTCGGCGAGCCGGGCACCGGCCGGCTTGACCTTCCGGTCGGTGGTCAACAGGCCGAGGCCGTACTCGAGTTCGGGGAAGTCGGCGAGCGAGCGGTCCACGTCGTGGGAGCACCACCAGGTGACGCCCCACAGGTCCGGGCAGTCCAGGACGGCGGCCAGGGTGGCGCCGGTGAAGCGGGCCGCGTCCTCGGGGGCGATGTACGGGGCGGGCGCGCCGACCTCCTGCAGCCACACCGGGCGGGCCGGATCGTCCGCCCAGGCCTTGGAGAGTTCGACCAGGTACGCGGCGTGCTGGGCGGTGGCCGTGGAGTGGGCGCCGTGGCGCTGCGCGGTGCCGTTGAACACCCACGAGTGCACGGCGGTGGCGGCGCCGAGCCGGGCCGAGTGCCAGGGGGTGAACGGGTGCTCGTCCAGGTACCAGGCGGCGTCGTAGGAGGCGTGCAGGTGCAGCCGGCCCGGGGCGGCGGACTCGCAGGCGTGGAGCATCCAGCGCAGCCAGGCCTCGGCCTCGGCGGGGGTGACCCGGTCCGGGTCGGGGTGCGGGGCGCCGGAGAACTGGTTGATCTCGTTGCCGACCGTCATCCCGAGGAAGTTGGGCCGCTCGCGCAGCGCCCCGGCGAGGGTGCGCAGGTAGGCGGCCTGGCCGTCGAGGACCTCGGGGTCGGTGAAGAGGTTGCGCCGGTGCCAGGTCCGGGTCCAGGCGGGGAGGAAGTCGAAGCTGGACAGGTGGCCCTGCAGACCGTCCACCGCCACGTCCAGGCCGCGCTCGCCGGCCGCGTCCACCAGCGCCGTCAGCTGCTCGACGGCGCGCGGTCGGATCAGTGTGCGGTTGGGCTGGAACACCGGCCAGAGCGGGAAGACCCGGACGTGGTCCAGTCCGAGGGCGGCGACGGAGTCGAAGTCGGCGCGCACGGCGTCGAGGTCGAAGTCCAGCCAGTGGTGGAACCAGCCGGCGCTGGGGGTGTAGTTGACGCCGAAGCGGGGGGCGGTGGTCATCGGAGGGCTTCCTCGACTGGGTTGGGGTGTACGGGCGGTGGGCCGTCCTCCGCCGGGTTCGTGCTCCGTCGGGTGTCGCGCTCGGTCGGGTGTCGGGCTCGGGGCGGGTGTCGCACTCGGTCGGGTCTCGGGCTCCAGCGGGTGTCGGGCTCGTTTCGGGCCTCGTGCTCTGCCTGGTCTCGTGCTCTGCCGGGTCTCGGGCTCCGGCGGGCTCAGCCCTTGACGGCCCCCTCCTCGACGCCCCGGAAGAAGAAGCGCTGGCAGAGGCCGAACACCACGACGATCGGCAGGAAGGCGATCATGGTGCCGGCCGCGATCAGCCGGGGGTTGGCGGAGAAGGTGCCGTTGAGGTACTGCAGCCCGACGGTGAGGGTGTACTTCTGCGGGTCGTTGAGCACGATCAGCGGCCAGAGGAAGTCGTCCCAGGCGCCGATGAAGGTGAAGATGACGATCACGCTGAGCATGCCGCGCACGTTCGGCAGCCCGATGTGCCACAGCCGCTGCCGGACGCTCGCGCCGTCCACCAGCGCGGCCTGGTCGAGTTCGACCGGGACGGCGGCGAAGGCGGTGCGCATCAGCAGCACGTTGAGCATCGCGATCGAGCCGGGCAGCGCGACCCCGGCCAGGGTGTCGGCCAGGCCGAGGCCGCGCACCAGCACGTACTGGGAGACGATGGTGACCTCGCCGGGCAGGACCAGCGTGGCGAGGAAGAGGCCGAGGAGGAGCCGGGCGCCGCGGAAGCGCAGCCGGGCGAGCGCGTAGCCGGCCAGGGTGCAGCCCACCACGTTGCCGGTGATGCAGATCGCGGCGACGACCACCGAGTTGAGCGCGTAGGTCCACACCGGGATGGTGTCGGCGACCCTGCCGTAGTTGCCGAGGGTGGGCTGGTCGGGCAGGAAGGCCGGGGTGCTGGTGTAGACGTCCTCGGCCGGGCCCTTGAGGGAGGTGGACAGCTGCCACAGGAAGGGGCCGATGACCAGGAGCAGGACGAGCAGCAGGAGCAGGTAGCGGACGGCGGTCCCGGTGGGGGAGGGGGTGTTGAAGCCCCGCGACCCCGTGCGCGGCCTGCCGGTGCGGTTGATGCGGTTGGTGCGCTTGGTGCGGGTGGCGTGGGCGGTGGTGCTGTCGGTGGTGGCTCCGGCGGTCGTCGGCGGGCTGGTGGTCACGGGGTCAGGCCGCCTTCCGGTTCAGGCGCATCAGGAACAGCATCGGTCCGAGGGTGACGAGGAACAGCAGCAGGCTGAGCGCGGAGGCGTAGCCGAGGTGGCCGTTGAAGCCGCGGCTGTACATCTGGATCAGCATCACCACCGACATGTCCCGACCGCCCGGGCCGCCCTGTCCGTTGGAGAGCACGTACAGCTCGGAGAACACGCGCAGCGCACTCACCGAGATCAGGACGGAGACCAGGACCATGGTCGGCCGCACCCCGGGCAGGGTGACGTGCCGGAAGCGGCTCAGCGGACCGGCGCCGTCCACGGCCGCCGACTCGTGCAGCTCGCGCGGGACGTTGGCCAGGGCGGACAGGTAGATGACCATGTAGTAGCCGAGGCCCTTCCAGACGGTCAGGGCGATCGCGCTGAACAGCAGCAGCCAGCGGTCGGTCAGGAAGGAGACCGGGGAGCCGGCCAGTCCGGACTGCCGGAGCAGGCCGTTGACCAGCCCGCGGTCGTCCAGCACCCAGCCCCAGATGATCGCCACCACGACGGCGGAGGCGATCACCGGGGTGTAGAAGGCGGTGCGGAAGAAGGTGATGCCGGGGATCTTCCGCTGGACGAGCAGCGCGAGCAGCAGCGGCAGCACGGTCAGCAGGGGCACGCAGACCAGCATGAAGACGACGCTGTTGAGCAGGGCGTCGGCGAGCTGGTCGTCGTCCAGCAGCCGGCCGTAGTTCTCCAGGCCGGTGAACTGCCCGCCGCCCAGGGGCTTGGCGTCGGTGAACGACAGGATCACCGTGTTGACGGCCGGCCAGAGGTTGAACACGGCCAGCCAGACGATCGCCGGCCCGGCGAGCAGCCAGGGGGTGAACCAACGCCGGTGGGTCATGCGCGTGCCTTCCTGGGGGCCTGGGGGTGGTGCCGGTGAGTCCGGGGAGCGGCGGAGGCGGTGGGCGGGGTGGCTCGGGCGGCCCGGGTCGCTGGGGTGGGCGCGATGGGCGCGGTGGCCGGGAGGGGAGCGGTGGGCGCGATGGGCGCGGTGGCCGGGTGGGTACGGGCGGCGCGGCCGGGGTCAGCCCTTCAGCAGTTTGTTGCACTGCTCCACGGCGGTGTCCAGCGCCTGCTTGGAGCTCGCGTCGCCGCTGATGGCCAGGGCGATCTGCTGGTTGATGACGGTGCTCATCGCGTCGTCGACCTGGACGGGCTGGATCAGCTTGGCCTTGGCCAGCGAGTCGAAGGCGATCACCTTGGCGTCGCCCGCGTTGGTGCCGTCGCTCTTGCTGAAGAACGGGTCGTTCGCCGAGGCCTTGGTGGACGGGAAGATGCTGGTCAGGTGGGCGAAGGCGGCCTGGTTCTCGGCGTTGGTGACCCAGCGGGCGAGGGCGACCGCGGCGGCCGGGTTCCTGGTGCTCTTCGGGATGGACATGCCCTGGACGTACAGCGGCGGGGTGGCCAGGGCGGGGGAGGGGACGACCTTCGGGGCCAGGGTGGGGTTGTCGACGGCGAGGCTGGTGATGTGGTTGGCGCCGGCGGTGGTCCAGGCGGCGGTGCCCGCGTTGAACAGCTTCGAGTTGCCCGCGTACGTGTTGGTCAGGACGTCCTTGGGGAGCAGGCCCTCCTTGAAGGCGTCCCGGTACTTGTCGAGCAGCGCGGCGGCCTCGGGGGTGTTGAAGGTGAAGCTCTTCCCGTCGTCGGACATGATCTTCACACCGGCGTTGTAGAGGTCGCCGATCCCCGGCTTGCGGCTCATCAGGTAGGTCTGGCCGCCGGACCTCTCCTTCATCACCCGGGCCTGGGCGATGAGTTCGTCCAGGCTGGTCGGGAGCTTCTTCGGATCCAGGCCGTTCTTCGTCAGGAGTTCCGAATTCCAGTAGTTCACATCGGTGTTGAGGTACCAGGGGTAGCCGAAGGTGCCCGGGTGGCCGGCGAAGCGGTAGGCCTCCACGCCGCCGGCGACGTACTCGTCGGCGAGCTTCGGATCGGCCTTGGCGACGTCCAGCAGGAGGTCCTTCCGCGCCAGTGGGAGGGCGAAGTCGGGCGGGAGGTTCACCACGTCGGGCAGGGTGCCGGCGGCGGCCTGGCTGAGCACCTTGTCGGAGTAGCCCTCGCCGGGCTGGTCGAGCCACTCCACCTCGACGCCGGGGTACTTCTTCTTGAAGCCGTCGATCACGCCCTGCACGTAGTCGGTGAACTTCGGCTTGAGTGCCCAGGTCTGCAGCGAGACCTTGCCCTTGACCTCGCCGGTGGCGGCCGCGCTCGCCACACTGTCGCTGCTCTTGGTGTCGCCGGAGCCGAGTCCGCAGCCGGTGAGCGCCGCCGCGGTGAAGGCCGTTGTCGTCAGTGCCGCCCAGATTCTTCGCATGAGGGTCTCCCGGTCCTGGGGTGGGTGGGGGGATCGTGCTGAGCTCGGGTTCCGGAGCCTGGCGTGCGAACTAAACCGGTCTAGCTATGGCAGGGACTATGCTCCCGCCTAAACTTGGCTGTCAAGAGAGGAGTCGGGTGCTGTGGGCAGACCGACGATCGCCGACATCGCCCGCCGGGCCGGTGTCTCCAAGGGGGCGGTGTCCTTCGCGCTCAACGGCCGCCCCGGGGTGAGCGAGGCGACCAGGGCCCGGATCCTGCGGGTCGCCGAGGAGATGAACTGGCGCCCGCACAGCGCCGCGCGCGCCCTCGGCGGCGCCCGCGCCGACGCCGTCGGCCTGGTGATCGCCCGCCCGGCCCGCACCATCGGCGTCGAGCCGTTCTTCGGTCAGCTGCTCTCCGGACTCCAGGCGGTGCTCTCGGCCGGCGCCGTCGCGCTGCACCTGATGGTGGTCGAGGACACCGCCGCCGAGATCGAGGTCTACCGCCGCTGGGCCTCCGAGCACCGGGTCGACGGCTTCATCGTGGTCGACCTGCAGGTCAAGGACCCGCGGCTGCCGGTCCTGGACGGCCTCGGGCTGCCCGCCGTCGTGCTCGGCGGGCCCGGCAAGGGCGGCAACCAGCTGCGGATCTGGGCCGACGACCGGGAGGCGATGCTCTCGATCGTCGACTACCTGGCCGCCATCGGGCACCGCCGGATCGCCCACCTGGCCGGGCTGCCGCACTTCCAGCACACCCAGCGGCGGATCCGCGCCCTGCGCGACGCCTCGCGCCGGCTCGGCCTGGAGGAGGCCCTCTCGGTGCCCACCGACTTCAGCGACGCCGAGGGCGCCGCCGCCACCCGCACGCTGCTCTCCCGGCCCCGGCGGCCCACCGCGATCGTCTACGACAGCGACGTGATGGCCGTCGCCGGGCTCGGTGTGGCGGGGGAGATGGGCGTCGCGGTGCCCGGCGAGCTCTCCATCGTCTCCTTCGACGACTCGGTGCTCGCCCGGATCGTCCACCCGCCGCTGACCGCGCTCAGCCGGGACACCTTCGCGCTCGGCGAGCAGGTCGCCCGCAGCCTGCTGGAGGCGCTGGAGGAGGCCGGGCCCGGGCGGGACCTGCGGATGGCGACGCCGCGGCTGACCGTTCGGGAGTCCACCTCGCCGCCGGGGGCCGGGCCGACCGCGACCTCATTCCCCGGAGTGGTTGCCGCGCGAGTCGTTGACAGCGGTTCTGAACCGGTTTAGCCTCGCTGCGCCGAAGGGGTCCGGTCCGGCGCACCGCCTGTTTGTCATGTTCGTTGAATTCCCGTCGTTCGTCGGATTCCCGCTTTCGCCGACCTCGCCCTCCCCGTCGGCCGCACCCGTCGACGCCACCTGTTCGGCACCGCCCGGTCGTCGACCTCTCCCGACGGTCGACTCCCCTCGGTGAGCACCGCCACGCCCGCATGCACCCGGGCCTGCCGCTGCCGGTGGGCCCGGCCCCCACCCACTCCGCTCGATCGGAGCCACCGCATGTCAAGACGTCTCCCCCCGCTGCTCGGCGTCGCGCTCGCGACGGCCACCCTCGCGACGGCCGTGCTCGGCGTCGGGGCCGCCGCCCAGGCGGCACCTGGTCCCGGTCCCGCTTCCGGGCCCGCGCCCGCCGATCCGGTGGCCGCCGCCGGTCAGGGAAGCCAGCCCTTCGCCTCGTACTGGTACCCCAGCTCGATCCTCGGCTGGGACCCGGCCACCGACCCGGACGCCCGCTTCAACCGCTCGCGCGTCCCGCTGCAGCCGCGCACCGCCGACCCGGCGCTCAGGGCGAACCCCAACGCCCGTACCGGCGAGGGCAGGATCGCCTCGCTGGTCTCCTTCGGCCCCACCTCCAACAACCCCTCGCAGGGCTCCGCCGACCCGAACTACTACGCCTTCGGCTACTGGCAGTACGTCGACAAGCTGGTCTTCTGGGGCGGCTCGGCCGGCGAGGGGCTGATCCTCGCGCCCAACCCGACCGTCATCGACGCCGCGCACCGCAACGGCGTCAAGGTCTACGGCACCGTCTTCTTCCCGCCCGGCGCGTACGGCGGCCAGATCCAGTGGGTGCGCGACTTCGTCCAGAAGTCCGGCAGCCGCTACCCCGTCGCGGACAAGCTCGTCCAGGCGGCGCAGTACTACGGCTTCGACGGCTGGTTCATCAACCAGGAGACCGGCGGCGGGGATTCGTCCCTGGCCGGCGAGCTGCGCAACCTGATGCAGTACACCAAGGCGCAGAGCGGCACCGAGTTCATGTGGTACGACGCGATGACCACCTCGGGGGCGGTGGACTGGCAGAACGCCCTGACGGCGGCCAACTCCCCCTTCCTCCAGGACGGTTCGAAGCGCGTCGCCGACTCGATGTTCCTGAACTTCGGCTGGTCGGCGAGCGGCCTGGACTCCTCCCGGACGCTGGCCCGGCAGCTCGGCCGCAGCGAGTACGAGCTCTACTCCGGCATCGACACCGAGGCCAACGGCTACAACACCGGCGTGGACTGGAACACCCTCTTCCCGTCCGGTGGTCCGCACACCACCTCGCTCGGCCTCTACCGCCCGGAGTGGACCTGGAAGTCCGCCGGCGACCGCGCCGACTTCTACGCCAAGGACGCCCGCTACTGGGTCGGCGCGAACAACGACCCGTCCCGGATCGACCTCTCGGCGAGCTGGCCCGGCCTGGCCGGCTACGTCGCCGAGTCCTCGCCGATCACCGCCAAGCCCTTCGTCACCACCTTCGACACCGGGCAGGGCGATTTCTACAACGCGGGCGGCGCGCGGGTCGCCACCGGCGGCTGGAACAACCTCTCGCTCCAGGACGTCCCGCCGACCTACCGCTGGGTCGTCGACTCGGCCGGCAGCAGGCTGAGCCCGTCCGTCGACTTCACCGACGCGTACCAGGGCGGCTCCTCGCTGCGGCTGAGCGGCACCCTGGACGCCGCCAACACCGTGCGGCTGTACCAGACCGCGCTGCCGGTCGCGGCGAGCACCAAGCTGGACCTGGTGGTCAAGACCCCGGCGGCCGGGCCGACCAAGCTCAAGGCCGCCGTCGCCTTCACCGACGCGCCGAACAGCTTCACCACCATCGCCGTCGGCTCCAACTCCGGGACGGGGTGGGAACGCCACACCCTCGACCTCTCCCCGTACGCGGGCCGCACCCTGGCCCAGATCGCGCTGCGGGCCGAGGGCTCCGACCCCGCGTACGACCTCCGGGTCGGCCAAATCGCCGTCTACGACGGCTCGGTGGAGACCCCGGCGGCGCCGAGCGGCCTCACCGTCCTCGGTGCGAGCGACGTGACGCCCGGCTCCAGCCAGTCGCTGCGGCTGTCCTGGACGGCGGTGCCCGGCGGCAACGTCCACCACTACGAGGTGTACCGGCGCAACGCGGACGGCAGCCGGACCTTCCTCGGCGCGACACCCAACGACGCCTACTTCGTGGGGCGGCTCGACCGGGCGGGGAGCGAGGCCGCGACCACCCTGGACGTCGAGGCGGTGTCCACCACCTACGGGCGCTCCACCGCCGCCTCGACCAGCGTGAGGTGGAACAGCACGCCGCCGGCCACCGGCAACCTGGCGCTGAACCGCCCGGCCACCGGCTCCGGCCAGTGCAACGCCGACGAGGGCCCGGCCAAGGCCGTCAACGGCAGCGTCGGCGGCGGCACCAGCGACAAGTGGTGCACCCTGACCGCCGCCAAGTGGCTGCAGGTGGACCTCGGTTCGGCGAAGCAGCTGTCGAAGTTCGTGGTCAAGCACGCCTCGGCCGGTGGCGAGAGCAGCGCGTACAACACCCGCGACTTCTCCATCCAGGTCCGGTCGAGCACCGGCGACCCCTGGACCACGGTCGCCACCGTCACCGGCAACACGGCCGGTACCACCACGCACCCGGTGAGCACCACCGCCCGCTACGTCCGGCTGGTGGTCACCAAACCCACCCAGACCACCGACCCGGCCGCCCGCATCTACGAGTTCGAGGCCTGGGGCGGGTAGGCCCGCCGGCCCCCGCTCGCTCCTTCGGACCTCCGGAGGGGAAGCCCCGGGCCGGTTACCCTCACCGCCGTCGAGCACACCGACCCGTTCGCCGGTCCCGAGGGCGCCTCGCGCCGGGCCGTGCGGATGACGACCGGGGACCCTCGGCAGCCCCGCCATGGAGACCACCGCCCGACGACCACCGCCGCCACGGCGCCCACCGGGGAGTGGGGCGAAAACGGCGTGCGGTGGGCGGCGTGGCGGGGCTAGCTTCCCCCCGGGGACGTCCGACAGCGACCGCACGGGGAGACGTGATGGTGATCCGATCCGAGGCCTTCGAGCGACCACCCCTCGGGTACGAGGAGTTCGTCGCCCGCGCCGCACCCGACCAGGACGTGGTGGGGATCGTCCTCAAGGGGTCGCGGACGCACGACGGCATGCCCACCGTGCATTCCGACCACGACGTGTACCTCGTCCTGGCGGACGGCGCCACGAGCGGCCTGGCCGGACTGCACGGCCACCGCTCGGCCGCGCTCGACGTGGTGGTGACCACGCTGGACGGCCTGCGGGCGTGCGACGGCCTGGAGCGCTACGCCCTCGCCCGGGCGCGGGTCGTGCTCGACCGCACCGACGGCGCGCTCGCCGCCATCCTCGCGGCGAAGGGCCGGCTCGGCGTCGAGGAGGCGCATGCCGTCGCCGCCGCGCGGCTGGACGCCTACGTCAACTGGCTGTACCGCTCGGTGAAGAACGCCCGCGACGGCCTCGCGCCGGCCTCCCACCTCGACGCCGCGGAGAGCGTCGGCCACCTGTTGGAACTGCTGTTCGCGCTGGACCGCCGGCCGCGCCCCTACAACAAGTACCTGGCCTGGGAGCTGGAGCGGCACCCGCTGCCGGGCTGGGACGCCCGGGCGCTGCTCGACACGGTCGAGCGGATCCAGCGGACGGGTGAGGTGTCCGTCCAACGGGGACTGTTCGGACGGGTGGAGGAGGTGGCGCGGGCGGCGGGCCACGCGGCGACGCTGGACGCCTGGGGCGAGGACCTGGCGCTGCTGCGACCGGGCGGGGAGCCCACTGGCCCGTCCGGCGCGGCCGTCGCCCCGGGTGCTCGGGTCGACGCCCCGTCCGGTGGGGTCGAGGCCCCGTCCGGTGGGGTCGACGCCCCGTCCGGCGCGGCCCTCGCCCAGCCCCGCGCCGCCGTTGCCCTGTCCGTCACCGTGCGGGACCTGCGACACGATGACCTGCCGGACTGCGCCTGGTCGGGCTCGGCCACCCATCTGCGCAGTGTGGAACGAGAGCTGGTGCGCGTGGCGGCGGGCGAGGCGGACTACCTCGCGGTCTGCACACCGGCGGGCCTGCCGGTGGCGATCGGTGGCATCGACTACCGGGCCTCCGACGGCGCCGGCACCCTGTGGCAGCTCGCCGTCCACCCGGCACTCCAGTCCTGCGGCCTGGGCACCCTGCTGATCCGCTCGGCCGAACAGCGCATCAGGGAAAAGGGGCTGACCCGGAGCGAACTCGCCGTCGAGGAGGACAACCCCCGCGCCCGCGCGCTGTACGAGCGCCTGGGGTACACCGCGTACGGCCGGGCGCCCGACGCCTGGGACGAGGAGGCACCGGACGGCTCGATCCGCCGGTACGAGACGATGTGCGTCCTCATGCGCCGGGAGCTGTGATCCCGGCGAGCGGGTGAACGGCCGGGAGGCCGGGGGCGGGAGACGGGGGGCGGGGAGGGCCCGCCCCGGCCCGCCCCTGCCCTCCCTCCGACCCGCCGACCCCTGCCTCTGGTCCTACGCGCCGCCCCTCCCGCCGGTCCTACGCGGCGGTCGGCCCGACGGTGATCGTGCGGAGCCGCTTGGTGGCCCGGGTGAGGGCGACGTACAGGTCGCGTTCGCCGGCGGGACGGGCGGCGACGATGCCGTCCGGGTCGACCACGACGGCCTCGTCGAACTCCAGGCCGCGCGCCTCGGAGGCCGGGACCAGCCGGGCGTACCGCTCGACACCCGCGGCGGTCAGCTCCTCGACCCGGTCGTCCGCGCAGACCACCCCGAGCAACTCGCCCGGATGCGCGGCGCTTCGGGCCCGCAGTTCGCGGAGGAGGCCCGCGGTGAGCCCCTCCGGGGCCAGCGTGACGGTGCGGGGCTCCTCGCCGTGCCGGATGGAGCTGATCGGCGGCTGCTCGGGGGCGATCCGCCGGAGCAACTCCGCGGTGGTGGCCAGGATTTCCCGCGTGGTCCGGTAGCTGACGGTCAGCGTCCGCAGGTCGAAGCGCCGGTCGAGGTGCGGATCGAGGGCCTCGTTCCAGCCGCGGGCGGCGGTGGCCGGACCCGCCTGGGCGAAGTCGCCGACGAGGGTCATCGACCGGCCCGGGCACCGGCGCAGGACCATCCGCCACTGCATGGCGGTCAACTCCTGCGCCTCGTCGACGACCACGTGCCCGAAGTCCTGTTCGGGCGGTCCGTCGATCAGACTCGCCGCCTCGTCGAGGAGGGGTACGTCGGCGTCGGTCCAGGGCGCGCCGGGCGTGCGCAGCACCAGGGCCCATTCCTCGTCGGCGAGCCCGGGCAGGTGGGTGCCCAGGGCGACGGGGTCGGACAGCAGGGTGCCGACGAGTTCGGCGGGTTCGAGGCGTGGCCAGAGCTCCTCGACGGCCCGGTCGAGGTGGGGGTCGTCGAGGAGGGCGGTGCGGACGGCGTCGGCGTCGAACTCCTCCGCACCCGAGGAGGGCGTGTCGTCGAAGCCCATGGCGTGCAGGTCCCGTGCCGCCATCCGGTCGAGGTCGATCCCGGTTTGCCGCTCGACCTCGGCGTCGATCCGCTCCAGCGCCTCGACGGTGCCCCGGGCCAGCGCGCTGGTGAGGGCGTCGACCAGGTGCTCCCGGAACCGCTCGCGAGCCCGGTTGTGGGCCAGGCCGCTGGTCTGCGCCGTCCGGCGCGCGGCGGCGACCTCCCCCTCCGCCAGCCGGATCCACTCCTTCCCGACCCGGACGGTGAAGTCTCCGCGCGGGGCCTGCCACGAGCGGACGAACTCGGCCAACGCATCGGCGAATTCGGCCCTCCCCTTCAGTCGCGCGGCTTCGGACCCGGCCACGGCACCGGGAACGACACCGGCCAGCTCCCCGCAGGTCGCCAGGACGACGTCGTTCTCGCCGAGCGAGGGCAGGACCTGGGAGATGTAGTCGAGGAACCGCGCGTTCGGACCGAGCACCAGCACACCGCGCTCGGCCGCCTTCGGGAACGCGTACAGCACGTACGCGGCGCGGTGCAGCGCCACCACCGTCTTTCCGGTGCCCGGGCCGCCCTGCACCACCGTCACCCCGCGGTGCGGGGAACGGACGATCGCGTCCTGCTCGGTCTGGAGCGTCGCCACCGCCGACCCCATCCGGCCGGTGCGCCGCTGCTGGAGCGCCGCCGAGAGCGGGCCGTCGCCGATGACGTCCTCGGCGGTGGGCGCGGAGCCGTCCAGCAGCTCGTCGCTCACCCCGGTCACCGTGCGGCCGGTCAGGCTCAGATGGCGGCGGCGCCGCAACCCCAGGGGGTGCACCGGCGTCGCCTCGTAGAACGGCCGCGCCGCCTCGGCCCGCCAGTCCACCAGCACCGGCAGCTCGTCCCCCTCCCGCTGCAGGCCCAACCGCCCGATCCGCAGGACCGTCCCGTCCGCCCGGTCGATCCGGCCGAAGACCAAGCCGCCCTCGGCGCCCTCCAGCCGGCGCACCTCACCCGCCAGCCGCCCGGCCGCCACCTCCCGCTCGTACACCTCGCCCGCACTGCCCGCCCGCGACGCGAGCACCCGTGCCAGCTGCGCCCGCGCTCCCGCGAGCCGCTCGTCGAACACCTCGCCTATGACGGACACCTGCGCCCGCTCCAGCTCCACCTGGAGTGTGGCGCTGCCATGGATCTGCGACAAGGAAAAGCCCCTCTCGGTTCGACCCGACACTATGCAGGGGGAATCCGGGGAAGTACATATTGACGTGTGCGGACCGGCTGTGTCCTTCGGCCAGGCCAGGGGTCGGATGGTCAGCGGGTCGACCCGAAAGCGGACCGTGCCAGGGAATTCCTCCCTGGTTCCGCGCCCCGTGACGGGGAATTCCGGTGGAATTCCGAGCGTATTCGCGGCCCCCGGGGACCGGGGTGTCCTTGAGGTGAGGAGTACGGATGCAGGTAGCGGTGGTCACCTTCGACGGGTTCAACGAACTCGACAGCTTCATCGCCTCCGCCGTGATCAACCGCTGTCGTGCGGACGGCTTGGAGGCCTTCATCACGACCCCGACCCCGGTGGTGACCTCGATGAACGGGGTCGAGGTGACGGGGCAGCGTCCGATGGAGTTCGTGGCCGACGCCGACGTCGTGCTGATCGGCAGCGGGGTGAAGACCCGTGACGTGGTCGCCGACGACGGGCTGGTCTCGCGGCTGGTGCTCGACCCCGCGCGGCAGCTGATCGGCGCCCAGTGCTCCGGCGCCCTGGTGCTGGCCCGGCTCGGGCTGCTGGCGGGCATGCCGGCCTGCACGGACCGCACGACCCGGCCCTACGTCGAAGCGTGCGGCGTCACCGTGTCGGACGCGCCGTTCCACAGCGAGGGGAACATCGCCACGGCGGGCGGTTGCCTCGCCTCCCAGTACCTCGCCACCTGGGTGATCACCCGTACGCTCGGGGAGGCCGCCGCGCGCGACGTCCTCGACTACGTCGCTCCGGTCGGCGAGAACCGGGCGACCGTCGAGCGCGCCCTGCGGGCCGTGCACCGGGGCGCCGCCGCGGCCCTGCCCACGGTCGGCTCGCCGGAGATCACGCCGCCGGTGGCTGCCCTGCCCTGACGGGGACCCTCCCTGACGGGGACCTGCCCTGACAGGGACCCTCCCCGACAGGGATGTGCCCTGGCGGGCCCCTGCCTGACGGCCCATCGGGATGTCCACCGCCCGATGTCCACGGGCGGGACTCGGCCCGCGCTCTCGCGCTCGGTCGGCAGCCGCCCGAGCACCTCGCGGGCCCGGCCCCGGCCCGCTGTTCCCGGAGGGGCCGACCGGCCGCGGCCACGCCGACACGCTGCTGCGGTGCACCGGCCGCACCGCCCTCCAGGGCCGCCGGGGCCGCTCGCGCCGCCCGGCCGGCGGGTGGCCCTGGGACGGCCCGGTGGCCTGAGCCCGGCACCGAGCGGGCGAGGACGCGGTGCGGGGTACGGCGGTGGCTTCGGTTCCGGGCACGACGGTCATGAGCGGACCTCCTTCCGGGCCACCCGGTGGCGGCCCTCGATGTCCCTCAGCCTTGCACCCCGCCGCAGCCTCCGGCGCCTGCCGATCGGCACATTTCCGGAGCTCATCGGCCCTCGGGACCTGCCGATCGGCAGGGTGGTCCTGGGCGCGACCCGGCCCCGGCCGCCCTGCGGGGGTGCGGGCGACCGGGGCCGGGGGTTCGGGGCGACGCGACGCCCTCGGCGCCCTCGGCGCCCTCGGCGCCCTCGGCGCCCTCGGCGCCGGCAGCGCCGTCGGCGTCGGCGTGGGCCGGGGTCAGTGCTGCAGGGTCTCGCCCTGGTAGCCGCCACAGCCGTTGGTGGTGAACACCGAGGAGACCCACCACCCGGCCGGGACCGTCGAGTTGGCGCACACGTTGATGCCGTTGAAGAGCTGGTTGGTGATGGTGCCGCCGAGGTGTCCGCCGCAGCCGTTGGTCTGCTGTTCGGCGGTGATGACCCAGCCCGCCGGGATGGACGAGTCCATGCAGATGCCGATGCCGTTGAAGAGCTGGTTGGTGATGGTGCCCCCGAGGTGTCCGCCACAGCCGTTGGTCTGCTGTTCGGCGGTGATGACCCAGCCCGCCGGGATCGGCGAGTCCATGCAGATGCCGATGCCGTTGAAGAGCTGGTTGGTGATGGTGCCCCCGAGGTGTCCGCCGCAACTGTTGGTCTGCTGCTCGGCGATGATCACGTACCCCGGCGGGATGGGCGAGTCCATGCAGATGCCGATCCTCGGGCCGGCGGTGTTGATCACGGCGATGAGGTGTCCGCCGCAGCCGGGGCCGGTGTACTCGGAGGTGATGACGTAGCCGGCCGGGATCGGGGAGTCGCCGCAGACGTTGATGCCGTTGAAGGGCGGCTGGACGGTCAGCTCCAGGTAGCCGCCGCAGCTGTTGCTGGAGCGCTCGGAGACGATCACCTGGCCGGGCGGGAGGGGCGAGTTGCCGCAGACCGTGGCGGCCGAGGCGGGAGCGGCGAAGGTCACGAGGCCGCCCGCGAGGACGGCGAGCACGGCGACGACGCGTCCGAGCCAGTGTGTGATGGGTTTCATGCGGTCTCCCGGAGGGGGGTGGACGGTTCCCGGACGGGACCGGTGGTGCGCCTGTGAATCCGGCGGTCCCGGTGCGCCCACCACAGTGGCGGGCCGGTCGGTCGGGGCCAACACCGTCGGGACTCGGACAAACAATTACGGAAAACGATCAACCCCTGGTCACCAGCCGATCCTGTGCGGACAATCTCGTGCGGACAATCAATCGACAGGACGTCGACGCGAATCCGGCGCGAAGCGGACGCGTCGCCGCAGCACGGGGAGGGTGCGGGTGGGCCGCAGACAACGGAGCCTGGACCCGGAGGCGGGGCCGGCGGCCGAGTTCGCCCTCCGGCTGCGCGCCCTGCGCGAACGGGCCGGGACCCCGACCTTCGCCGCGATGAGCCGCAGGGTGCACCGCTCGACGACGGTCCTCTCGGAGGCCGCGGGCGGCGTGGACCTGCCGACCTGGGCGACGGTCGAAGCCTTCCTGGAGGCCTGTGGCGAGACCGACCCCGGGCCGTGGCGCGAACACTGGGAGCGGGCCCGCGACGCCCTCGGGGAGCCGGCGACGCCGCCCGACGACCCGGCCTCCACGGCGAAGCCGTACGGTTCCGCGGGGCCCGGCTCGGCCACGGCCGCCGCACTGGCCGCCGCCGTTAGGTCCGACGCCGCTCGGCGCGCCGCCGCACCGCCCGGCACCACACCGCGAGCCGCCCACCGCTGGTGGTCCTCCCGCCCCGCCACCGCGGCCGCCGCGCTCCTCGTCGGCCTGACCGCCGGCCTGCTGACCGGTCTCCAACTCCCGCGCGGTGGAGCCGGATCCGCGACCGGTCCGCAGCCCACGCCGTCCCGGGCGATGCCGACCGTCGTGGTCGTCCCGGCGCCCGTCCCCCCGCCCTGGCCGGCCGGCGGCTCCGGCTGCGACGCCCGCACGCACTGGGTCTACCAGTACGACCACGCCTACCAGGGCCAGGTCTACGCGCTGCTCGCCCGCCCGGACGGCAAGCCCGCCGACACCGCCGTCACCCTCACCTGGGGCGCCTGGCGCTGGCAGCACCCGGTGACGGTCCAACCGGGCACCCCGGCCCAGACCACCGGCGGCACCCTGCTCCTCTACACCAAACTCGACACCAGCCTCCGCGACCCCCTGGTCACCGTCGACACCGCCGACCCGGTCTGCGCCGCCTTCGGCACCGCCGGGCCCACCTCCGTCGCGCCCCTCAGCACCGTCGACGCCAACCAGGGCTGGACCGGCGCCGAGCCCACGGCGGACACCCCGGACGATCCGTCAACAGCCGCTCGGTAGCGCAGCGGTACGGACGGCGGCCGGTTCGGGCGGCAGGCGCGCGGACGCCGATCGGGCGGGCGGCGGGAGCGCGTTCCGGGCCGTCGCCCGCACCGCTCGCCTCGGGGACACGCGTCAGCGGCGTCCCCCTGAGCCACACCGGCGCGGCCGGCCGCTCGGAGCCCGGGGCGAGCGCGTCCCGGGCTCCGAGCGGCCGTCGTCGAGCACCGGCTGCCGCCGTCCGTCGGGCGGGGGAGGGGCCGGCCCGTGCCCGACCCGGCTCGCCGTGGCCGGCACCCGCCCGCGACCGTCAGCTCCACCAGAACGACCAGCAGTCCTCCAGCAGGACCTCCTGCGCGTAGTCGATCAGGCTCTCGGTGGCGAGGACGTTGTCGGGACAGAACGCGACGTGCTCGGCGGCGATCGGCAGCGCCGTCTCCAGATCGTCGGCGTCCAGCCGAACCGCGGCGCTCAACCGCAGACCGGCGGGGCCGACTTCGACGACCCGGGCACGGAACCGCCGCTCCCAGCTCCGGACGACGGCGGCGAGCTCACCGGGGTCGTGGCCGCCGCCCGCCGTCCACCCGCAGACGGCCAGGGCCTCGGCCCCGGTGCCCGCCCGGACGAGTCCGATCCGCAGGTCGGCGTCGTGGCGCAGCAGCCAGCGCGCCACCTCGGCGGCGGCCGCGTCCGGGTCGCCGGCCGCCGCCGCGCACGCCGCGGGTGCCAGGCCGGGCCAGTCGGCGCCGTACGGCTCCAGTATCCGGTGGTGCCGCTCGGCCTCCTCGGGGTCGTCCGGGTGGGCCACGGCCGGCGGGTTCCACCAGCGGCTCAGCAGGGCAGCCGGATCGTGGGAGTCGGGCGAGGACGCCCGGTCCGGATGGAGGTCGCCGGTGGCCCAGGGCCGGAACTCCGGATCGCCGGCCCGGCGGGTCAGCAGCAGCGGCCAGAGGCCGGAGCGCTCGTGCTCCCGCTGCAGCTGCTCCCACAGGCCGACGGGTGCCGGGCCGTCGCTCAGCCACATCACCGGGGTGCCGCCGTCCCCGCTGCCGGCGGGGACGATCAGTCGGCCCGGCGGCAGCGGGACGGACAACGAGGACCGCTTGGCGGCCCCTTCGGGGAACAACGGGCGGAGTTCGGCCGGCAGCGGCGCACGATCGATCATGCGCTCACGGTAGCGGCGGGGTCGGACACGACCCGCACGGAGGCCGGCCGGGACCGGCAGACCGGCGGGCTCGCCGGTCTGCCGGTCCCGGCCGGTCCGTCAGAGCCGCTCGGGCACCGGGTTGCCGACCGCCTCGATGGCGCGGCGGACCGGGACCTTCACGAGCACCGCGAAGCCGATCACGAAGAACACCAGCAGCGAGATGATCGCCGAGCGGTAGCTGCCGGTGATCTGGTAGGCGAGGCCGAACACCAGCGGGCCCATCCAGCTGGTGCCGCGGTCGCTGACCTTGTAGACGCTGAAGTACTCGGCCTCCCGGCCCGCCGGGATGAGGTGGGAGAACAGCGAGCGGGAGAGCGCCTGGCTGCCGCCGAGCACCAGGCCGATCATGCAGGCCAGCACGTAGAACCAGATCGGCTGGTGGGCGGGCATGACGTACCCGAGGGCGAGGGTGATCACCCAGCCGACCAGGGAGCCGAGGATGGTCCGCTTGGCGCCGTACCGCCGGGCGATCCGGCCGAGCAGCAGCGCGCCGCCGATCGCCACCACCTGGACCAGGAGCACGGCGGTGACCAGCGAGGTCTGCTCCATGCCGAGTTCCTCGCTGCCGTAGAGCGAGGCCTGGGAGACGACGGTCTGGATGCCGTCGTTGTAGCAGAGGAAGGCGGCCAGGTAGAGGAGCGTGAGCGGGTGCTTGCGCATGCCCTTGAGGGTCCGGCCGAGTTCGCGCAGGCTGCCGGCGGCGGGCCGGTCGGTGGGGGCGGCGGTCCGCGCGGGGGCGATCCCGGCCCGGGAGGGCAGCCGCAGCAGCGGGACGAGGGTGAACAGCGCCCACCACAGCCCGGCGGAGGCCAGGCAGATCCGGACGGCCGTCCCGGAGGACAGGCCGAGCGCGTCGTGGCCCTCGAACAGCGCCAGGTTGGCGATCAGCAGCAGTCCGCCGCCGGCGTAGCCGTAGG
The DNA here is from genome assembly GCF_055585785.1 of Kitasatospora sp. NPDC053308. Classification (NCBI taxonomy): domain Bacteria; kingdom Bacillati; phylum Actinomycetota; class Actinomycetes; order Kitasatosporales; family Streptomycetaceae; genus Kitasatospora; species Kitasatospora sp. NPDC053308. The sequence goes on along the minus strand of NZ_JBVJJY010000007.1, from coordinate 189,482 downwards.
CCCAGCCCTTGGAGGAGACCGCGTCGCGCTCGTCGGGGGCGGCCAGGCCGGGGAGGTAGGCGTAGGACAGCGCGACCGACACCGCGTACGCGATGTTGGCGACCACCAGCAGGGCGCCGCCGAGCAGGTAGCGGTCGCCGTCGAGGAAGAACATCCCCGTCGTGGCGAGCGCGCCGACGTACGCGAAGCCGCACATCAGCTCCTTGTGCCGCCCGGTGCGGTCCGCGACGGTGCCGGTCAGCAGCATCACCGCGACCGAGAGCAGCACGGAGAAGGAGACGGTGTACGGGAAGAACGATCCGGCGCGGATCGACAGGCCGAGCGGGTGCACGTCGCCGGACGCGTCGGCGGCGTTCTTGGCCACCGTGGTCAGGTAGGGGCCGAGGAAGACCGTGAGGACGGTGGCCGAGAAGGCGGCGTTGGCCCAGTCGTTGACGTACCAGCCGAACTGCATCCGGCGCAGGGCCAGGCGGTCGGCGGCGGCCGGGTCGGTCGCCGGTGCGGCCGCCGGGTCGGCCGGCGGATCGTCCGGCCGCTGCGTCGCGGAGTTCGTGGTGCTCATGGGGTCCCCATCACCGTGCTGGAGCCGGTACTGCCGTCCGTCCAGCAGCCGCGCTCGCCGAGGACGTCCCGCAGGACGTCGATGCGATCGGCCATGATGCCATCCACACCGAGGTCGAGGAGAGCCCTGATCCGTGTGGGATCGTCCACAGTCCAGACGTGGACCTGCAGGCCGAGGCGGTGGGCGGCCCGGACGAAGGCCCGGTCGACCACCCGCACGCCCCGGTGCCGCTCCGGCACCTGCGCGCACACCCCGGCGAACGGCGCCCCGCGCCCCGGCAGCAGCGGCCCGGCCAGCGAGCGCAGCCGCAGCCGGGCCACCTCGCGCGGGCCGAGCGAGGTGGCCAGCCGCGGCCCGGCGGCGGCCCGGACGGCGGCCAGCCGGCTGTCGGAGAAGCCGCCGACGCAGACCCGGTCCCAGGCGTCGGTCCGGCGGATCGCCTCGACCAGCGGGCCGACGGCCGGCGCCGCCTTGACGTCGATATTGAAGCGGGCCCCGGGGAACGCGCCGAGCAGGTCCTCCAGCAGGGGCACCGGCTCGGTGCCCCCGATCCGGGCCTGCCGGACGGCCTCCCAGGGCAGCTCCGCGACGGCGCCGGTGCGGTCGGTGACCCGGTCGAGGCGCGCGTCGTGGAAGGCCACCAGCACGCCGTCGGCGGTGGCGTGCACGTCCGTCTCCAGGTAGCGGTACCCGAGGGCGACGGCGGCCTCGAAGGCCGCCAGCGAGTTCTCGGGGTGCCCGAGGTCGCCGCCGCGGTGCGCGAAGGCCAGCGGCCCCGGGTGGTCGAGGAAGACGTGCATGGGGTGCTCCGAGCTGCTGGGAGGGGAGGCCGCGCCGCCCGCTCCGCCGCCGTCCGGGACCGCGTCCGGGCGCGCGCGTTACAGTATGACGCACTGTGTCAAGCAGTAATGAGGCCGGCGCGGGATCGGGGGCGGGCGGGGGAGCTGCGGCGGCCCGAGTGGCCCGCGTGGTCCGTGTGACCCGCGTCGCCGGCGGGGCCTGATGCGAGTGTCCGGTTCGTGGACATGACATCGATCCGAGATGTGCCGATTCCGCTTCTTCGCGTCAAAAGTCGTGCAGGAATCAACATTTCAGGAGTATTTCCGGCGACCGATCGATCGGGCACCACTTTTCTGTGACCTTTGCCACAGCTCGACGTGCGTTTTTCGTTCCTCGGCGCTCCTGTTTATGGCCGAAACAATCCACACTGGCCTGATGTCACTTGATTATTCGTCAGATGTTCGGATGTGATGGCAGGGTGTGTGTCGTAGCCGTACCACCTTCTGACCTGGTGCACACCGATCGTGTCCACGATGACGAATGGCTGAACTGTGCGCATGACCCGTTCGGATCGCAACGAAGCGACCACGCGGCCCCGCCTCCCCGGCGAAAAGCTCTCCACCCGCGAGTTCTCCCGGCTGGCCGGCAGCGTCGGCGGATACCCGTACGTGAAGATCGTGCTCGACCGTGCCGAGTCGGTGCTCCACTTCATCGACAGCGCGGACGGCATCCTGCACGTCCGTTACATCGCGGGCGAGATCCTCGGCATGTCGATCGACGAACTCGCCCGCGGCCTCGATGCGTTCAATGACGACGTCTACCGGAATCCCGATCGCCGCTTCCTCCTCGGCACCCTCGCCCTGCACACCCGCGGCGGTACCGGCGACACCTTCCTGTCGCTGGAGACCGTCGACGTCGACACCATGTCCCAGGACATGCTGCTCGCCTTCTACCACCGGGTGCGCGCGCACGTCGACCCCGCGCTGCCGCTGCTCCTCAAGCCGGCCAACCACCGCCAGGAGGAGTACGTCGCGGCGATCCCGGAGAGCGAGATCCCGCGCGTCCTGTCCCACGAGCTCTACTCCACGGCCGCGTTCGTGCCGCTGAACCCCGGCGAGGCGCACGGCCGGCTGCGGGTGTTCCGCTCGGAGGAGGAGTACCGGGCGGCCCCCGAACCGCTGGAGTGGCACGACATCGTGGTGATGCCCCGGGTGCCGGAGGACGTGCCCCGGGTGTCCGGCATCATCCACACCGAGCACACCACCCCGCTCTCCCACATCAACGTGATGGCCGCCGGGTGGCGGATCCCCAACGCGGTCGGGATCGGAGCCGTCGAGCGGATCGAACGGGACGGTCTGGCCGGGCAGTGGGTCCGCTACCGGGTCGACACCGACGGCACCGAGCTCCACCTCGACGCCGCGCCGCCGCCGAGCGCCGACGCCCGGCCTACGGCGCCCCCGCCGGCCGAACGCGTCACCGTGGACCGGCCCGACCTCGCCCCCACCCCCGTCACCCCGCTGACCGAACTGCGCGCCGGCGACCACGTCCGGTTCGGCACCAAGGCGGCCAACCTCGGCGAGCTCACCCACCTGCTGCAGCACGGCTCGCCGCGCTGGCTCGGCTTCTACCGCGTCCCGCGGCCGCCCCGGGAGAACCTGCTGCGCTACCTCGCCCGACAGCTCGGCCTCCCCGAGGACGCGGACGACACCGAACTCACCGGCGCCGCGCAGCGCCTGGTGAAGGAGCACGCCCGGGTGCCGCGCGGGATCGTCCTGCCGTTCTCCCTCCAGCAGCGCTTCCTCGACTCCTCCGCCGAACTCCGCGCCGCGGTCGGGCGCCTCGACTCCGCGCTGCGGGACGGGACTCCGGACGTCGACGGCCTGTGCCGCGCAGCGCAGCGGCTGATCCGCACCACCCCGGTGCCCGAGCCGATCCGCACCGAACTCGACCGGGCGCTCGACCGCCACCTGTACGGCGCGCTCGTGCTGGTCGTCCGCAGTTCCTCCAACGCCGAGGACCTGTCCGGCTTCTCCGCCGCCGGGCTCTACGAGTCGGTGGCGCACGTCAGCGGCACGCCGGCCGTCCTGGACGCGGTCCGGGAGGTCTGGGCCTCGCTGCTGTCGCCGCGCGCCGTACGGCTGCGGCACCAGGCGGGCATCCCGCTGGACCACTGCCGGATGGGCGTGGTGGTCCAGGAGCAGGTCGGCTCGGCCGTCGGCGGGGTCCTGGTCACCTGCAACCCGCTGAGCCCGCAGGACTTCCGCGACGTCTACCTCAACATCTCGCCGCGCTCGGTGACCGAGGTGGTCACCGGCGAAGGCGCCCCGCTGCAGTACCTGTGCAACACCATGGAGGGCGGCAGCCGCACCGTCTCGCTGGGCACCGCCACCGCCGACCTGGACGCCGCGACCAAGGACCTCGTCGGCCGGCTGGCGCTGATCAGCCGACTGCTGCAGTCGCACTTCTCGCCCGACGAGAGCTACGCGGCCCCGGTCGACATCGAGTGGGCGATCGAGGGCGACCGGATCGACCTGCTGCAGCTGCGGCCCTTCCGCACCGCCGGCTGACCCCGGCCGGCGCCCGGCCCGCTCGTACCGCGGCGCGCCCGCTCGTGCCACGCCGGGCCTGCGCACACCCCGCCGGGCCTGCGCACACCCCGCCGGGCCCGCTCGCCGGCCCACAGAACTTCCTTCAGGAGAAAGCACCGTGAAACGGATCCTCTACGTCTACGTCAAGGGCGGAGCCCCGCTGGAGTACGCCTTCCCGCGGATCGCCGCCTGCGGGGAGCTGCACGTCCTCGCGCTGGCCCCGCTGCCGACCACCGCCGAGGAGCAGTGGCGGCCCAGCTGCACCAGCATCGAGCTGGTCCCCGAGGCGCCGCGCGGTGACGAGCTGGTCGAGCTGATCGTGCGGTACGCCGAGCGCATCGGGGCCGACGCGGTGCTCACGCTCTCCGAGTTCGCGGTGCTGGCCGTCGCGCACGCCGCGCGCCGGCTCGGCCTGGCCGGCCCCGGCGAGGGGATCGTCCGGGCGCGCGACAAGCGACTGATGCGCGAGGCGTGGGCCGCCGCCGGGGTGCCCATCCCCGGGTTCCGCCGGGTCGACAGCCTCGCGGACCTCGACGCCGCGCTCGCCGAGTTCACGCCCCCGCTGCTGCTCAAGCCCGCCTGGGGCGCCGGCTCGGTCGCCCAGATCGTGCTGCACTCCGCCGACGACGCGGCCCCGGCCTGGCGCGAGATCGAGCGCGGGCTCCAGGCCGGCAGCAAGGTCGGCATGAACGAGCTCTACGCCCCGGACACCGACCGGGACCGGCTGGTCGAGGAGATCGCCCAGGGCTCCACCGACGGCTGGTACCAGGAGCCCGGCTACGGCGACTACGTGAGCGTGGAGGGGATCGTCGCCGACGGCGTCTACCGTCCGCTGGCCATCACCGCCAAGCTGCCGACCGTGCCGTCCTTCGTCGAGGTGGCCAGCACCTCGCCCTCCGTCATGGCGGTGCCGCTGCAGCGCCGGATCGAGGAGGTCTCCCGCCAGGCCGTCGACGCGCTCGGGCTGGAGAACTGCGGCACCCACACCGAGCTCAAGCTGATGAAGGACGGCGAGCTGGTGGTCATCGAGACCGCGGCGCGCTTCGGCGGCCTGCTGACCACCCGGCAGGTCCAGGAGGTGTTCGGGCTCGATCCGATCGGCATGCTGGTCCGGCAGCTGCTCGGCGAGCAGGTCGACTACCCCGAGGCCATGCTCACCGAAGGGGCCCGGGCCGCCGCCTCGGTGGCCGTCGTCCCGACCGACGCCTTCGGCGTGCCCTGGCGCACCCGCCCGGTCTGGAACCCGCAGGACGTGGACTGGCAGAGCCTGCTCTCCCCGGGCAGCAGCATCGAGGCCGTCCCCGCCTTCGCCATGCCCGCCGGCCGTCCGGTGCCCGCCTTCGACCCCAACGCGGGCTCGCGCAACTGGCTCGGGGTCTACCTGCTGAGCGCCGTCGACGCCGACACGCTGCAGCGCGACTGCAACGCGGTGCTGAACGGCATGGAGGCCGCCCTGCACCGGGCCGCCGAACGCGCCGCCGGACACGCTGCCGAACGCGCCGCCGGACACGTTGCCGAGCGCGCCGCGGGCTGATCGCGCCCGTCGTCCGCCGATCCGTCGTCCGCCGATCCGCCGTCCGCCGAAGCCCGCTGGGCGTGGCGGCGCCCCGCTTCCCCCGATGACTCACCGAGGTTCCCCCCATGCGCGTACTGTTCGCCGGCGTCCCCGGCGCCGGCCACCTCTTCCCCCTCGTCCCGCTGGCCAGAGCCATGCGTTCGCTGGGCCACGAGGTCGCCGTCGCCTCGATGGACGGCGGCGAGCCGGTCGCCGCGTCCGGGCTGCCGTACCTCCCGATCGCCCCGGGGGTGGACTGGAGCAAGGAGATCCGGGCGCTCGGCCGCGCCCTCCGGCCCGAGCTGCTGCAACGGGTGATCGAGACCAACTCGGCCGACCGGGAGTCGTTCGTCCCGCTGGCCGCCCTCGTCAACACCCTGGTGGCCGACGCGGCCGTCGAACTCGCCGAGCGGTGGCGGCCGGACCTGGTGGTCTACGACTACCAGTTCCCGGTGGCCCTGCTCGCCGCGACCAGCCTGGGCGTACCCGCCGTCCAGCACGACCTCGGATTCGTCCGCACCCCCCGGCTGCGCGCGCTGATGCTCGCGGAGATGGCCGAGGCCTTCGCCCGCCACGGAGCCGACCGGCTGCCCGAACCGGCCGCGACCATCGACCTCGCCCCGCCGAGCATGGCCGGCGCCGAACCGTACGGCTGGTCGCTGCGGCCCGTCGCCTACAACGGCGAGCGCGACGGCGAGGGCGACGGCGCCCTCCCGGACCCCCTGGCCGCGCCCACCCACCGCCCGCGCGTGGCCGTGACGCTGGGCACCGTACCGCCCAAGACCGACGGCCTGACCAGGATCGAGCGGGTGATCGCGGCCGCCGCCGAGACCGACGCCGACTTCGTCCTGGCCACCGGGGACCTCGACCTCGGCACGCTCGGCACCCTGCCCGACAACGTCCGCGCGTACGGCTGGGTCCCGTGGCGCGCCCTGCTGGACACCTGCACCGCCGCGATCCACCACGGCGGCAGCGGCACCGCGCTCGCCGCCCTGGACGCCGGCATCCCGCAACTCGTCCTGCCCGACGGCTCCGACCGCTTCATCAACGCCGACGCGGTCCGCGACCGGGGCGCCGGCCTCAGCGCGCGGGCCGAGGAGATCGCCCCCGCGCTGCTGGACCGGCTGCTCACCGACCCCGCGCTGACCGCCGCGGCCCGCGAGGTCCGCGCCGAGATCGCGGCCATGCCCAGCCCGGCCGAGGTGGCGGAACGGCTCACGCGCCTCGCCGGCTGAGGCCGCGGACGGCGGACGCGGTGCCGCCGCTTCCGGTCGGGGCGTCGCCGGCCAGGCTGCCCGGGCAGGAGTCCGTCCGTGCTGCCGGGGGGGGGACACGGACACGACCGAGCGTGACCCCGAGCAGCCCGGCCTTGACCCGGAGCAGCCGGCCTTCGAACCGTCAAGCGGATCGACGGTGCCGTGCGCGGGCCGCTGATCCGGGCCGACGTGAGCACCCCCGGGCGCCGATGCCGCCCTGGCCGGACGCGGGGGACGAGGACGAACGCGAGGACGAACGCGAGGGCGAACGGCAGTGCCGCGACTGGCGCGGAGGGCCCCGGCCCTCCCGGGCGGAGCGGCAGCAGCGCTCGCCCACACCGTCGGGGCCGCAGGATGACCGGGCGCGGGCAGGCTCGTCGGGCAGGGCGTGACGCGCACGAAGCGAACCCTCACCGCTCTGGCCGGCGCCGCGGCGGTCCTGACCTCGACCCCCGTCCTGCCGGCCCACGCCGCCGACGGATACGACCGCTGCCCCACCGGTTACTACTGCATGTTCTCCGGCCTCGACGGCACCGGGACATGATCAAGCTGACCCGCAGCACGCCCGACCTCGCCCCGCTCGGCATGAACGACCGGGCGAAGTCGGACTGGAACCGGACGTCCTCCGCCATCCACCTCTGGTCGGAGGCGGACTACGGCGGCTGCACGACCGTCACCTCCGCCGGGCCGACCGGCAAGGGCAACTTCTTCCCGGACTACCGGGACTTCTTCAGCTCGGTCCGGTTCGACGGCCCCGGCGGACCGAGCTGCGGCACCCCGCCGGGCGGGGAGGGCTGACCGGGGCCGGACCGGCGCGGCCTCAGACCACCAGAGGGGCGGCCGGGGCCGCGCGGAGATCACGGTCCTCCCCGGGCCCCGGGTCCTCCCGGAGCTCACGCGCCTCCTTGGACCGCGGGTCCTCCGTGGGCCGGCGGTCCTCCCGGGCGCCCCGGTCCTCCCTGTCCTCCCGGAACCCGCGGTCCTCCCGGGGCCGCTGCAGGGCCCCTTCCGGCAGCTCCCGGCCGAGCGGCAGCAGGGCCTCCAGCGGGACCCCGTACGTCAGGACGCGGTCGGCGTCCCGGGTGTGCTGGACCGCCGGGTCCAGCACACCCGGGAACCGGGTCCGGGTGCAGGTGCGCCACTGGACGGCGGCGACCCAGCCCAGCGCCATGCCGATGCCCGCGTAGGCGCGGGCGCGTCCGTCGGGCCAGGTCGGGTCGAGGGCGCGGCCCTCTCCGTCGGCGCACCAGGCGTGGTGGGACACCGTGCCGTCCGCCTCGATCACGTACCCCTCGACGTACGTCAGGGCGGCCGATCTCCGGGCGATCCGCCAGGCGTTGGGGAAACCGGCACCGCCGTTGCCGCGGCGGGGCATACCGGCCGGCCAGGCGGACGGCGTCTGCAGGCGTCCCTGCGCGAGGACCACGGCTTCGGCGGTCAGGCCGCCGCGCGCCGCCCGCGCCCGCAACGCGCCGACAAGGACCCGCTCGTGGTGGGAGGTTCCGGCAATCGAGGTGGAGGACACGCTGGCCAGTCTTCTCAACGCCCAAGGGCTGCGCGAGAAGTACTACGCCATCCGATGCCGCGAGTGCGCCGCCCGCCGCGCCGACGCCGTGTCGCCACCGCGCCGATGCGGGGCCGCTGACGCGTCGGGGCAGCCTCGGGCAGCGCTACACCGCGCCGAGGAAGCCGGGGTCCGGCAGCCCGAACCGCCCGGCGAACTCGGCCGCGACCCCGAGGACTTCGCGCATCGGCACGGCCCGCCGGGTCGTGCCGCCCGGGTCCTCCCGCGCCTCCTCGGACCACAGGAACGGGTACACCGTGATGCCCTGCGCCGGGGCCAGCGCCTCGGCCTCCGCCCGCCAGCCGGGCCAGCGCAGCCCGTCGTAGAACGTCTCCAGGCGGCCCGAGAGCAACCAGGAGACCCACGCGGAGTGGCCCATCGCCAGCTCCTCCCACTCCAGCGTGTCCGGCGCGAAGTAGGTCATCTGCCCCGGCGCACCCGGGCGGCCCGCGGTGGCCGGGTCATGGCCGTTGAGCGCGAACACCCCGCCCACGGCGTCATGACCGACCACCAGCCCGGCTGCCGGATGCCACCCGGGGTCGAACGCGGCGGGGAACCCGTTCACCTGCCCAAGGCTCGGCAGCCCGCCCTCCCCGGCCGAGCCGCCGCCGAACACCCGGACCCACCCGTGGTCCAGCAGGAGCCCGCCGGTGTTCCACACCAGCGCGCCGAGCACCGACCGCGCCGTGACCTGCAACTGCAGCAGACATCGGCGCCCCTCGACCCGGTCCGGGGCGAGCACCCGGGCGTCCACCGGGCTCCCCGCCAGCGCCGCCGCCACCTCCGGCCACGCCGGATCGTCCACCCCGACCAGTTCGTCGATCGCACGCATCCCAGGATGATCGCAGTTCCTACGACCGCCCCGGCACCCGGGTCACGCCCGACGAACCGGTCACGCCCGGCACGCGGGTCACGCCCGGCACGCCCCCGGCGGAGGGCCCCTCCGGCGCGGGCCGCCCGTCGCCACCGGTGCGCTGCCGGTGGCGCGTGGGCGGCCCGTCGGCGGTGTCAGCGGTCTGCCTAGCCCTCCGCCGGGGCGAGGGCGGCGGCCAGGCGGCGCAGTTCGGGGCCGTAGTCGGGGTTGGCGAGGGCGGCGGCGAACTGGGCGCGGAGGTAGGCGGCGGGGTTGCCGGTGTCGTACCAGGTGCCGGCGATGACCTGGCCGTAGACGGCGCGGCGGGCGGCGTACGCGTTGATGGCGTCGGTCAGGTAGACCTCGTCCTCGGGCTTCTCGTGCCAGCGGCGGGTGAGTTCGCGCAGTTCGTCGACGATGCCGGGGGTGATCACGTAGCCGCCGATGGCCGCGTACGCGGAGGGGGCGTCGACCGGCTTGGGCTTCTCGACCAGTCCGGTGATGCGCAGGGAGCCGCCGCCGAGGTCCTCCTTCACCACCGGCACGCCGTAGCGGTAGGAGTCCTCGGGGGCCATCGGCATCAGTGCGAGGACGGGCGCGTTCGTCTGCTCGTACGCCCGGATCAGCTGCTGCGCGCGGGGGACCTCGGCCACGAAGACGTCGTCGGGCCAGAGCACCAGGCAGGGCTCGTCGCCGAAGTGGCGGGCGGCGTTGAGCACCGGGGTGCCGTTGCCGTACGGGCCGTGCTGGTAGAGGTAGCTGATGTGGCCGCGGCGGGACAGCTCCCCGACCTCCTCGACGGCGTCCGCGAACGCCGACTTGCCGTCCCGGCGCAGTTGGTCGACGAGGACGGGGTTGGGCCGGAAGTGCTCCTGGATCAGGCCCTTGTCGCCGTTGACGACGATGGTGATGTCGGTGATGCCGCTCTCGATCAGCTCGCGCACGGTGTGCTCGATCACCGGCTTGTCGCCGACCGGCAGCATCTCCTTCGGCGTGGCCTTGGTCAGCGGCAGGAGGCGGGAGCCGAGCCCGGCGGCGGGGATGACGGCTCGGCGGATCGTCCTGGGGGCCATGTGCCCTCTCTCGTCTCGGCGGTGGCGCGGTGCATCGTGCAGATCGCGGTCGTGACGCCACGTTACCAAGGGTTGTGGTGTGATTATTCGCGTGCGGGGGTGGGGAGTTGGCGCCACGGCACGCGCTGCGGACGCCCGCCCCGAGGCCCCCTCCGAGGCCCCGCCCCGAGGCCCCGCCCGAGGCCCCGTCCCGAGGCCCTGACCGGAGCCCCGCCCTGAGGACCCGTCCCGGGGCACCGGCCCCGGGGCACCCGGACGGCACCGGGCGGGCCCCGCACCGGCGCCGTCCGCGTGCCCCGCTCCTAACGGGTCGTCTGCATCCGGGCCCCGACGGCGTCAGCGGACTCCGGGAGCGCCGCGGCCGGAGCGCCCGGGCGCAGGGCCAGGACGAGGACCGCCGCCCCGGCCAAGAGGACGGCCGCCACGAGCCCGGTGGTGTGCAGCCCGGCGGTGAAGGCCTCGCGGGCGTCCTGCAGCAGCGCGGCGCCCCGGTCCGCCGGCAGCCGGCCCGCGGTGGTGAGGGCGGCGGGCAGGGAGTCCGGGCCGCCGTGGGCGTGGTCGCGGTAGACGGTGGCCGCGAGGGTGCCGAGGAGGGCGAAGCCGAGCGAGCCGCCGAGGTAGTTGCCGGTCTCGGACATCGCGGCGGCCGAGCCGGCCCGCTCGGGCGGGACGGTGCCGAGCACCAGCCCGGTGCCGAGCGCGAACAGCGGGCCGGTGCCCAGGGCCAGCACGGTGATGCCGGCGATCACCACGGGCAGCCCTCCCGGGCCGCCGGTGCCGTCCGCGAGGGCGGTCAGTAGCGCGCCCAGCCCGGAGACCGCCAGGCCGCCCGCGATCGCGGTGGCGGGCTTCAGCCGGCCGGTCAGGGCGGGCGCGGTCATGGTGCCGAGCGCGACGCCCAGGCCCATCGGGGCGAACAGCACCGCCGAGGCGAACGGCGAGTGCCCGAGCACGCCCTGCAGGTACTGGGTCACCTCCAGACCGGTGCCCGCCATGGCGACCCCGGCCAGCACCAGCGCGACGAGCACGGCCGCGAACGGCCGGTTGCCGGCCCGGCGCAGGTCCAGCAGCCGCAGGTCCAGCAGGGGCGCGTCCTGCCGCAGCTGGCGCCGTACGAAGAGGACGCCGAGCACGGCACCGGCCGCCAGGAGCACCACCGGGGCGACGGCCGCGCCCTCGACGGCGAGCCGCTTGACACCGTGGACCAGCGGCAGCACCGCGCCCAGCGACAGCGCGACGCCCACCGGGTCCAGCCGGCCGGCCCGGTCGCTGCGGTACTCCGGCAGCACGGCGGGCCCGGCCAGCACGAGCAGCACCATCGCCGGCACGGCGGCCAGGAACACCGATCCCCACCAGAAGCGCTGCAGCAGGAACCCGGCGAGGACGGGGCCGAGTGCGCCGCCGGTGAACTGGCAGGTCGCCCAGACGGCGACGGCCCGGCCGCGTTCCCGTTCGTCGCGGAACAGGTTGGTGATCAGGGCGAGCGTGGACGGCGCGAGGGTGGCACCGGCGACGCCGAGCAGCGCGCGGACCACGATCAGCATCAGCGGGCCGGTCGCGAAGGCGGCCGCCGCCGACAGCACCGCGAAGGCCGCCGCTCCGCCCAGCAGCAGGCGACGCCGGCCGATCCGGTCGCCGAGCGTCCCCATCGTGATGACCAGGCCGGCCACCACGAGCCCGTAGGCGTCGCTGATCCACAGCTGCTGGACGCCGGTGGCGCCCAGGTCGGCGCTCAGCTCGGGCAGGGCGAGCAGCAGCGCGGTGGTGTCCATCGCCACGAGCAGCGTGGGCAGCATCAGGAGGGCCAGCCCCAGCCGGGCCCGGGTGAGTCGCATCTCGGGAACTCCTCTTTCCGTGACTTTCCGTACGTCGTCCTCGGACGGTTCGGGGGCTGGTCGGAGCGGACCGGGCGTTCTTGACGCGCCCCGGAGCGGCCCCGGAGATTTCGTGCGAGATTTCCGGCGGAGGACGTCAAGACGGCGGCGTCCGCTCCGACCACCGGTCGAAGCGGCCCCGCCGGGGCCCGCACATCCGAGGGAGACGCACGATGAAGTTCCTGATCAGCCTGCACATCAACCCGGCCGTCCTGGACGCGCTGACCGACGAGGAGAAGGCGGCGATCGGCGCCGGCCACGGCACGTTCATCGAGGAGCTGAAGGAGTCCGGCGAGCTGATCCTGACGCAGGCGCTGGTCGACCCCTCGCAGGCCGCCGTGGTGACCGTCCGCGACGGGCAGCCGGTGGTGACCGACGGTCCGTTCCTGGAGGCGAAGGAGTTCCTGGGCGGCTTCTACCTGGTCGACTGCGAGGACAAGGCGCGGGCGATCGAGCTGGCGGCCCGGATCCCGGACACCCGGATCGAGGGTCTGGGCGTCGAGGTTCGGCAGGTGATGTTCTCCGACGGAAACTTGGAGGCATGACAGCACCGACAGCACCGGACATCGAGGACCTGCTGCGTGGCCTCACGCCGCAGGTCCTCGGCACGTTGGTACGGAAGTACGGCCTGTTCGAGGGGTGCGAGGACGCCGTGCAGGAGGCCGTCCTCGCCGCCGCCGTGCAGTGGCCGTCCGAGGGGGTGCCGGACAACCCGCGCGGGTGGCTGGTGACGGTCGCCTCCCGGCGGCTGGTGGACCAGGTGCGCAGCGACCGGGCGCGCCGCGAGCGGGAGTCGGCGACGGCGGCCGCCGAGGTGGTGCCGGAGTCCGTCCCGGACACCGACGACACGCTCCTGCTGCTGTTCCTGTGCTGCCACCCGGCCCTGACCGCCGCCTCGCAGACCGCCCTGACCCTGCGGGCGGTCGGCGGGCTGACCACGGCCGAGATCGCCCGCGCGTTCCTGGTGCCCGAGGCCACCATGGCGGCCCGGATCAGCCGGGCCAAGCAGCGGATCCGGGCCGCCGGGAGCACCTTCGCCGCACCGGAGGGCGCCGAGCGCGAGGAGCGGCTCAGGGTCGTCCTGCAGGTGCTCTACCTGATCTTCAACGAGGGCTACACGGCCTCCTCGGGCAGCGAGCTGCACCGCCCGGACCTGGCCCGTGAGGCGATCCGGCTCACCCGGACGGTCCACGCCCAGCTGCCCGAGGACGGCGAGGTCGCCGGCCTGCTCGCCCTGATGCTGCTGACGCACGCCCGTCGGAGCGCCCGCACCACGGCCACCGGGGACCTCGTCCCGTTGGACGAGCAGGACCGCACGGCGTGGGACCGCCGCCTGATCGACGAGGGCACCGCGCTGGTCAAGACCGCGCTGGCGGGCCCGGAGCTCGGCCCGTACCGGCTCCAGGCCGCCATCGCCGCCACCCACGCCGACGCGGCCACCGCCGCCGACACCGACTGGCGGCAGGTGCACGGCCTCTACCTGATCCTGGAGCGGATCGCCCCCAACCCGATGGTCACCCTCAACCGGGCGGTCGCCCTGGCCGAGGCCGAAGGCCCCCGGGCGGGCCTGGCCCTGCTCGCGACCCTCGACGCCGACCCCCGCATGGCCGAGCACCACCGCCTGCTGTCCGTCCGGGCGCACCTCCTGGAGAAGGACGGCGACCCGGCCGCCGCCCACGACCACTACCGCCGCGCCGCCCGCGCCACCGCCAGCCTCGCCGAGCAGCGCTACCTGGAGGCCCGCGCCGCCCGCCTGCGGCCGCTCTGACGGACGGGTGCCGGGCGGAGGTCAGGACGTCGGCAGCAGGTAGCGGAGTTTGCCGCCCTCGGCGGCGGTGAGGCGGCCGCCGTTGGCCTCGATGACCCGGCGGGACGCGGTGTTGGCGGCGTCACAGGTCAGTAGGGCCTCCGTGATGCCGAGGGCGGCGCCGACCGGGAGCGCGGCGGCGAGCATGGCGGTCGCGTGGCCCCGGCGGCGGGCGCCCGGCCGGACGTCGTAGCCGATGTGGCCGCCGACCCGGGCCAGTCCCGGGGTCAACCGGTGCCGGATCGCGATCCTGCCCAGCACCTCGTCCCCGTCGGCCCACCACAGGGTGGTCATCGGCACGCCCGCGTCGCGTCGCGCCCCCGCCTCCGTCCGTTCGGCGAGGACCCGGGCGACGTAGCCGCCGAAGGCGGCGGCGTCGCCGGTCAGGGCCGCCGGGTCGACGTCGGTGACGAACCAGGGGACGGGGTGGCCCGGGTCCGCGCGGAACTCGGCCACCGCCGCCAGGAACGACCTCCGCAACCGGACGGTCGGATCGATCAGCCCGGGCACGGACTCTCCTCGGCCGCGTCGGCGTCCGGCGCCCGGTCCTCGGCGCGAGCAGGGCGGAGCCCAGCGGCGCGCCGACCTCGCCGCCGCGCAGCATCCGCCAGCCGACCCGGCGCCCGGTCCTCGAACACCCGACGGGCCACCGGGGGCCCGTCGGGAGTGCCGTCAGCCGTCATCAGCCGGTGCCGCCGGCCTTCAGGACCTGGGCCGCCGCGACGCCGGCGGCGCTGTTGCCGTGGCCGCCGCCCTCGACCTCGGCGGCGACGGCGAGGTCCCCGCGGTAGGCGATGAACCAGCTGTTGGTGGCCTGGCCGCCGGCTTCGACGGTGCCGGTCTTGGCGCCGATCTGGCCGGACAGGCCGGACATCGGCGCGCGGGCGGTGCCCTGGGTGGCGGTCTTGGCCATCATGCCGCGCAGGTCCCGGGCGACATCCGCGGGCAGCCGGCCGGGGGCCGACACCCGCTTGGCGTCGTCCCGCAGGACGGGCTGGCGGAACGTTCCGCTCTGCACGGTGGCGGCCACCGAGGCCATCAGCAGCGAGTTGACCTGGATCTGGCCCTGGCCGATGTACTCGGCGGCCGCCTCGTCCTTGTTCCCCGGCGCCGGGATGGTGGCGTCCCGGCTCGGGATGCCGATGTGCCACTCCAGGCCGAGCCCGAACTGCTCGCGGGCCACCTTGCCGAACGCGCCGGGCGCCAGCTTCTCCAGGCCCTTGTCGATGAAGCCGGTGTTGCAGGAGTGGGTGAAGTCGTCGGTGAGCGTGTACCCGGGGAAGTCGCCGGGCTCGTCGTTGTGCCAGGGCTTGGGGGAGTTGGTGGTGTTCTTGCACGGCACCACGGTGTCCGGGGCCACGCCGGCCTCCAGCAGGGCGGCCGAGGTGACCACCTTCATGGTGGAGCCGGGCGCCTGGCCGCCCGCGACCGCGCGGTTGAACCCGGCGGGGGAGTAGGCCATCGCCAGGATGTGGCCGGTGCTGGGCTCGATCGCCACCAGGGAGGCCGGCTTGCCGCCCGCCGACTGCTGCTTGACCGCCTCCTCGGCGACCTTCTGAAGGTCCGCGTCCAGGGTGAGCTTGACCTGCGGCGCGCTCGGCGGGGTCAGCACGAACAGCTGCTCGGGCTCCTTCCCGGAGCCGCCGGAGAGCACCACGGCCCGTCCGGTGACGACCGCCGCGCCGTTCGCGGGGGCGATCTGGGGCAGCACGGCCGCCAGCGACGGGAAGCCCTCCAGGGGCTTGCCGTTGCGGTCGGTGGGCTTGGTCACCGGGTCGGGCAGCGCCTTCACGGCGATGGTCCTCCCGGTGGCGAGCTGCGGGTGGATGACCGTCGGCGCCCAGCGCACCACCGCCCGGCCGTCCTGGGCCCGGACGACGGTGAGCGCGCTGTCGTACTCCCAGGCGCCGGTCGCGCCCTCGAACTCGGCCTTGACCCGGTAGCCGAGGGCCGGCTCGCCCGGGGTGCCGGACGCCGCCGGGCCCGTCCCGGTCAGCGCGAGCGAGCGCGCCGGCACGTTCTCGTGGAACGCGGTGAGCGCGGCGCGGGCGGCCTCCGGCCGGTCGGTGAGCGCGGAAGCGGCGGTGACGTCGCCGCGGCCCCAGGCCGCCAGGAAGTCCTTCGCCGTCGTCTCGGCCTGGGCGGCGGTCGGCGGCTCCTGCGGGGCCTTGGCCGCGCTGTCGGAGCCCTGCGTGCCGCCGCCGGACGAACCGCCGCCCTGGACGGCGCTCACGATGGTGTACAGGCCGTACCCGCCGACCGCCAGCAGTGCGGCGAACACCCCGCCCACCGCCACCAGGACGGCCCGTCGGGCGCCCGAGCGGCGCGGGGCCGCTTCCTCGTCCTGGAACTCGAAGTCGTCCTCGTCGAGTTCGGTGTACCCGGCGTACCCGTCCGGCTCATGCTCTTCGCGCATGTCCTCGTCCCCCCTGTGTCCTGCTTCGTCCTGCTTCGTCCTGCGGTTTCACGGGACCGCCCCCTCCGGCGTCCCGGCCGGTCGCCCGATCCGTCCGTCGGAGATCCGTTCGAGCGCGGACCAGCCTAAGCGGAGAAGGGCGATCGGTCGACGGCGGGTGGGTCCGCCGGGCGGCCGGGTGCCGACCGGGGCGGCCCCCGGCGTACGGCTGCGCCGCGGTCCGTCCCCCTCGACGGACCGCGGCGCAGCGGCTTCCGGGCGGCGTCGGTCAGGACGCCCCGGTCACACCGGCTGCCACAGGGCCGGGACGATCGGCGGTTCCCAGCCGACCTGGGCGGTGTGGCCCTGGATGCAGACGTAGCCGACGCCGTTGTAGGTCACGGTGTCGCCCGCCTGGTAGGTGGTGCCGGGGGTCCAGGTGCCGCCCGGGTTGGGGTTCCCGTTGCCCACGACCAGCGAGAAGCCGGTGCTGTGGATGGCCTTGCCGGTCCCGGTGAGGGTGATGCCGTAGGTGCCGGCCGCGGTGGAGGCGGAGGTCGTGATGGTGACCGTCGCCGAGCCGCCGGACTGCACCGAGGAGGGGCTGAACGTGACCGTGACACCGGCCGGCACGCCCGAGGCGGTCAGGTTGACCGTCTGGGCCGAGCCGGACGTGGTCGCGGTGGCGACCGTCGCCGAGGTGGAGCCGCCGGGCTGGACGGTGGCGGTGGCGGGGTTCACCGCGAGGGAGAAGTCGTCGGCGGGCGTGCTGCCGCCGACGGAGGTCTTCCAGATGGTGGAGGCCACGCCGTCGGCGCTGCGGTTGAGCACCGTCGCGTCGACGTTGCCGGTGGTGTCGCAGGACTGGTGGTAGCAGGAGTCGTAGGAACGGCCCGCCGTGCCGCCCCACTTGGCGGCCTGCGCCGAGGTCTTGGTGTCGCTGGCGCCGGCCGCGTAGCCGGAGGTCGGGATGCCGGCCTGCTGGAAGGAGTAGTCGTCCGAGCGGCCCTGCCCCTCGACGTTCTCCTCGGGCTGGAGGTTCAGCGAGTCCCAGTAGGCCTTCATCGGCGCCGCGGCCGGGGAGGAGATGTTGTTGATGAAGTAGCCGGCGTTGGGCGAGCCGACCATGTCGAAGTTGTAGTACGCCTTGATCGCGGAGCGCTGCGCGGAGCCCAACTGGCCGACGTAGAACTGCGAGCCCTGCAGGCCCTGTTCCTCGCCGGTCCACCAGGCGAACCGGACGTGCCGGGTCAGGGTGGGGTTCTGCTGGGCGAGCACCAGCGCGTTCTCCAGCAGGGTGGCCGAGCCGGAGCCGTTGTCGTTGATGCCGGGGCCGGCGCCGACGCTGTCGAGGTGCGCGCCGAACATGGTGACCTGGTCGGCGGGGCCGCCGGGCCAGTCGGCGATCAGGTTGTCGGACTGGTAGGTGCAGGAGGTGCAGGTCTGCTGGCTGACGGTGTACCCGGCCGCCTGCAGCTTGGCCTTGAGGTAGGCCACCGACTGGCTGTGTCCGGCGCTGCCCGCCCGGCGGTTGCCGCCGTTCTGGTTGGCGATGGTGTTCAGCTGCGCCAGGTGGGCCTGGACCTTGGCGACGTCGATGTCGGGCGCGGGCCCGCCGGGGTTGCCGCCGCCGACGGTCAGGGTGTACTGGGCGGTGTGGGTGGCCGCGCCGGCGGTGCCGGTGACGGTGATCACGTACGTCCCGGCCGGGGCGCCGGAGGAGGCCGCCAGGGTGAGGGTGGCGGAGGAACCGGTCTGCACGGACGAGGGGCTGATCGTGGCGGTGACCCCGGTCGGGGCGCCCGAAGCGCTCAGGCTGACGGTCTGCGCGGTGCCCGAGGTCAGCGCGGTGCTGATCGTCGCGGTGGTCGAGGCGCCGGGCTGGACGGAGCCGGAGGCCGGGCCGAGCGCCAGCGAGAAGTCGTTGCTGCCGGACGGCGTGCAGCTCGGGTCACCGCTCTGCGCGGGCACGCTGACCGCGTCCCAGGCCGCCTTGGCCCGGGTGAAGAAGGTGCAGGACGGGTCCAGGTTCTTCGCCGCCGTCAGGGTGGCGGTGCGGTAGCGCTTGTACGTCATGCCGCTGGTCTTGAGCAGCATGCCGCCGTAGAAGACCCGCCCGGCGTCCTTGATCCCGATGCCGGTGACGGTGGAGTTGTTGCACGTCGGGCTGGTGGGCTTGCCGCCGCCCGGGTTGGAGCCCTCGGCCAGCAGGTAGAACCAGTGGTTCAGCGGGCCGGCCGCCGCGTGCTCCTCGGTCTGCGGGATGGACGAGGAGTAGCAGTTGGGGTCGTTGTTGACCTGGGAGGGGTTGGACATGTTCCGGATCGGCCCGGTGCCGACCAGGTTGATCATCTCGCCGACGGTGTAGTCCGGGCTGTCGTACGGCGCGGGCTCGTTGGCGTAGGCCTCGGTGAGCGCGCCCATGATGTCGCCGGTGGCCTCGCCGAGGCCGGACTCGTTGTTGGCGCCGCCCGGGGTGTACTGGTCGATGCCGTGGCCGAACTCGTGGCCGACGACGTCGATCGAGGCGATCCACTCGTTCGCCTGGCTGTGGCCGATGGATATCGAGCTGCCGTCCCAGTAGGCGTTGACGTCGTTCAGGCCGACCTTCACCGGCCAGCTGCCGCCGTTGCCGTTGTGCCCGTTGCGGCCCAGCCAGTCGCGGAGCATGTCCCATTCCTTCTGGGCCGCGAACATCGCGTCGCCGCAGGCGGTCTCCTTGGTCGACGGGCTGCCGTTGCCCCAGGAGTCGCCGGCTTTGGAGAAGACCTGGCCGGTGCTGTAGTCCGAGCAGGTCAGGCCGGGCCGGTTCGGGTCGCGCAGCGAGTACGAGCCGCCCGAGGCGGTGGTGCTGATGGTGACCGGGGCGGGGCCGTTCCACTTGCTGTTGAGGGTGCCGGCGCGGACGTCGTCGTAGCTGTCGATCGCCTCGCCGCTCGCGGCGTCCACGAAGACGTGCAGCCGGCTGGGGGCGTTGCCCCGGTGGCCGGTGAGCACGGTCTCCCAGGCGAGTCGGCCGCCGCCGTCCTTGACCCGGACGACCAGCCGGCTGGACTCCACCGTGTCGACGGAGGGCAGGGCGGTGCGGGCGGTCCTCTCCGCGGTGTCCGCGCCGATCCGCGGGGTGACGGACCCGCCGACCGGGCCGGGGGCGGCGGCCTGCAGGCCGCGGACCTTGCCCCGACCGTCGGCGAGCACCACCGCGTCCCCGCCGACCACCGGCAGGCCGCGGTAGCTGCGCTCGTACGCGACGGAGTAGAGGCCGCCGACCCAGGGGGTGACGGCCCGGCGCTCGTAGGTCTCGCCGGGGCCCTTGGCCAGGGCGTCCAGTCCGGCCGCGGCCGCCGCGTCGGCGGCGTCGACCGCGGCGGCCAGGGCGCCGGGCGGTGCCGGGGAGGGGGCGGGCGCGGCGGTGGCCGGCCCCGCGGTGGCGGCGATCAGGCCAGCCAGGACGGTCAGGGTGGTCGCCGTGGTCAGCAACCGGCCTGGGGAAACTCTGCGTTGCATCGAGGCTCCTCGCATGTGGGGGTCCTCGACCGCGGACGGCAACGGCTGGTGGCGCACCGCAGGCCGTGTCGGGGGAGCGGCCGTACGGGCCGTCCGCGCTCGGGTGCCCGAACCCTCACATGGCGTCATGCTCGGGTCAATGGCCGGTGCGGCCCAGGCATAGGGTTGGCAAATTCCGTCAAGCTCGCCGTCCGGCTTCGCGTCAAGCTGGGCTTTTCCGTGAGTGGTTGAGACCACCTCATGTACGGGCCGGGTTGCGAGCGGGTACCGTCGGGGCGACGAACGCACCCGGGGAGGCAGCCGTGGAGCGGAACCGAGTGGCGGCCCGCGCCGTCCGCGCGACGGGGACGCCGGCCCCGCCGACCGGCCGGGGCCGCGCCGCCTGGTGCGAGTTCGGCGCCCGGCTGCGGCACTGGCGGCGCCGGGCCGGCCTCACCCAGGTGCAGCTCGGCGCCGCGATCGGCTACGACCACACCGCGGTCAGCAAGATCGAGCACGGGGCCCGCCGGGTCTCCCCCAGGATCGCCGACCGGCTCGACGAACTCCTCGACGCGGGAGGTGAGTTGAGTCAGGCCTGCCAGCGCGCCGAGACCGCCGAGCTGTCCGTGCCCGACGCCTTCCCGCCCGCCCTGCTCCGGCCCCCGCTGCCTGGCCCCGGACCGGCCGGGTCGGCCCCGAGCGGCTGCGCCCCGGCCCGGCTGCCGGACTACGGCCTGCTCTGCCCGTTGCACGGCGCCGAGGGCTGTGACGTCCCCGCGGCCTCCGAACTCGCGGGTCTGCACGCCGAGTTCTGCGCCCCCGAGGCGCTCGCCGACCCGGCCGCGGCGCCGCCACTGGACGCCGCCACCGCGCACGCCCTGACCGGACTGCTGGCCGCCCACCTGCGCGCCGGTGAGACCGGTGGCCGACCGGGTCTCGCCGCGGCCGTCGAACGGACCCTGCGCGCGGTGCTCGCCCGGCTCGCCGACGCTCCGGCCGCGCACCGCCGCCCGCTGGCCCGGCTGGCCGCCGAGCACGCCCACGCGGCCGGCGCGCTGCGCATGCAGGACGGCCGCAACGCCACCGCGATGGCCTGCTACGACCGCGCGCTCACCTGGGCCGGGCTGGCCGGGGACCAGGCCACCCAGGTCGGTACGCTCAGCGACCTGAGCATCCTGGCCCGCCTGGACGGCGACCCGGAGGCCGCCCTCGGCTACGCCCGCGAGATCGACCGGGTCGCACCCGGCCGGCCCTGGGCCGGGGCGATGGGGCGGATCAGCCGGGCCCGCGCCCACGCGCTGACCGGCGACGTCCGGGCGACGGTCCGGCAGATCGACCTGGCCCGGGCGCACCTGGACCACATCGGCGCGCAGGACGAGGTCGACGTGCCCTGGCTCTCGATCGCCTCGATGCGGATGCGGGTGGAGTCGGCCGCGGCCGCCGCCCTGCGCGACCTCGCCGCGGCCGGGAACGACCCGGGGCTGGCCCGGCGGGCGCTGGACGCCACCGAGACCGCGCTGGGCCTGCTAGGCCCGACCCAACTCCCGGCCAGCCGACTGCTGTTCGTCGTCCGGGCGGCCGACTGCCTGGTCTGCGCGCACGATCCGCAGGCGGCCGTCGACCTCCTGGGCCGCGCCTTGGGGGGCACCTCCGCGGCGGGCCTCCCGGCACTGGTCGGGTACGAGCTGCGGGGAGTGCGCGACCGCCTCGCCGCGCACGCTCCGCAGGCCGCCGACCGGTTGGCGGAGCTGGTGCGCGCCTGAGCGACGCGGGAGGGGCGCTCGGGCGCTTTTGCGCGCGGGTGCGAAGGAATCCCGCCCCGGTCACTTCGGTATCCGGCGAAAATGCGCCCCCTTCACGCCGTTCGAGCGTCAACTTCGTGCGCGGATGGTCCGCCGATCGGGTCATTCATGGCGTTAACACGTCGAATGACTTCCTCGAGCAGCGGCTCCCGCTAGAGTCACTGACGTTTCCAGTCGTTAGTCCGCGAAGAACGGGGGGCGCGTGCTGTCAGCCGTTGCACGCCGGCTCGCCCATCCGCTCCTGCTGCTGGGCGTCCTGTCCGTCTCCGTCGCGACCCTGCGCTTCCACTGGGCCCCCGACCGGGTCTCACCGCTCGTCCTGGTCGCCGTGATCGTCTACCTGGCGGTCCTGGAGCGGCTGATCCCGTACCGCACCGACTGGCATCCGACCCGACGCGAACTCGGCTGGTACGGCGTCTACTTCGCGCTCAGCATGGTCGGCGGCGCACTGGCCCAGGGGCTGGTGACGAGCCTGGTGGAGGTGCTCGGCCCGGCACATCCGGCGCTGCCGTTCGCGATGGAGATCCCACTCGCGCTGCTGGTCGGCTCGCTCGGCGACTACCTCGTGCACCGCTGGTCGCACCGGAACCGGTGGCTCTGGCGGCTGCACGGAGTGCACCACGTCCCGGAGAAGGTGAACGTCGCGAACAACGGCGTGAATCATTTCCTGGACGTCTTCGTCGCACAGTCCGTGGTCCAACTTTCGCTGGCGCTGATCGGATTCTCGGCGGATTCGGTGTTCGTGGTCGGAATATTCGTTCTGGCCCAGGGGTATTTCGTCCACGCGAACATCGACGTCCACCTCGGGCCGCTCGGCCACGTCCTGGCCGGTCCGGAGCTCCACCGCCTCCACCACAGCACCGACCTCGCCGAAGCCGGCCACTACTCCTCCGACCTCTCCCTGTGGGACCACGTCTTCGGGAGCTTCACCTGGCGGCCCGGCCGAGTGCCCACCGCCGTCGGACTCACCGACCCGGCCGCGTTCCCCGCGACCGGCGAACTCGGCGCCACCCTGCTGCACCCCTGGCGCCGCGCGAAGCCCACCGAGCAGTCCGCCTGACCGCGCCCGCGCTGTCGTCCCCCCGCCCGTGTCCCCGGCGCCACGCCATCACCCTCGGATTGGACCATGAATTCCTCGCCCTCCGCCGTGCCCCGCGAGCCCATCGCGATCACCGGTATCGGCTGCCGCCTGCCGGGACACGCCAACGACCACCGGACCTACTGGCGCAACCTGCTGGAGGGCCGGGACTGCCTCACCGAGACCCCCGCCGACCGGTACGACACCGGCAGCCTGGGCAGCCGCGACCGGGCCAAGCAAGGGCGGCTGATCGGCGGCCGGGGCGGCTACATCGACGGATTCGACACCTTCGACCCGGACTTCTTCGGGATCAGCCCGCGCGAGGCCGAGCACATGGACCCGCAGCAGCGCAAGCTCCTGGAGGTCAGCTGGGAGGCCCTGGAGGACGGCGGCCTGCGTCCGGACGAACTGGCGGGGCGGGACGTCGGCGTCTACATGGGCGCCTTCACCCTCGACTGGAAGATCCTGCAGTTCGCGGACCTCGACTTCAGCACCATCGCCGCGCACACCGCCACCGGCACCATGATGACGATGGTCTCCAACCGGATCTCGCACTGTTTCGACTTCCGCGGCCCCAGCGTCTCGATCGACACCGCCTGCAGCTCCTCCCTGGTGGCGGTCCACCTGGCCTGCCAGAGCCTGCTCCGCGGCGAGACCGAACTCGCCCTGGCCGGCGGCGCGTTGCTGCACATGGCGCCGCAGTACACGATCGCCGAGACCAAGGGCGGCTTCCTCTCCGCCGACGGGCGCTCGCGTGCCTTCGACGCCTCCGCCGACGGCTACGTCCGGGCCGAGGGCGTCGGTGTGGTGGTGCTCAAGCGGCTCTCCGACGCGCAGCGCGACGGGGACCCGGTGCACGCGGTGATCCTCGGCAGCGGCGTCAACCAGGACGGCCGCACCAACGGCATCACCGTCCCCAGCGCGGACGCCCAGGCCACCCTGATCGAACGGGTCTGCGCCGAGGCCGGGGTGCTGCCCGGGAGCCTGCAGTACGTCGAGGCGCACGGCACCTCCACCGCGGTCGGCGACCCGATCGAGGCGGCCGCGCTCGGCCGGGTGCTCGGCATCGGCCGCCGCTCCGGGGACCGTTGCTACGTCGGCTCGGTGAAGACCAACATCGGGCACACCGAGGCCGCGGCCGGCGTCGCCGGGCTGATCAAGACCGCACTCGCCCTCAAACACCGCCGGATCCCGCCACACCTCAACGTGGAACGGCCCAACCCGGCCATCGACCTGGCCGCGCTGCCCTTCGAGATCCCGGCCGAACCGCTCGACTGGCCCGAGCACGCCGGCCCGGCCCGCGCGGGCGTGAACTCCTTCGGCTTCGGCGGCACCAACGCGCACGTCCTGCTGCAGGAACCGCCCGCCCCCGCCCCCGCGCCCCCGGCCACCGGACCGGTCTGCAGCGTGCTGCCGCTGAGCACCAAGGACGCCGCCGGGCTGCCCGAACTGGCCGACGCGGTACGGCAGGAGATCGCCGCCGGGGCCTCGCTCACCGACCTCGGCCACACCCTGGCGCACCGCCGCCAGCACCTGCCCGAGCGGCTCGCGGTGGCCTACTCCACCCGGCAGGACCTGGCCGAGGCGCTGGCCGCGTACGGGCGCGGCGAGGAGCACCCGCGGGTGGTCCGCGGCCGCGCCCGGGAGCGCCGGGAGCGCCGCCTGGCCTGGGTGTTCACCGGCATGGGCCCGCAGTGGTGGGGCATGGGCCGCGGCCTGTACGAGAGCGAGCCGGTCTACCGCGAGGCCGTCCGGGCCGTCGACCGGGAGATCCGCGAGCAGGCCGGCTGGTCGCTGCTGGAGGAGCTGGCCCGGGACGAGGCGGAGTCCCGGATGGCCGAGACCTGGCTGTCCCAACCCGCCAACTTCGCCGTCCAGGTGGGGCTTTCGGCGCTCTGGCGGAGCCACGGCCTGCGCCCGGACGCGGTGGTCGGCCACAGCACCGGCGAGGTGGCCGCCTTCCACGAGGCCGGAGTGTACGACCTGGCCGACGCCGTCCGGGTGGTGCTGACCCGCAGCCGCCTGCAGCACCGGCTGGCCGGCACCGGCGGCATGCTCGCGGTCGGACTGCCGGAGGCGGAGGCGGAGCGCCGGATCCGGCCGTACCGCGACCGGATCTCGCTCGGCGCCGTCAACAGCCCCTCCGCGGTGACCCTGGCCGGGGACACCGAGGCACTGCGCGAACTGGCCCGGGAGCTGACCGGGCAGGACGTCTTCGCCCGCATGCTCGACGTCGAAGTCCCCTACCACAGCGTGCGGATGGACCCGATCCGGGACGAGCTGGTGGCGGCGCTCGCCGACATCAAGCCCCAGGAGGCGCGACTGCCGCTCTACCTGACCGCCCGGGAGGGGCTCGCCAAGGGGCCCGAACTGGACGGCGGGTACTGGTGGGAGAACGTCCGCAACCCGGTGCGCTTCCGGGCCGCCGTCGAGCGCCTGGCCGAGGACGGGCACGGCCTGTTCCTGGAGGTCGGGCCGCACCCGGTGCTCGGCCACGCGATCCGCGAGTGCGCCGAGCGGGCCCACACCCTGCCGTCGATCCGCCGGCACCAGGACGAGCCCGAGCGCTTCGCCCGCAGCCTCGCCGAACTGCACACCCTGGGCGTCGAGGTGAGCTGGGACGCGCTGCACCCGGCCGGACGCCCGGTGCCGCTGCCGCGGTACCCGTGGCGGCGCGACCGCTACTGGGTCGAGCCCGCGCCGGTCGCCCAGGTCCGGCTCGGCCGGGTCGACCACCCGCTGCTCGGCCGCCGCACCGCGAACGCCCAGCCCGGCTGGACCACCGCGCTCGACCCCGAGCGGCTGCCCTACCTGAGCGACCACCGGATCGAGGGCCGGATCGTCTTCCCGGCCGCCGGGTACCTGGAGATGGCCGCCCAGGCCGTGCGCGCCCTGACCGGCGGCACCGAGGTGGTCCTGGCGGAGATCGAACTCAACCGGGCGCTGTTCCTCTCCGAGAGCGACCCCGCCCGCGTCCAGCTCGGCTACGCGCCGGAGGACGCCCGGTTCACGGTCACCGCCACCCCGGCCGGCGGCGAGCCGGCCACGCACGCCTGCGGCCGCGTCCGCACCGGCCAGCGCCGCACCTACGGCCCCGCGCTGGACACCTCCGCCCCGGACGCCCGCGGACAGCACCTCGACGGGCCGGACTGCTACCGGCGGCTGGCCGGGCGCGGCTACGACTACGGCCCCGCCTTCCAGGCCATCGACCAGGTGTGGGCGGGCCCCGGCGAGGCACTGGCCCGGCTCCGGCCGACCCCCGGGCTCGGCCCCGACGCCGCCGACCACCAGCTGCACCCGGTGCTCCTGGACGCCTGCTTCCAGACCCTGCTCACCACCACGCTGCACGCGCCCGAGGGCGGCAGCGTCCGGCTGCCGGTCTCCATCGAGGAGGTCCGGCTCGACGCGATCGGCGCCCGGCCGCTCTGGGCGCACGCCACCGTCACCCGGGACAGCGGCGAGGAACTCGTCGGCGACATCGCCCTGTACGACGAGGACGGCGGCCCGCTCGGCCGGATCACCGGCTTCCGGGTCGCCGACGTCGCCCAGGCCCCGGCCTCCGTCGGCCTGGCCACCATCGACGGCTGGCTCACCGAGGTCGCCTGGGTGGAGGCGGCCGCCCCGACCACCGGGGAGGCAAGCGGCGACCTGCTGCTCTTCGCCGACGAGGGCGGCCTCGCCGAGCGGCTGGCCGCGCTGGCCGCCGAGCGCGGCGCACGCTGCCACCTGGTCCGGCCCGGCGCGGAGTACCGCCACGGTGACGGGCACTCGACCGTACGGCCCGACTCCGCCGAGGACGTCGGCCGGCTGCTCGCCGACCTCGACACCGGCTACGCCACCGCCGTCCACCTGTGGAACCTCGACCTGCCCGCCCTGGACGCCACCACGCCCGACCGGCTCGACGGGCTCGCCACCCTCGGCGCCTACTCGCTGATCGCCCTCGCCCAGGCGCTGCCCGGCGCCCGCCCGGACGGCCGGCTGCACATCGTCACCCGGGGCACCCAGCCCGCCGCCCCCGGCGACCGGGTCGAACCGCTCGGCGCCCCCGCCTGGGGCATCGGCCGGGTCCTCTGGCAACAGGAACTCGTCGCCCAGCGCGGCAGCCTGATCGACCTCGACCCGGCCGTCACCGCCGCCGAGCAGGCCGAGGCCCTGCTCGCCGAACTCACCGCCCGGGACGAGCAGGAGATCGCCCTGCGGGCCGGCGGGCGGCTGACCGGCAGGCTGCGGCCGGCCGAGGGCCTCACCCGGCCGCTGCCCCCGGCGCTGCGCCCCGACGGCAGCTACCTGGTCACCGGCGCCTTCGGCGCCCTCGGCCGGCTGCTCTGCCGCACCCTGGTCAAGCGCGGCGCCCGACGGCTGATCCTGGTCGGCCGCACCGCCCTGCCCGAGCGCTCCCAGTGGGCGCACACCGATCCGCGCAGCCCCGCCGGAGAGCGGATCGCCTTCCTGCGCGAGCTCCAGGCGCTCGGCGCCGAACCCCTGCTCGCCCCGGTCGACGTCACCGACGAAGCCGCCCTCGCGGCCTGGCTCGCCGACTACCGGGAGCACCAACGCCCGCCGATCCGGGGCGTGTTCCACCTCGCCGGGCAGGTCAAGGACACCCTGCTCGCCCAGATGGACCGCCCGGCCTTCGACGCCGGGTACGCCCCCAAGGTGGCCGGCGGCCTCCTGCTGCACCGGCTTCTGCGCGACGAACCGCTCGACCACTTCGTCCTGTTCGCCTCCGTCGCCTCGCTGCTCACCACCGCCGGGCAGACCAACTACGCGGCCGGCAACGCCTTCCTGGACGCCCTCGCGCACCACCGCCGGGCCGACGGCCTGCCCGCGCTCAGCCTGGACTGGGGGCCCTGGGCCACCGGCATGATCGAGGAACTGGGCCTGGTCGCCCACTACCGCGACGCCCGCGGCATGAGCTCGCTGCCGCCGGACGCCGGGGCGGCCGTGCTGGAGCGCGTCCTCGGCCAGGACCACGCCCAGCTGCTGGTCGCCACCGTGGTCGACTGGCCGACCTTCCTCGCCTGGTACCCGGCGCCGCCCCCGCTGGTCGCCGACCTGGCGGCGAACGCCGCCGAGCGGGCCCCGGCCGAGACCGGCGGCTTCCTGGACGCCTACCGGGCGGCCGACCCGCAGAGCCGCCGGGCGCTGGTGACCGAGCGGTTCACCGCCGCGGCCGCCGCGGTGCTGCGCACCGCCGCCGAGCGGATCGACACCGACACCAGGCTCGGCGCGCACGGCCTGGACTCGCTGCTCGCGATGGAGCTGCGGGCCCGGGTGCACGGCGAACTGGGCGTCGCCCTGCCGGTGGTGGCCCTGCTCAGCAACGGCACCGTCGGCGACCTGGTGGACCTGCTCGTCGAGGGCCTCACCGAGCGGCTCGCCGCCGACGGCGCCGCGACCGGCGCCGAGGTCGAGCTGCACACCGACGAGTCCCGCTACCCGCTCACCCACAACCAGCAGGCGCTCTGGTTCCTGCGCCAGCTGCACCCGGACGGCTTCGCGTACAACATCGGCGGCGCCGTCGAGGTGCGCGCGGAGCTCGACCCGGAGGTGGTGTTCGCCGCGTTCCGCCACCTGGTCGCCCGGCACCCCGGCCTGCGGGCCGCCTTCACAGCCGAGGAGGGCCGCCCGGTCCAGCGGATCCGCGCGGAGGCGGTGGCCGACACCGCGCTGTTCGACGTCGAGGGCCGGCCGTGGGAGGAGATCCACGAACTGATCGTCCGCGAGTACCGGCGGCCGTACGACCTCGCCGAGGACCCGCTGGTGCGGCTGCGGCTGTTCCGGCGCGGGCCGGACCGCTGGGTGCTGATGAAGGCCGTCCACCACATCGTCTCGGACGCCATCTCCACCTTCACCTTCATCGAGGAGCTGTTCGAGGTCTACGAGGCGCTGCGCCGGGGCCGCACCCCCGAACTGCCCCCGGTGGCCGCCCGCTACCTGGACTTCCTCAACCACCAGAACCGCTTCCTGGCCGGGCCCGAGGCCCAGCGGATGCTCGACTACTGGCGCGGCCACCTGCCCGCCGAGATGCCGGTGCTGGCGCTGCCCACCGACAAGCCCCGCCCGGCCGTGCAGACCCACAACGGCGCCTCCGAGTTCTTCCGGCTGGACGCCGAGCTCACCGCCCGGGTCCACGAGCTGGCCCGCGCGCAGAGCGCCACCCCGTTCATGGTGCTGCTCAGCGCCTACTACCTGCTGCTGCACCGGTGGTCCGGGCAGCCGGACATCGTGGTCGGCAGCCCCGTCACCGGCCGCACCCAGGAGGAGTTCGCCGCCGTCTACGGCTACTTCGTCAACCCGCTGCCGCTGCACGTCAGCCTGGCCGGGGAGCCGACGGTGGCGGAACTGGTGGCCCGGGTACGGGAGAGCGTGCTCGGCGGGCTGGACAACCAGGAGTACCCCTTCCCGCTGCTGGTCGAGCAGTTGGGGCTGCAGCACGACCCGAGCCGCTCCGCGGTGTTCCAGGCGATGTTCATCCTGCTCACCCACAAGGTCGCCGTGGAACGCTTCGGCTACCGGCTGGAGTACATCGAACTCCCCGAGGAGGAGGGACAGTTCGACCTGACGCTGTCCGCCTACGAGGACCGTTCGGACGGCTGCTTCCACTGCGTCTTCAAGTACAACTCGGACCTCTTCGAGGCCGGCACCGTGCGGCGGCTGGCCGCGCACTACCGCAACCTGCTGGACGCCATGACCCGCGCCGCGCAGGACGAGCCGGTCGGCCGGCTGCGGATGCTGGACCCGGCCGAGCGCCGGGAGATCCTCACCGCGTTCAGCGGCGCCGAGCGCCGGATCGAGCACGACACCCCGCTGCCGGAGCTGATCGCCAAGGCCGCCGCCGAGCACCCGGAGGCCTTCGCCGTGGTCGCGCCCGGCCGTGACGAGGTCCGCCGCATGACCTACGGCGAGCTGGACCGGCGCTCCCAGCGCACCGCCGTACGGCTGCGCGAACTGGGCGTCGAGGAGGGCTCGGTGGTGGCGGTCCACCTGGACAAGTCACCGGAGCTGATCACCACCCTGCTGGGGATCTGGCGGGCCGGCGCCGCCTACCTGCCGCTCGACCCCGGGCACCCGGCGGACCGGCTCGCGTACCAGGTGGCCGACGCCGGGGCCGCGCTGGTGGTCGTCGACGAGCGGCGCCCGCCGGCCGCCGAGCTGCCCGCCCGGCCCGTCACCCTGGAGGAGCTGGACCGGCCCGCCGCGGCCGCCCTGCCGCTGCCCGCCGCCGACCCGGACCGGGCCGCCTACGTGATTCACACCTCGGGCTCCACCGGTCGGCCGAAGGGGGTCCGGGTCGACCACCGCAACCTGGCCGCCGTCACCGCCGGCTGGCGCGCGGAGTACCGGCTGGACACCGAGGTCCGGGTGCACCTGCAGATGGCCGGGACGGCCTTCGACGTGTTCTCCGGCGACCTCGCCCGGGCGCTCGGCAGCGGCGGCACCCTCGTCCTGGTCGACCGCGACCTGCTCTTCGACACCGCCCGGCTGCACCGGGTGATGCGCGAAGAGGCCGTGGACTGCGGCGAGTTCGTGCCGGCCGTGGCCCGCGCCCTGCTCACCCACTGCGAACGGGAGGACCTGCGGCTGGACTTCCTGAAGCTGGTGATCGTCGGCTCCGACTCCTGGAAGGCCGCCGAACACCGCAAGCTGCGCGCCCTGTGCGGCGAGCGGACCAGGCTGGTCAACTCCTACGGCCTGACCGAGGCCACCGTCGACAGCAGCTACTACGAGGGCACGGCCGAGGAGCTGGAACCCGGCCGGATGGTGCCGATCGGCCGGCCCTTCCCGAACAGCGCGCTGTACATCCTCGACCCGTACGGCGAGCCCGTCCCCGCCGGTGTGCCCGGCGAGCTGTGGATCGGCGGCGCGGGCGTCGCGGCGGGCTACCCCAACGACCCGCAGCGGACCGCCGAGCGGTTCGTCACCCTGGAGCTCGACGGCGCGCCCGCGCGGCTCTACCGCACCGGCGACCTCGGGCACTGGGACACCGCGGGCACCGCGCACCTGCTCGGCCGGATCGACAACCAGGTCAAGGTGCGCGGCCACCGGATCGAGCCGGGCGAGATCGAGGCCCACCTCACCGCCCGCCCCGAACTCGCCCAGGCCTGCGTGGCCGTCCGCCGGGACGCCTCGGGCGAGGCCGTCCTGGCCGCCTACGTCGTGCCCGCCGAGGGCACCGTGCTGGACCGCCGCGAACTGCGCCGCCACCTGGCCGAGCACCTGCCCACCGTGATGATCCCCTCCTACCTCACCGAACTGCCCGCCCTGCCGCTCACCCCGAACGGCAAGGTCGACCTCGCCGCCCTGCCCGAACCGACGGCCGACACCGGCGGGGCCCAGCACGAACCGCCCGTCACCCTCTACGAGACCAGGGTCGCCGAGCACTGGCGGAACCTGCTCGGCCTCGACGAGGTCGGCCTGCAGCACGACTTCTTCGAGCTCGGCGGCAGCTCCATCAGGCTGATCGAGCTGATCCACCACCTGCAGACCGAGTTCGCCATCGACATCCCGGTCGGCCTGCTGTTCAAGGTCACCACCCTGCACGGGATGGCCCGCACCGTCGAGCAGATCGTCACCGGCGAGGTGGCCGGCGGCCAGTCCCACCTGTGGTTCAACCCGACGGCGCCCGAGGACCGCACGGTCTTCTGCTTCCCGCCGGCCGGCGGCCACGGCCTGGTCTACCGGCAGCTCGCGGCGCACCTGCCCGAGCACCGGATCGCCGCCTTCAACTACCTGACGGGCGACGACAAGACCGCCCGCTACGCGGACCTGGCCGAGGAACTGCACCCGGACGGGCCGTACGTCCTGCTCGGCTACTCGCTCGGCGGGAACCTCGCCTTCGAGGTGGCCAAGGAGCTGGAACGCCGCGGCCGTACGGTGAGTTCGGTGCTGCTGGTGGACGCCTACCGGGTCCTCGACGCCTTCGACCTCGGCGAGGAGCACGTGGCCGTCTTCGAGCGCGAACTCCACGAGCACCTGCACCGCCACACCGGCTCGCGGATCGTCGCCCGGGAGACCCTCGAACAAGCCAGGGACTACCTGGAGTTCTGCAGCCGCACCCCCAACACCGGCATGGTGAGCGCCCACCTCGACGTGGTCTGCGAACGCGACCGGCTCGACGTGCACGTCAGCGGCGCGGACGGCTCCTGGCACGGCGCCTCCACCACCGGCACCGCCGTGCACGTCGGCCACGGCAGCCACGCGGAGATGCTCGACGGCGAGCACGCCGCCCGCAACGCCGAACTGGCGGGCGCCATCCTGGCCGGAGGCACCGTCGATGGCCGTGGCTGACCGCGGACCGGACTGGTCCGGCAGGGAGCGGGCCCCCGGCGGCCCGCCCCGGGTCATCGTGATCGGGGCCGGCCTGGCCGGCCTCGCCACCGGCTGCTACGCCCAGATGAGCGGCCTGGAGACCCGGATCTTCGAGAAGCACGTCCTGCCCGGCGGCTGCTGCACCGCGTGGTCCCGGCACGGCTACCTGTTCGACTACTGCATCGACTGGCTGATCGGCACCGCCGAGGGCACCGGCGCGCACCAGGTCTGGCGCGAACTCGGCGCCCTGGACGGCAAGTCCGTGACCCGCTTCGACGTCTTCAACCGGGTCGTCGACGAAGACGGCCGCGCCGTCACCTTCTACGGCGACCCGGACCGCCTGGAAGCCCACCTGCTGGCCCTCGCGCCCGGCGACGCCGAGCCGATCCGGGCGTTCTGCCGGGACCTGCGCCGCTTCGTCGCCGCCGAGCTGCCCTGGGACCTCACCCCGCCACCGCTGCGCACCACGGCGGAACGGCTGCGCACGCTGCGCAGCGTCCTGCCGTCCTTCCGGCTGTTCTGGCGCACCGCGACCACCCCGATGAGCGGCTTCGCCGAGCGCTTCCAGGACCCGCTGCTGCGCCGGGCGTTTCCCACCATGTTCCTGCAGGAGCCGAAGGGCTTCCCGCTCCTGCCGTACCTGTACACCCTGGCCGCCGCGCACAACGGCAACGCCGGTTTCCCGCAGGGCGGTTCGCTGGGGCTGGCCCGCTCGGTGGAGGAGCGCTACACCTCGCTGGGCGGGGTGATCGGCTACCGCTGCCGGGTGGAGCGGATCCTGGTCGAGGACGGGCGCGCCGTCGGCGTCGAACTGCGGGACGGCTCAAGGCACTTCGCCGACCACGTGGTGGCCGCCTGCGACGGCCCGACGGTGCTCGACCGGCTGCTGGAGGGCCGGTGGTCCAGCCCGGCCACCGACCGGCTCTACGGCGAACTCCTCGACAAGCCCGGCAATCTGTACCCGGCCGTGGTCTCCGCCTTCGTCGGCGTCGACGGTCCGCTGCCGCAGGGCGAGCCGCACAGCACCACGTACCTCCTCACCCCCGTGGAGGGTGCCCGGCTGCCCGGCGCGCTGCAGCAGAGCCTGGTGGTGCAGCTGCGTTCGGCCTACGCCGACGGCTTCGCGCCGCCCGGCAAGTCGGTGCTGCACTGCACCTACTTCAGCGACTACCGCTCCTGGAAGGACCTGCGGCTGCGCGACCGCCGGGCGTACCGGGAGCGCAAGCAGGAAGTCGCGGCCTTCGTCCGGGAGTTCCTGGACCGGAAGTACCCCGGGCTCGGCGGCCGGATCGAACTGGTCGACGTGGCCTCCCCGGTGACCGTCGAGCGGTTCACGGGCAACACCTACGGCTCCATCCTCGCCTGGCAGGCCTTCTCCGAGGCCGAGGACGCCGCCAACCGGCTGGTCAACCGGGACCGGATGCGGCTGCCCGGGCTGCGCGGCTTCTCCATGACCGGGCAGTGGACGGCGCTCGGCGGGCTAATCCGGGCCGCCACCAGCGGGCGGTACGCCGCGCAGTACCTCTGCCGGGAGCTCGGCCTGCCCTTCCGGGCCTGGCCCAGTGACAACCGGGAACCCTGGCACACCGGCAAGTGGGGCGACCTGCCGCAGCTCGGCCGGGCCACCGTGGGCGTGCCGCGGGCGGGTGCGCCGGACGAGGCGCCGGCCGACGAGGAGGCGACCGCCGGGGAACCGGTCGGCGAGGAACCGGTCGACGAGGAGCTGCTGGGAGCGGGCGTGCCGGAGGCGGACGTGGCAGAAGTGGGAGCGGCGGAGTGAGCGGGACGGCGGGCGACCGGCGGACGGTGGTCATCATCGGCGGAGGGCTCGGCGGCCTGTCCACCGGCTGCTACGCGCAGATGAACGGCTACCGCACCCGGATCCTGGAGATGCACGAGATTCCCGGCGGCTGCTGCACCGGCTGGGAGCGCGGCGAGTTCACCTTCGACTGCTGCGTCAGCTGGCTGCTGGGCAGCGGCCCGGGCAACGAGATGCACCGGATCTGGCTGGAGCTCGGCGCGCTGCAGGGCAAGCGGATGCGCAACTTCGACGTCTTCAACGTGGTGCGCACCCGGGACGGCCGGGCGGTGTACTTCTACTCCGACCCTGACCGGCTGGAAGCCCACCTGCTCGACCTGGCCCCGGAGGACGCCCCCCGGATCCGGCAGTTCTGCGCCGGGCTGCGCAAGTTCCGCCTGGCACTGGCCCGTTACCCCTTCCTCAAGCCGGTCGGCCTGATGGGCCGGTGGGAGCGGTGGCGGATGCTGGCCTCCTTCCTGCCGTACGTCAACGTGATCCGGCGCTCGATCACGGTGCTGATGAGTGACTACGCGGCGCGCTTCCGCAGCCCGCTGCTGCGCGAGGCGTTCAACTTCGTCCTGTACGAGAAGCACCCCAACTTCCCGGTGCTGCCGACGTACTTCCAACTCGCCTCGCACGCCGGTCAGTCGGCCGGAGTCCCGGAGGGCGGATCGCTCGGCCTCGCCCACTCGGTCGAGCAGCGCTACCGGAGGCTCGGCGGGGAGATCACGTACAACGCCAAGGTGACCGAGATCCTGGTCGAGCGGGACCGGGCGGTCGGGGTGCGGCTGAGCGACGGCCGGGAGGTCCGGGCGGACATCGTGGTGGCCGCCTGCGACGGCCGGACCACCATGATGGACCTGCTCAAGGGCCGCTACCTGAACGACACCTACCGCCGGCTGTACACCAGGACCATCACCGAGCCCGGCATGGTCTTCCCCGG
The DNA here is from genome assembly GCF_055585785.1 of Kitasatospora sp. NPDC053308. Lineage (NCBI taxonomy): Bacteria > Bacillati > Actinomycetota > Actinomycetes > Kitasatosporales > Streptomycetaceae > Kitasatospora > Kitasatospora sp. NPDC053308. The sequence continues at coordinate 154,753 of NZ_JBVJJY010000007.1, read as the reverse complement.
CTACCTGACCGTCTTCCTCGGCCTGCGGCGCCCCTTCCCCGCCGGCGACCCGTGCACCACCTACCTGCTGGAGGACGAGCTCGCCGCCCGGCTCACCGGCATCCGGCACCCCAGCATCAACGTCCAGTTCCGCAGCCGCCACTACCCGGAGCTCTCCCCGGCCGGGACCACCGTGGTGTACGCCAGCTACTTCTGCGACATCGCCCCCTGGCGGAAGCTGAGCACCGGCCCCGAGCAGGCGCCCCGGCTGCGGCGCGGCGAGGAGCTGCACACCCTGCCGGTGGGCCGCGGGCGCGAGTACCAGCGGGAGAAGCGCCGGGTGCGGGACGCCGTGATCGAGTTCCTGGACGGTCACCACCCCGGTCTGAAGGAGGCGGTGGCCGTCAAGGACGTCTCGACCCCGCTCACCCAGGTCCGCTACACCGGCAACTACGACGGCACGGTGCTGGGGTGGCAGCCCTTCGTGGAGAGCGGCGAGACCCTGGAGGAGGAGATCAAGCGCAACGGCCCCGGGCTGCCGGGGCTGGCGAACTTCTACCTCTCCGGCGTCTGGGCGACCACCGGCGGGCTGATCCGGGCCGCGGCGGCCGGCCGGCACGTCGTCCAGTTCATCTGCCGGGACGACCGCAGGCCGTTCACCGCCGAGATCGACGACCACGCGCCGCCGCCCACCCTGCTCATCGAACCGGTCGGACCCGCCGACCGGCAGTTTGGAGTCACCTCGTGAGAGTCGAGAAGTGGATCGTCCGGGAGCACGTGGACGGCGTGCCGGACGTCGCGCGGATGTACCGCAAGGTCGTGGAGGAGATGGACGTCCGGCTCGCCGCGGACGAGATGCTGCTGCGCACCCGCTACGTCTCGGTCGACCCGTACCTGCAGGGCATCGCCCTGGACACCCCGATCGGCGACCACATGGGCGCCGACTCGATCATGGAGGTGCTGCAGGCCGGTCCGGCCGCGCGGTTCGCGGTCGGCGACCTGGTCCAGGGCTTCGGCGGCTGGCGCACCCACCTGGTCAGCAACGGCGCGCCCCGGCTCTGGCAGACCGGCACCTTCCCGATGGTCTTCCCGGCCTTCCGCCGGCTGGAGCCGGACCACTACGACGAGGCGCTGCCGCTGTCCACCGCGCTCGGCGTGCTGGGCGGGCCGGGGATGACGGCCTGGGGCACGGTCGAGAAGTTCCTGGAGGTGCGCGCCGGGTCGACGGTGCTGGTCAGCGGGGCCTCCGGGGCGGTGGGGTCGCTGGTCGGGCAGCTGGCCCGGCACCGGGGCGCCCGGGTGATCGGCACCACGGCCACGCCGGAGAAGGCCGAACGGCTGTGGGAGCTGGGCTTCGACGGGGTGGTGCTCTACCGCGACGGCGACGCCCCGGAGCGCCTGGAGAAGGAACTCGCCGAACTGGCCCCCGACGGCATCGACCGCTACTTCGACTGCCTCGGCGGGGTGCTGACCGACGTGGTCTTCGGCATGCTCGCGGTGGAGAGCCGGGTCGCGGTCTGCTGGCAGTGGGGGAGCCAGGTCGGCGGGGACTGGACGGGCCCGCGGCTGCTGCCGATGATCATGTTCCCGCGGACCACCATCCGCGGCATCTTCTCGCTGGAGTGGTTCACCGAGGAGAACTGGGCCGCGCTGCGCCGGGACCTCGGCACCCTGGTCCGCAGCGGGGAGCTGCGCTACCAGCAGACCGTCCACCGCGGCTTCGACCGCATCCCCGACGCGTACCGCAGCCTGTACACCGACCGCTCGGCGAGCCGGGGGAAGGTGCTGGTCGAGCTCTGAGGGCCCGGTGGGCGGGCCGGGGATGCCGCTAGCTAGCCTGCGAGGCCGGCGGCGCGGAGGCGGCGGTGGACCGCCTCCCACTCCGGGGCGACCGGATCCGTCCGGCGGGTGCCGACGCCCAGGTCCTTGAACCCGCTGGAGGTCGACACGCAGACCACCGGGCCGTCCGAGAGGTCCGGCTCGCCGAGGCTGCGCAGCCCGGCCAGGCCGGCCGCCGCGGACAGTTCGGTCCACAGGCCGGCCCGGGCCAGTTCGCGCTGGGCGTCGGCGAGGCGGCGGTCGTCCAGGGTCAGCGCCCGGCCGCCGCTCTCCCGCAGTGCGAGCACCCCGCGGAAGCCGCTCATCGGCGCGGCGATCGAGTAGGCGTCGCTCGGCCCGACCTCCACGTGGGCGGCCGGGAGGCCCTGCTCGACGGCCCGGGCCAGCGGGCCGGATGCCGCCGACTCGCAGGCGTGGATGCGGGGCACCCGGTCGGTCAGGCCCAGCCGGCGCAGCTCGGCGAAGCCCTTCCAGATGCCGAAGAGCAGCTCGCCGTACCCGACCGGGACGAACACCGCGCTCGGGGTGCCGATGTCCTGGAAGATCTCGTAGGCGACCGTCTTGTAGCCCTCGGGCCCGAAGGCGTGCCCGGTGTGGGTGGTGGTCAGGTTGCTCACCGGGTGCAGGCCCAGACGGTCCACCACCTGCCGCAGCAGTGGCCGGCGCGCCTCCCACGGCACCGGGAGGACCACCGCGCCGTAGGCGGTGAGGAAGGCGTCGACGTTCGGCGGGAGGTCGGGGCCGGTGAACACGACGCAGGGCAGCCCGGCGCGGGCGGCGTAGGCGGCGGCCGAGGCGCCGTGGTTGCCGGAGGAGGCCACCGCGATGCCGGGCGCGCCGACGCCGACGGCGGCGCTGGTGGTGCAGCGGTTCAGCCGGTCCTTGTGGCTCCACGTGGGGTTGCGCGACTCGTCCTTGACGTACACCCCGGGCTCGATCTCGATCAGCGGCGTGGCGCCCTCGCCGAGACCCGGGGCGAGCAGCGGCGGCAGCAGCGGGGCCCAGCGCTCCAGGCCGCCGCGGCTCGGGGCGGGGGCGAACAGGCGCTCCCGGTCGACCTCGTCGTAGGCGTAGTCGACCTCGACGGGGTAGGAGACGTCCTCCGTGCTGGTGCGCGGGCAGCCCGCGGTCAGCGGGGGCCGGAGGGGGTGGCGCAGGCCCTGGCCGAGGCCGCCCTCGCCGAGGGAGAGTTGGCCGGTTGCGAGGGAGTCCGTCGTCGCCATGGCAGGAGACTAACCGGGCGGCCGCCCTCCGGTCCGGTGGTTTCCGATCTTCGCTTCCCGGCCCGTGCGCCGGGCCGGCCGCGCGGGGCTACTGACCCTGGCGGATGGCGGAGACGTCGAACTCCAGGACCACCTTGTCGCCCACCAGGACGCCGCCGCCCTCCAGGGCCGCGTTCCAGGTGACGCCGAACTCCTTGCGGCTGATGGTCACCGAACCCTCCAGGCCCACCCGCTGGTTGCCGTACGGGTCGACGGCGGTGCCGGTGTACTCGAAGTCGATGGTGACCGGGCGGGTGACGTCCTTGATGGTGAGGTCGCCGGTGACCGCGTACTCGGTGTCGGAGCGCGCCTCGACGGCGGTGGAACGGAAGGTGATCTCCGGGAAGTTGGGAGCGTCCAGGAAGTCGTTGGTGCGCAGGTGCTGGTCGCGCTGCTCGACGCCGGTGTCGATGCTCTCGGCCTTGATCACCACCTGGGCGGTCGAGCGGGACGGGTCCGCGCCGTCGAGGTGGGCGGTGCCCTCGAAGGTGTGGAACGCGCCGCGGACCTTGGTCACCATGGCGTGGCGCGCGACGAAGCCGATCCGGCTGTGCGCGGGATCGATGACGTAGTCGCCGGTGAGGTCGGAGAGGTCGGTGGTCATGGTCGGGCTGCCTCCTGGTGCGGATGTCGGTGGTCCCCGGACCACGCTAGGGGGAGTTTCCGATCGTCGCCCGTTGGGTTGGGCCTGGTCGGGCCCGGGGAGGGAAGGAGCGTCGGGAGTACCGGGACGACCAGGGGGCCGGGATGGACAGCGGGATCGGGGCAATGGTCGAGGCGGTCGCGGAGGCGCGGCGACAACTGCGGGAGAACGCGCTGCCGAAGGCGCGGGAGGGTGGGCGTGACAAGGTTCCGCAGTCGGACGAGGCCGCGTTGATGGGCGCACTCGCCGGGCTGATGGAGGCCGTCGTCGATCTCGCCTTCGCCGCCTCGGACCGGATGACCACGAACGACAGCAACACCGCGTACCTCAAGGTGGGGAGGAGAATGCGGGACCAGGCCCGTTTCCTGCGCGACGACGAGCGCACGGTGGCGGCACGGGTGGAGCCCGCCGGGCCGAAGGGACCCTGACCCGGCGGGCGGCGGCTCACTCCGAGGTGAACAGGAGGGCGACCAGCCGGCCGTCGGCGTCGCGGCCCTCGTAGCAGCCGGCCGCGTCCCCGATCATCGGGAAGGCCAGCACGTTGCAGCCGGTGCGCTCGTCCACCGTGACGTCCACCCAGGCGCGCGGCCGGCCGTCGGCGTCGGGGGTGGCGAGCTCGGCCTCCACGTGCGCCACGAAGGCGTCGAGGTCGGGGAAGGCCGCCGGACGCTGCCCCTTGAAGCGCAGCGCGTCCATCGCGATGCCGTCCCAGAGGAAGCCGAGGGTCGGGCCGAGCGGCTGGTAGTCCTCGATGGCGTCCTCGAACTCGGCCTCGGCGATGACCTCGGGTTCGGCGAAGGGGATCAGCACCATGGTGACGTCCACCCGGTCCTCTCCGGTGTCCCGGTCCTGCCAGCGCTCCACCGCGATGTGTACGGGGTGCCTGCCGTGCGGCAGATCGCCGCAGTAGGACCACTCCGGCGCGTCGGGGCTGCAGAAGACCAGGTCCGAGGCGATGGTCAGGTCTCCGGCGTAGGGGTATTCCCGGGGGATCTCGCCCTCGGTGTACTCGTCCGCCAGCTGGTGCATCAGTGTGTTCATATCCATGCCGGTCATGGTGGCAGCCCCCTCCGACAGTCCGGCGGGGGGCTGCCACCCGGGGGCTCAGCGGTGGGCGGGGAACTGCACCACCTGCTGGTACGTGGGCCGGTTCTGCCAGGTGGACTTGGCGTCCGTCACGCCGCCCAGCGGGCGCTGGATGACGGTGTCGGCGCACCACTTGTCGCCGGCGGAGCAGTCCGTGTCGCCGGGGTAGACCTGGGCCGGGGTCTGGGCGGCGGCGCGCTTGAGGGTGTCCAGCAGGACGCCCCGGCAGGCGGTGAGGTCACCGCCGCCGCAGAACGGGCGGGCGAGCGGGCCCTTGACCTGGTCGCCGTGGACGGCGCGCAGGTCCTTGTCCAGGTAGCTCCACCAGCCGTACTGGAAGGCCGAACCCTTGTGCGGGATGGACTCGTTGGCGCTCACCGGGCCGCCGCCGGGGCCGGTCTGCCCGCCCGAGGGCGACTCGTTGATCTGCAGCGCGCCGGTCAGCGCGCCGAACAGCTGGTCGCCGAGGCCCGGGCGCATCACGCCGTCCGCGAGCAGCGGCCACCAGGCGTCCATCACCCGGATCGCGGTCGCGTCCGCGTAGGCGTGGCTGCCGGGGGACGTCTCCTTCCGCTGGGCACCGTCGGCAAGCCAGGACTCCAGCTGCTGCAGGGCGGTGAGGGTGGCCGGGTCGGTGACCGGTGCGCTGCGCAGGATCCGGATAGCGTCGGGCAGGACGTCCTCCGCCCGCAGGTCGGCCAGAGCGGCGCTCTCCATGGCCTGGGTGAGCGAGACCCGGCTGACCTTGCCGCCGCCCGCCAGCAGGGCCTTGACCCGGTCGTCGAGCAGGTTGCCGCGGTGCACCGAGCCGTTGCCGAAGCCGGCCGAGGTGTAGCCGTTCGCCTGCTTGTTGTTCCAGGAGACGTAGTAGTCCTGGTCGACGGACTGCGGGTGCTCGGCCGCCGGGGTGTACCGGGCGGTGTTGGCGGCCGGGTCGAATTCGGCCCACTCGTAGGCGGGCCGGGCGAGCACGGGCAGGCCGGCGTCGACCCCCGGGGCCCGCACCGGGTTGCTGCCGGAGTTGTAGTAGGCGATGTCGCGGGAGTCGGCGTAGAACCAGTTGAAGGTGTAGTTGATGTCCTGCGCGGCCTTCTGGAAGCTCGCCGCGTCGTGGACCGCGCCGGGGTCGTTGAGCTCCTGGAAGCCGATGATGGAGTCGGCCTCGTGGCGGTAGGTGGAGCGCAGCGCGGTGAAGGCCACCGGGGCGCCGCCGACCGTGCCGCGGGCGGTGACCAGGCCGTACTTCGAGCGGTACATCACCAGGGTGTAGGAGCCGGCCGCGGTGGAGTCGGCGGTGGTCGGGCTCCAGGCGTTCTTGCGCTCCAGCCGGTCGAAGGGCAGGCACTGGCCGTGCCAGAGGTAGGAGCCGGCGGCGGTGGTGACGGGCGAGCCGTCGGTGGTGCAGAGCGGGACGGCGTAGGTGTCGGTGATGTCCTGCCCGGCGGAGGTGGCGCTCCAGGCGTAGTCCTGGCCGCGGCCGAGCTGCACGTAGAAGCTCAGACCGGCGAAGGCGGCGCCGCGGGCGCTGATGCCGGGGCCCTGGATCTCCTCGAGCATCAGCAACTGCGGGGCGAAGTAGCCGGTCTGCGGGCCGAACACGGCGACCGGGTGGCCGTCGTCGGTGTGGGCGCCGGAGACCAGCAGGGCGTTGGACATGCCGTGCTTGGCGGTCAGCAGGTTGCCCGGCAGCACGCCGGCGGCCGTGGTGGCGGCGGAGTTCGCGGAGCCGGTGGCGTCGTAGACCATCCGCTCGGGCACCACCGAGCCGGGATCGGGCAGCGCCTCGCCCTGCGGCTGGTCGGGCACGGTCGCGTACGGGAAGCTCTGCCCGTCGTGCAGGGTCTGGACGGCCTCCGGGTCGTCGGCCTCGCGCAGCGACTTCCACAGCGCGTCGCCGGCGTCCTTGCCGTAGCGGGCCTCGGCGGCGGACTTGACCTGGGCGGAGGCGAGTTCACCGCCGCCGCCGGAGCCGAACAGGGCGCCGACCACGGAGGCGAGGGCGACCAGGTCGGTGAGTTTGAACGGCTCGATGGACCCGGCGTTGGTGATCGGGTCGATGTGGCCGGTCAGGTCGTACTCGCCGGGGAAGGTGCGGGCGTTGTACGCCTCCTTGGCGTACTGGTTGATGCCGTCGAGGTAGGCGTTGGCGTCGGCGAGCGCCTGGGTGGCCCGGCCGCCGCGGGCGGCGATGGCGTCGATCTGCTGCTGCAGTTCGGCCTCGGTGTACGGCGCGGCCTGCCAGAAGCTCTGCTCCAGTTGGCGGTTGGCGCCGGCGCCGCCCGCGAAGCCGGAGAGCTGGCCGCGGCCGACGTGCCGGAACAGGTCCATCACCCAGAGCCGGTCCTGGGCGGCGGCGTAGCCCGCGCCGAACTCGGTGCCGTAGCGGGTGGTGCCGGCGATGTGCGGGACGCCGGTGGCCTTGTCGCGCACGATGGTGACGTCCGGGCGGGGGCTGGTGGTGCTGGCGACCTGGTCGGCGGGGACGCCGAAGGAGGCGTCGTTGAAGAAGTCGCGCAGCTTGGCCTCGGTGAGGCCGGAGTAGCCGGACGCGAGGGCCGCGTACGGGCCGAGTTGGTCGTCGGTGTGGGCCGGGCGGGTGCCGAACATCCGGTTGAGCAGGATGTCGGCGAGGGTGGCGTTGCCGTTCTCGCCGGGCGGCAGGATGTCGTTGCAGTGGCCGCCGCAGTAGTCGTTGGCGGCCGCGGTGGGGGCGGTCGGCGCGGCGGGGGCGGCGGTCGCGGTGGGGGTGGTGGTCAGGGCGGCGGTGACGAGCAGGGCCGACGCGAGGGCGGCGGCCGGGAATCGGAGGGGGTGGGGGCGTAGGCGCAAGGCGGACTCCTCCGTCGTAGCCACGGGGAGTCGACGGTAGGGGTGCTACTGGACGGTTGGCTAGTGGCGTGCATGCCATTTCCCCGGGCGGGTGGTCAAGGTGACGATGCGTCGGCGCGGGAGGGAGGGGCGTCAGGCCTGGTGGTCGGTGGTGTCGGCTGGGGGTGGGGGCCTCGGGGCGCGGGGTGCGTTGCCGGTGGTGCCGGAGGTGGGTGGGCGGTCCGGCGGTGGGGTGGCGGGGCGGTGGGGTGGCCGGGCGGTCCGGCCGGTCAGCGGCTCGCGGAGAGGCGGCCGGCGAGCCGGGCAGCGGCGGTGGCCGCGTCCGTGACGGGCAGGCGCGGGGCCAGGTCGGCGAGGAGGTGGCGCAGACGGTCGTGGACCGGGCCCGGTGAGGTGGCGACCGAGCCGGTGAGGACGAGGGGTTCCCCGGGGACGGCGGTGGTGCGGACCAGGCCGGCCAGGTGGTCGGCGGCGGTGCGGGCGATGGCGAGGGCGCTCGGGTCCCCCGCCTCGGCCAGGCGGGAGACCAGCGGGGCGAGCTCGGCGAGTCGCCGCGGCGGGCCGTCGTAGGCCCAGCGCAGCAGGAGGTCGGGGGAGCCGGCGGCGCAGTGGCCGCGTACGGCGGTGCCGAGCGGGCCGTCCGGCTCGGCGTGGGCGTGCCGGAGCGCCTCCCGGCCGAGCCAGAAGCCGCCGCCCTCGTCGCCGAGCAGCCACCCGAGCCCGCCGCTGCGGGCGAGCGTCCGGGTGCCGTCGAGCCGGACGCAGATCGTGCCCGTCCCGGCGATCAGGACGGTGCCCCGGCCGTCGCCGACGCCGCCGGAGGCCAGGGCCGGGACGGTGTCCGGGACGAGCCGGACCGGGCAGCGGAGCCCGAGCGCGCTCCGGAGCCGTCGGGCGAGGCCGTCCGGGTCGGGCAGGGCCCGGTACCCGGCGAGCCCGACCAGGCAGGCCGCGACCCCGGCCGGATCGCGGCGCCCGAGCGCGGCCGAGACGGCGGCGGCCAGACGGTCGACCGTGCCGGCCGGGTCCTGTCCGGCCGGGTTGGCGCCGCCGCACTCGGCGCCGGCGAGCCGGGTGCCGGCGGCGTCGAGGAGGACGGCGCGGGTGCGGCTGCCGCCCGCGTCGACGCCGAGGTGCAGGGTGCTCACGGGGCGGCTCCGGAGGGGCGGAGGAGGTGGGGCCGGACCGCCGCCGGACAGGTCCGGCGGCGCGGGGCTGATCGGCGGCCAGTCTGCCAGCTGAGGCGCCAGGTCCGTCGGTCCCTGGGCGGAGCGGGCGAGGCGGGCCCGCAGGCCGTTCCGCACCCGCGCGGGCGACTGGCGCGTGCCTCCGCCCCGCGGACGTGCTCGACGCCCGCCGTCGGCCGGGGTGGGGAGCGCGGTGGGGCGGGAGCCGGCGGGCGCGTCAGGCCCTCCGGGCCGGGGAGCTCCGGCGGGCCGGGGGCGCGATGCGGACCCGCTGGGTGGCGGGGGCGCGTTCGAGGTCGTCCAGCTGGGCGAGGATGGTGGCGCGCAGGTCGTCGTCGTCCTCGAAGTGGTGGTCGTTGAAGAGCGTGTAGCCCGTCCACATCAGGTTGGCGCAGACCCGGGCCGGCACCCGGCCCGTCCGGGCGCCCATGCCGACCAGGGCGACCGAGCGTATGGAGCCCGGCTCCAGCCGGTTCTGCCGGTGGACCGCCTGGAAGGCGGCGGCGCAGGCCAGCGCCACGTTCAAGGTCTCGCTGACGTTCTCCGAGGAGGTCTCCATCGTCGGGGCCGAGATCAGGAACCGGGGGTTGACGGCGCCGGACGGCACGCACACCGCGCTGCCGACCGGGAGCGAGCCCGCGTGACCGTCCCGGATCGCCTTCTGCACCCGCAGCTGGATGCCCGCGCCCAGGTGCCGCTTGATCGCCGCGTCCGTCCCGCCGTCCATCCGGCCGCGGGAGTTGGTGGGGCTGACCCAGGCGTCGGCCTTCGTGGCGAGGAGCGAGGCGTGGCGGACCTCCACCCCGGGGGTGTCGGCGAAGGCCGCCCGCCAGGACTCGACCACCGTCGCGTTGAGGTCGGTCAACACCACCGAGAGCGGTGACTGCGTGCGGTCCGTGGTCATGGGTGTGCTCCTGCCGGTCGGTGCGGCCTGCTGACACCGACGAAGCTAGCGGGCGCCACCGACAATCCGTCCGCGGTCCTCGGCCGCCGCCGTCCGCGCCCGTCGGCGGCGCGTCCGGCCGGGCCGGACTGTCGGACCCGGCTGGTAGGACTGTCGTGTCAGCCAGGGGAGCTGACGGGTCGTCAGGCGCGTCCCGTCCGCCCATCCGTACCGCCCGACCAGCCGGAGTTGCACCACCATGAGCGTTGTCGACACCCCCGCCCAGCCCGACCCGAACGACCCGCTCGCCCTCGCGGAGCTGTTCGCCGGCGGTGGCGAGCCGTGGCTCCCGCTGCTGAAGCCGGTCATCGAGGCCCAGCCCGGCGCGGCCTCGTTCATCGGCCCCGGCCGCGGCCCGGCCGTCGTCCCGGTCCGCGAGCTGACCTTCCAGGCGCTCAAGCCGCACGCGCCGCACAAGTGGAAGGTGGTGGTCTTCGGCCAGAACCCGTACCCGCGGCCGGAGAGCGCCACCGGCATCGCGATGTTCGACAACACCTTCCACGACTGGAAGGACAGCACGTTCGGCCGGGTGGTCAGCATCCGCTGCATCATCAAGGCGGCGGCGATGTGGAAGTACGGCATCCCCAAGAAGACGCCGATCGCTGACATACGGGCGCTGCTGAAGGAGAGGGAGACCGTCCAGCCGCCGGAGTGGTTCCAGGCGATGCTCACCCAGGGCGTGCTGCTGCTGAACGCGGCGCTGACCGCCAGCAGTGACGGCGCGATGGGGCCGGACCAGCACACCGGTTTCTGGCGGCCGGTCGCCGAGCGGATCGTCGAGGAGATCCTCCGGGCCAAGCAGCAGGCCGCCGAGGAGGACCGCTACGTGGTCTTCGCCTGGTGGGGCGCGCACGCGCGCACCCTGAAGAACGTCGTGCTGCGGCTGCAGAAGAAGTACCCCGAGGTGGAGGTCCGGCACATCGACCACGCCAACCCGGCCGCCCAGGGCGACGTCTTCTGCGACGGCGAGCACTTCGCCACGGTGAACGCGGCGCTCGCCGCGCTCGGCGCCGAGGAGGTCGACTGGCTGCCCAGCACCGGCTGGAACGCGCAGTCGGACGGCGCCGGCGGGGCGGACGGCGGGGTCGCCGAGCGGATGGGCGCGTTCATCGCCTCCACCATGGAGCTGCACCAGCTCTACCTGGACCGCCTGGCGAGCGTGAAGGACGAAGGCCTCGTCCTGCCCGCCATCACCGGTGTCTTCGACACCCCGTTGACGGGGTTCCGGGAGGCCGCGGCCCCGGTCGCCGCGGTGCTGCGCGGCCTGGACCGGCACGTCGAGCTGTCGCACGACTTCGGCAAGCGGCGGGCGGACGAGGCGGCGGCCGGCCTGTCCGCCGACGAGATCGCGGCGCTGTACCTGTACACCTGCGAGTCCGCCTTCTACCGGGAGATCAACGCCGTCCTGCGCTCGCCCGACCGCAGCCGGCTGGCGCCCTACCTCCCGTACCTGCGGCTGCTGTTCGCGGCGGTGTCGCGGCTGCCCGTCCGTACCGAGCCGCTCTGGCGCGGGGTCTCGCTGGACCTGCGCCGGCAGTACCCGGTGGGCAGGACGGTGACGTGGTGGGGCGTGTCCTCCTGCACGTCCAAGCTCGCGGTGGCCCAGGGCTTCCTCGGCAGCCGCGGCAAGCGGACGCTCTTCGAGGTGCGCCCGGCCCGGGCCGCGGGCATCCAGAACTTCTCGGCGTTCACCGGCGAGGAGGAGTTCATCCTGCTGCCCGGCACGCAGCTGGAGGTCACCGATGTGCGGACGGAGCGCGGCGGCCTCTGCACCGTGACGCTCACCGAGTCGGCGGAGGCGCCCCTGGTGTCCTGAGCCGAACGGGTCGCGCCGCCCGTCCTCCAGCCGCTCCGCTCCGGCCTGCCGTGCCTCGCCGGCCGCCGCGCCTCACCCGTGGACCAGGCGCATCGGCACGTGCACGACGGCCAGGGCGGCCGCCGCCGCCGCGAAGCCGAGGACGGCACCGGCCGCGACGTCGCCCGGGTAGTGCACGCCCGTGTGCACCCGGGAGTAGCCGACGGCGACCGCCAGCGCCCCGAGCGGCACCGCCGCCGGGGGCAGCACCACCCCGACCGCAGTGGCGAAGGCCGTCGCCGAGGCCGTGTGTCCGGACGGGAAGGAGGCCGACTCCGGCATCCGCACCTGCCGCGCCACGCTCACCCGGGCCTGTTCGCGATCGGGCCGGCGCCGGTGGACCAGCTGCTTGCCGAGCAGGTTCGCGCCCACCGAGGCCAGCGCGACGGCGGCGACCCCGGCCGCCGCCGCCTGTCGGGGCCGGCCGGGAACCAGGGCGAGGCCCGCGGCGACGGCCAGCGAGATCTTGGAGTGGTCGGCCGCGCGGGACAGCCGCCGCAGCGCGGCGTCCAGGCTCGGCGTCGGGGTCGCGGCGACGGCCGCGTACAGCGCCCCGTCGACCGCCCGGAGGTCGCTGAGCACGCCCGCCCCGCTGGGCTTGGCGGGCGGAGCAGTGGTGGTGTTCCGGTCAGGCATGGGTCCGTCCCTCCGAGTCCCCAGCAGAGTCCTGGGCGATGTTCCGAGCGGAGCCCCGAGCGGAGCCCCGCCGGGCGTCCTGTTCGGCGTCCGCTCCCGTGTCGGGGCCGCCGCGGTCGAACGCCAGCGTGGCCAGCTGCCGCCAGTCCAGCCGCGGCGTGACGGGCGTGACGCCCGGGCGGTCGCGCGGCACCAGCACCCGCAGCGCGCCCGCGCCGAGCGTGCACACCACCGGCGTGCGCATCCGCAGCGCCTCGCCGTCGACGGCCACCGCGATCTCGGCCTCCTCGGAGGTCACCTCGACCCGGTGGGCGGTCATGACGGTCAGCCCGGTGGACTGGGCACCCCGGACGGCCAGGTCCGCGGCCTGCGCCGCGCTCTCCACCCGGATGCCCATCACCCCCAGCACGCCGCTGTCGAGACGGGGACGGCGTCCGCCACCGTCCAGGTCGTCCGGGGAGCCGTACGGGTTGTTGCTGACCAGCAGCGCCTGCTGGGCCGAGAGCGGCCCGCCCGCGGCCGAGGCGGGCGCGGCGCCCTCGAACGTGGCGTCGATCCGCCGCACGCCCTCGCCGACCAGCAGGTCCGGCAGGAGGTTCAGGATGGTGCCCGCCTTGTCGTCGCGGTACTCGGGGCGCTGCACGATGTCCGCGTACACCCCGAAGGAGACGGTGTTGACGAAGGGCCGGCCGGAGACCTCGCCGAGGTCGACGCGCAGCTCCTCGCCGTCGGTCAGTGCGTCGAGGCAGCGGGCCGGGTCCTCCCGGTCGAGACCGAGGTCCATGGCGAAGTGGTTGCGGGTGCCGGCGGAGACCACCAGGAACGGCAGGTCGTGCTCGGCGGCGACCGCGGCGACCAGTGCCTGGGTGCCGTCACCGCCCGCGACACCCAGCAAGTCGGCGCCGTCGGCCACCGCCTCGCGGGCGAGCGCGGCCACGTCGGTGTGGACGGCGGGGTCCAGCAGGACCACCCGGGCGCCGAGCCGCTCCGCCCGCTCCACCAGCCCGAAACGGCCGACCTTCCCGTCCCCGGACTTCGGGTTCATGATCAGCACCGGATGTCGCGGCCGCGCCGCGGGCACCGCCGGTGCCGCCCTGGCCGGGCGCGCGCGACGCAGTGCCCAGCGGCCGAGAGCCAGCGCGGCACCCCAGGCGAAGAACAGCAGCAGCGCCGTCGGCCACAGGTCGTGGAAGGCGAACAGCACCACGACGCCGACCGGCGCCGCGACCGCGAGCAGTGCCCCGAGCACCCGCACGGCGCCCCGGTACGCCAGGAACCACCAGGCGCCGGCCGCCCACACGACCAGCGCCAGGAACCCCAACGCGACCACCTCCAGGCCGCCGTCGCCCAGCGCGACCAGCAGCACCACGACGGCGCCGACCGCGGCCAGCAGCGCGCACCGCGCGAGCACCCGCGCGGTCCGGTCGGCGGAGCGCGTCCGAGGCGTGTCGTCGATGTCGACCTCCCTGAGCCGTGTTGCCGTCATGTGCCGGGTTGTGCAGGGCTGTGCCGTGCTCTGCCGCGCCGTGCGGGCGGTCCGTTCCAGCAGCCTGCGCAACCCGGCGCCGGGAGGCATCCCGGCCCGGCTGTCCGGGTGACCGCCCCGGACGGCCGTACGCTACCCCGCTCCGGGAAGTACACACGTCCGCCCGCGGTCTGCGGTGTGGCGGTGCGGGGTGGGGCCGGGTGCGGGGGCCGGGCCGGCCCGGTGGGGCCCCGTGGCGGATGCGAGGGCGGCCGGTCCGGCCGGGCGGCGGCGAGGACCCGGCCGTACCCCTGGTGCCGGGGGCGCGGCGGGCGGGATGATGCCGACTGCCGGCCCACCCCCGGACCGCCGCCCTCGCCGATCGGATGCCCCGCCTTGGACTCGCTGCTGCTCTCCCGTCGTGACCTCGACTTCCTGCTGCACGACTGGCTGGACGTCACCGCGCTGACCCGCCGCCCGCGCTACGCCGACCACGACCGGGACACCTTCGACGCGGTGCTGGAGCTCAGCGAGACCATCGCCACCCGGCACTTCGCCCCGCACAACAAGAAGAACGACGCCGAGGAGCCCCGCTTCGACGGCGAACGGGTGCACCTCATCCCGGAGGTGGGCGAGGCCCTGAAGGTCTACGCCGAGGCCGGGCTGGTCGGCGCCTCGATGCCGTACGAACTCGGCGGCCAGCAGCTGCCCGTGGTGGTCGCCAACGCCTGCCGGGCCTGGTTCCAGGCCGCGAACATCGCCACCTCCTCCTACCCGCTGCTGACCGTCGGCAACGCCAACCTGCTGCTGGCGCACGGCAGTCCGGAGCAGGTCGACACCTACGTCCGGCCGATGGTCGAGGGCCGCTACTTCGGCACCATGTGCCTGTCGGAGCCCCAGGCGGGCTCCTCGCTGGCCGACATCACCACCCGGGCGGTGCCGGCGGCGGACGGCACGTACCGGATCACCGGCACCAAGATGTGGATCTCCGGCGGCGACCACGAGCTCGCCGAGAACATCGTCCACCTGGTGCTGGCCAAGATCCCCGGCGGGGCGGCGGGCGTGAAGGGCATCTCGCTGTTCATCGTGCCCAAGTTCCTGGTCGGGCCGGACGGTGCGCCGGGCGAGCGCAACGACGTGGTCCTGGCCGGCCTCAACCACAAGATGGGCTACCGCGGCACCACCAACACCCTGCTGAACTTCGGCGAGGGCCGGCACACGCCGGGCGGCGGGCCCGGCGCGGTCGGGTACCTGGTCGGCGAGGCCCACCACGGCCTCGCGTACATGTTCCACATGATGAACGAGGCCCGGATCGGCGTCGGCCAGGGCGCCACCGCGCTCGGCTACACCGGGTACCTGCACGCCCTCGACTACGCCCGCACCCGCCCGCAGGGCCGCCCGCTGGGGGCCAAGGACCCGGCCGCCCCGCAGGTGCCGATCATCGAGCACGCCGACGTGCGCCGGATGCTGCTGGCGCAGAAGAGCTATGTGGAGGGCGCGCTCGCCCTCGGCCTGTACTGCAGCCGGCTGCTCGACGAGGAGGCCACCGCCGAGCAGCCGGAGGACCGGGCCCGCGCCCACCTGCTGCTGGACGTCCTGACGCCGATCGCCAAGAGCTGGCCCTCGCAGTGGTGCCTGGCCGCCAACGACCTGGCCATCCAGGTGCACGGCGGCTACGGATACACCCGCGAGTACGACGTCGAGCAGTTCTACCGGGACAACCGGCTCAACGCCATCCACGAGGGCACCCACGGCATCCACGGCCTGGACCTGCTCGGCCGCAAGGTCGTGATGGACGGCGGCGCGGGCCTACGGCTGCTGCTGGACACCCTCGCGGCGACCAGCGCGCGGGCGGCGGCGGCCGGTGGCGAGGCGGCCGACCTGGCCGCGCTCCTGGACGCCGCCGCGGCCCGGACCGCGCGGACCACCGCCGCGCTCTGGTCCACCGGGCAGCCGGCGGTCGCGCTGGCCAACGCCTCCGTCTACCTGGAGGCCGTCGGCCACGTGGTGCTGGCCTGGATCTGGCTGGAGCAGTACCTGGCTCTCGGCTCCGGCACGGACGCCTTCCGCGCGGGCAAGCGGCAGGCGGCCCGCTACTTCTTCCGGGTCGAACTCCCCCGCACCGGGCCGCAGTTCGACCTGCTGGACAGTCTGGACACGACGGCGGCGCAGTGCCGGCCGGAATGGTTCTGACCCGCCGCTCCGCGCCCCGGGGGGCGGGGCGTGAGAGGCTCCTCCCCATGGAACAGCGCGTACTCGGCCGCACCGGACGGCCCGTATCGATCGTCGGCCTCGGCACCTGGCAGCTCGGCGCGGACTGGGGGGACGTCCGGGAGGAGGACGCCCTGGCCGTGCTGGAGGCCTCCGTGGCGGCGGGCGTCACGCTCTTCGACACCGCCGACGTCTACGGCGACGGCCGCAGCGAACAGCTGATCGGCCGCTTCCTGAAGGACCGCCCGGACGCCGGGGTCTTCGTGGCCACCAAGTTCGGGCGCCGGGCCGAGCAGCGGCCGGAGCACTACAACCTGGCCAACTTCCGTGCCTGGGCAGACCGTTCCCGGGCCAACCTGGGCGTGGAGCGGCTCGACCTGGTGCAGCTGCACTGCCCGCCGACGCCGGTCTACTCCTCGGACGAGGTGTTCGACGCCCTGGACACCCTGGTGGCCGAGCAGCGGATCGCCGCCTACGGGGTCAGCGTGGAGACCTGCGCGGAGGCGCTGACCGCGATCGCCCGGCCGGGGGTGGCGAGCGTGCAGATCATCCTGAACGCGTTCCGGCTCAAGCCGCTGGAGCGGGTGCTGCCCGCCGCCGAGGCGGCCGGGGTGGGCATCCTGGCCCGGGTGCCGCTGGCCTCGGGCCTGCTCTCGGGCCGCTACAGCGAGCGCACCGTCTTCGCACCGGACGACCACCGCAGCTACAACCGCCACGGCGAGGCCTTCGACCAGGGCGAGACCTTCTCCGGGGTGGACTTCGCGACCGGCGTCGAGGCGGCGGCGGAGTTCGCCGCGCTGGCTCCGGAGGGCGCCACCCCGGCGCAGACCGCGCTGCGCTGGATCGTCCAGCAGCCGGGCGTGACGACGGTGATCCCGGGGGCCCGCAACGTCGCGCAGGCCCGGGCCAACGCCGAGGCCGCCGAGCTGCCGCCGCTGCCGCCGGCCACCCTGGCGGCGGTGCGGGAGCTGTACGACCGGCGGATCCGGGCGCAGGTGCACCACCGCTGGTAGACCGCCGGCAGCCGGGCCGGCCGGCCCGGTGCAGGGGGCGTGTGCCGCCGTGCCGCGCCCCCGCCCGCACGTCCGTGCGCCCTGGCGGCCCCCGCCGCGGGCCTGGGCACCCGTCCTTCGCTCTGGCACCGTGGCGCGGACGGTTCCGGTTCCACGGAGGGGGCACCGCATGGCACGGCGTTGGCTGGTGACGGGCTGTTCGTCCGGGCTGGGGCGGGCCCTGGCCGCCGCCGCGGCCGAGGCCGGGGACACGGTGCTGGCCACCGCCCGCACCCCGGCCGCCCTGGAGGACCTGCGGCGGCGCCACGGCGGCCGGATCCTGCCGCTCGCCCTGGACGTGCGGGACGCCGAGCAGTGCCGCGCCGCCGTCGCCGCCGCGCGGGACCGGCTCGGCGGCCTCGACGTCCTGGTGAACAACGCCGGCAACGGCGTGTTCGGCACCGTGGAGGAGGTCGGCGACGAGGAGCTGCGCGACCAGCTGGAGACCCTGGTGGTCGGCCCCTGGCGGCTGGCCCGGCTGGCGCTGCCGGTGCTGCGCGCCCAAGGCGGCGGCCACATCCTCAACGTCTCCTCGCCGGCCGGCCGGATGTCCTTCCCCGGCCTGGCCGCGTACGTCACCGGCAAGCACGCCCTGGAGGGCATGACCCAGGCGCTGGCGGCCGAGGCCGCGCCCTTCGGCATCCGGGTCGTCGCCCTGGAGCCCGCCGGCTACGCCACCCGCTACGGGACCTCGCTCGTCGACGCCGCCGACCGCTCCCCGCTCTACCGGGACGCCACCGAGCCGATGCGCGAACAGCTGCGCGGCCTGGGCGAGTCACCGGAGATGAACCGCCCGGAGGACTTCGCCCGCGACGTCCTGCGGATCGTGGCCGCCGACGGCCCGCTGCCGGTGCGCATCCCGGTCGGCGTGGGCGGCGCCGACCTCATCGCGGCCTCCGTGCACGCCGGGGCGGCCGAACTCGACGCCGTACGGGCGTTGCTGGAGGTGCCGACGGCCGCCGCGGACTGAGCGCCCGGACCGGGGCCCGCCGCCGGTCGGCGGGCGGGCCGGGAGGGTCCGTGCCGGGTGCCGCTGGGCACCCCGGCGTCAGGCGAGCACCCTCTCCTTGGCGCGCTGGAACTCCTCCTCGGTGATGGCGCCGGTCCTCTTGAGCTCGGCCAGGCGTGCCAGGTCGTCGACGTGGCCGGAGGGCGCCGTGGCGCCGGCGGCCGTCTCCCGGACGTAGCTGCGGAACTCCTGCTCCGCCTCCGCCGCCTGCTGGTACTCCCGCTGCCCCATGCCCTTGCCCCGGGCGATCAGGTAGACGAACACGCCCAGGAACGGGAGGAGGAGCAGGAAGACGCACCACCCCGCCTTGCCCCAGCCGTTCACGCTGTCGTCACGGAAGAGGTCACCGAAGACGCGGAACAGCAGGAAGAACCACATGATCCACAGGAAGAGCCACATGGTCGTGAAGAAGATGTCCAGCAGCGGGTAGTCCACCGTCGGCCTCCTATCGTCGACGGCCTGCCCGGGGCGACCGCGGCAGGCACGTGGTCGGCTTGGCGGAGGCGTCCGGTGGCCCCCGGGCGTCGGGGCCCGCGGGGGACCGGCTCGCTCTCCACCGTCCATCTACCGGCCCGGGGCCCGGTCCGGCATCACCCGGGCCGGGTGACTCCACCCGGGGCGGCCTCCGACCGGCGGCGATATTCTGCGGCTGATGGGCGGAACGGAGAGCGCACGGCGACGGCGACCCGGCCTGGTGGAACTGCTGCGGACGGTCCGGGCGGGCCCCGCGCGCATGCCCGAGCGCCTGGCGGTCTACGCGGTGGACTTCCTGGCGCCCCCGGTGGCCGACACGGTGGCGTCGGCGCGCGAAGCCCGGCGGGGCGGGGCCCCCACGACGGAGCTCACCGAGGAAGTCATCTCCCGCGGCGTGCGCCGCTCGGTGGTGGACGGCTCCTTCCTGGGCGGCCCGTTCATCCTCCTGCTGCCGGTCGCCTTCCTCGGCGCGCTGTTCGCCCAGTTGCGGATGGTGCTCGAACTCGCCGCCCTGTTCGGCCTCGACCCGCACGGCGAGGAGGCCGCGGTGGAGGTCCTGGTGGTGCAGGGGGTCCACGCGACGCCGGAGCTGGCGGCGCAGGCCCTGCGGGAGGCGGCCCGGGCCGGTGAGGCCGGTGACGAGCCCAAGGCCTCCTGGCTGTCCGTCGTCCGCCGTCAGGCGTACCTGATCGGCCTGGTGACGCCCGACGACCCGAGCCTGGGACGGGTCCGCAAGTGGCTGGGCTGGGCAGGCATCGGCGTGCTGCTGCTCATCGGGACGGTGGTGCCGTTCGTCTGGGTGCCCGCCTGCGCCGAGATGTACCGCAGGGCCACCAACGAGCTCGCCGACCGCGCCCTGCTGCGGTTCGCGGCGCGCGACGCCGGGGCCGTGCCGCCCCGCACCTGGAACCGGTCGGTCCTGCGCCCCGGCCTCCTCCTGGTGGTGCTGCGGACCCTGGTGGCGTTCCTGGCGACGGCGGGCGCGGTCCTGTTCGTGCTGCTCACCGGCCTCCGGGTCGTGGACAACGTCTGGCTCACGCTGTTCCTCGTCCTGCTCGGGGTGAGCGCGGCGGTCGTCGGCTGGCGCTGGTTCCGTGCCGGACGTCCCGGTTCGGACCCGCGGGGCTGAGCCCACCCGGGCACGGGGCCGAGCGGGCCGGGCGGGTCAGATCAGGTGCAGTTCGCGGGCCCGCCGCACCGCCCTGCTGCGCCCGGACACGGAGAGCTTCCGGTTGATGCTCTTGAGGTGCGTCTTGACCGTGTTGACGGAGAGGAACAGGTCGGCGGCGATCTCGTCGGTGGACATCAGCTGCGCGGCCCGTTCCAGCACGTCGAGTTCGCGGTCGCTCAACGGCTCGACCGGCTGCTCCGGCGCGGCGAGGTCCGGGGCCCCGGTGACCGCGGTCCCGGGCAGCAGGTCGGGCGGGAGCCAGCCGTGGGAGCTCACCAGGGCCGAGCGGGCCCGCAGCAGCTGCCGCAGCCAGGGCCCGGCTTCCCGGAACGGCCCGCGCAGCTGCTCGGGCCGGGCGAGCGTCAGGGCGCGGGTCAGCAGCCGCTGGGCCCCGGCCTCGTCGCCCAGGGCGCCGACGGCCTGCGCGCGGGTCAGCAGGACCCGGACGGCGATCGCGGGCCCGTGGCCGCCGCGGGCGGGGATCGCCTCCAGGAGCCCGAGGGCGGTGCGGTGCTCCCCGGTGGCGAGCCGGGCCCGGGCGGCGGCGACGGCGCATTCCGCGCTCCCGGTGCCGGCGCGGGCCAGCACGTCCAGGGCCGCGGCCGGATCACCGTCGGCGAGGTGGGCGGCGGACAGCGCCACCGCCGTGCCCGAGCGGACCCAGGACGGCGCCGGTCCGGCGGCCGGACCGTCGTCGGGGGGGTGTGCGAGCGCGTCGA
This sequence comes from Kitasatospora sp. NPDC053308, assembly GCF_055585785.1. Classification (NCBI taxonomy): domain Bacteria; kingdom Bacillati; phylum Actinomycetota; class Actinomycetes; order Kitasatosporales; family Streptomycetaceae; genus Kitasatospora; species Kitasatospora sp. NPDC053308. Next base: position 134,393 of record NZ_JBVJJY010000007.1, on the reverse strand, counting down.
GGGCCGCCCGGGCGTGGCCCCCGGCCAGCAGCACCCGGGCCCGGACGATCGCCAGCCCGGCGGCGAGGGCCGGGTCGTGACGGACCGCGGCCGAGCCGGCCGCCCGGTCCAGTGCCGCGCGCGCCGCCGGCAGGTCGTCGCGGTCGACGGCGAGCGCGGCGAGCACGGCCTGGACGGCCCCGGTGCGGGAGGCCGGTCGCAGCCCCGCGCGCTCCGCCTCGACCGCGGCCTTGCGCAGGTGGGCCTCGGCGCGGGCGGGCCGCCCGGCGATCACCTCGATCAGGGCGAGCCGGGCGAGCGCCTCCTGACGCGGGCCGACGGTGGCCGTCCCGTCGGGCGTCCTCAGGGCGGCCGTCAGAGCCGCGCCGGCGGCGTCGAGGCTGCCCTCCCAGAGCAGCACCGACCCGAGGTCGCTCAGCCGCAGCGCGCGCAGCTCGGGACGTTCCTCCAGCAGCTCCCGCGGGACGTGCTCCTCCAGCTCCTCGGCCTCCCGGGCGGCGCTCCAGGCCATGTCGGCCGACCCGAGCAGCCGGCCCGCCCGCACCCGCAGGTGGGCGGCGCCGAGGAGGGCGGGCGCCACGTCCGCGGGGTCGTGCTCCCGCAGCAGGTCCTCGGCCTGGCGGAGGTGTTCGAGTCCGCCGTCCACCTCGTGCCGGGCCAGGTCGCGTGCCGCCCGGACCAGCTCCGGGGCAGGGCCCCGGGCGTGCGGGGACATGCCCGCGAACAGGTCGTCCAGCCGTTCCGCGTCGCTGCCGGTGGACAGCCGGCCGAGGGCGAGGCCGTCGACGACCCGGGCCGCGGCGAACTCCCAGTCGCCGGCCGCGGCGGCGTGCGGCAGCGCCTCGTCCAGGTACCCGGCTCCGGCCAGCCAGCGGGCCGTCCTGCGCCGGAGCTCCCGTTCCAGCCCCGGGCTGCGGGCGGCCAGGTGCATCCGCAGGATCTCGGCGAACAGCGGGTGGCAGCGGTACCAGGAGTGCCCGACGGGCTCGACGAAGGCGTTGGCGCGGCACAGGTCGGCGAGGATCCGTGCGCCGTCGGACCGGCCGGTCAGGGCGTCGGCGAGCTCGGGGTGGATCCGCTCCAGGACGCTCGTCCGCAGCAGGAGGTCCTGCGTCTCGGAGGCCTGGGTGTCGAGGACCTCGGCGAGGAGGAAGTCCGCGACCGTGCTCCGGCCGGCCTCGAACTCCGCCAGGTAGGCCTCGGGATCCGCGGCGCCCTGGGCGGCCAGGGCCGACAGCCGCAGCCCGGCGGCCCAGCCGCCGGTGCGCTCGGCCAGTGCCCGGCTGCTGCCGGCCGGGAGGTCGAGGCCGTGCCGGCGGAGCAGGACGGCGACCTCCTCCGGCCGGAAGGCCAGGTCGGCGGCCCGGACCTCGGTGACGCCGCCGGAGGCGCGGTAGCGGTGGATCGGCAGCAGCGGCTCCGTCCGGCTGATCAGGACGAGCCGCAGACCGGGGCCGGCGTGGCCGAGCAGGAAGTGCAGGTCCGCGGCCACCTCGGGGGAGGTGACCTGCTCGAACTCGTCGAGGACCAGCACCAGCGGCTCCTCCAGGCGGCTCAGGTGGGCGGCCAGACGGGCCAGCAGCGAGTGGTCGACCTCCTGGGCCAGGGCGGGGACGCCGATGTCCTCCGGCAGGGCGATGCCGTGGTGGCGGACGGCTTCGAGCAGGTAGGTCCAGAAGACGCCGGGCGCGTTGTCCTCCGGCTCGACGGTGAGCCACGCCGTGGCGCCGCCCGGTCGGGTGGTGGTCAGCCAGTCGGCGACGAGCAGCGTCTTCCCGGCGCCGGCCGGGCCGCTCACGAACAGCAGGGACGTCCCCAGGCCCTCGGCGAGCCGCTCGACCAGGCGCTCCCGGCGGACGAAGGTCGCGGGGAGCGGGGGTACGGCGAAGCGGGCCGAGAGCACCGGGTCCCCGCCGGGTATCCGATGCGTCGGCGCGGGGCCGCGTTCGGGGAGGTCCACCGAGCGGGCGGCCGCCGCGACGGCTGGTCCGAGGGCCATGGTGCTCACCTCAGGGCGAGTTGCGCACGGGAAGCGCGGATCACTGACGATTCCCATCCTTTCCGACCGCGCCGGGCTCGGCAAAGGGGGCGGACGGTCCTGCGGGACCGGGCCGTGCGGTCACCGGGGAAGGGGCCTCGGGCCCAACCGGCTCCGCCGGCTGGGCCGCCCGGGTGAACAGGCCGGGCGAACGGGCCGCGCGCGGCGCCCGTCCGGCGCTCCCCTCAGTCGTCCTCCGCGTCGCCGTCCGGGTCGTTCTCCCGGCCGTCCCCCCGGCCGTCCTCCCGGTCGCCCTCCGGCGTGGCGAGCAGCCCGGCCAGCCGGCCCTGCTCCGCGATCACGTAGCCGAGGCCGATGCCGAGCGTGACGGCCGTGAACACCACGATCAGCCAGCTGAGCAGGGTGAAGACCAGACCGAGCGGGCCGAACTGGGTCACACTGCGGTCCAGGGAGCGGGGGATGTAGAGCCGTGCCGTCAGGGCGAGGGCGGTCAGCCCGGCACCGGTGAGCACGGCCCCCGGCAGCAGCGGCAGCCACGGGATCCGGCCCCCGAGCAGCAGGTACTGGGTCCACCACCACAGCAGGACGGCGGTGATCAGGTAGAGCAGGCTCCCGAGGCCGGTGCCCGCCCCGAACCCGGACCGCAGCTGGCCCTGGACGATCAGGGCGGCGAGCCACACCAGCAGCCAGGTGAGCCACCGCCAGGCGGCCACCCGTCCGGCCAGGTGCGGCAGGTGCCAGCTGCGCTCGCACAGCCGCTGCAGGATGCGGCTGCAGCTGGTGGCCGACAGCAGGGTCACCAGGATCCCGAGGCCGCCGAACGCGTCGGTCGTGGTGCCGTCGCCGGACGGGTTGAGGGCGCCCTTGACCTCGTCCAGCGCGACGCCCTGCAACCCCATGACGGTGCGCAATGACTCGGAGATGCTGGAGCGGACCTCCTGGGGCATGAAGGCGGCCAGCACGAAGAGCACGGGGATGGCGGTCAGGAACGCCTGGGCCGCGAGGCGGGTGGCGGTGTCCAGGACGTGGATGTGGACGAGCTGTGCCGCGAGCCGGCGCGGGAACGGGGCGTCGCGCAGGGTGGCCGTCCTGCCGCGCAGCCAGGCGGACCTGGCACGGAGCCGGTCAGCGCGGCTGGGCCGACCACGCCGTTCTTCCGCCACGCCGGTCTCCCTCGGGTCGATGTCCTCGGCCGGGCCGTCGCTGCCGGGCGCCCCCGGCGCGGACTCTCCGGGCCCCGTCCAAGACTCGGCGACGGGGCACGGTGCGGCACGTCGGGCGGACCGCCGTTCGGCGCAACCTCCGGTGGCCGGGCTCAGCCGCCCGGGGCCCGGCTCCGTGGTGGTCCGGACGTCTCCCGCTCGGGCAGTTGGCGCAGCTCGACGACGTGCAGGCCGAGCGCCTGGAAGCGGCTGAGCAGGCCGTACAGGTGGGCTTCGTCCGTGACGGGGCCGAACAGCAGGGTCTGGTCCGGCACGAAGACGCTCTCCAACTCGGGGAACGCCTCGCGGACGATCACGTCCGGCACCGCCCCGGCGATGCGGAACTCGTAGCGCATGGGCGTCCTTCCGTCGCGTGCTCCGACGGGACTGCCGTCCCCGTCCGACCAGGCTGTGCGGTGCGGAGCCCGCCGCGGACCACCCGAGGGGGGTGAGCCGTGCCGACGGCGCGCCGCCTACCGTCGAACCGGTGGGTGGACCCGGGGGCGGACCGCGCGGCGGGGCGGGCACGGTCGGCGCGTCCGGCGGACGGCAGGAGGCACGGTGAACCGGTGGCGCGCGCTGATCGTCCTGGGCATGGCGCAGTTCCTGATGGTGCTCGACGCGTCCGTGATGAACGTGTCCATCAGCCGGCTGGTCGAGGACTTCCACACCGAGGTCACGGCGATCCAGGCGGTGATCACCCTCTACACGCTGGTGATGGCGGCCTTCATGATCACCGGCGGAAAGCTCGGAGACATGTTCGGGCGACGCCGGGTGTTCGTGATCGGGATGGTGGTCTACGGCGTCGGCTCGGCGCTCACCGCCGTCGCGCCCACGCTGTGGGTGCTGGCGCTCGGTTGGTCGGTGATCGAGGGACTGGGGGCGGCCCTGGTACTGCCGGCGCTGGCCGCACTGGTGGCGGGTGCCTACCGGGGCCGGGACCGCGCGACCGCCTACGGCGTCATCGGCGGCCTGGCCGGCGCGGGCATCGCCGTCGGTCCGCTGCTCGGCGGCTGGCTGACCACGTACCTGACCTGGCGCCTGGTCTTCGCCGGCGAGGTCGTCCTGGTGCTGGTCATCCTCGTCCTGATGCGCTGGATCGCACCGGCCCCCGCACCGGAGCACCGCACGAGGCTGGACGTGGTGGGCGTGCTGCTGTCGGTGGCGGGGCTGGGCCTGGTGGTGCTGGCCGTGCTGCAGAGCAGCACCTGGGGTTGGCTGGAGCCCCGCGATCCGCCGTTCACCGTGCTCGGGTACGCGCCGACCCTCTTCGCCGTCGCGCTGGGCGGCGTGTGCCTGGTGCTCTTCCGGTCGTGGGAGCTGCGCCGTCGGGACCCGCTGGTGCGGTTCGGACTGTTCGGAATCCCGCCCCTGCGCTCCGGCCTGCTGATGCTCTTCAGCCAGAACCTGATCCTCCTCGGGCTGTTCTTCGTCATTCCGCTCTACCTCCAGACCGTGCTGGGGCACACCGCCTTCGAGACGGGTCTGCGGCTGCTCCCCGTGTCGGTGACGATGCTCGCTGCCTCGATGTCCGGCCCGCTGCTCAGCCGGTTCGCTTCGCCGAGGACGGTGGTGCGGGTCGGGCTGGCGGTGCTGTGCGCCTCGTCCTTGTGGCTGGTCGGCACCGTCAAGCCGGAGCTCGACGACCTGTCGTTCGCGCTGGCGATGGCCCTGTTGGGGATCGGCATGGGGCTGCTCGCCTCGCAACTGGGGAACATCGTGCAGTCGAGCGTCGGGGAGGAGGACCGCAGCGAGGTCGGCGGGCTGCAGTACACCGCCCAGAACCTGGGGTCGTCCCTGGGCACCGCGTTGATCGGTGCCATCCTGATCGGCGCCCTGACGGCCGCGTTCGGCACGGCCGTCGCCGAACACCCGCAGATCTCCGACGCGGTGCGCGGGCAGGCCGGAACCAGGATCGAGGCGGGCGTCGACTTCGTACCGGCGGAGCAGCTGTCCACGGCACTGGCGCAGACCTCGGTTCCGCCGCAGGAGGCGGACGCCATCGTCGAGTCCTACAGCGCGGCCCAACTCGACGGTCTCAAGGTGACGTTCCTGGCCGCCGCCGGGATCACGCTCGTCGCCTCCGCCTTCACCCGCCACCTGCCCGCCCGGCGCGCGTGAGCGCACGCCCGCCGGTGCGGGGCGGCGGCCGCGGTCACCGGACGACGCGCCGGTGGAGCGCGTGGTTGGTGTTCCTGATGCCCTGGGTGCCGCTGGTGACGGCGTGGCGCATGGCGCCGGTCAGCACGAGCAGGGCGCCGAGCAGGATCCAGCCGTCCCGCTCGCCGGTGCTCAGGGCGGCGGCCGGCACGGTGCGGGCGGGCGTGGCCCCGGCCTGCGGAGCCGACGTCACGAGGTCCTTGGCGATCTCGACGAGGCCGGACAGCGCGTGCGCGATCGCTGCGGCGGCGAGTGCCGAGGAGCCGAGGACGAACCAGCCGACGCGGCCGAGGTCCTCGGGTGCGGACGCGACCGCGGGAGAGGACACCCGGTGGTGGATGCCGAGCATGGGTCTCGCCTCCTTCGCTGGGGTGACGGGAGACCTTTCCCTCACGAGCCTGGCAGGTCACGACCCGCGCGCCATGAGTCGTCCGGCCCTGCGCCGGGGGGCCGGACGGTCGTGACCCGGGGGCCGGAGCGGAGTCGGCCCGGCGCTCAGGGTGCCCGGTCGGCCGGGCCCTTCGCGGTGGCGGGCCGGTCGCCCGGCAGGAAGAGCGCCGCGCAGAGTCCGATCACGCCGCAGAGGGCGAGGACCGCCATGGCCGCCGCGTACCCGTTGCGGGTGAGTTCGGAGACCAGGATGGTGCCGGCGACGGCGGTGCCGATCGAGGAGCCGAGGTTGGAGACGCTCCGGGAGAGGCCGGAGATCTCGCCCTGACGGCTGTCGGGGAAGGCGGACTGCACGATGTTCACCGACGGGGTGAGCATCAGTCCGATCCCCAGGCCGATCAGCAGCAGGCCGGGGGTGAAGGCCCAGACGGAGCCGACGGCCCGCACCAGGAGGAGGAGCACCACGATGCCGACGACGGTGACCGCGAAGCCCGTGACGATCAGGGAGCGCTGGGAGCGTCGTTCGGCCAGCCGCTCGGCGGCGAGCGAGGTGGCGAGCAGCCCGAGGGTGGCGGCGGTGAAGACCGCTCCGGTGGCGATGGCGCTGTAGCCGCGGACCACCTGGAGGTAGGCGCCGACGGTGAACGAGACGCCCATCAGGACGAGCCACTGGGCGTTCTGGGTCACCAGGCCCAGGTTGGAGGTGCGGTTGCGGAAGAGGCTGGTGGCCAGCAGTGGCTCGCGTCCGGTGCGCTCCAGGTGGCGGATCCAGCCGAAGAACCCGGCCAGCACCGCGGCACCGGCCGCCAGGAGGCCGACCATCAGCCAGGTGCTGTTGTCGGCGGCGAGGATGCCGGTGACCAGCAGGACCAGCCCGGCCGCCGACAGGACGGCGCCGACGGTGTCGAACGGCCGGGTCGGGTCGGCGGGGAGCGGGTCCTTCAACGTCCGGGTCAGGAACGCGATCAGGGCCACGACCAGGGTCTGGAAGGCGAAGTTGGCGCGCCAGTCGATGGCCGTGGTGAGCAGGCCTCCCAGGAGCGGGCCGGCGGCCGCGCCGATGCCGCCCAGGGCCATGATGGTGCCGAAGGCACGCGCCCGGGCGGCCGTCCCGGTGAACAGCAGCGTGGTCAGGATGTACACGGGCGGGATCAGCAGCGCGGTGCCGACGCCCTCCAGCACGGAGTTGCCGAGGATGAGGACCCCCAGTCCGGGGGCGGCCGCGCTGAGCAGGGCACCGACGCCGTAGGTGATCAGGCCGGCCATCAGGCAGCGCTTGCGGCCCCACCGGTCGGTGAGCTTGCCTCCCGGGATCATCAGCGCGGCCATGACCAACAGGAAGACGGTGATGGCGACTTGGACGCCCTGGACGCTGGTGTCCAGGTCCGTGCTGATGTCGTTGATCATCACGTTCATGCTGGAACCGGCGAAGCTGCAGATGAACTGGGCCAGCGCCAGCGGGATCAGCACGCTGCGGCCCGTCGTGGCGGTGGCGGTGGCGGTGCCGGTCATGACCGGTTCCTCTCGTCGGGTGCGTTCCCGGGAGCGCGCAGCACGGCGTGGAGCGCGACGAGGTCGACGGCGATGATCGTGAGGGACCAGGCCGGGAAGCTCGGCAGGAAGACGAACTGGACGAACACGTTGGCGCACAGCACCACCACCGGGAACCAGCGGGACGGCAGGTCCCCGGTGAGCAGCCTGATGCCGGCCAGGCCCTGGGCGACGGCCAGCGCGAGCAGGGTCCAGCCCAGGCCGTGCGGGTCGCCGAAGACGTAGCGGTCGGTGCCGGTGAGGACGGGGGAGTCGACCAGCGCCGCCATCGCGTCCATCCCGTTGAACAGGGCCAGCAGGAGCAGCACGACCCCGGCGAACGGCAGCGGGGCGCGGCGCCTGCGCGCCGGGCGGCGGGGAAGGGAGGCCACGGCGGTCTCCTCTCGGGCCCACGCGCGGTGGTCAGCCGGCTCCCCGGCGGTCGAGTTCCTCGTCGAGGGCGAGCGCCGCGTCGATGAGGGCGAGGTGGGTGAACGCCTGCGGGAAGTTGCCCAGTTGTTCGCCGGAGGGGCCGATCTCCTCGGCGAACAGGCCCACGTGGTTGGCGTAGGTGAGCATCTTGTCGAACGCGTAGCGCGCCTGGTCGACCCGGCCGGCCCGGGCCAGGGCCTCCACGTAGAGGAAGGTGCAGAGGTTGAAGGTGCCCTCGGAGCCGCTGAGCCCGTCGGGGGAGGCGGCCGGGTCGTAGCGGTAGACCAGGCTGTCCTGGACCAGCTCCCGGTCGATGGCGTCCAGGGTGGACAGCCAGGCCGGGTCGGTGGGGGAGAGGAAGCCGACCTTCGGCATCATCAGCAGCGAGGCGTCCAGGACGTCGGTGGCGTAGTGCTGGGTGAAGGCCTCGCGCTTGGCACTCCATCCGCGCTGGACGACCTGGCGCAGGATGTCGTCCCGTTCCGAGGTCCAGCGGTCCAGGTCGGCGGGGCGGGCGAAGGTCCGGGCGACGCGGATGGCGCGGTCGAAGGCCACCCAGCACATCAGCCGGCTGTAGGTGAAGTCCTGCCGCCCGCCGCGGGTCTCCCAGATGCCCTCGTCGGGGCGGTCCCACTGCTCGGTCAGCCAGTCGACGAGCCGGCGGAACGCGTCCCAGCCGCGCAGGGCGCCCATGTCGTCCTCGTCGGCGGCGAACGCGTACGCCGCCTCGCCGTAGATGTCGAGCTGGAGCTGGTCGGCGGCGGCGTTGCCGGCGCGCACCGGGAAGGAGCCGCGGTAGCCCTCCCACTGGGTGAGGGACTCCTCGGTCAGATGCGGGTCGCCGTCGATCCGGTACATGATCTGGAGCCGTTCCCCCTCGGCGTGGGAGGAGGCCTCGACCCGTTCCCGGACCCACCGGCGGAAGGCCAGCGCCTCGTCCCGGAAGCCGATGCCGATGAGGGTGTGGACGGACAGCGAGGCGTCCCGGATCCAGGTGTAGCGGTAGTCCCAGTTCCGTTCCCCGCCGATCTGTTCCGGCAGCCCGGCCGTCGCGGCGGCGATCATCGCGCCGGTCGGCCGGTAGCTGAGCAGCTTGAGGGTGATCGCCGAGCGGTCCACCATCTGCCGCCAACGGCCTTGGTAGGTGGAGGACTTGATCCAGTCGTACCAGAACGCCCGGCAGGCGTCGAAGGCGGCCTGGTCGTCCGCGTGGTCCGGCGGGGCGGGCGGCGCGGCGCCCGGCGGCTGGGCGGTGAGGACCACGGTGGCCATCTCGCCCGCGTCCAGGGTGAACCGTGCGGTGACGTCGGAGCCGTCGGCCCGCAGGACGACCGGGTCGGTGGCCTGGACGCACAGTTCCTGGTCGGGGCCCCGCAGCAGCGCGCAGCGCTCGTCCGGCAGGGACAGCCCGTGGGTGGCGCGGCCGTAGTCGAAGCGCGGCCGGCACTCCAGCAGGAAGGGGACCCGCCCGCGCACCGCCCGGGCCACCCGGAAGACCCGGTGCCGGTCGCCGGGGGCCGTCGACCTCTCGGGAAGCATGAAGTCGACCACCTCGGCCACGCCCTGCGGGGAGAGGTAGCGCGTGACCAGGATCGCGGTGTCGGCGAGGTAGAGCTGCTTCACCTGGGCGTCGGGCACTTCCTCCCGGTCGACGGCGAGCCCGCAGCGGCCGCCCTTGGTGTGGTCGAGCAGGGAGGCGAACAGACTGGGGGAGTCGAAGCGCGGGGTGCACCACCAGTCGATGTCGCCGTCCGTGGAGACGAGCGCGGCGGTCTGCAGATCGCCGATGATCCCGTGCTCGGCGATCGGAGGGTAAGGGTTCATGGTGCGCTCCCCGGGCCGACGGAGGAAACAGCCTTCGCCGTCACGGTACGGAGGGCGGTCGTGCCGCGGATCACCCCGGATGGGTGAGCGGGCGGGGCCCGGGCGGGCCGTCGGGCCCGGAGGCCGGCCGGGCCGGGCGGCGGACCCGGCCCCGCTCACCTGTCCGGGGTGAGGCGGGGCGCTCCGGCGCCGACGAGAATGTCGGGAGCCATCGGTCGTGCCCGGTGCGGCGAGCGGAGCGGCCGCCGCGCGGTGTGGGAGGAGCTGCCGTGACGACACCCCGAAGCCGCACCCCTGCTCCGGACCGCCCGCGCACCCGGACGGACTACGCCGGCGCGGTCTACGGTTCGATGCTGGCCGCCTCCGTGATCGCCGCCGCCGGTGTCCACGATCCGCACCCGCGGCTGTCGTTGGTCCTGCTGCTGGTGATCACCGGGATCGTCTTCTGGATCGCCCACGTCTACGCGCGGGTCGCCGGGGAGCGGGAGGTCGGCCGGGGGGTCGGGTGGCGCAGGGTGCGCGAGGTCGGACGGGACGAGTGGCCGCTCGTCGAGGCGTCGGCCCTGCCCGCCCTGGCGGTGCTGGTGAGTCCCTGGCTCGGAGCGGGGGACAACGCCTGGCTGGCGCTCGGGGTCGCGGTCGCGCAGCAGGTGGCCTGGGCGGTGCTGGGGGCCCTCAGGGCGGGTGTGCGGCCGGGCCAGGCCGCCGTGGAGGGCCTGGTCAACCTGTGCCTGGGCCTGGTCATCGTGGCGGCCAAGGTCGCCGTGGGGCACTGAACCACCCGGGGCGGGTGGTGCCGCCGGGCGGCGGGGCTGACGGAGTGGGAGGACCGGTCCGTCCGCCGGGCCCTCCGACGGTCGGTCCGTCCGTCCGCCTGCCCCTCGTTCGCCGCCCCTCGTTCGCCGGCCCTCCCTCGCGGGCCCTCCCTCGCGGGCCCTCCCTCGCCGGCCCTCCCTCGCGGGCCCTCCCGGGCCGTCTGACCACGTACGGAGGCAGCCATGACCGCCACCGCTCCGCACGGCGCCGAGCCGGCGGCCGGTCACCGCGCGACCGGCCGCCCGGGCGGCGGACCGCTCACCTTCGCCGGGGTGCTGCTGGTGCTGTCGGGCGCCCTCAACGCCCTGGACGGGATCGCGGCGATCGCCCGGTCGCACGTCTTCGTCGCCGGGGCCCACTACGTGGTCGGCGACCTCCGGGCCTGGGGGTGGGTGATGCTGGCCCTGGCCGTGGCCCAGCTCGCCGCGGCGTACGGCGTGCTGGTGGCCCGCGCGCCGTGGGCGCGGTGGACGGGCGTCGTCACCCTCGGACTGAACGCCTTCTCCCAGATGGCCTTCGCCCCCTCGTACCCGCTCTGGGCGGTGACCCTCGTCGCGGTCGACGTGATCGGCATCCACGCCCTGACCGCGCACGGCGGGCCAGACCGGGACCCCGGGCCCGGCACCGGTTCCGGCTCCGCGCCCGGTTCCGGGGCATGAGCGCGTCCGGGGCATGAGCGCGCCGGAGGGCCGGTGCCGGGGTTCCCGGCACCGGCCCTCCATCGTCGTGTCCTCAGGCGCGGATCCTCGTGTGCCTCCTCCAGCGCGTCCTCAAGCGTGTCCTCAGGAGGCGAGGAGCCGCTGCTTCTGCGCCGCGAACTCCTCCTCGGTCAGCACGCCCTGGTCCTTCAGCTGCGCCAGCTTCTGCAACTGGGCGATCTTGTCGTCCATGCTCGGGGCCGGTGGTGCGGCCGGGGGCGGGGGCGGGGGCGGCGGCGCGGGTTCGGCCGCCATGTCCTGCTGGGCCCAGCGACCCGCCTGACGGCGGGAGACCCGGTTGGACACGGCGGTCGCCGTTCCGGCGACGACGGCGGTGCGCGCCATACCGCGCAGCAGTCCAGGCATGACCAGCTCTCCTCTCGACGGCTTCACCCGGTGGCGGACGGTGCGGCGCCGGAGTCGTCCGGCGTGCCCGCTCCGGCGTCGACGTCCAGGCCGTCCAGCGCGTCCAGCGATTGCAGCAGATCCGGCAGGGGGATCCGGCCGCTGGCGACCACCCGGGCGCCTCCCCGGCGCAGGGCGGTGGCGAACGGCGCGGCCCAGGTGTTCTCGTACACGAGCACCCCGGCGGAGTTCCCGGGCTCGATGACGCCGCCGGCCTCGCCCAGGTCCTCGGCGTCGAGCAGTCCGGAGCCGGCGCCCTCGAAGACGGCCAGGTCCAGCCGGCCGTCGCCGTCGAAGTCGGCCAGTTCCATCCCCGTGACGGTGCCGTCCGTGTCCTTGCGCACGAACGCGAAGTCCAGGATGCGGATCACACCCCGGTCCACCAGGTCGATCAGCAGCGGAAGCCCCTCCCCGGTCATCCGGTTGCCGGGGAACTCGACCACCAGGTAGTCGATGGGCCCGGTCTCGACGAGGTCGTCCTCGGCCATGGCGGTGCTCCTTCCGACGTGGGAGTCCGTCGCCCGGCCCACCGGCCCGGGCGTCGTCTCGACGCTAGGCGCGGCCGTCCGCCCGGGGATCACCTGCCCGGGGTGAGCCGACGGCCGGCTGCGGCCCCGGCGGTGCGGGTACCGGGGCGGCCCCGGAGGCGGGGGCGGGCTGCTCCGGGCGGCCCAACCCGGCGAGCCGAGGACGGCACGCGCGGCGTGAATGGTGGACAGCGGCGCCAAGGCCGCGTGTCGACCGTCGGGAGAGCCGTTGAACGGGCCGCTGGAACCCCCACCGCCGGAGCCGGCTCCGGACGGTCCGCGCGACGGGGCCACCGCCGGGGCGCGGCGCCCCTCCCTGGCCTCGCGGGTCGTCCGGAGCACCGCGTCGGCCGTGCTGATCACCTTGACCTGCATCCTGGTGCCGGTGTCGCTGCTCACCGTCTGGGTGCACGACATCGCGCTGGACACCGACCGGTACGTCTCCACGGTGGCTCCGCTGGCGACCGATCCCGCGATCCAGGACGCTGCGGTCGCCCGGATCACGCAGGCGGTGGACGTGAAGGTCGACGGCCCGGCCGTCGCCTCCGACCTGGCGGCCTGGCTGCAGTCCCAAGGGCTGCCGCCCAGGGCCGCCTCGGCGGTCAAGGCGCTCGGGCCCAAACTGGACGACGCGGTGGACCAGGTGGTCGGCCGGGCGGCGACCCGGGTCGTGCACAGCGACGCCTTCGTCACCGTGTGGACCCAGGCGAACCGCGCCGGTCACGCGGCCGTGGTGCACGCGCTCACCGGTGAGGGCCGCGGCGCGATCGGGGTCAGCGACGGCACCGTCACCCTGGACGTCGGGGCGGCCGTCGACCGGCTGAAGGACGAACTGGTGGCCGCCGGCCTGACCCCGGCCGAGAAGATCCCGGACGTGGACAAGCACCTGGTGCTGTTCCAGTCCGACAAACTGGCCAAGATCCGCGGCGGTGCCCACGCCCTGGACGTGGTCGGCAACTGGATGCCCGTCCTCACCGTGCTGCTCGGCGCCGCCGGCGTCCTGCTGGCCCGGCGCCGACGCCGGGCGCTGGTGACCTCCGCGCTCGGCGCGGCGGGCGGCTGCCTGGTGGTCGCGATCGCGCTGGTGATCGCCCGGCACTACTACCTCGACCACCTGCCCCCGGCCGTGCAGTCCCCGGCCGCGGCGGCGACGGTCTTCGACACGCTGCTGCGCTTCCTGCGGGTCAGCCTGCGCACCGCGATCGTCCTGGGCGTCGTGGTGGCCCTCGGTGCCTACCTCTCCGGCGCGGGACGGCTGCCGCGCGCCGTCCGCGGCCGGGCCGACCACGTCGCGGACTCGGTGGCGGGCTGGAGCGACGCGCACGGCGTGCGCACCGGCCGGGTCGGGACCTGGACCGACGCCCACCGGCGCGCGCTGGTGCTGGTGGCGCTGCTGATCATCGCCCTGGTGTTCGCCCTGTGGAACCACCCGACCGTGCTGACGGTCCTGCTGCTGGTCCTGGTCCTGCTCGCGGTGATCGCCGTCCTGGCGCTGCTCGCGGCCTCCGGGCGGGTCGGCACCGGCACCCCGCCGGCGGCCACGGCGGCCACGGAGCCCGCGCCGCCGGGCCCGCCCACGCCCCCCGGTGCGCCCGGCCCACCCGCGCCGCCCGGGTGAGCGCACCCCGGGGGGCCGTCCGGTCCCGCGCGGAGGGCCGGCCAGCCCACGACAGCTCCGCGGCCCGGTCTTACCGTGAAGTCAGGGCTTGCTTCCCGGCTCTGCCGCGAGCCGAGGCCGGTGGGCGCCGTCTCCCCGTCGTCGGGGGCGCCCCCTCCCGATCGCGGTCGGCGAAGCGGTCGTCACCGAAGGAGTCGATGTCATGACCAGCAGTGTGAGCAGCACCAGCCACGTTGCACCCGAGGGCGAACGCCGCCCCTTCGCGAGCGGCTGGACCATCTTCGCCGCCGTGATGCTGATCGCCGGCGGCATCATGGCGATCTTCCAGGGCATCTCGGCCATCACCAAGGACGACCTGATCGTCGTCACCCGCAACTACGTGTACCAGATGAACACCGCGGGGTGGGGATGGATCCACCTCATCCTCGGCATCGTCGTCGTCCTCGCGGGCGCGGCGCTCTTCAGCGGTGCCACCTGGGCCCGGGCGGTCGGCGTCGTCGTCGCCGCGCTGGGAATGATCGCCAACTTCCTGTGGCTGCCGTACTACCCGTTCTGGGCCATCGTCCTCATCGCGATCGACGCGTTCGTCATCTGGGCGCTGTGCGTCGGCACCACCAGGAAACCCGCTTGACCGCAACCGCGGGCCCCGCGCCCGCGACGCCGCCCCGTCGACCGGACCCAGCCGGTCGACGGGGCGGCGGCCGTTGACGGGCCCTCAGCCGGAGGGCGCGGCCGAGGGGAGGAGGCGCGGGGCGCCCGGTGGCGGGGTGCGCGCAGGCGTCGGCCATCGGGCACGGCGGCCGCGCGACGGCGGGACGGGTTTGGCGGGCGGGCCGGGGAATCTTGTATGGTTCCTGGCGAATCATCCAGAGGGGTGGAGGGACCGGCCCTACGAAGCCCCGGCAACTCCCCGGTCGACCCGGCGTCCGAAGTACGCGCCGTGCCGCCCGGGATCAGTGCCAACTCCGGCCTGTCGCCACTGTGGCGCGGGAAAGATGAGGAGACACGGTGCTCTCTGTGCTGTCCTTCGCCCGGGCGCTTCCCGCCCCGGCCCTTCCGCGTACCCGTCTCGTGCCCGGCGCAGGCGATCGGCCGACTTCCCCGGCCCGCCCCCGCTGACCACACCCCCACGGCTCCCCACCCGGAGCCTGCGCGAGCGCGGCCGTCCGCCGCTCGCGGATTCGAGACGGAGTACCCATCCATGCAGAACACGAGCGGCGTCGGCGTGCTCGACAAGATCACCTCGATCCTCGGCACCCTGGAGGCCGGCCCGGCCACGCTGGGCGGACTCGTCGCCGCCACCGGCCTGGCGCGGCCCACCGCGCACCGGCTCGCGGTCGCGCTCGAACACCACCGGCTGGTCAGCCGGGACCTGCAGGGCCGGTTCGTCCTCGGCCCCCGGATCGGCGAGCTCTCGGCGGCCGCCGGGGAGGACCGGCTGCTGGCCGCGGCCGGCTCGGTCCTCGCCCACCTGCGGGACGTCACCGGCGAGAGCGCCCAGCTGTACCGCCGTCAGGGCGAGATCCGGATCTGCGTGGCCGCCGCCGAGCGGCTCTCCGGGCTGCGCGACACCGTCCCGGTGGGGATCACGCTGCCCATGAAGGTCGGGTCCGCCGCCCAGGTGCTGCTGGCCTGGGAGGAGCCCGAGCGGCTGCACCGCGGCCTGCAGGGCGCGCGCTTCACGGCCACCGCGCTGAGCGGCGTACGGCGCCGGGGCTGGGCCCAGTCGATCGGCGAGCGCGAGCTCGGGGTGGCCTCCGTCTCGGCTCCGGTGCGCGGGCCGTCCAACCGGGTGGTGGCCGCCGTCTCGGTCTCCGGCCCGATCGAACGGCTCACCCGCCACCCCGGCGCCCAGCTCTCCCAGGCCGTGATCGAGGCGGCGAACCGGCTCACCGAGGCGCTGCGGAACCCGTGACCGGCCGGGTCCGCCCGCCCCTGCGCGCCGTACGGCTCAGGGCCCTGGTCCGCGGCAGCGGGAGGCGCGGGGGAACCGGCCGGGAACCGGCCGGGGACTGGGCGTCGGGGTGCCGACCGACACCCCGCACGGCGCCGACCCGGCCGCCGGGACGGACCGCGCGGCGCCGACCTCGATCTGAGCGGTGTTCGGCAGCACGAAGGAGGGCGGTCCGGCGGGGGCCGGCGTGCCGGCCCCCGGAGGCGCCATCGTCGCCTCGCGCCCGGCTCGGGCCGACCGCGTCCTGGTCCGAACGCCTCCGGCGCGGGGCCCCGTCCGCCTCCCGCCCGGGTCCGTTCGTCCGCCGTCCGGCCGCCCCCCGCCCTCGGGACCACGCCCGCCGCCAGGGCCGCGGTCCGCTTGTGAGGCCCGCGTGAAGGTGGCGGGTGGGGCCGGTGATCGGCCGTTGATCGGGCGTAGACGGCGAGCCTGGAGCATCGGGAGCCGGAGGGAACCGGTTCGCGGGCCACAGCCTGATCACCGGGTCCCGTGCGACCGGACCACGGGCCGCGCGGGTGCCCAGTGCTGCGGCCGTCGGACCGGACCTCCGGTGAGTGTCCGAACCACGGAAGGGCAGACGAGGCATGGACAGCGGGCAGTCGGTGCAAGCGGTGAGGACGGCGGCGGGCTTCGGCGAGCTGCTGCGGGTACGGCGTGAGCGGATCGGGCTGACCCAGCAGTGCCTGGCCGACCACGCGACCCTCAGCGTGCGGGCGATCCGGGACATGGAGAGCGGCCGGGTGCGCCGCCCCCGCAACGAGACCGTCCGGCTGCTGGCGGACGCGTTGCGGCTGGAGGGCCGCAGCCGAGCGGACTTCGAGGAGGCCGCCCGCCGCCACCCGCTCGCCGGCGAGCCGGTGATGCCCCCGGCCCCGGCCGCCCCGCCGGTGCCGCGCGGGGCGATGGTCGGCCGGGAGATGGAGACCGACGTGCTGGCCGACGCCTTCGCGGTGCACGGGGACCGGCTGGTGGCACTCGTCGGGCTCGGCGGGGTGGGCAAGACCAGGCTCGCCCTGGAGGTGGCCCACCGGCTGCACCAGGGCGCCCGCTGGCCGGTCCGCTGGGTCGACTGCGGCGGCGGCCCGCACCCCTGGCGCGGCCTGCCGGCCGACGTCGTCCGGGACATCGGCGAGCGGCCCGCCCTGCTGGTGCTGGACGGCGCCGACGGCGGGGTGGACGCCGGGCAGCTCGACGGACTGTTCCACCACTGCCCCGGCCTGCGGGTGCTGATCACCGCCCGGGAAGCCCGGCCGCTGCCCGGCTGCCAGGTCATCCCGCTCGCTCCGCTCCCCGTACCGGCCCCCGAACTCGACGCCCGACCCGAGGCGTTGGCCCAGGTCGGCGCCGTGCGGCTGCTGCTCTCGCACCTGTGCCGGCTGCGCCCCGGCTACGCCCTGGAACGCTCCGAGGCGCCGGCCGTCGCCGAGCTCTGCCGCCACCTGGACGGCCTGCCGGGCGCCCTGGAGCGTGCGGCGGGCTGGGCGCTGGTGCAGTCCACCGGCCAGCTGCTGGCCCGGCTGGCGGCCTCCCCGTTCACGCTGGCGGCGCCGCCGCTGGTGTACGGCGCGCGCGGAGACGTCCGGGACGAGGTGGAGCCCGCCATCCGAAGACTGACGGAGCGTCAACGCGCGCTGCTGGACGTCCTGGTGGACGAGCCGGGGGACTGGTCCGGGGAGGACGCGGTGGCCCGCAGCGGCTGGGCGCCGCAGACCTGCCTGGCGACCGTGCACGAGCTGCTGTCGCGCGGGCTGATCCGCAGCGTGCCCGCGCGGGACGGCGTGCGCTTCACCGTGCTCAACCTCTGCCGCCGCCTCGTCCGGGAGGAGCCGGGGCTGCGGCTCGCCCCGACCGGGGACGTCCCGCTGCTGGCCGTCGCGGGCTGAGCGGCGGCCCCGCCGCCTCCGGGGTGTCGCCAGGGGGCCGGCCGCCGTGCGGCAGCGCCGGTGCCGTGGGCGGCCGCCGATTCTGCCGCAAGGTGCCGCAGGACCTGCCGCTTGCCCGGGCCGGGCGTTCCTAACGTTCTCGGTGGGGCCGGGCCGTCGCGGAACACGCGCCGGAACTCCGGACCGCCGGCCGGGGCGTCGGCGGAATTCCATCGCCGATCTCTACCGATGAGGGCTGAGTTGTGGAGCACGCAAACGCCGAACACGGCGGGCTGGACGTCGTCGTGACGACGACGGCCTCGGATTCGCACACCTGGAACCTGGTGTTCCTGCAGCTCCTGCTGGAGGAAATGGGCCACCGGGTGACCAATCTGGGCGCCTGCGTCCCGGACGCCCTGCTGCTCGCCGAATGCCGCCGGATCGAACCCGACCTGATCGTGATCAGCAGCGTCAACGGGCACGGCCACCAGGAGGGCCTGCGGGTCGCCCCCGCGCTGCGCGCTTGCCCGGAGCTGCGGAGCACCCCGACCGTCATCGGCGGCAAGCTCGGCATCGCCGGGGCCGACGACCCCGACCGTGAACGGTCGTTGCTGGCGGCCGGCTTCGACGCCGTCTTCGAGGAGGACAGCTCGGTCGAGGCCTTCCGCGCGTTCGTCGACGGGCTGCGCACCCGGGTGCTGCTGTGACCGGTTTCGGCGCGTTCGTCGCGCAGGCCGCGGAGGCCGGCGCGCTGGTGGTGCAGCCCCGGATGGGCATGGCGGAGGCCGCGCCGATGCGGGCGGGCCTGCTCGCCACCCGGGGGGCGGCCGCCGTCACCGTCGGCACCATCACGCTGGACAGCTACACCCGCACCGGCGACCTCGACATGGCGCGGCGCGCCCTGGCCGCCGGGGCGGGCCTCAACGGCTACCCGATCGCCACCCACCCGGTGGAGGTCACCCGGGCGGTGCTGCACGGGGTCGCGGACGCGGGCTTCCCGGTGCAGGTCCGGCACGGCTCGGCGGCGCCGGAGGGGATCGTCCGGGCGCTGCTCGCGGCCGGCCTGGACGCCACCGAGGGCGGGCCGGTCTCCTACTGCCTGCCCTACGGCCGCACCCCGCTGCACGAGGCGGTGGCCCGCTGGCGGACCAGCTGCGAACTCCTCGCCGCTCGGCGGGAGTCCGGCGCCGAGCCGCACCTGGAGACCTTCGGCGGCTGCATGATGGGCCAGCTCTGCCCGCCCTCGCTGCTGATCGCCATCAGCGTGCTGGAGGCGCTGTTCTTCCGTCAGCACGGGCTGTGCAGCATCTCGCTCAGCTACGCCCAGCAGGCCAACGCCCGGCAGGACGAGGAGGCGCTGGCCGCACTCGGCCGGATCGCGGACGACCTGCTCGCGGACGTCGACCGGCACCTCGTGGTGTACGCCTACATGGGCGTGTACCCGCGCTCGCCCGGCGGAGCCCGGCTGCTGCTGGAGGACGCGGCGCGGCTCGCCGTGCGCGGCGGCGCCGCCCGGCTGATCGTCAAGACCACGGCGGAGGCGCACCGCATCCCGACCGTCGCCGAGAACGTCCGCGCGCTGGAGGCCGCCGCCGCGGCCGCCACCGCCGAGCGGGCCCGCCCCCGGCCCGCCGCCGCACCGGACACCGGCATCGAGGCCGAGGCCAGGGCGCTGATCGGCGCGGTGCTCGACCTGGACGCCGACCTCGGGCGGGCCCTGGTCCGGGCGTTCGCGGCCGGCTACCTGGACGTGCCGTACTGCCTGCACCCCGACAACGCCGGGCGCACCCGCAGCTCGCTGGGCCCGGACGGGCGGCTGTCCTGGTCCGCGGTCGGCTCGATGCCGATCGCCGGACTCGTCGAGGGCGGGCGGCCGCCGATCCTCGGCTCGGCCGGGCTGCTGGCCGCGCTCTCCCACGTCCAGCGGCGCTACGACGGCGGCGACGCGCCGGCGGGCGCGGCGCCCGTCCCCCGGGGGCTGCCCGCCGTGCGCTGAGGCCGCGCGGTGCCGAACCGTACGAGGCGCACGGCCCGTACGCGGCGGCGCTCGTACGCGGTGCCGAGCCCGTCGCGGCGCCGGTCCGCGCGCGCACCGAAGCCTCCCGACACCAGACCGTCCGCGAGACACCGTCCGCGAGACACCGCCCCCGAGAGACCGTCCCCGAGGCACCGCCCCCGAGGCACCGCCCCCGAGAGACCCTCGCCGAGAGAAGAGGACCCCGACCATGCCCGACTCCACCCCCCAGCCCCCGGTGCCGCCGACCGATCCGGGCCGCCACCTGACCGCGCCGGCCACCCGGAGCACGCTCCGGATCCAGCAGCAACTGCTCACCGCCGCCCGCGAGTTCCTGCGCGGCCAGGGCTTCACCGAACTGCTGCCGCCGATCATCGGCCCGGTCACCGACCCGGGCGCGCGCGGCTCCAAGCAGGTGGACATCGACTTCTACGGCCACCGCTACAAGCTGATGACCAGCGCGATCCTGTACAAGCAGGCCTCGCTGCTCGCCTTCGACAAGATCTTCTGCATCGCCCCGAACGTCCGCCTGGAGCCGCTGGAGACCGCCGGGACCAGCCGGCACCTGGCCGAGTTCCACCAGCTGGACGTGGAGGTCGCCGGCGCGAGCCGGGACGACGTCGTCCAGCTGGCCGAGGACCTGGTGGTCCACATGGTCGACAGCGTGCTGCGCGAGCTGCCCAAGGAGTTCGCCGAACTCGGCCGGGACCCGCAGGCGTTCGCCGAGCTGCTCCAGGGCTCCTTCGGCCGGATCCGGCACGCCGAGGCGGTCACCGAGCTGCGCGGCGTCGGGCACCCGCAGAGCCCCGACGCCGAACTCGATTGGGAGGGCGAGGCGCTGCTCTCGGCCCGGCGCGACCGGCCGTTCTTCGTCACCGACTACCCGAAGGGCTCGCGCGGCTTCTACGACCGCGAGCACCCGGACGATCCGGGCCTGCTGCGGAACTTCGACCTGCTCGCGCCCGAGGGCTACGGCGAGCTGTGCAGCGGCAGCCAGCGCACCAACGACTACGCGGAGATCGTCACCCGGATGCGGGAGACCGGCGAGAACCCGCAGAAGTACCGCTGGTACCTGGACCTGGTGCGCGAGGGCGTGCCGGCCAGCGCGGGCTTCGGCATCGGGGTCGAGCGGCTCACCCGCTACGTCGCCGGGCTGGACGCGGTCTGGCAGGCCAGCGCGTTCCCCAAGGTCGCGGGGGTGGTGTCACCGTGAGCCCGAGGACGGCCACGAGCGGGGAGCGGCTGAACGCCCCGGCCGAGCGCGGCGAGAAGGGCCTCACCGCGCCCGGGTTCCCCGAGGAGGAGGTCCGGCGGCGGGCCCGGGTCGGCGCGGCGGCGGCGTTCCCGCCCGCCGAGGAGTACGGGCACGTGCTGTTCGGCGCCGACCGTACGGACCGGACGGCCGCCGGCGGCGCGCCGGACGCCCTGGACGCGCTGCGGATCGTCCCGCCGCTGTTCCTGCCGCAACGGCTCGCCAAGCTGATCGACCTGGGCCGCGAGCCCGACTACCGGGACGTCGAACTCGCCACCCCCGTCGGCGGTTTCGCCTCCGCGCTGCCGGTGTACGTGTCCGCGACCGGCTCCACCCGGGCGGCCGGCGGCGATCTGGGACTGGCCCTGAGCCGGCAGGCCGGGGCGCTCGGGATCCCGATGGTGGTCGGCGAGAACGTGGTGCCGGTCAACGGCTACGGCCGGCTCGGCGAGGCCGCCGACCGCACGCTGCTCGGCCGGCTGCGCGCCTACGCCGAGGAACTCCCGGACGGGCTCGGCGGCGTGGCCGTCCAGCAGAGCACCGAGGACGCCGACGCCGAGGTGTGGAACCTCGTGCACAGCGACCCGGCCGCCCTGCCACTGCTCGAATCCGGCCGCCTGGCCTTCGAGTTGAAGGTCGGCCAGGGAGCCAAACCCGGCCTGGGCGGGATGACCGTGCTGGACCCCGAGGCGGCCGCCGCGCTCGGCGACCGCTTCGGGCTGGACCCGCTGTTCCCCGACGGCCGGGTGCTGCGCGCCGCGACCCCGGGCACCTTCACCGCGGAGATCCTGCGCCAGCAGATCCGGCTGATGCGCAACAACTACCCGCGGGTGCGGATCTGGGTGAAGCTCTACCCCGGCCGGGACGTGGCCGAGGCCGCCCGGGTGGCGCACGAGGCCGGTGCGGACGCCGTCGTGGTGGACGGCGCCGAGGGCGGCACGGGCTGGGCGCCCGGGGTGTTCCTGCCGCACGTCGGTCTGCCGCTGGCGGAGTGCCTGCGCCGGCTGGCGGCCGACCCGCCGCCGAGCCTGCTGGTCTCCGGGCGGATCTGGGAGGGCGCCCGGGCGGTCAAGAGCCTGGCGCTGGGGGCCCGCGCGGTGGGCCTCGGGCGCGCGGCGCTGTTGGCCGTCGCGGAGGACCGGGAATCCGGCCTCCGGCGTTTCGCGGAATGCCTGGCGCTGGAGCTCCGACTGCTGATCAGTTCGCTCGGAAAGTATGCTCCGGCCGCTCTCGACGCGGCAGACGTCTGGTCTCCCGAGGGATTCTGAAAAACCCCGGCTGGTAGCTCCGGCCTGCCCGGGGAGCGGCATGAAGAACATGCCGATTTCCTTCCGCTCATTCTGCCGATAGGGCCTTCCGATTCCCCCTATCGTCGCTTCCGTCGCCGATTAATCTCACGATCTGGGGTTGGATGATGTCCTCACGCGGTTTTCCCCTCGAATCCACGGCCGCCGAATTCGCGCCGTTCGCCGCCGCCGTCCGCCGCTTTCCCGAGCGGCCGGCCGTCCGGGCCGGCGGGCGGACCCTCAGCTACCGGGAGCTGGACGGCCTGACCGCCGCCCTCGCCGCCCGGCTCGCCCCCGGGCGCACGGTCGCCGTCACCGGCCGCGACCGGCTGGACCACGTGGTCGCGCTGCTGGCGGTCCTGCGGGCGGGCGCCACCTATTTGCCGCTGGACCGGGAGGCCCCCGAGGAGCGCAACCGCTGGATCGCCGAGGACGCCGGGGCCTCCCTCGCCCTGCACGGCGAGGAGCTCACCGTGATCGGGGCGGGGGCGGACGCCGGCGCCGGCTACGTCATCTACACCTCCGGCACCACCGGCCGCCCCAAGGGCGTCCACGTGCCGCTCGCCGCGCTCACCGGCCACCTGGCCGCTGTGGTCGGGACCTTCGGCCTGACCGAGCGGGACGTCGTGCTGCAGTTCGCCCGCCCGACCGTGGACGTGGCGGTGGAGCAGGTGCTCGGCGCGCTGACCGCCGGGGCCTGCCTGGTCCTGCCGGAGCAGCGGCTCCTCGCCCCGGCCGAGCTGCTGGACCTGCTGGACGACGAGGGCGTCACCGTCGCCAACCTGGCGGCCGGCTACTTCCAGGACGTGGTGGCGGCGCTCGGCGACCGGGTGCCGCGCACCCTGCGGCTGATGATCTCGGGCAGCGACAAGCTGGAGCCCGCGACCGCCGCCGCCTGGTGGGCGGCGACCGGGGTGCCGCTGCTCAACGCGTACGGACCGACCGAAACCGTGGTCACCGCCACCGCCCACCGGCTGGCCGGCGGGCAGGACGGCCCGGCGGCCCGGGTGCCGATCGGCAGCGCGCTCGGCGCCCGGCGGCTCTACGTCCTGGACGAGCGGCTGCGGCCGGTGCCGCCCGGCGAGAGCGGCGAACTGTACGTCGGCGGGCCGCTGTTGGCCTCCGGCTACCTGGGCCGCCCCGGCCTCACCGCCGACCGCTTCGTCGCGGACCCGTTCGCCGGGGCGTCCGCGGCGGCCTCCGACGGGCCCCAGGACGGCCCGGCCGCCCGGATGTACCGCACCGGCGACGTGGTGCGCCGCACCGCGGAGGACGGCCCGCTGGAGTTCCTCGGCCGCAGCGACCACCAGGTGAAGATCCGCGGCTTCCGGGTGGAGCCCGGCGAGGTCGAGCAGGTGCTGGCCGGGTACCCCGGCGTCACCGGCTGCGTCGTGGTGGCGCACGAGGGCCGGCTGGCCGCGTACGTGACCGGCGCCGCCCCGGGGTACGCCGAGCTCCGGCCCTGGCTGGCCGAGCGGCTGCCCGAGCACATGGTCCCGGCGACGCTCACCGCGCTGGAGGCCTTCCCGTTGACCGCCGGCGGCAAGGTGGACCGCGCGGCCCTGCCCGAGCCGCAGTCCGCGCCCGCCGGCAAGCCGGCCGGCCGCCCGCCGCGCACCCCCGCCGAGCAACTGATCGCCGCGGTCTGGGCGGACGTGCTCGGGGTGCCCGAGGTCGGCGCCGACGACAACTTCTTCCACCTGGGCGGCGATTCGCTGACCGCCGTCCGCGTGGTGGGCCGGGTCTTCGACGTCTTCGGCATGGTGTCGCCGTACACCATCTTCGACGCGCCGACGCTGGCCGAGTTCGCCGCCGCGGTGAGTTCCGCGAGCGCGGGCGAGCGCCCGGAACTGGTCCGCCGGGGCGCCACCGAGGCGCCGTTGTCCAAGTTCCAGCGCGGTCTGTGGTTCCTGGACCAGTGGAACCCGGACGCGCCGACCTACGTGGTGCCCTGGGTGTTCCGCTTCGCCGGCCCGGTCGACCCCGAGCTGCTGCGGCGGGCGCTGGCCGGGGTGGTCGAGCGGCACGAGAGCCTGCGGACGACCTTCGAGCTCGCCGAGGACGGTCCGCGCCAGGTCGTCCACCCCGCCGTGGAGCTGCCGTTCACGCTCACCGACACCACCGCCGACGCGGTGGACGGGCTGGTCGCCGAGGCCGCGCTGGAGCCCTTCGACCTGGAGCGCGGACCGCTGGTGCGGGCCCGGGTGTTCCGCGCCGAGGGGGCGACCACACTGCTGCTGCTCCTCCACCACATCGTCTGGGACGAGGGCTCGCTGGCGGTGCTGGAGGCCGAACTCCGGGAGCTGTACGACGCGTTCGCCGAGGGCCGCCCGGCCGATCTGCCGGAACTCGCCGTCCAGTACGGCGACTACGCGGCCTGGCAGTACCAGGACGACACCGTCGAACGCCAACTCGACTACTGGCGGGACCAGTTGCGCGACGCGCCGACCGCCCCGGCGCTGGCACCGGAGCACCCCCGCCCGCAGGAGCAGGCCTTCCGCGGCGCCTTCCACCGCTTCGCCATGCCGGACCCGGTGGCCGAGGCCGTCCGCTCGCTCGCCCGCAGTGAGGACGCCACCCCGTTCATGGTGCTGCTCGCCGGGCTGGCGCTCACCCTGCACCGCCGCTCCGGGCAGCGCGACCTGGTGCTCGGCTCGCCGGTGAACGTCCGCGGCCGGGCCGAACTCGACGGCCTGATCGGCTACTTCGTCAACGTGCTGCCGCTGCGGCTGAAGCTGGAGGAGGGCGCCTCGTTCCGCGAGCTGGTCCGGCACGTGCGCGAGGTGTCGATCGGCGGCTACCGGCACCAGGAGGTGCCCTTCGACGACATCGCGAGCGCGGTGCTGGAGGAGCGGCCGGAGGACCGCAACCCGCTCTGCCAGGTGCTGCTGGAGCTGCACCCGCTGGACACCCGGCCGTTCACCGTCGGCGGCCACCCGGTCACCCGCGCCCTGCACTCCAACCCGGTCTCCCGGTTCGACCTGTCGGTCTCGGTGGACGACCTCGGCACCGGCTTCACCGGCCGCTTCGAGTACGACAGCGACCTCTTCGGCGCGGCCGGCATGGCCGCCCTGTGCGAGGAGTGGCTGGGCACCCTGGCCGCCGCCGTCGAGGTGCCGGTGCACGCGCTGTTCGAGGCCGGCGCCGCCCGCTCCCCGCAGGCCGCCGCCCTGATCGCCGGCGAACGGACCGTGACCTACGGTGAGTTGAACGCCGACGCGAACCGGCTCGCCCGCCACCTGGCCGGCCTCGGCATCGGCCGCGGCGACACCGTCGCGGTGCTGGCCGAGCGCGGGCCCGAGCTGGTCACCGCGCTGCTGGCGGCCCTGAAGACCGGCGCCGCCTACACCCTGCTCGACCCGGACTTCCCGGTCGAGCGGCTGGCCGCCGCGGTGGCCGACACCGGCGCCGCCGCGCTGGTCACCCACCGGCACGACGCCGAGCCGTTCACCGTCCGCCACCGGGTGGACCTGGACGCCTCGGCGGCCGAACTCGCCCGGTACGCCGGGCACGACCTGGGCCTGCCGGTCGGCGGCGACGACCTCGCCTGCGTGATGTTCACCTCCGGCTCCACCGGCCGCCCCAAGGGCGTGGCGGTGCCGCACCGGGCGCTCACCACCACCTACCTCGGCCAGGACTACGCCCGCTTCGGCCCGGAGGAGGTCTGGCTGCAGTGCTCGCCGGTCTCCTGGGACGCCTTCGCGCTGGAGCTCTACGGGGCGCTCTGCTTCGGCGGTGCCTGCGTCCTGCAGCCCGGTCAGCGGCCCGACCCGCAGACCATCGCCGAGCTGACCCGCCGCCACGGCGTCACCCAGCTCCAGCTCTCCGCCAGCCTGTTCAACTTCCTGCTGGAGGAGTTCCCGGAGACCTACGACGGCCTCAAGCTCGCCTTCACCGCCGGTGAGCGGGCCTCCGTCACCCATGTCGCCAAGGCCCTGGAGAACCACCCGGGCCTGGTGGTGGCCAACGGCTACGGCCCGGTCGAGAGCCTCGGCCTGACCACCTGCCACCGGGTCGACCCGGCCGGAGCGACCGGCGGCTCGGTGCCGATCGGCACCGCGCTGAACGGCAAGGGCATCCACGTCCTGGACGAGAACCTGTGCCCAGTCGAGCCCGGCGCGACCGGCGAGCTGTACGCCTCCGGCGGCGGCCTCGCCCACGGCTACCTCGGCCGGCCCGGCCTCACCGCCGAACGCTTCGTCGCCTCCCCGTTCGGCGCCCCGGGCGAGCGCCTCTACCGCACCGGTGACCTCGGGTACGTCAACGCCGAGGGGCTGCTGGAGGTCACCGGCCGGATCGACGACCAGATCAAGATCCGCGGCTTCCGGGTCGAGCCCGGCGAGATCGAGGACGCGCTCACCCGCCACCCGGCCGTCCGGGAGGCCGTGGTCGCCGTGCACGAGCCCGCCCCGGGCGACCGCCGGCTCGCCGCCTACGTCACCGCCGGCGCCGACGCCCCCGAGCCGGACGCCCTGCTCGACCACCTGGCCGCCCTGCTGCCCGAGCACATGGTGCCGGCCACCCTCGACGTCCTGGACGCCCTGCCGCTCAACCACAACGGCAAGGTCGACCGGCGGGCGCTGCCCGCCCCCGCCGGGCGCCGGGCCGCCGCGCCCGACCCGCTGACCGAGGCCGAACGGCTGGTCGCCGAGGCGATGCGCGAGGTGCTCGACCTCGCCGAGGTCGGCCGCGAGGACAACTTCTTCCGGATCGGCGGCAACTCGCTGGCCGCCGTCCGGGTCGCGATGCGGCTCTCCCGGGAGACCGGCACCCGCGTCCCTCCGCAACTGGTGTTCCGGGCCCGGACCGTGAGCGCCATCGCCGAACGGCTGGCCGCCCGATGACGGACCGCACCGCACACGACCGCACCGCACAGGAAGGGAACGAGGCCGTGAGCCCGTCCGACCACCCGGCGCGCACCGCGCCCGTCTCGGGGCTGCAGCGCGGCCTCTGGTTCCTCGACCGCCTCGACCCGCGGGCCGTCACCTACTGCACCCCCTGGACCCTCGACGTCACCGGCCCGCTCGACCCGGCGCTGCTCCAGGGCGCGCTGGACGCCGTGGTGGCCCGGCACGAGGCGCTGCGCACGACCTTCGCGCTGCACCCCGACGGCCCCCGCCAGCACGTGCACGCCGCCCTCGCCGTCCCGCTCACGGTGACCGACCTGCGCCCGACGGCCGACGGCGGCGCCGGCACCGGGGCCGCAGGACAGGCCGAGGACCAGGCCCGGCGCCTGGAGGCGCTGCTCGCCGCCCGCTGCGCCGAGCCCTTCGACCTGGCCACCGGACCGCTGCTGCGCGCCGAGGCCTTCCGGCTCGCGGACGAGCGCACCACGGTGCTGTTCACCGTCCACCACATCGTCTGGGACGGCTGGTCCGCCGAGGTCTTCGAGCGCGAACTCGCCGAGCTGTACGGGGCGGCGGCGGCCGGCCGGGAGGCCGTCCTGCCGGAGCTGACGGTGCAGTACGCCGACTACGCGCAGGAGCAGCTCGGCACCTCCTACGAGGAGCACCTGACCTACTGGAAGGAGCAGCTGGACGGCGCGCCCGGTCTGCTGGAGCTGCCCACCGACCGGCCCCGGCCGGCCGAGCGCGGCGCGACCGGGCGGACCGAGGAGTTCGACCTCGCCCCCGGGACGGCGGCGGCGGTGCGGGCCCTGGCCGAGGCCGAGGGCGTCACCCCCTTCACCGTCCAGCTGGCCGCCTTCGCCCTGCTGCTGAACCGCTGGACCGGCGCCGACGACCTGGTGATCGGCACCCCCGTCACCACCCGCGACCGCCCCGAACTGGAGCACCTGCTCGGCTACTTCGTCAACCTGCTGCCGCTGCGCCTGCGGCTCGCGCCGACGCTGACCTTCCGCGGCCTGCTGGAGCACGTCCAGGACGTCGCCTTCGAGGCCTACGGCTACCTCGACGTGCCCTTCGACCAGCTGGTCGACCACCTCGGCACCGCCCGCAGCGCGCAGCACCCGCCGCTGGTCCAGGTGGTGTTCGGCGCCCACCGCGAGGACCGCACCCCGCTCGCGCTCGGCCCGGCCCGCGCCGAGAGCCGGGTCCGCTCCAACGGCACCAGCAAGTTCGACCTCACCTGGTCGCTCTTCGACGGCGGCGCGGCGGCCGGCGCGGCGGGCGACGGCACCGGCGGCGGGACCGGCGGCGAGCTGCGCGGCGAGGCCGAGTACCGCAGCGAGCTGTTCGACCCGGAGACCGTCCGGCGCCTCGCCGCCGAGTACGGGGCGCTGCTCACCGCGGCCCTGGCGGACCCGGACGCCACCGTGCTGCGGCTGACCACCCGCACCGCCGACGCGCCCCGCGCCACCGACACCCCCGGCGCGTGCCTGCACCGGCTGTTCGAACGGGCCGCCGACGCGCACCCCGACCGGCCCGCCGTCAGCGACCCGGACGGCACCCTGAGCTACGCCGAACTCGACCGCCGGGCCAACCGCCTGGCGCACGCCCTGCGCGCCCGCGGGGCCGGCCCCGGCGACCGGATCGGCATGCTGCTGGACCGCACCGCCGACGTCCTGGTCACCGTCCTCGGCGTGCTCAAGACCGGCGCCGCGTACGTACCCGTCGACCTGGCCGCGCCCGTCGACCGCGCCGCGCTGGTCTTCGGCGACACCGGCGTCACCCTGGTGGTCACCGACCGCGCCGACCGGGTGCCCGAAGGCCCCTGGCGGGCCTACGACCTGAGCGCCGAGGCCGCCGACCTGGCCGCCCGGCCGGACACCCGCCCGCCGGCCGTCGGACGCCCCGGGGACGTCGCGTACATCATCTTCACCTCCGGCTCCACCGGCCGCCCCAAGGGCGTCGCCGTCGCCCACGAGCACGTCAGCCGGCTGATGGCGGACGGCGAGGCGCACTTCGGCTTCGGCCCGGAGGCGACCTGGACGCTGTTCCACAGCTACGCCTTCGACTGGACGGTCTGGGAGATGTGGGGGGCCCTGCTGCACGGCGCCCGCCTGGTCGTCGTCCCGTACGTGACCAGCCGCTCGCCGGAGGAGTTCGCGCAGCTGCTGGAGGAGGAGGGCGTCTCCCACCTGTGCCTCACCCCCTCGGCGCTGCGCCAGCTGGAGCCCGTGCTGCGCCGCAGCCCGCGCGCCCTGCCCGCGCTGGAGTGGATCATGCTGGGCGGGGAGGCGCTGGACCCGGCCGTCGTCCAGCGCTGGTTCGAGCTCGACCCGCCGCCCCCGGCCCGGCTGTGCAACCTGTACGGCATCACCGAGACCACCGTCCACGTCACCACCCACGACCTGGCCGGTAGCACCGGCTTCGAGCGCAGCCTGATCGGCGCGCCCATGCCGCACCTCACCGCGCAGGTCCTGGACGACTGGCTGCGGCCCTGCCCGCCCGGGGTGGCCGGCGAGCTGTACATCGGCGGCGGCAGCCTCGCCCACGGCTACTGGGGCCGCCCCGGCCTCACCGCCGGGCGCTTCGTCGCCGACCCGTACGGCCCGCCCGGGGCCCGGCTCTACCGCACCGGGGACGTCGCCCGCCGGCTGCCCGACGGCGGCCTGGAGTACATCGGGCGCGCCGACTTCCAGGTCAAGCTGCGCGGCTTCCGGATCGAGCTCGGCGAGATCGAGAACGCGCTCGCCGCCCACCCGGACGTCGACGCCTGCGTGGTCACCGTGCACGAGGACCGGCTCGCCGCGTACGTGACCGGGCGCGAACCCGCCGACGTCCGGGCCTTCCTGGGCCGCTCGCTGCCCCCGTACATGGTCCCGGCGAGCTACACCGTGCTGGAGTCGCTGCCGCTCACCGTCAACGGCAAGGTGGACCGGGCCGCGCTGCCCGCCCCCGGCCAGCGCGGCACCGCCACCGGCGGCCGGCAGGTCGAGCCGCGCACCCCGGAGGAGGAGGCCTTCGCCGCCGTCTGGACGGAGGTCCTCGGGGTGGACGGCATCGGCGTCCACGACGACTTCTTCCACCTCGGCGGGGACTCCATCCGGGCCGTCCAGCTGGCCGGCGCGCTGCACGAACGCGGCTGGGGGGTGACCCTGCGGGACGTCTTCAACGCCCCCACCGTCGCCGCCCTGCTGCCGCTGGCGCAGCCCGTCACCGGGGGCGCGGAGGCCCACGAGCCCTTCGCCCTGCTCACCCCGGAGGACCGCGCCGACCTGCCGCCCGGCCTCGTCGACGCCTACCCGATGGTGTCCATGCAGCTCTCCATGGTCTTCCACATGGAGATCGCGGGCGGCACCGACAGCTACCACAACGTCAACTCCTACCGGATCTCCGGCGACCTCGACGAACAGGCCTTCCGCCGCTCCGTCGCCGAGGCCGTGGACCGGCACGCCGTCCTGCGCACCGGGCTCGACCTGTCCGGCTACGGCGAACCGCTGCAGCTCGTGCACGGCCGGCTGCCCGCGCCCGTCGAGTTCGCCGACCTGCGCGGCGCACCGGACCAGGACGCGGCCGTCCGGGAGGTCTTCGACGCCCACCGGCGGACGCCGTTCGACCTCACCGCGCCGCCGCTGTTCCGGATCACCGTGCAGCGCCTGGCCGAGGACGCCTTCCAGCTGACCGTCTCCGAGCACCACGCGATCCTGGACGGCTGGAGCTTCACCTCGCTGCTCACCGAGATCCTGGAGCGCCACACCGCCCTGGCCGCCGACCCGCTCGGCGCCCCCGCCCCGCCGCCCCGCACCGCCTTCCGCGACTTCGTGGCGGTCGAACGGGAGGCCGCCCGGGACGAGCGCTCGCTCGACTACTGGCGCGGGCGGCTCTCCGGGGCCAGCGGCCAGATGTTCCCCGGCAGCGAGTCCGTGCACGAGCTCTCGCGCACCGTCGAACGGGTGCTGCCCGAGGCGCCCGAGCAGCTGCGGCTGGTCTCCGAGGCGCTGGCCGTACCCGTCAAGTCGGTCGCGCTGGCCGCACACCTGACCGCCCTCGCCGACATCACCGGCCGGCCGCGCGTCACCACCGGCCTGGCCGTCAACGGCCGGCTGGAACGGCTCGGCGGCACCGAGGTGTACGGGCTGTTCCTGAACACCGTCCCGCTGAGCTGCGAACCCACCGGGGACCTGCTCGCCCTGGCGCGCGAGGTCCACCGGGAGGAGCTCGACATGATGCCGCACCGCCGCGTGCCCTTCGCCCGGCTCGCCCGGCTGATGACCGACACCGCGCTGGACACCCAGTTCGGCTTCCTGCGCTTCCACGCCCTCGGCCGGCTCAGCTCGGCCCGGATCGTGGACGGCCGGATCGGCTGCGAGCCGACCCTGCGCCACGAACCCAACAGCTTCGCCTTCGGCGCCTCGCTGATCCAGGACCCGGTCTCGCAGCGCGTGCTGCTCGCCGTGGACCACCAGCGCTCGCTGGTCGACGACCGCACCGCCGAGCAGTTCATCGACACCTACACGGCCGCCCTGCACGCCATGGCCGCCGCCGCCCGCGACCTCTGAGGACCCGCCATGACCGACCTGCTGCAGCGCCTGCGCGCCACCGTCGCCGCCCACCCCGAGCGCACCGCCGTCCTCGCCGCCACCGCGGCCGGCGGCACGGAGCGCCTGGACTTCGCCGCCCTCGACCGCCGCACCGCCGCCCTGGCCCGCGCCCTGCGCGCCCTCGGCGTCGGCCGCGGCGACCGGGTCGGCGTCCACCTCGGCCGCACCGCCGACCTGCCGGTCGCCCTGCTCGCCGTCTGGCGGGCCGGCGCCGCCTACGTCCCGCTCGACCCGGCCTACCCCGCCGAGCGCCTCGCCTTCATGGCCGCCGACGCCCGCCTCGCCGCCCTGATCAGCCTGGACGGCCTGCCGGCCGCCGAGGGCGTGCCGGTGCTGCGCCCGGACGCCGCCGCCGACGGCCCCGCGCTGCCGCAGGAGGCCCACCCGCTCGACCCGGCCTACGTCATCCACACCTCAGGCTCCACCGGCCGCCCCAAGGGCGTCGAGGTCTCGCGCGGCGCCGTCGCCGGGCTGATGGCGAACCTGGAGGCCATCGGCGCCCACCGCGCCGAGCCCGGCGTGGTCGGCTGGAACGCCAGCGTCTCCTTCGACGCCTCCGTCCCGCAGTGGACCCGGATCTGCCGCGGGGACACCGTCCTCGTCATCGGCGACGAGCACCGCGCCGACCCGGCCCGGCTGGCCGCCCTGCTCGCCGAACACGCCGTCACCGACTTCGACCTGACCCCCTCGCACTGGGAACTGCTGCGCGAGCCGCTGGCCGGCGCCCGGGTACCGCGGCTGTTCATGGGCGGCGAGGCCGTCCCCGAGCGCACCTGGCGGGAGCTGGCCGACGGCGGCATCGACGCCCTCAACCTGTACGGGCCCACCGAGTGCACCGTCGAGGTCCTCGCCGCGCCGGTCAGCGGCCCCGCACCGCACCTCGGCGAGCCGATGCCCGGGCTGCTGCTGCACCTGCTGGACGAGAAGCTCGCCCCGGTCGCCGACGGCGTGGTCGGCGAGCTCTACCTGGCCGGGCCCGGGGTCGCCCACGGCTACGTCCACCGGCCCGGACTGACCGCCGAGCGCTTCGTCGCCGACCCGTACGGCGCGCCCGGCACCCGGATGTACCGCACCGGCGACCAGGCCCGCCGCGGCGAGGACGGCCGGCTGGAGTACGTCGGCCGGGTGGACCGGCAGGTCAAGCTGCGCGGCTTCCGGATCGAACTCGGCGAGGTCGAGCACGCCCTGGCCGGACTGCCGGGCGTGCAGGCCGCCGCCGTCACCGTGCACGAGCCCGCCCCCGGCGACCGCCGGCTGGCCGGCTACGTCACCGGCGCCGTCCGCGCGGCCGAGCTGACCGAGCGGCTGCGCGCCACCGTGCCCGCCCACCTGGTGCCCTCGGTGATCACCGTGCTGGACGCCATGCCGCTCACCCCGAACGGCAAGGTCGACCTGGCGGCGCTGCCCGCCCCGGCCGGCGGCGCCCCGGGCACCCGCGCCCCGGCCGCCGCCGAGCAGGCCGCTGCGGGCGGCGCCGAGGACCCCGACGGCCTGGCGGCCCGGGTCGCCGAGGTCTGGAGCACCGTCCTCGGCGTGAGCGCGCCGGCGCCCACCGACGACTTCTTCTCGCTCGGCGGCCACTCGCTCGCCGCCCTGCGGGTCGTCCACCTGCTGCGCCGCAAGCTCGGCATCGAACTCCAGCTGCGCCACCTGCTCGACTCGGCCGACCTGGCCGCCTTCACCGCCACCGTCGAGCGGGCCGTCGGGTCGGGCACCGCCGCCCCCCGCCCCGCCCTGACCGCCCGGGCCCGGTGAGCGGCACATGACCACCGCCACCCGGGTGAGACCCCGCGTCGAGGGGGACTGGCTGTTCGTCCCCGCGCCCCAACCGCACCGCCCGTTCCGGCTGTTCTGCTTCCCGCACGCCGGCGGCGACGCCACCGCCTACACCCCGCTGGCCCGCGCCCTCGCCCCGACCGCCGAGGTCTGGGCGCTGCGCCCGCCCGCCCGCGGCGGCCGGCTCGCCCACCCGATGCCCGCGAGCTTCGACCTGCTGGTCGACGCCGTCGTGGAGGCCCTCAGCCCGCACCTCACCGGCCGGTTCGGCTTCTACGGGCAGAGCTTCGGCGCCCTGCTCGGCTACGAGGTCGCCCGGGCACTGCCCGCCGAGCGGCGCCCCGAGCTGGTCGTCGCCGCCTCCGCCTCGCCGCCCGCCGCCTGGGCCGGGCGGGACCGCCCGCGGTACACCGCCGACGACCTGCTGCGCCTGGCCGGCATGGGCGAACTCGTCGAGGGCGAAGCCGAGCTGAAGGAACACGCGCTGCGCGGCATCCGCACCGACCTGGACGTGGTCGCGAGCTACCGGCCCCGCCCGCACCCGCCGATCGGCTCCGACCTGCACACCGTCGTCGGCCTCGACGACCCGCTGCTCACCGGCGGCGGCCTCGACGGCTGGGCCGTCCACACCCGCGGCGCCTCGGGCCACCACGTCGTCCCCGGCGGCCACCTGCTCGCCACCGTCGACGGGCCCGGCCCCGTCGACCTGCTGACCTCCCTCATCGCGCGGCCCGGCGCCGCCCCCCAGCCCACCACGGAGTCCTCATGCTGACCACCACCGCGGTCGACCTCACCGATCCCGACCTGTGGGCCCGGCCCGACACCCCCGCCCTGATCGCGGAACTGCGGGCGGAGGCCTCCGTCCACCGCACCGACACCGTCGACGACGGGCCGGTCTGGTCGGTGCTCTCCTACCGCCATGCCGCCGAAGTCCTGCGCGACGCCCGCCTCTACAGCTCCGAGCAGGGCTCCCTGCTCGGAGCCGGCGAGGGCAACGTGCCGGTCGGCTCCGGCCGGATGATGGCCCTCACCGACCCGCCCCGGCACCGCGAACTCCGCGCCCCCGCCAACCCGTTCTTCGGCCCGGGCCCGGTCCGCGGCGCCGCCCCCGGGATCACCGGCCTCGCCGCCGCGATCGTCGACAAGGCCGTCGAACTCGGCGAGGTCGACCTCGTCGACGCCGTCTCCGCCCTCCCGCTGTCCGTCATGTGCGACCTCCTGGACGTCCCCGAGCAGGACCGCGAGATGGTCGAACGGGTCTGCGACGTCGCCTTCCTCGGCAACACCCCGGAGGAGCGCCGGGCCGGCCACCAGCAGCTCATCCCGTACCTGCTGCACCAGGTGATGCTGCGCCGGACGAACCCGAAGGACGACCTGATCAGCAAGATGGCGACCTACCGGGTCGGCGGCAAGCTGCTGCCGGTCGAGGACGTCGTGCTCAACCTCGACAACATCGTCGTCGGAGGCGTCCAGACGGTCCGCCACACCGCCGCCATGGGCCTCTACACGCTGAGCCGGCGCCCGGAGCTGTGGCGCCGGCTGCAGAACGGCGAGGTCGGCATGGACTCGGCCCTGGACGAACTCCTGCGCTGGACCTCGGTCGGCCTGCACACCCTGCGCACCGCCAGCCGGGACACCGAACTCGACGGCCACGCCATCCGGCGCGGGGACCGGGTCGCCGTCTGGGTGTGGTCCGCCAACCGGGACCCGGAGGCCTTCGAGCGGCCCGAGGAGATCCTGCTCGACCGCAGCCCCAACAAGCACCTCGCCCTCGGCCTCGGCGCCCACTACTGCATCGGCGCCCCGCTGGCCAAGGCCGAACTCGGCGCCCTGTTCACGGCGATGCTGGAGCGCGTCGACACCATCGAGCCGACCGGCCCGGTCACCCACAACCGCTCGATCATCAACTTCGGCCTGGACCGCTTCCCCGTCCGCCTCCTCCCGCGCTGACCGCCCGACAGCGGCACTCCGCCGCACCGAACTGCCGCGTTCCTGCCTGGCCTCCTGCCGTTGCGGGCCCCGCGCCGCCCATACCTTCGAACCAACCCAAGGAGGACACCATGAGCAACCCGTTCGAGGACGACAACGCCGGCTACCTGGTGCTGGTCAACGACGAGAACCAGCACTCGCTGTGGCCGGTCTGGATCGAGGTCCCCGCCGGCTGGACCACCGTCCACGGCGAGGACACCCGCCAGGGCTGCCTCGACTACATCGAGGCGAACTGGACCGACATCAGGCCCGCGAGCCTGATCGCCTCCCTCGCGCAGCAGTGAGCGCCACCATGCCGACCTGGGACCTGGACCCCGGCCGCCCGGCCCTCGCCCACGCCCCGCGCACCGCGGGCATCGGCGAGGCCTGCGAGTGGCTGCGCGAGAACGAGGCCGAGCTCACCTCGGCCCTGCACCGCCACGGCACGATCTTCCTGCGCGGCCTGCCGGTCGCGAGCACCGAGGACGTCGCGGCCGTGCGCGACGTCCTCATCCCCGAGCGCACCCCCTACCGCGAGAAGGCCACCCCGCGCAGCGACTACGGCAACGGGGTCTTCTCCTCGACCGACCTGCCGCCGGCCCAGCCGATCCGGATGCACAACGAGAACAGCTACACCCTCACGTTCCCCGGCCGGCTGCTCTTCGCCTGCCTGACCGCCCCCGAGGAGGGCGGCGCCACCCCGACCGCCGACTGCCGCCGGGTGCTGGAGCACCTGCCGGCCCACCTGGTCGAGCGGATGCGGACCACCGGCTGGACGCTCACCCGCAACTACTCCGACTACGTCTCGCTCGGCTGGCGCACCGCCTTCGCGACCGAGGACCGCTCCGAGGTGGAGGCCTACTGCCGCGAGAACGGCATCACCTGGGCCTGGCAGCCCGACGGCAACCTGCGCACCAGCCAGCTGCGCCCCGGCACCATCCACCACCCGGTGACCGGTGAGGAGGTCTGGTTCAACCACCTCGCGTTCTGGAACGAGTGGTCGCTGGACCCGGACATCCGCGAGGCGATGATCGACGAATTCGGCCCGGACGGCCTGCCGTTCAACACCGGGTTCGGCGACGCCGAGCCGCTCGGGCGCGCCGACGTCGACGCCCTCAACGAGGCGTACCACGCCGCCACCGTGCGCGAGCGCTGGCAGGTCGGCGACGTGATGCTGGTCGACAACGTGCTCTGCGCGCACGGCCGGGACCCGTACCGCGGCGACCGCAGGATCGCCGTCTCGATGGGGCAGCCCGTCGACGTCCTGGACTGCCGGCCCAGCGTCCGGCCGGACCTGGCCGCCGTCTGACCGCCCCGCCCGCCCCCGGGCGGACGAACACCCCGTGCCGTGACGTGAGTAGACGTGAGTAGAGGAAGCACCGTGATCCCGGTTTCGTACGCCCAACAGCGTCTCTGGCTGATCGACCAGATCGAGGGGCCGACCGCGCTGTACAACCTGCCGTTCGCCCTGCGCCTGCGCGGCGAGCTCGACACCGCCGCGCTGCGCGCCGCGACGGCGGACGTGGTCGCCCGGCACGAGGCCCTGCGCACGGTGTTCCCGGTGGTCGGGGGAGTGCCGGTGCAGCGGATCCTGCCCGCCGAGGAGGCGAAGCCGCGCTTCCTGGTGGTGGACCGCGCACCGGCCGACTACCCCGCCCACCGGGACGCGGCCGCCGCCGAGACCTTCGACCTGAGCCGCGAACTGCCCATCCGGGTCACGGTGTTCACCCTCGCTCCGACCGAGCACGTGCTGCTCGTCGTGCTGCACCACATCGCCGGCGACGGCTGGTCGCTCGGCCCGCTGCTGCGCGACCTCGCCACCGCCTACCGGGCCCGGCTCACCGGCCGCGCCCCCGACTGGGAACCGCTGCCGATCCAGTACGCCGACTACGCCCTCTGGCAACGCGAGCTGCTCGGCGACGAACACGACCCCGACAGCCTGCTCGCCCGCCAGGTCGACCACTGGCGCACCGCCCTGGCCGGGCTGCCGGAGGAACTGGAGCTGCCCACCGACCGACCCCGACCGCCCGCCCCCACCGGCGCCGCCGACTCCGTCGACCTCGCCTGGGGCGCCGACCTGCACACCGCCCTGCTCGACCTCGCCCGCACCCACCGCACCACCCTGTTCACCGTCCTGCAGGCCGGACTGGCCGCGCTGTTCACCCGCCTCGGCGCCGGCACCGACATCCCGCTCGGCACCGGCATCGCCGGGCGCGGCGACGAAGCCCTCGACGACCTGGTCGGCTTCTTCGTCAACTCCCTGGTGCTGCGGGCCGACACCTCCGGCGACCCGAGCTTCACCGAGCTGCTCGGCCGGGTCCGGGAGGCCCAACTCGACGCCTTCGCCCACCAGGACGTGCCCTTCGAACGGCTCGTCGAGGAGCTCAACCCGCCCCGGGCGCTCGGCCGCCACCCGCTGTTCCAGACCCTGCTGGTGCTGCAGAACCACGGACAGGACGCCGAACTCGACCTGCCCGGGCTGGAGTCCGCCCCCGAACCGATCGGCCTGCGGGTCGCCAAGTTCGACCTCAACATCGGCATCGCCGAGCACCACGGCCCCGACGGCGCGCCCGCCGGGCTCACCGGCTCGATCGAGTACGCCGCCGACCTCTACGACCGCCCCACCGTCGCCGCCCTGGCCGAGCGGCTCGGCCGGCTGCTGGCCGGCGCCGCCGCCGACCCGCACGCCCCGATCGGCACCCTCGACGTGCTCGGCGACGAGGAGCGCACCCGCGTCCTCGTCGAGTGGAACGCCACCGCGGCCCCGCGCCGGGAGGGCACCCTCGCCGAGTCCTTCGAGCGGCAGGCCGACCGCACCCCGCGGGCCGTCGCCCTCGCCCACGACGGCGGCACCCTCTCCTACGCCGAACTCGACACCCGCGCCAACCGCCTCGCCCACCACCTGACCGCCCTCGGCGTCGGCACCGAGACGCCCGTCGCCATGCTGATGGAACGCTCCGTCGACGTCGTCGTCGCCACCCTGGCGATCCTCAAGGCCGGCGGCTGGTACGTCCCCATGCACCCCGGCCTGCCGCCCGAGCGGATGGCCGACGTGCTCGCCGACACCGGCGCGCCCGTCCTGCTCACCGACCGCGCCGACCCCGGCTTCCCGCACGCGGCCGCCGTGGTGCGCCCCGGCGACGAGGCCGGCGCCCCCGACCACCGCCCCGGCCTGCCCGTCCACCCGGACCAGCTCGCCTACGCGATGTTCACCTCCGGCTCCACCGGCCGCCCCAAGGGCGTCGCCGTGCGCCACCGCGACGTCCTCGACCTCGCCGCCGACCGGCGCTGGCAGGACGGCCGGCACGAGCGCGTCCTGCTGCACTCCCCGCACGCCTTCGACGCCGCCACCTACGAGATCTGGACGCCCCTGCTGGCCGGCGGCACCGTCGTGGTCGCCCCGCCCGGCGCCCTGGACGCCGCCGCCCTGCAGGCCGTCACCGCCCGGCACGACGTCACCGCGGTCTTCCTCACCAAGGCCCTGTTCGACCTCGTCGCCGAGCAGGCCCCGGAGAGCTTCGCCGCCCTGCGCGTCGTGTGCACCGGCGGCGAGGCCGCCTCCGGCGTGCTGATGCGGCGCGTCCTGGACGCCTGCCCCGACCTGCTGCTCGCCCACGTCTACGGCCCCACCGAGACCACCACCTTCGCCACCCACCACCCGCTCACCCCGGCCGACCTGACCGGCCCCCGGGTCCCGATCGGCGGCCCGCTGGACAACATGCGCAGCCACGTCCTCGACGCCCGGCTGCGCCCCGTCCCGCCCGGTGTCCCGGGCGAGCTGTACATCGCCGGCGCCGGCCTGGCCCGCGGCTACCTCAACCGGCCCGGCCTCACCGCGGAACGCTTCGTCGCCTGCCCGTACGGCGGGCCCGGCGAGCGGATGTACCGCACCGGGGACCTGGTGCGGCTGCGGGCCGACGGCGCGGTGGAGTTCCTCGGCCGGATCGACGGCCAGGTCAAGCTGCGCGGCTTCCGGATCGAGCTCGGCGAGATCGAGGCGGCGCTCTCCCGCCACCCCGCCGTGCGCCAGGTCATCGTGATCGCCCGGGAGGACCGGCCGGGCGACACCCGGCTGGTCGCCTACTGCACCGCCGACGCCTCGCTCACCCCCGACGGACTGCGCTCCTTCGCCGGCACCACGCTGCCCGGCTACATGGTCCCCGCAGCCGTCGTCCTGCTCGACGCCCTGCCGCTCAACGCCAACGGCAAGGTCGACCGCCGCGCCCTGCCCGCCCCCGACCTCGCCGCCGACGGCAGCGGCCGCGCCCCGCGCGACGAGCGCGAACGGGCCCTGTGCGCGCTCTTCGGCGACCTGCTCGGCATCGACGACATCACCATCGACGACGACTTCTTCGCGCTCGGCGGCCACTCCCTGCTCGCCACCCGCCTCACCGGCCGGGCTCGCACCGAACTCGGCGTCGAACTCTCCATCGGCGACCTCTTCCAGGCCCCGACCGTCGCCGGACTGGTCGAGCGGCTGGCCGACCGCGCCGACGGCGGCCCGGCCCGCCCGGCGCTGCGGCCCGCCGTCCGGCCCGAGCGGGTGCCGCTCTCCTTCGCCCAGCGCCGGCTCTGGTTCCTCGCGCAGGCCGAGGGCCCCTCGGCCGCCTACAACGTCACCCTCGCGCTGCGGCTGAGCGGCCCGCTGGACGCCACCGCCCTGGAGGCCGCCCTCGGCGACGTCGTGGCACGGCACGAGGCGCTGCGCACCGTCTTCGGCGAGCAGGACGGCACGCCGTACCAGCGCGTCCTGGACGCCCCCGCCGGCGGCCTGCTCACCCGCACCGACCGCCCGACCGACGAGCTGGCCGGCCACACCTTCGACCTCGCCGCGGACCTCCCGGTGCACGCCTACCTGCGCTCCGAGGGCGCCGAGCAGCACGTGCTGGTCCTGGTCGTCCACCACATCGCCGGGGACGGCGCCTCGCTGGGCCCGCTCTACCGCGACCTCGCCGAGGCCTACGCGGCCCGCCTCGACGGCACCGCCCCCACGTGGACGCCGCTGCCCGTCCAGTACGCCGACTACGCGCTCTGGCAGCGCGAGCTGCTCGGCGACGAGGACGACCCGCAGAGCCTGCTCGCCCGCCAACTCGCCCACTGGCGCGAGGCGCTGGCCGGTGCGCCGGAGGAGCTGCCGCTGCCGCTGGACCGCCCCCGCCCGCCGGTCGCCTCGCACCGCGGCGCGATCGTCCCGCTGGAGTTCGACGCCGCCCTGCACGCCCGGCTCGGCGCGCTCGCCGCCGACCACGGCGTGACCCTCTTCATGGTCCTGCGGGCCGCGTACGCCACCCTGCTGCACCGCTTCGGCGCCGGCACCGACCTGCCGATCGGCACCCCGCTGGCCGGCCGCCTCGACGAGGCCACCCGGGAGCTGGTCGGCTTCTTCGCCAACACCCTGGTGCTGCGCACCGACCTGTCCGGCCGCCCCGCCTTCGCCGAGCTGCTGGGCCGGATCCGGGAGACCGACCCGGCCGCCCACGCCCACCAGGACCTGCCCTTCGAGCGCCTGGTGGAGGAACTGAACCCGACCCGCTCGACCGCCTGCACCCCGCTGTTCCAGGTGATGTTCGCCTTCGCCGGGGACGCCGAGGACGGGCCGGACCTCCCCGGGCTGACTGTCACCGAGGAGCCGGTGGACTTCGGCACCGCCACCTTCGACCTCAGCCTGCGCCTGGTCGAGCGCCACGGCGCCGACGGCGCGGCGGCGGGGCTGGCCGGTGTCCTGGAGTACGCCACGGACCTCTTCGACCGCGCGACCGCCGAACAGCTGGCCGCGGCCCTCGACCTGATCCTGCGTCAGGTCGCCGTCGACCCGGGCCGCTCGGTCGCCGAGCTGGAGGTGCTGCCCGCCGAGCAGCGGTCCCGCGCGGCACTGGCCCACACCCCGCTGCCCGGGCCCGTGCCGCTGGTGCCCGCCGCCTTCGAGGCGCAGGCCGCCGAGACGCCGGCGGCCGTGGCCCTGGTCTGCGGCGACCTCGCCCTGACGTACGCGGAGCTGAACGGCCGGGCGAACGCACTGGCGCACCGGCTGATCGCGGCCGGTGTGGGGCGGGAGTCCGTGGTGGCCCTCGCGCTGCCGCGCTCGGCGCGGACGGTGGTCGCCGTCCTCGCGGTGCTCAAGGCCGGCGGCGCCTACCTGCCGCTGGACGCCGAGTACCCGGCCGACCGCACCGCCGACACCCTGGCGCAGGCGAAGCCGGCGCTGGTGCTGACCGACGCCGACTGGCCGCTGCGCGAGGTGCTCGACGGCCTGCCCACGCTGGACGTCGCCGAGGCGGCCGAGGGCGGCCCGCGGACCGACCCGGCCCCGCGCGCCACGGCGGCCGACGCCGCGTACCTGATCTTCACCTCCGGCTCCACCGGCCGCCCCAAGGGCGTCGTGGTCCCGCACGGCGGCATCGCGGCGCTGCTCGCCGCCCACCGCGCCGCAGTCATGGCCGGGACCGCCCGGCAGAAGGTCGCGCTGACCGCCTCGCTCTGCTTCGACGCCTCCTGGGACGGCCTGCTCTGGCTGGTCGCCGGGCACGAGCTGCACCTGATCGCCGGCGACGCCCGCCGCGACGCCCGGGCCCTGGTCGGCCACGTGCGCGAGCACGGCATCGGCGTGCTGGAGGTGACGCCCTCCTACGCCGAGCAGCTGATCGAGGAGGGCCTGCTGGAGGAGCCCGCGCCCGCCCTGGTGCTGCTCGGCGGCGAGGCCGTCGGCCAGGCGCTGTGGACCCGGCTGCGCGAGGCGCCGGGCACCGCCGCCCACAACCTGTACGGCCCGACCGAGTGCACCGTCGACGCCCTGACCCACCCGCTGGCCGCCACCGAGCGGCCCGTCCTCGGCCGCACCGTCGCCGGCACCCGCGGCCACGTCCTGGACGCGTACCTGCGGCCCGTCCCGCCGGGCGTGCCCGGCGAGCTGTACCTGGCCGGCGCCGGCCTGGCCCGCGGCTACCTCGACCGGCCCGGCCTGACGGCGGAGCGCTTCGTCGCCTGCCCGTTCGGCGGGCCCGGGGAGCGGATGTACCGCACCGGGGACCTGGTCCGCCGCACCCGCGACGGCGAGCTCGAATACCTCGGCCGCACCGACCACCAGGTGAAGATCCGCGGCTTCCGGGTCGAACTCGGCGAGGTCGAGCGCGCCCTGACCGCCCACCCGCGGGTGCTCCAGGCCGCCGTCCTGCCGGACGCGGACGGGCTGCGCCTGGTCGCCTACCTGGTCACCGACGGCCCGCTCGACCCGGCCGAGGCCCGGGCCGCCGCCGCCCGGACGCTGCCCGGCTACATGCTGCCGGCCGCGATCGTGCCGCTGGACGCCCTGCCGCTGACCGCCAACGGCAAGCTCGACCGCTCCGCCCTCCCCGCGCCGGACTTCGCCGCGCTCTCGGCGGGCCGGGCGGCGCGCACACCGCAGGAGGAGATCCTCTGCGGGCTGTTCGCCGAGGTGCTGGGCCTGGACGCGGTCGGTGTCGACGACGACTTCTTCGACCTGGGCGGGCACTCGCTGCTGGCGACCAAGCTGCTCAGCCGGGTGCGCGCGGCGCTGGGCGCGGAGCCGGGCATCCGGGACGTCTTCGAGGCGCCGACCGTGGCCGGGCTGGCCGCGCGGCTCGGTGCGGCCTCGCAGCGCCCGGCGCTCAGCGCGGCGGCGCGGCGCCCGGAGCGGGTGCCGCTGTCCTTCGCCCAGCAGCGGCTCTGGCTGATCGACCGGATGGAAGGCCCCAGCGCCCTCTACAACGCGCCGCTGGCGCTGCGCCTGGGCGGGGAGTTGGACGCCGCCGCGCTGGAGCTGGCGCTCGGCGACGTGGTCGCCCG
The DNA here is from genome assembly GCF_055585785.1 of Kitasatospora sp. NPDC053308. NCBI lineage: Bacteria > Bacillati > Actinomycetota > Actinomycetes > Kitasatosporales > Streptomycetaceae > Kitasatospora > Kitasatospora sp. NPDC053308. Next base: position 91,432 of record NZ_JBVJJY010000007.1, on the reverse strand, counting down.
GCACGAGAGCCTGCGCACCCTGATCGGCGAGTCCGACGGCACCCCGTACCAGCGCGTCCTGCCCGTCGAGCGAGCCGCGGTGCCGCTGGACACCCGGGACTGCCCGGCCGCCGAGGTGGCCGCCACCGTCGCCGCACTGTGCCGTCGCGCCTTCGACCTGCGCACCGAACTCCCCGTCCGCGCCGCCCTGTTGCGCGTCTCGACCGAGGAGCACGTGCTGGTCCTGGCGCTGCACCACATCGCCAGCGACGGCTGGTCGCTCGGCCCGCTCGTCCGCGACCTCACCACCGCCTACGCCGCCCGCAGCGGCGGCGCCGCCCCCGGCTGGCCGCCGCTGCCCGTCCAGTACGGCGACTACGCGCTCTGGCAGCGCGAGCTGCTCGGGGAGGAGAGCGACCCGCAGAGCCTGGCCGCCGGCCAGCTCGACTACTGGCGCCGGACCCTGGCCGACCTCCCGGACGAGGCGACGCTGCCGCTGGACCGCCCCCGCCCGCCGGTCGCCTCGCACCGCGGCGACCGGGTCGCGCTCAGCCTCGGCGCCGACTGCCACCGCGACCTGGTCGCACTCGCCCGGGCCCACCGGGTCACCCTCTTCATGACCGTCCAGGCCGCCCTGGCCGCGCTGCTGAGCCGGCTCGGCGCGGGCACCGACGTGCCGATCGGCTCGGTGGTGGCCGGGCGCTCCGACGAGGCGCTGGACGACCTGGTCGGCTTCTTCGTCAACACCCTGGTGCTGCGCACCGACACCTCGGGCAACCCCAGCTTCGCCGAACTGCTCGGCCGCGCCCGGGAGACCGCCCTCGGCGCCTACGCCCACCAGGACGTGCCCTTCGAGCGGCTCGTCGAGGAGCTCAAGCCGACCCGCTCGCTGGCCCGGCACCCGCTGTTCCAGATCATGCTGGTGCTCCAGAGCAACGAGCAGGCCGACCCCGCCACCGCCGGCCTGCGGGTCGAACCCCTCCCGGCGGCCACCGGCTCCGCCAAGTTCGACCTCAGCCTGATCGCCCAGGAGTCCTTCGGACCCGACGGCGAGCCCGCCGGGATCGACTGCGCCCTCGACTACGCCACCGACCTGTTCGACCGGGAGACCGTCGAGGCGGTCGCCGCGCGGCTCGGGCGGCTGCTGGCGGCGGTGGCCGCCCGGCCGGAGCTGCCGATCGGCCGGATCGAGCTGCTCTCGGCGCAGGAGCGCGCGGTGCTCCCGGCCGGCGGCGGCGCCCTCCCGACCGCGGGCGACGCGCTGCCGGCCGAGGTCCCGCTGCTCCCGGCCGCCTTCGCGGCCCGGGCCGCCGAGACCCCGGAGGCCGTCGCCCTGGTCTGCGGGGACACCGCGCTGACCTTCGCCGAGCTGAACGCCCGGGCCAACCGGCTGGCCCACCGGCTGATCGCGGCCGGTGCGGGGCGGGAGTCCGTGGTGGCCCTCGCGCTGCCGCGCTCGGCGGAGACGGTCGTCGCCATGCTGGCGGTGCTCAAGGCCGGCGGCGCCTACCTGCCGCTGGACGCCGAGTACCCGGCCGACCGCACCGCCCGCATGCTCGCCGACGCCCGCCCGGCGCTGGTGCTCACCGACGACCGCTGGCCGCTGCCCGAGGTGCTCCGCGGGCTGCGCACCCTGGACGTCGCCGCGCCGTCCCAGGCGCCCGAGACCGACCCGCGGCGGGCCGTCGAGCCGGGCGACGCCGCCTACGTCATCTACACCTCCGGCTCCACCGGCCGCCCCAAGGGCGTCGTGGTCCCGCACGGCGCCGTCGCGAACCTGCTGGCCGCCCACCGGGCCGCGCTGATCGACGGCACCGGCCGCGCCCACGGCCGGCAGCGGATCGCGCTCACCGCCTCGCTCTGCTTCGACGCCTCCCTGGAGCCGGTGCTCTGGATGTACGCCGGGCACGAGCTGCACCTGATCGGCGACGAGCTGCGCCGCGACCCGGCGGCGCTGGTCCGCCACACCGCCGGGGCGGGCATCGACGCCCTGCACCTCACCCCGTCCTACACCGAGCAGCTGATCGAGGAGGGGCTGCTGGACGCACCCGCGCCGCGCCTGCTGCTGCTCGGCGGCGAGGCCGTCGGCCAGGCGCTGTGGCAGCGGCTGCGGGAGCACCCCGACACCGCAGGCCACAACTTCTACGGCCCGACCGAGGCCACCGTCTACGCGCTCACCCAGCCGCTCGACGCGGCGCGGCGCCCCGGGCTGGGCGGCCCGATCGCCGGGGTGCGGGCGTACCTCCTGGACGAGTACCTCAACCCCGTCCCGGCGGGTGTGCCCGGGGAGCTGTACCTGGCCGGCGCCGGTCTGGCCCGCGGCTACCTGCACCGGCCGGGCCTGACCGCCGAGCGGTTCCTCGCCGACCCGTACGGCGAGCCGGGCAGCCGGATGTACCGCACCGGGGACCTCGCCCGGCGCACCCGCGACGGCGGCGTCGAGTACCTCGGCCGCACCGACCACCAGGTGAAGATCCGCGGCTTCCGGGTCGAACCCGGCGAGATCGAGCAGGTGCTGGCCCGCCACCCCGCCGTCCGGCAGGCCGTGGTCACCGTGCGGGAGAGCGACACCGGCGACCGCCGGCTGGTCGGCTACTGCACGGCGGCCCAGGACACGCCCGAACTCGCCGCCGAACTGCGGCGGTTCGCCGCCGAGTCGCTGCCCGGCTACATGGTGCCGGCCGCCGTCGTCCTGCTGGACGCGCTGCCCTTGACCGGCAGCGGCAAGGTGGACCACCGGGCGCTGCCCGCGCCGGACTTCGCCGCGCTGTCGGCGGGCCGGGCGGCGCGCACGCCGCAGGAGGAGATCCTCTGCGGGCTGTTCGCCGAGGTGCTGGGCCTGGACGCGGTCGGTGTCGACGACGACTTCTTCGACCTGGGCGGGCACTCGCTGCTGGCGACCAAGCTGCTCAGCCGGGTGCGCGCGGCGCTGGGCGCGGAGCTGGGCATCCGGGACGTCTTCGAGGCGCCGAGCGTGGAGGGGCTGGCCGTCCGGCTGGCCACCGGTGCGCGGCGCCCGGCGCTGAACGCGGCGGCGCGGCGCCCGGAGCGGGTGCCGCTGTCCTTCGCCCAGCAGCGGCTCTGGCTGATCGACCGGATGGAGGGCCCCAGCGCCCTCTACAACCTGCCCCTGGTCCTGCGCGTGACGGGGGAGTTGGACGCCGCCGCCCTGGAGTCGGCGCTCGGCGACGTGGTCGCCCGGCACGAGAGCCTGCGCACCCTGATCGGCGAGTCCGACGGCACCCCGTACCAGCGGATCCTGCCCGTCGAGCAGGCCCGCGTCGGCGTCGAGCTGCTGCCACCGGGCACCGCGCCGCAGACGTGCGCGTCCCGCCCCTTCGACCTGGCCGCCGACCTCCCCGTCCGCGCCCACCTCATCCCGGCGCCGCCCGGCGAGCACCTGCTCGTCCTCGTCCTGCACCACATCGCCGGCGACGGCTGGTCGATGGGGCCGCTGCTGCGCGACCTCGCCGCCGCCTACGCGGCCCGCACCGGCGGCACGGCCCCCGACTGGGCGCCGCTGCCCGTCCAGTACGCCGACTACGCGCTCTGGCAGCGCGAGCTGCTCGGTGAGGAGAGCGACCCGCAGAGCCTGCTCGCCCGCCAACTCGGCTACTGGCGCCAGGCCCTGGCCGGCCTGCCCGAGGAGCTGTCGCTGCCGGTGGACCGGCCGCGCCGGGCGGCCGCCGGCCACCGCGGCGAGCGCGTCGTCGTCCCCTACGGCGCCGAACTCCACCGGGCGCTTGGCGAGTTGTCCCGCGAGCACCGGGTGACGATGTTCATGACGCTGCAGGCCGCCCTGGCCGCGCTGCTGACCCGGCTCGGCGCGGGCACCGACGTGCCGATCGGCTCGGTGGTGGCCGGGCGCTCCGACGAGGCGCTGGACGACCTGGTCGGCTTCTTCGTCAACACCCTGGTGCTGCGCACCGACACCAGCGGCGACCCGGCCTTCACCGAGCTGCTGGCCCGGGTCCGGGAGACCCAGCTCGACGCCCACGCCCACCAGGACGTGCCCTTCGAGCGCCTGGTCGAGGAGCTCAACCCGGCCCGCTCGCTGGCCCGGCACCCGCTGTTCCAGGTGATCCTGCTGCTGGAGGGCGCGGGGGAGTCGGCGCCGCTCGCCGGGGCCGGACTGGACGCCGCCGTGGAGTCCTCCGGCGGATCGGTCGCCAAGTTCGACCTGTGCGTGGGCTTCGGCGAGTCCTTCGACGCCGACGGCGCCCCCGCCGGGCTGGAGTGCGCGATCGACTTCGCCACCGACCTGTTCGACCGGGAGACGGTCGAGGCGATCGCCGTCCGGCTCGGGCGGCTGCTGGCGGCGGTGGCCGCCCGGCCGGAGCTGCCGATCGGCCGGATCGAGCTGCTCTCGGCGCAGGAGCGCGCCGCCCTCCCGACCGCGGGCGACGCGCTGCCGGCCGAGGTCCCGCTGCTCCCGGCCGCCTTCGCGGCCCGGGTCGCCGAGACCCCGGAGGCCGTCGCCCTGGTCTGCGGGGACACCGCGCTGACCTTCGCCGAGCTGAACGCCCGGGCCAACCGGCTCGCCCACCGGCTGATCGCGGCCGGCGCCGGCCCGGAGTCGGTGGTCGCGCTGGCCCTGCCGAGGTCGGTGGAGAGCGTGGTGGCGATCCTGGCGGTGCTCAAGGCCGGCGGCGCCTACCTGCCGCTGGACGCCGACCACCCGGCGGACCGCACCGCCCGCACCCTCGCCGACGCGGCCCCCGCCCTCGTGCTCACCGACGGTCGGTGGCCGAAGCCCGAGGCGCTGGCCGGCCTGCCCACCCTGGCCGTCACCGCCGCCCGCGAGCCCGAGGGCCGTGCCGAGGGCCGTGCCGAAGGCCGCGCTGACGGCCGTGCCGACGGCCGCATCGAGGACCGGACGGACGACCCGGCCCCGCGCGCCGGGGCCGACCACGCCGCCTACCTGATCTACACCTCCGGCTCCACCGGCCGCCCCAAGGGCGTGGTGGTCCAGCACGGCAGCATCGCCGCGCTGCTGGCCGCGCACCGCCGCGGAGTGGTCGGCCCGGCCGAGGCCGCCCACGGCCGACTGCGCGTCGCGCTCACCGCCTCGCTCTCCTTCGACGGATCGCTGGAGCCCCTGCTCTGGCTGTTCGCCGGGCACGAGCTGCACCTGATCGACGACGAGCTGCGCCGCGACCCGGCCGCCCTCGTCCGGCACGTCCGCGCCGCGGGCATCGGGGTCATGGACCTCACCCCCTCGTACGCCGAACAGCTCGTGGCGGAGGGCCTGTTGGAGGAGGCCGCGCCCCCGGTGCTGGTGCTCGGCGGCGAGGCCGTCGGCCAGCAGCTGTGGACCACCCTGCGGGAGGCGCCGGCCACCCGGGCCCACAACCTGTACGGCCCGACCGAGGCCACCGTCTACACCCTCGGCCGGCCCGTCGACGCCGCGGAGCGCCCCGGCCTCGGCGGCCCGATCCCCGGCACCAGGGTCTACGTCCTGGACGAGCACCTCCACCCCGTCCCGGCGGGTGTGCCCGGGGAGCTGTACCTGGCCGGCGCCGGTCTGGCCCGCGGCTACCTGCACCGGCCGGGCCTGACCGCCGAGCGGTTCCTCGCCGACCCGTACGGCGAGCCGGGCAGCCGGATGTACCGCACCGGGGACCTGGCCCGGCGCACCCGCGACGGCGGCGTCGAGTACCTCGGCCGCACCGACCACCAGGTCAAGATCCGCGGCTTCCGGATCGAACTCGGCGAGGTGGAACACGTGCTGACGCTCCACCCGGAGGTGTCCGCCGCCGCCGTGCTGCCCGCCGAGGACGGGCTGCGCCTGGTCGCCTACGTGGTGGCCGACAGCCGGCCGGACCCGGCCGAGCTGCGCGCCTTCGCCGCCGAGCACCTGCCCGGCTACATGCTCCCCGCGGCCTTCGTCGCACTGCCCGCCCTGCCGCTCACCGGTAGCGGAAAGCTCGACCGCGCGGCGCTGCCCGCCCCGGACTTCGGGCAGCTCACCGGCGGTCGCGCCGCCCGCACCCCGCAGGAGGAGCTGCTCTGCGCCCTGTTCGCCGAGACCCTCGGCCTGGAGCGGGTCGGCATCGACGACGACTTCTTCGACCTCGGCGGCCACTCGCTGCTGGCCGTGAAGCTGCTCGCCGGCGTCCGCGCCGCCCTCGGCACGGACCCGGGCATGCGGGCCCTGTTCGAGGCACCCACCGTGGCCGGGCTGGCCCGCCGGCTCGGGCTGGCCCCGGCCGCCGACGCCCTGGACGTCCTGCTGCCGCTGCGCAGCGGCGGCGAGCGGCCCCCGCTGTTCTGCGTCCACCCGGCGGCCGGCATCAGCTGGGTCTACTCCGGGCTGCTGCGCCACCTCGGCCCCGAGCAGCCGGTGTACGGTCTGCAGTCCCGCGGCCTGCGCGGCGGGGCGCCGGCGAGCGTCGCCGAGATCGCCGAGGACTACGTGCGGCAGATCCGCGCCGTGCGGCCCACCGGCCCCTACCACCTGCTCGGCTGGTCCTTCGGGGCCGTGGTCGCGCAGGAGATGGCGGTGCGGCTGCGGGCCGAGGGCGCCGAGGTCGGCTTGCTGGCGCTGCTGGACGGCGCCCCCGCGTCGCCCACCGCCGCCGCCCCGGTCGTCGAACCCGCCGACACGCTGGACGAGTTGCTGCGCTCGCTCGGCCACGACCCGGCGGACGAGCGCGGCCTGGCCGGCCTGCGGGCGGTGCTCGGCGAGGCCGTGGCCGTCCTGCCGGAGGTCTTCGACCGGCACCGCAAGCTGATGGCCGAGCACGTGCCGGACCGCTACCGGGGGGACGCCGTCTTCTTCGGCGCGACCACCGGCAAGCCCGCGCACTGGCCGTACGAGCAGGCCTGGCGGCCCCACCTGGACGGCCGGATCGAAGCCCACCGCCTCGCCTGCGCGCACGGCGAACTGACCCAGCCGGAACCCCTCGCACGGATCGCCGCCGTGCTGGCCGAGAAGCTCGGAGCGTGACCGCGATGACCACCACCGTCCCGATCGAGTCACCGGCGGCGCCGGAGCGCCCGCGCGGCCGCTGGGGCCTGTGGGCCCAGGGGGACTTCCGCCGGCTGTGGATCGGTGAGACCACCAGCACCCTCGGCACCGCCGTCGGCAGCGTGGCGCTGTCCCTGGTGGCCGTGGTCACCCTGGGCGCCGGCCCGCTCGCCGTCGGCGGGATCAACGCCGCCGCCTGGCTGCCCTGGCTGTTCCTCGGCCTCCCGGCCGGCGCCTGGGTGGACCGCTGGCCCCGGCTGCGGGTGATGCTGGTCTGCGACCTGCTGCTGGTGGTGCTGTTCGGCAGCGTCCCGGTGGCCGGCTGGTTCGGGGCGCTCTCCCTCGCCCAGCTGGTCGTGGTGGCGCTGCTCACCGGCGCGGTGAAGGTGTTCTTCTCCACCGCGTACGGAGCGCTGCTGCCGACCCTGGTGGCCCGGGCCGACCTGCTGGAGGCCAACGTCAAGCTGCGCTCCGGCGCCTCGGCGGCGGAGATCGCCGGCCCCGGCGCGGCCGGTCTGCTCTCCCAGGCCTTCGGCGCCGCCAGCGGGATGCTCGCCGACTCGCTCACCTACCTGGTCTCGGCGCTCTGCCTGCGGCGGATCAGGACCGAGGAGCACCCGCCGCCGGTCTCCGAGCGGCGCGGCATCCCGCGCGAGATCGGCGAGGGCGTCCGGTTCCTGCTGCGCGATCCGTACCTGCGCACCTTCGCCTGCTTCGCCGCGGTCGGCAACCTCGGCCTGAACGGCATCCAGGCGGTCCAGACGGTCTTCCTGGTGCGCAGCGTCGGGATCCAACCCGGCGCGGTGGGCGGGGTGTTCGCGCTGGTGAGCGTCGGCGGACTGGCCGGGGCGATGCTGGCCGGGCGGATCGCCCGCCGGCTGGGCACCGCGCGCGCCCTGCTGGTCTGCGAGCTGGTGGTCGCGCCCTTCATCCTGCTGCTGCCGCTGGCGGGGGAGCGGCTGCCGCTCGTGGTCAGCGCGCTCGCCTGGGCCGTCGCGGTCTGCGGAGTGGTGGCGGGCAACGTCCTGGCGGGCAGCTTCTCCCAGGCCTACTGCCCGCCCGAGCTGATCGGCCGGATCCGGGCCAGCTCCGCGACCCTCAACTACAGCGTGATCCCGGTGGGCGCCCTGCTCGGCGGCTGGCTCGGCGAGGTGATCGGTGCCCGCGGCACCATCTGGCTGATGGCGGGCGTGCTGCTCTCGGCCGGGCTGGTGCTGCTGGCCAGCCCGCTGCGCGGCCTGCGCGACTTCCCGACCCGGCCGACGGCGCCCGAGGCCGCCGCGGTCTGACCCGCAGTCAGGCCGACGGCGCCCGAGGCCCCCGCGGTCTGACCCGCAGCCGGCCCCGCACCCCCGGCTTCGCACGACCCTGCTCCCACCCCCGCTGCTTCCCGCACGTCCCGATCCGGAGGATCCGATGACCAGCACCGCCCGTCCCATCCGCTCCGCCGCCACCACCCCCACCGCGACCGGCACCACCCCCGCCCCCGCGACCGGCACCGCCCGTCCGGCCCGCACCGCCCGTCCGCGCCGCTACCTGATGTGCCGTCCGGAGCACTTCGAGGTCAGCTACGCGATCAACCCCTGGATGGACCCGGCCAAGCCGGTGGACACCGACCTCGCCGTCGCCCAGTGGGAGCGGCTGTACACCCTGTACGGCGAACTCGGCCACCAGGTCGACCTGATCGACCCGCTGCCCGGCCTGCCGGACATGGTCTACGCGGCCAACGGCGCCACGGTGGTGGACGGCCGGGTGCTCGGGGCGCGCTTCCGCAACGCCGAACGGGCCGCCGAGGGCCCCGCCTACCTGGAGTGGTTCCGTGACCGGGGCTTCGCGACGCACGACCCGGAGCACGTCAACGAGGGCGAGGGGGACCTCCTGCTGACCGGGAGCTACGTGCTGGCCGGGCGGGGCTTCCGCAGCGTCGCCGAGGGGCACGCGGAGGCGCAGGAGTTCTTCGGCCGCCCGGTGGTCGGCCTGGAGCTGGTGGACCCGCGCTTCTACCACCTGGACACCGCGCTCGCGGTGCTCGACGGCGACGAGATCATGTACTACCCGGAGGCCTTCTCGCCCGGCAGCCGTACGGTGCTGCGCCGGCTCTTCCCGGACGCGCTGCTGGTGAGCGAGGCGGACGCCGAGGTGTTCGGGCTCAACGCGGTGAGCGACGGCCTGCACGTGGTGCTGCCGGAGGCGGCCGTGGGGCTGGCGGCGCGGCTGCGGGAGCGCGGGTTCCGGCCGATCGGGATGGACCTGAGCGAGCTGCTCAAGGGCGGGGGCAGCGTGAAGTGCTGCACCCTGGAGATCCGCGCGGCGGCCGCCTGATCCGGCCTGATCCGGCCTGGGCCGCTGGTCACCACCGCTGGTCACCACCGCTGGTCACCACCGTCGATCAACGGTGGTGATCAGCGGTGCTCCGCCGTAGATCGGCCGTTGACCGGCCCCCGCAAGACTGGTGCCACACCACGACGGAGACCTTCCCCCAGCGGGAAGTGACTGAAGGAGCACCAGACATGACGCAGCGTCCGGCCACCGCCTCCGCCCGCCTCCGGCTGTTCACCGTCGGCCTCGGGGTGGCCGTCGCCCTGGGGGCCGGCCTCTCCGCCACGGCCGCCGTGGCCGGGTCGGCCGGCACCGGCACGGCGACGACGGTGGTGGTGGGCGACGCCACGCCGACCCCCACCCCCGCCGCCCCCACGCCGTCCCCCACCGTGCACGGCAGCACCGGCGACTGGAACAGCACCGGCTCCTGACCGGCCGGGGCCCCGCAGGATCGAGCCGCAGGAACGATTCCTCCCGGCCGCCCGTCGGTCCTCGGTCAGTACCGACCGGTCAGCGGCACGGCCGCCGCCTCCCGCCGGTCCCCCCGCTCATCCCCGCGCCGCTCCTCCCGCCGCCCGTCCCGCGCCGACGGAACCCCGTCCCGGCCCCGGGCGAGCAGCCCCGCCACCTCGGCGGCGTCCGGCAGCCCCAGGCGGACGAAGATCGCGTGTGCCTCCCGCCAGCGGTCCCGCGCCTCGGCCTCCCGCCCGAGGTCCGCCAGCGTCCGGCCCAGCACCACCAGCGCCTGCCCGTGGTCCCGCTCGGCCCCCAGCTCCTCGCACAGCGCCAGCGCCCGCCTGGCGTGCTCCAGCGCCTCCTCGGTCCGGCCCAGCGACCGCAGACTGTCCGCCAGCCGGTAGTGGGCGTGCGCGGCCCGGACCTGCAGACCGGCCGTCGTGGCCACCGCCAGGCACTCGCCGAACCAGGTGACCGCCTCCTCGTGCCGCTCCAGCCCGTGCAGCGCCAGCCCCAGCACGTACAGCGTGTACGCCCGCCCTGGGTCGTCGTCGCGGGTGCGCAGTCCGGCCAGCGCCTCGTGGCAGATCGCCACCGCCTCGGCGGCCCGGCCGCTGCGCACCCGGGCCAGCGCGGCGTTCACCGTCGTCACCAGCTCGCCCGAACGGTGGCCGAGTTCGCGGGCCAGCAGCAGCGCCTCGTCGTAGAGCTCCACGGCCTCGTCGTAGCGGCTGAGGAACTGGCAGACCAGGCCGAGGTCGTTCAGCGCCTGGCGCAGGATCACCGTGTCGCCGGCCGCGCGGGAGGCGTCCACGGCCAGCCGGGCGGCCGCCTCGGCCTCCTCCAGCCGGGTGGCGGCCAGCGCGACGTTGCCCCGCAGGAAGTGAGCCCGACCGGCTGCCCGACGATCGGCGCGGTGGACGGCCGCGGCGGCCAGCGCCTCGGCGGTGGCGGCCAGCTGGCGTCCGGGCGGGGCGAGGGTGAAGGGCGTGAGGGCGATCAGCAGGTCGATCGCGGCGCGCAGCGGGTCCGGCCGGGCGTCCTGGCCGCCGTGCCGGGCGGGGGAGGGCGCCTCCGCCAGCGTCCAGGCGGCGACCTGGGCGGCCAGCGCGATCGCCCCGGAGCCCTCCGCCTCGGCCCAGGCCCGGGCGCCGTCCGGCCCGCCCAGCTCCACCCCGGCGCTGCGGGCGGGCCCGAGCGCCCCGGCCGCCGGATCCCCGGGCACGGCGTGCTGGAAGGCCGCGCAGGCGGTGGCCAGCAGGTGGTCCAGCAGCCGGTCGCGGGCCTCGACGGCGGCGCCCGGATCGTCCGGTCGGCGCCGGGCGAAGGCGCGCAGCAGGTCGTGGTAGCGGTAGCGGCCGGGGAAGGGCGACTCCATCATCGCCACGTCGACCAGGGCCTCCAGCAGGTCCTCGGCGTCGTACTCGTCGAGGTCCAGCAGGGCGGCCGCGGCGGCCAGGCCGATGTCCGGGCCGTCCACCGAGGCGACCAGCCGGAACGCCCGGGCCTGGGCGGGCGTCAGCTGGCGGTAGCTCAGTTCGAAGGCGGCCTCCACCGCCAGGTCGCCGATCCGCAGCTCGTCGATCCGCCGCCGCTCGACCGCCAGCCGGCGGCCCAGCGTCTGGACCGTCCAGCTCGGCCGGGCGGCCAGCCGGGCCGCCACGATCCGCACCGCGAGCGGCAGGTGGCCGCAGACCCGCAGCAGGTCCCGGGCGGCCTCGGCCTCGGCGGCCAGCCGGTCGGCGCCGATGGTCCGGCCGAGCAGTTCGAGCGCCTCGGCGGGCTCGAAGACGTCGAGGTCGGTCTGGACGGTCGCGGGCAGGCCGGAGAGCCGGGTGCGGCTGGTGGTGAGCACGGCGCAGCCGACCGCCCCCGGCAGCAGCGGCCGGATCTGCGCGGTGTCGTGGACGTTGTCGAGGACCAGCAGCAGCCGCCGGCCGTCCACCACCGAGCGGAACAGCGCCGAGCGGGCGTCCAGCCCCTCCGGCACCGCGTCGGCCGGCACCCCGAGCGCCAGCAGGAAGCCGCTGAGCACCGCCTCCGGGTCGGCCGGGGTGGTGTCGGCGCCCCGCAGGTCGACGTAGAGCTGGCCGTCGGGGTAGGTCTCGCGGACCCGGTGGGCGACGTGCAGGGCCAACGCGGTCTTGCCGACACCGCCCATGCCGACCACGGTGGCGATCACCAGGGCCTGCTGCCCCGGGGTGCCGAGGGCCCGGCCGAGCCGTTCGACCACCACCGTACGACCGGTGAAGTCGGCTGCGTCCGGCGGGAGTTGGGCCGGTCTAGGGGCCGCCGCCGCCACCGGTTCGACAGGCGGCTCCTGCGGCGGCGCGGGCTCGGCCGCGGCCGGCTCCACGGGCTCGACCGGAGGCGTGACGGCCGCCGTGGCCGCCGCCGCCGGGGCGGTGAAGACCGGGGCGGCGAGGACCGGAGCGGCGAGTGCCGGGTCCCCCTCCAGGATCCGCCGGTGCAGCTGGTCCAGCTCCGCCCCCGGCTCCACCCCCAGCTCGGCCAGGAACAACTGACGCACGCTCCGGAACACCGCCAGGGCGTCCGCCTGCCGCCCGGCCTGGTACAGCGCGCGCATCAGCAGCCCGTACGCCCGCTCGTGCAGCGGGTGCTCGGTGGTCAGCGCGGTCAGTTCCGGGATGCACCGGGAGAACCGGCCCAGCGCCAGGTCCAGCGCGATCCGCTCCTCCAGCAGCGTCAGCCGCAGCTCCTCCAGCCGCTGCCGCTGGCGCTGCGCGAACGGCCCGGGGATGCCGGCCAGCGGCTCGCCCTGCCACAGGTCCAGCGCCTGGTTCAGCAGGTCGCGGGCCTGCTGCGGCTGCCCGGCGGCCGCCGTCCGCTCCGCCTGCGCCGCCAGCTCCTCGGCCTGCGCCGCGTCCACGGCGTGCTTGGGCAGCACCAGCCGGTAGCCGTCGCCGACCGAGGTCAGTACGGTCGGCGCGTCCGGCTCCTCGCCGTGGAGGATCTTGCGCCACCGCCAGGCGTACGTGCGCACCGTCGTCATCGCGGTGCCCGGCGGCTCCTCACCCCACAGGGCGTCGATCAGGTCCGTGGCGCTCGCACCGTGCCCCGGACGCAGCAGCAGCACCGCCAGCATCGCCTGCTGCTGTGGACTTCCGACCTTCAGGACGGTGGCGCCGCGTTGCACCCGCATCAGTCCCAGCACCGAGAACCGGAAATCTCCCACTCCTGCACCTGCCCGCCTCATGTGCTCGCCCCCGCCCGCGCACGTGCTTCCCCCCGATTGATGAGCCCCTATCAACCCACGCCACCCCGGCAGCTGTCGAGAGATCGTCGACCGGGTGGTGATCCGGTGTTGATCGGCCGTCACCACAATCGGTGGTGTGGCTCCCCTGCCGTCGGCCCGGCACGACCACCGGGCCCGCCACACCCCCGGCCGCCGGACCGCTGCCCGGCGACCACCCCAGCTCTCGGAGGCGGACGCCCGTGAACACCGACCTGCTCTACCGGCTGCTCGACCTCGATCCGGACGACGGACCGGTCGAACTGCTCCAACGTGCCCGCGAGGTCCGCCACTTGTCCTACCTGGTGCTCGCCGCGCTGGCCCGGGAGGACGTCCGGATGGGCGAGCACGCCCGGGCCGAGCTGGGGCGCGCCCGGGACCGCTGCAACGGCTACGCCCGGCTGGCCACCGAGCTCGCCGACGCCACCGGGGTGCGACCGATCCGCGACCTCCCGCTGGCCGGCCACTACCCGGCCGACCTGCCCCGGCCGCTCGGCGAGCTCACCCTGGTCAGCCCCACCGAGGCGGCGCTCTGGCAGGCCGTCAACCGGCTGGTCACCGACCACCCGGTGGAGTCGGTCGAGGTCACCCTGCTCGGCGAGCGCCCCCGGCACACCACCGTCACCCTGCGCTGGCCGGCCGAGGACCCGCTGCTCGACCCCTGGTACCAGGTGCGGCTCGGCACCGCCGCGCTCCCCGGCGACCGGGCCGGCGTCCCGATCCGCCCCTACCTGGCCGCCGACGACCACGTCGAGTGCCTGATCGCCCTCGCCGAGGAGGGCCTCGCCCGCGCCTTCCACCCCGGCGACGTGCTCGACGTCGCCCACCTCGCCGGGCAGCCCTTCGAGCCGGTCGAGACCGCCGCCGTGGTCGCCGCCTACCGGCTCGCCCCCGAGGCCGTCACCCTGCTCGACCTCGCCGCCGAGCACGTGCCGCTCGGCCCGCTGGCGGGTGTGCGCACCGTCCTGGAAGCCGAGGTCGCCCTCGAACTGCGGCGCCGCCGGGACACCGCCCGCCCGGCCCGGCCGTGCCACGGCACCCTGCTGCGCCGCACCGTCACCCGGCACGAGTGGGACGAGGCCGTGCTGCTCCCTTCCGGGGCCGGCACCCTGCTGCTCACCCCGGTCGCCGACTACCTGCTCGCCCCGGAGGGCACCCGGCCCACGGCGGCCGACCGCACCGCCGCCCTCGCCGCCCTGCGCGCCTGGGACGCGATGGCCCCCGGCACCCCGGGTCCGGCCCCCTGTCCCGGCCTGTCGCGGCCGCGCCGGGGGTGACGGACGGCAGGTCGCGGGCGCGCCGGGGGTGACGGACGGCAGGTCGCGGGCGACCGGGAACCGGGCGCGGCCGGTGGTGCCGAGGGGCCAGGCGGGAGGTCCGGGCGGGGCGAACCCCGGAAGGGGTGCCGTCCGTGCTAGTCGCTCGGACCGCTCGCCGGCCGGCGAGCGGTGCGAGGACGGATGAGGGAGGACAGCGGTGGCCTGGTACCAGGGGGCGAGCCGGATCACGGTGACGGCGGTGGAGGGGCGGTTCCCGCAGCGGGCGGTGGTGACCGTCCGGGGTGCGGTGCCGGTGGAGATCCCCGGCGAGGTCGGTGCCGTCCACGTCGTCGACGCGGAGCGCTGGGAGCTCGACCTGGAGCACTGCGACCAGGGTGAGTGGTGTGCCAACGTCCGCGCGGTGCAGGGGCGGTGGCAGGAGATCCGGGGTGTGGCGACCCAGGTCGTGCACAGCCGCAACCGGGACCGGGCCGGCGACCGGCAGGGCCGCAACCTGGTGCTGCGGATCGAGCGGATCGCCCCGGGCGGCGATGAGTCCGCGCCGGTCACCGCCGCCGCGCGCCGGACGACCGCCGCCCAGCTGGCCCCGGCGGCCTCCGGCGGACCGGCCGCGCCGCGCACCTCGGCCGGTCCGGCGAGCGGCGCCGTCGCCCCGGGCGTGCGGACCACCACGGCGGGCGCGGTCCGGACCACCTCGACCACCTCGACCACCTCGACCACCTCGACCGTGTCCTGGAGCAGCTGACGCCTCCCGCCGGACGGCTCTCACGTGCGTGTCCCTGCTCGCCGACCGGCGCCCCCCGGTTCCGGGTGGCCCGCCGGAGGGGCGATGGGACTTCCAGGACACCTGTCCAGGTATTCTGGACTCCTGTCCATGAAGTCGACCGATCGACGTGCGGCCGCCGGGGTTCGGTCGGCCACGTCGGGGAGCTGATGACGATGCGCGTGACCGCCGATGTCCTGGTGGCCCTGGTGGCCGCCCTGCACGGGTACATCCTGGTGCTGGAGATGTTCCTGTGGGAGCGGGCGCCGGGGCGCAAGCTCTCCGGCTTCGACGCCGAGCTCGCCCGCACCACCGCGCGGCTCGCCGCGAACCAGGGCCTCTACAACGGCTTCCTCGCCGCCGGGCTGGTCTGGGGCCTGGTCGCCGGTGGCGAGGTCGGCCGGCCGGTGCAGATCTTCTTCCTGGTCTGCGTGGTGGTGGCCGGCCTGTACGGCGCCGCGACCGCGAACCGCCGCATCCTGGTCGCCCAGGCGCTGCCCGGGGCGCTCGCGCTCGGCGCCGTGCTGCTCGCCGGATGAGTGCCGCACCGGAGCCGCGCGGGGCCCGGGGCCCGCGCGCCGGCCAGGAGTCCCGGCCCGCCCAGGACCCCCGCGCCGAGCGCACCCGGGCCAGGCTGCGCCGGGCGCTGCTGGAGGAGTGCGCCGAGCGTCCGCTGGCGGAGGTCAACGTCGCCGCGCTGGTGCGTCGGGCGGGAGTCGGCCGGGCCACCTTCTACGTCCACTACCCGGACCTGGAGGCGCTGGCGGTGGACGCCTGCGCCGACGTGGTCCGCGACGCCGTGGACGCGCTGCACGCCTGGCGCGGCCTGCCGGACCCGGACGCCCCGCCGCCCGCGCTCACCGGGTTCTTCGCCGACCTGGTGCCGCGCGCCGCGCTCTACCGGACCCTGCTGGCCCCGGGCGGCGGCGGTCCGCTCGGCCTGGTGCTCACCCGTGACCTGCGGGAGCGCAGCCGTACCGAGCGGGCCCTCGCGGGCGCCCCGGAGCCCGAGCTGGTGGCCGCCGCGGTGGCCGGTACCTTCACCGGGGTGCTCGCGGACTGGCTGCACGGCCGGATCGAGGCCGCCCCGGAGCGGGTCGCCCACCAGGTGTGGCGGCTGCTGATCTCCCTCCACCGCACGCCGCGGCTCTGAGCCGCGGCGCGCCGCGGTCTCCCGGGGCGGTCCGGTCGCACCCCGGGCCGTCCCCGACGGACCATTGGGAAACTTTCCTAACGAAAGCCATTGACCCCGGGGTCCGCTGCCCCGATCCTGTGAGACGGCTCCCGCCTCCCTGACCTGCCGTCACCGCTCCCCGGTTCCACAGGATCGACGAAAGTGAGTTGGCATGCGCAAGACCACCGGAGTCCGTCTCACCGCCCCGTTGCTCGCCGCCGCCCTCGGCCCGGCCGGGCTGCTGCTGGCGCCCGCGACCTCCACCTCCGCGGCCCCCTCCGCCGCGGCCTCCACGGCGGCCGTGCCCGGGATGGCCGCCGCGCCGTACGAGTACCTCGGCTGGGGCAACCCGCAGAAGCCGACCGACGTGATGAAGGCCGCCGGCGTGAAGTGGTTCACCCTGGCGTTCGTCCTCTCCGACGGCGGGTGCAACCCGAAGTGGGACGGCAGCCGGCCGCTCACCGGCGGCTCCGACGAGGCCGCGATCACGTCGATCCGGGCGGCCGGCGGCGACGTCGTGGTCTCGGTCGGCGGATGGAGCGGGAACAAGCTCGGCGAGAAGTGCTCCAGCGCGAGCGCGCTCGCCGGGGCGTACCAGAAGGTGATCGACGCCTACAGGCTGAAGGCGCTCGACATCGACATCGAGAACACCGAGTTCGGCAACGCGACGGTCCGCCAGCGGGTGGTGGACGCCCTGAAGATCGTCAAGAGCAGGAACCCCGGCCTCGTCACCTACGTCACCCTGGGCACCACCCCGAGTGGTCCGGACGCCACCGGCAAGGACCTGATCAAGCGGGGCGCGGCCGCCGGCCTGGCGAACGACGGCTGGGTGGTGATGCCCTTCGACTTCGGCGGCCACAGCGGCAGCATGGGCCAGGCGACGGTCGGCGCCCTGGAAGGGCTGAAGGCGGCCGTGAAGAGCGCCTACGGCTACAGCGACGACGCGGCGTACCGCCACATCGGCGTCTCCTCCATGAACGGCAACACCGACGAGGCGGGGGAGACCGTCACCACCGGCGACTTCCGCACCATCCTCGGGTACGCCAAGCAGCACCACCTCGCCCGCTTCGCCTTCTGGGCCGTCAACCGCGACCGCGCCTGCGGCTCCGGAGCGGACGCCGACGCCTGCAGCGGCGTCGCGCAGTCGCCCTACGAGTTCACCAGGATCGTCGCCCAGTACCAGGGCTGACGAAGGGTCCGCGGACCTCCGCCGCGGGCACGCCCTCGGCCTCCCGGCGGCCGTCGAGGTCGACGCGGTGTGCCCGGGCCGGGTCCGGACCGACATGGGCGGCCCGGGCCCCGCTGAGCGTGGAGCAGGGCGCCGACACGGTGGTCCGGTCGGCCCTCCTGCCGGAGGGCGGTCCCACCGGGGGCTTCTTCCGCGACCGCCGCCGGATCCCGTGGTGAGCGGCTAGGAGCCGTCCAGCGTGGCGAGTTCGTCCGGCGTCAGGGCGAGGGCGGCCGCCGCGGCCGAGTCGCGGATCGAGGCCGGGCGGCGCGCGCCCGGGATCGGGACGACGACCGGGGACTGCGCCAGGTGCCAGGCGAGGCAGACCCGTTGGGGGCTGACGCCGCGGGCGCGGGCCAGGGCGTGGAAGGGGGTGTCGGGCGGCGGTGCGGCGGCGCCCGGGTCGTCGACCGCGCTGAGCGAGATGCCGCCGAGCGGGCTCCACGGCAGGAAGGCCAGACCGAGCTCGGTGCACAGCTCCAGGGTGTCGCGGGTGTCGCGGTGGGCGGGGGAGTAGCGGTTCTGCACCGAGACCAGCCGGGAGCCGAGGATCTCCCGGGCCGCCAGGATCTGCGCGCGGTCCACGTTGGACAGCCCGACCAGGCGGATCGTGCCGGCGTCGGCGAGGTCGCGCAGGGCGCCCACCGAGTCGGCGAAGGGGACGGCCGGGTCGGGCTTGTGCAGCTGGTAGAGGCCGACCGACTCCACGCCGAGCCGGGCCGCCGAGGCCTCGGCCGCGCGGCGCAGGTGGTCCGGGCGTCCGTCGACCGTCCACGAGCCGTCGCCGGGGCGCCCCCGGCCGCCCTTGGTGGCCACCAGCACCTCCTGCGCGCCGTGGCCGTAGGTGGCCAGCGCGCGGGCGACCAGCCGTTCGTTGTGGCCGAGTTCGCCGGCGTGCCAGTGGTAGGAGTCGGCGGTGTCGATCAGCCGCACGCCCGCGTCGAGCGCCGCGTGGACCGTGGCGACGGCCTGCTCGCGGTCGGGCCGTCCCTCGACGGAGAGGGGCATCGCGCCGAGCCCGACGGCGCCCACGGCGATGCCGCCGACCGTGCGCGCCGCGGGGCCCGTCGCCGGGTGCGTTCCGGTGGTCATGCCCGGACCTCCTGGACGGCCCGCGGCAGCCAGTCGGCGACCGGGGAGAAGCGGAAGCCCAGGGCGGCGGCCCGGGCGGTGTCCATCGGGTAGGCGCGCTCGAAGGAGAACGGCGAGGGCGCCTCGCCCGGGCCGACGGTCAGGATCGGTTCGGCGCCGACCGTACGGCCGATCGCGGCGCACAACTCCCGGGCGTCCAGCGTGCCGTGGGCGGCCGCGTTGACCGGACCGGTGAACTCCCCCGCGGCGGCCCAGGCCAGGAAGCGGGCGATCTCCGGCGCGTGGACGAAGGAGGCGGGCTGCGGCGCCGCGTGGACGGCCACCGGCAGGCCGCGCTCGATCCGCTCCACGTAGTGCGCCAGTCGTCCGGTGAAGTCGGCGCCGCCGAGGACGTGCGCGGTGCGGACGGTGACGAGGTCGACGGCGGCCTCCCGGGTGAGCAGCGCCTCCGCCTGACGCTTGCCCTCGCCGTACTGCGCCTCCAGGAACTCGCCGTCCTCCCACGGGAGGTCGAGGTCCACCGGGTGAGTGGCCGGGTCGAAGGCCGACTCCGGCAGGGCCGGACCGCCCGGGCGGCCGAGGTCGGCGTAGACCTCCACGGTGGAGGTCAGCAGGTAGCGGTCGGTCAGCGGGGCGAGGACCCGGGCGGCCACGGCGGCCTGGCGCGGGGTGTAGCAGACCTGGTCGATGACGGCGTCGAAGCGGCGGCCGGCCAGCGCGGCACGCAGCGCCCCCTCGTCGTCGCGATCGGCGCGCAGGTGGGTCACGCCCGGCGGTGCGGGCCTCGAACCCCGGTTGAGGACCGTCACCGCCGCTCCGCCCTCCCGCAGTTCCCCGATCAGCCGCCGCCCGAAGTAGCGGCTCCCTCCGATCACGCAGACGTCCATGCTGGTCGGCCCCTTCCCGGTCCGTCGCCGAGCGTTTCCGCTCCGTTCCCGCTGATCAGCCTGCCGCGCCGTGATCTTCAGCGGTAGTGTCGATCAGAGGAGCCTGTCATAAGGAGAACTGTTGATCGACGTCCAGCGGTTGGCGGTGCTGCGCGAGGTGGCCCGCCGCGGCAGCTTCAACCAGGCGGCCACGGTGCTGCACTGCACCCCCTCGGCCGTGTCCCAGCAGATCGCGGCGCTGGAGCGGAGCCTCGGCGCGCCCGTGGTGGAACGCTCCACGCGCGGGGTGACGCTCACGGACGCCGGCCGCCTGCTGGTGGAGGCCGCCGACGCGATCGCCGCCGAACTGGTCGACACCCAGCAGCGGATCGAGCGGCTCACCGCCGAGCGGACCGCGCTCACCGTCGCCACCTTCGCCAGCGCCGGCCGGCGCCTGCTGCCGCCCGCCCTGGCCGAGTTCGTGGCCCGGCACCCGGAGGTGGAGCTGACCGTCCTGGAGGCGGAACCCGAGGAGAGCCTGCCGGCCGTCCGCGAGGGGCGGGCCGACCTGGCCCTCGCCTACCACCTGGAGGGCCCGCCCCCCGCCCGGCCCGGCGACCGCTCCGGCCTGGACTGGACGCCGCTCGGCGAGGACCCGCTGCGGGTCGTGCTGCCGCGCCGCCACCCGGCGGCGGCCCGCCACCGGGAGCGCCCCGAGCCCCCGCACCTGGCCGAACTCGCCGACCAGCGCTGGATCCTGGGCTGCCACAAGTCCGCCGCCCAGCTGGCCCGCCACGCCGACCTGGCCGGCGTCGAGCTGCGCGTGTCCTGCACCGCGACGGACTACGACTTCGCCCAGTCGCTGGTCCACGCCGGGATCGGCATCGCTCTGATCCCCGAGATCGGGCTGACCGGGCACCCGGAGCTGGTGGCGCTCCCGCTGGCCGAGCCGAGCCCCCGCCGCCACCTCGGCCTCGCCCTCTCCCGTCGCCGCCGCGGCCACGCCGCCCGGCTGGCCGAGGAGTTGGCGGCGCTGCTCACGGCCGAGCGGGGCTGACGGGCGCCCCGGGCGAGCGAGCGGGTCGAGCGGGTCGAGCGGGCCGCGCCGGGCGAGTGGGGCGGACGGGCATGGCGGACGGGCGTGGCGGAGGCGTCGGCGGGCCGCCCGGCCGCCCGGCCGCCCGGCCGTCCGGAGCGTGCGCACTCCCTTGACGGATTAAGTTACGTTCCTTAACTTGATCCCGCGCCGCACCGCCGCGCGCCCGCCCCCACACCCCGGAGCCACCCGTGTCCTCAGGCTTCACCCGAAGAATCGGCCTCTTCCAGGCCACCGCGATCAACATGAGCCAGATGTGCGGCATCGGACCGTTCGTGACCATCCCGCTGATGGTCACCGCCTTCGGCGGTCCGCAGGCCGTCATCGGCTGGATCGCCGGCGCGCTGCTCGCCCTCGTCGACGGCCTGGTCTGGGCCGAGCTCGGCGCCTCGCTGCCCGGCGCCGGCGGCACCTACGTCTACCTGCGGGAGGCCTTCCAGTACCGCACCGGCCGGCTGATGCCGTTCCTGTTCGTCTGGACGGCGATGCTCTTCATCCCGCTGATCATGTCCACCGGGGTCCAGGGCCTGGTGCAGTACCTGGCCTACCTGTGGCCGGGCATGACGACCGGCCAGGGGGACGCGGTCGGCCTCGCCGTGCTCGCCCTGGTCGTGCTGCTGCTGTGGCGCCGGGTCGAGTCCGTCGGCCGGATCACGGTCGCCATGTGGGCCGTGATGATCGTCTCGGTCGGGGCGGTCATCCTCGCCTCCTTCACCGACTTCCACCCCTCGCTCGCCTTCACCTGGCCCGCCCACGCCATCGAGCCCGCCCACGGCCGGTTCTGGATCGGCTTCGCCGCCGGCCTGACCATCGGCATCTACGACTACCTCGGCTACAACACCGCCTCCTACCTCGGCGCCGAGATCAAGGACCCCGGCCGGGTCATGCCGCGCGCCATCATCCTCTCGATCACCGCCATCATGGGCATCTACCTGCTCATGCAGATCGGCGTCCTCGGCGTGGTCCACTGGCAGGACATGCTCGACCCGGAGAACGCGGCCTCCAAGTCGGTCGCCTCGGCGGTGCTGGAACGGACCTGGGGCAAGGGCGCCGCCGACACCGTCACCGCGCTGATCCTGGTCACCGCCTTCGCCTCCGTCCTCACCGGCCTGCTCGGCGGCTCCCGGGTGCCGTACGACGCGGCCCGCGACGGGATGTTCTTCCGCTCCTTCGCCAGACTCCACCCCCGCCACGGCTTCCCGGTCCTCGGCCTGGTCGCCATGGGCACCGTCACCGCCGCGGGCTTCCTGTTCGCCCGGCACATCGGCAGCTCCTCCGCGCACCCGCCGCTGAGCATCCTGATCGCCCTGCTGACCAGCGTCATGGTGCTCGTCCAGGCGCTCGCCCAGATCGCGGCCGTCACGGTGCTCCGCAAGCGCCAGCCCGACCTCGCCCGCCCGTACCGGATGGTGCTCTACCCGCTGCCGAGCGTCGTCGCCGCCGTCGGCTGGCTGGTCATCTACGGCTACGCGGACAAGGCCAACGACGGCGTCCACCCGATCGAGTGGTCGCTCGCCTGGGTCGCCCTCGGCGGCCTGGCCTACCTGGTCTGGTCGAAGGTCGAAGGCGCCTGGCCGTTCGGGCCGAAGGAGATCCGCGAGGAGTTCCTGGACGCCCAGCGCGCCGACGCCGTGACCACGAACGCCATGACCACGGACGCCGGGTAGCCACCCGTCCGTCCACCCCTGACCGCCGGCCGGCGGGCCGGAGGCGCCGCACCGCCACCCGCCCGCCGACCGGCCACACCCGAGGACTCCGCCGTGCGCACCGACCCCGTCGACCCCCGCCCGCAGGCCCGCGCCGATCTCGCCGTCACCCGCGCCGACCTCGCCCGCGCCGACCTCGCCCGCGCCGACCTCGCCCGCGCCGACCTCGCCCGCGCCGACCTCGCCCGCGCCGACCTCGCCGTCATCGGCATCGACTTCGGCGGAACCAAGACCGAGGTCGCACTCGCCGACTCCACCGGCACCCCCTTGCGGCGGATCCGCCTCGCCACCCGGGCCGCGCAGGGCCCCGAGCAGATCCTCGCCCGCGCCGGCGCGGTCGCCCGCGACCTCGCCGACCACGCCCTGGGCGCCCTCGGCCTCCCGGTCGCCGCCCACGCGGCCGTCAGCCCCGGAGTGATCCAACCGGACCGGATCCTGCTCACCCCGAACCTGCCCGGCTGGGAGGGGCTCGCCCTCGCGGACCGGCTCGCGCGCGAACTCGGCGTGGACGCCGTCGCGGTGGCCAACGACGTCCGGGCCGGCGCCCTCGCCGAACTGCGCCTCGGCGCCCTGCGCGACGCCGACCCCGGGATCTACCTCAGCCTCGGCACCGGGATCGCCGCCGCACTCACCATCGGCGGCCGGGTGCTCGACGGCGCCCACCGGGCGGCCGGCGAGATCGCCTACCTGGACCCCGGGCACCCGGCCGGCACCCCCGGCGCGGTCTTCGCCGACGGCCACGCGCCGCTGGAGGAACTCGTCGGCGGCAAGGCCCTCGGCGCGCGCAGCGCCGCCGAACTCGGCGAGGAGCTCACCGCGGAACGCCTCTTCACAAGTGAGGACCCGGCCGCCCGGCGGATCGCCGCGGAGGCCCTCGACACCCTCGCGACGGCCGTCGCCAACATGGCCGTCCTGGTGGACCCGGAGCGGATCGTGGTGGGCGGCGGCATGATGGCCGCCGCAGCGGCGATCCTCCCCGCCCTCACCGCCCGCCTCGCCCGCGCCGTCCCCTTCCCCCCGGCCGTCCTGCCCGCCCACTTCACCGCCGACGCCTCCCTCCACGGCGCGATCGCCCTCGCCCTCGACCACCTCGCCGCCCGCGCGGCCGCCTGAGGCGGGGCGGTACGGGTGTGGGGCGGCGCGCGTGCTGCCCGCCCGCCGCCGTCGGAGGCGGGGCGATGCGTGAGCGGACACGGGCGCTACGGGGCCCGGGAGTTCCGGGGGCCCGCAGCGGTGGTGGGGTGGGGGTGTCAGTCGCGGAGGACGCTGACGCCGCCGAGGAGGCCCCAGGCGGCGACGTGGACGGTCGGGCCGCCGGGGCGGCTGGGGCCGTCGTCGCTGACGCCGCCGAGGCGGATGCCGCCGACGACCACCCGGACGTCCGGGCGGACCCGCAGCTTGACGCCGCCGATCAGGCTGAGCTTGGTGATCCGCAGTTCGGCGCCGTCGGGGAGGTCCACGTCGGTGAGGTCGATGTCGGCGCCGCCGATGAGCGAGGCGGTCACGGTGCGGCTGTGGATCTCGTGGCCCGCGAGGCGGTTGCCACCGAAGATGCTGATCCGGACGTCGGTCTTGTCGCTGTCCGGGGTCCCCGAGTTCGTCATGCCGCCTACCGTAGGGCCCGGTCGGGGCGGCCGGTCAACCCCCCCCGGCGGGCGTGGGCCAGGACGGGACCGGTGCGCCCCCGGCCGGCCTGCGGGCAGTGCGCACGCGCCGGCCGGAACGGCTTCGGCCGCCGTCCCGGGTGGGACGGCGGCCGAGGGGCCCGGCGGGCGGGTGCGCGTCGGTCAGCGGGCCGCGGACTTGCGGGTGCGGCGGGAGACCGAGTCCAGCACGACGGCGGCGAGCAGGACGGCGCCGGTGATCATGTACTGGACGGACTGGTTGACGTGGACCAGGTCGAGGCCGGTGATGATCGACTGGATGACCAGGATGCCGAGCAGCGCCGACCAGGTCTTGCCGCGCCCGCCGAACAGGCTGGTGCCGCCGATGACGGCCGCGGCGATGGAGTTCATCAGGACGTTGCCGCCGCCGAGCAGCTTGTCCGCGGAGCCCTGCTGGGAGGCGATGAACAGGCCGCCGAGGGCGGCCATGCCGGCGGAGATCATGAAGACCGAGATCCGCACCCAGTCGACGTTGATGCCCGCGCGGCGGGCGGCCTCGACGCCGCCGCCGACGGCGAAGATCTGCCGGCCGTAGCTGGTGCGGCGCAGCACGAAGTCGGTGATGACGACGACGGACAGGAAGACCAGCAGCGGCAGCGGCAGGCCGCGGTCCTGGTTGAGCTCGTACGCCGCGGCCAGCGCGATGACGGCGATGACGCCGACGCGCAGCGCGATCTCGCTGGTCGGGCGGGCGGCGAGGCCGGCGGCGGTGCGGCGGCGGGCGTCCAGGAGCTGGCCGGCGGCGAAGAGCGCGATGCCGAGGACGGCGAGGCCCCAGGTGAAGGCGACGTCGCCGTCGCCGAGGAAGTAGGTGTCCAGGTTGGCGAGCACGCCGTCGTTGACGACGTTGACGGTGCCCTTGTCGCCGAGGACGTACTGCTGCAGGCCGCTCCAGGCGAGCAGGCCGGCGAGGGTGACCACGAAGGCCGGGACGCCGATCTTGGCGAAGAAGAAGCCGTGCAGGGCGCCGATGGCGACGGCGGCGGCGATCGCGATGAGGCAGGCCACCCACTCGTTGTAACCCGAGCGGACGGACAGGACGGCGGCGATCGCGGCGGAGACGCCGGAGACCGAGCCGAGGGAGAGGTCGATCTCGCCGAGCAGGAGGACGAAGACGATGCCGACGGCGATCAGGCCCGGGCCGGCGATCCACTTGGTGATGTTGGTGAGGTTGTCGGCGTTGAGGAAGTCGCCGGTGATGCCCTGGAAGATGGCGCCGATCAGGATCAGGCCGAGGACGACGGGCACCGAGCCGAGGTCGCCGTTCTTCATCTTCCGCTTGAACTCGGCGAGGTAGCCGGCGAATCCGGCCTCGCGCACGAGCAGGCGGGGGTCCACGGCGGGGGCGGCCGACGCCGGGGACGCCTCGGGGGTGTCCGGGGTGGTCTGTTCGGTGGTCACTTCGCGTCCTCCGCGAGTCGGGCCTGGCGCCGGGTGACGGCGTTCTCGGTGGCGCCGGTGATGGCGGAGATGATCTCCTCGTGCGAGGTGCCGGCCACCTCGAAGACGCCGTTGTTGCGGCCCAGGCGCAGCACGGCGACGGTGTCCGCGACGGCCTTGACGTCGGCCATGTTGTGGCTGATCAGGATGACGCCGAGGCCGCGGTCGCGCAGGCGCTCGACGAGGTCGAGGACCTGGGCGGTCTGCTCGACGCCGAGGGCGGCGGTGGGCTCGTCCAGGATGACGATCTTGGGGTCGCCGACCAGGGCGCGGGCGATCGCCACCACCTGGCGCTGGCCGCCGGAGAGGGCGGCGATGGGGATGCGCACGCTCGGGATGCGGATGGAGAGGGTGTCGAGCAGTTCGCGGGCGCGCTTCTCCATGGCGACCTCGTCGAGGGTGCCGTAGCGCCTCAACTCGCGCCCGAGGAAGAGGTTTCCGACCACGTCGAGGTTGTCGCAGAGCGCGAGGTCCTGGTAGACGGTGGCGACGCCGAGGTTCTGGGCGTCGTGCGGCCGGCCGATCGTGACCGGCTCGCCCTCCCACTCGATCGTGCCCTCGTCGATCGGGTGGACGCCGGCGATGGTCTTCACCAGCGTGGACTTGCCGGCGCCGTTGTCGCCGACCAGGGCGACCACCTCGCCGGCGTGTACCTCCAGGTGCACGTCGGTCAGTGCCTGGACGGCGCCGAAGCGCTTGGAGATCCCGCGCAACGCCAGTACGGGTGCGCCTGTCACGTGAACCATCTCCTTCTTCCCGTGCGCGCCGTGATGGTGGGTGGGCGGCCGGGCTGGCCCGCGCGCCGTGGCGGGGCGCGGGCGGGTGAGCGTCGAAAGGGGGTGGCGGGCGGCCGGGTGGGGCCTGCCGCGCGGTGCGGGCGGTGCTCCCCGGGGAGGTGGGGAGCTCCGCCCCGCACGCTGCCGGGTCGGGCCGGCGGTTACTTCAGGCCGGCGGCGGCGCAGGCGGCGGCGTAGTCCGCGGTGCAGATGTCGGCGGCCTTGTAGAGCCCGTCGGCGATGACCGTGTCGTTGATGTTGGCCTTGGTGACGATCTTCGGGTCGAGCAGCTTGGCCGGGATGCCCTTGTCGGTGGCGCTGTCGACGCTCGCGGTGGCGACGGACTTGATGTCCTTGCCCTGGAGCAGGTCGACGGCCAGCTCGGCGGCGCTGTCGGCGAGCGGCTTGTACGCCTTGTAGATGGTGTACGCCTGGTCGCCGTTGACGATCCGCTGGACGGCGTCGAGGCCGGCGTCCTGGCCGCCGACGGGGACCTTGATGCCCGCGGCCTGCAGCTGGGTGATGATGGCGCCGGCCATGCCGTCGTTGGCCGAGTAGACGGCCTGGAAGCCGTCCTTGCCGAGCTGGGTGATCGCGGCACCGATCTTCTGGCCGGCCACGGTGGGCTTCCACTCGCCGGACTGCTCGTAGACGACCTTCTTGACCTTGCCGTCGAGCACCTTGTGCGCGCCAGCCTTGAACTGACCGGCGTTCGGGTCCGCGTCGTCGCCGTTGATCATGACGATGTTGGCGTCGGCGGCCTTGCCCCCGAGGGCGTCGACCAGGGCCTGGCCCTGGAGCTCGCCGACCTTCTCGTTGTCGAAGGACGCGTAGGCGGCGACCGGGCCGGTGGCCAGGCGGTCGTAGGCGACGACCTTGACGCCCTTGTCGGCGGCCTCCTTGACCCAGGACTGGGTGGAGGTGGCGTCGAAGGCGTCCAGCACGATGACCTTCACGCCCTGGGCTATCAGGGTGTCGAACTGCTGCTTCTGCTTGGCGGCGCTGCCCTCGGCGTTGTTGTAGAGCACCTTGCAGTCCGCGCACAGCGCCTTGACCTTGGCCTCGATGAACGGGCGGTCGAAGGACTCGTAGCGGGTCGAGGACGCGTTCTCGGGCAGCAGCAGACCGATGGACTTGGTGTCGCCCGAGGCGGCGGAGTCCTTCTTGTCGCCGCCGGCCTTGCCGCACGCGGCCATGGACAGGGCCATCGAGACGGCCGCCGTGGCGATGACGGCGCGACGCATCATTGCGTTCATGTGGGGGTGCCTCCCTGACGTCGCCGCGACGGTGCGGCGGAGTGGGAGGGAGTCAACCCTCCGGGGCCGGATTGAGTCAAGAAGTAAATCCAAGACGAGGCAATGCGGGTCCTATTCGTTATCTTCCTGAACGCACTGCCCGGAGGGTCCCCCGGGGTGCGAAGGCCCCGCCGGGCCGCTCGGCCAGGCCCCGCCGCCCGCGTGCCGTGTGGGAGACGCGCATGCCCAGCGAGCTGGGCGGGCACCCTCGGTGGCGGGATGCGTACGGGGCGTACGGCCGATGCGGTCGGTCGGCCCGCGAGGCGTACCGTGCGGGGGCCCGCGAGAGTACTGCGTTCAAGATGTGTCGACAGTGCGCTCCCTCGTCGGTCGACTCCGGAGCGCAGCGCCCTGGGCTCGACTCGGTTGTCATGCACCGGGGTTGACGGTCAGTCAGGAGGCCGGGCTCCGCGTGGCGACGGGCTTCATCGGCTTGTCATCGCCCGCTGTCACGGTGGTCGGCAGAACTCGGCCGAGTGCGCGCCGCGTCGGAGGGCGGGCGCGCGGGCCGACCGTGTCGGGAGGAACGCATGCGAGGACGAAGGATCGCGGCCGCGACGGCCGGGCTCCTGCTGACCGTCGGGTTGACCGCGGCGCAGGGGGCGACGGCGGAGGCGGCCGTCCAGCGGGTGACGGCCCCGTGCGAGGGCACCTACACGATCGTCGTCGGGGGCACCGGCAGCTCGTGGAACAACGACGGCTTCTACGGCAACATCCAGCAGCACGTCGGGTACCCCACCCAGATCCCCAACGGGGCGAGCACCCGGGCGGGCGTCAACGAGCTGAACCGCCTGGTCCGCGACCAGCGCGCCGCGTGCCCGTGGCAGCACGTCAAGATGGCCGGGTACTCCCTGGGGGCCGGGGTGGTGCACGTCTGGGTCAGCGAGAACTGGCGGACCTTCGACAACGTCAACGCCATCCTCGTCGCGGACCCCAAGCGCCAGGGCCCTCCCGGGGCCAACGGCGGCGCGGTGCCGTTCGGCGGCATCATCGGGGCCCCGCTCGCCGGGGCGGACCGGAACTTCGGCACCGTCCCGGTCAAGACGATCTGCCACTGGGACTACGTCTGCGACGAGTCCGCGGGCATCTGGACCTACCCGAACAACCACGTCCGGAACTACCCCGAGGACTTCAACATGGACCACCACAACGACAGCGCCAACGAGCAGTGGTACAACGGCGCCTGGTACCCCGCGTAGCCAGGCGTCGAACCCGTCGGCGGCCGGGCGCACCCGGCCGCCGACGGGCGGCGGTCCGGCCGGGCCGGCCCGCAGCGGGCCCGTTTCATCGCCCTGTCATCGCCCCTCCGTAGGGTGACCGCGTTCAGACAAGAATGTCGAGCGCAGGGAAGGACGGCCCGATGGCACGGAGGAGACTCACCGCGAGGCT
This sequence comes from Kitasatospora sp. NPDC053308, assembly GCF_055585785.1. NCBI lineage: Bacteria > Bacillati > Actinomycetota > Actinomycetes > Kitasatosporales > Streptomycetaceae > Kitasatospora > Kitasatospora sp. NPDC053308. The sequence goes on along the minus strand of NZ_JBVJJY010000007.1, from coordinate 62,686 downwards.
GCCGGTCGCGGTCATGGCCGCGGTGGCGCTGCTGAGCACCACGGCGGCCGCCGGACCGCCCGCCGCGGCACCGTCGGCCGCACGGGCGGCGAGGGCGGCGGGGCCGGACAAGCCGACGATCCGCTACACCGAGTACGGGATCCCGCACATCATCGCCTCCGACTGGGCGGGGCTCGGGGAGGGGTACGGCTACGCCGCGGCCAAGGACAACATCTGCACCCTGGCCGACACCTACCTGATGGTCAACGCCCAGCGCTCCCGCTACCTGGGGCCGGACGGCAAGGCCAGCCCCGGGGAGCACCAGAACACCACCAGCAACCTCAACAGCGACCTGTACTTCCAGCGGATCAACGACAACCGGGTGGTGGAGCGGCTGATCGACCAGCCCGCCCCCCACGGGCCGGAGCCGGAGGTGAAGGAGGGCATCCGCGGCTACGTCCGGGGCTACAACCGGTACCTGGCCGAGACCGGCGTGAACAACCTCTCCGACCCGGCCTGCCGCGGCGCGGCCTGGGTGCGGCCGATCACCGAACTGGACGTCTACCGGCACGCGCACGCCGAGATCATCATGGGCAGCGCCGACCCGCTGCTGGACGGCGAGGTGAACGCCGCACCCGCGGTCGCCGCGGCCGCCCCGCCGCCGGCGGCCACGCCCGAGGAGACCGCGGCGAAGATCCGCGACGCGATGGCCGCCGCCCGGCAGCAGAGCATGGGCAGCAACGCCCTGGCGGTCGGCGCGCAGGGCGTGGCCGCGGGCACCGGCACCGCCATGCTGCTGGCCAACCCGCACTTCCCGTGGCAGGGCAAGAACCGGATGTGGCAGAGCCAGCTGACCATCCCCGGCAGGGTCAACGTCTCCGGCGCCAGCCTGCTCGGGCTCCCCGCCGTGAACATCGGGCACACCGACGACGTGGCCTGGAGCCACACCGTCGCCACCGTCGCCCCGTTCGGGCTGTTCGACGTCCAGGTGGACCCGCTGCACCCCACCGACTACCTGGTGGACGGCACCTGGCAGCCGATGACCTCGCAGCAGGTCGGCGTCGACGTGCTGAACCCGGACGGCTCGCTCGGGCGGGTCACCAGGACGCTGTGGTCCACCCGCTACGGCCCGATCACCACGTCGGTGCAGGGCGTCCCGCTGCCCTGGGTGGTGAGCGCGCACGCGGTGCGCGACGCCGACATGGACAACCTGCGGGCCCTGAACACCTGGTTCCACCTCGACCAGGCCAAGGACGTCCACGACGTGGTGACCACCCTGGAGACCACCGAGGGCGTGCCGTTCTTCAACACCGTGGCCGCCGACCGCAAGGGCGACGCGCTGTACGCGGACATCCAGGCCACCCCGAACATCACCGACGAGCACGCGCAGTCCTGCCTCACCATGACCGGCCAACTGCTGTTCAACCAGGGGCTGCGACTGCCCAACGTGCCGCCGATCTCCATCTTCGACGGCAAGCGCAGCGCGTGCGACTGGCCGGACGACCCCAACGCCGTCGCGCCGGGGCTCCTGGACCCGCACAAGCAACCGCGGCTGATCCGCTCCGACTTCGTGGGCAACGCCAACGACAGCGCCTGGCTGGCCAACCCCGAGCAGCCGCTGTCCTTCCCCCGGGTGATGGGCGACACCGCGGCGCCCCGGTCGCTGCGCACCCAGGAGCTGGTCCTGACCGCGCAGAACCGGATCTCCGGCACCGACGGCCTGCCGGGCAAGGGCTTCACCCCCGAGACCATGCAGCAGCTGCTCTTCGCCGACCACAGCCGGGCGGCCGACCTGGCCCTCGACGCCACGGTGTCCATGTGCCGGAGCCAGCTCTTCGGGCTCATCCTGGTGGACGGCAACCTGGTCAACGTGAGCGAGGCGTGTCCCGTCCTGGCCGCCTGGAAGGACCACGCGTTCACCGCGGACAGCCGCGGGTCCTGGCTGTTCGAGAACTACTGGTACTTCCTGACCAACGGCCAGGCGATCGAGAAGCTGCCGTGGAAGGTCCCCTTCGACCCCAACGACCCGGTGCACACGCCCAATTCGCTGGACCCGGGGAGCTCCGCCGTCCGCGACGCGTTCGGCCGGGCGGTGCTCGCGCTGCGCAACGCCGGCATCCCGTTGAACGCCGCGCTGTCGGACGTCCAGAAGGTCACCCGCAACGGCGAGCAGATCCCGATCCACGGGTCGCTCCACGAACTGGGCGTGCTGAACTTCGTCACGCCCGGCACGGTCGACGGCAAGCCGGACATCGTCTTCGGCTCCAGCTTCGTCCAGCAGGTGCGGTTCACCGCCGACGGGCCGCCGCAGGCCGCCTCGGTGCTGGCCTACTCCCAGTCGGCCGACCCGACCTCGCCGCACTACGCCGACCAGACGAAGCTGTTCTCGGCGGGCCGGTGGGTGACCGAACGGTACACCGAGGACCAGATCGCGGCCTCGCCGGCGCTGGAGGTCAAGGTCCTGGGCTGAGGCCCGATCGACTGAGGCCAAGGGCCGGACCGCCAGGGCGCGCCGGAACTCCGACCAGGAGCTCCGGCGCGTCCGCGCGTCTCGGTGCGTCCGCGCGCCCCGGCGCGCCGTCCGTCTCAGGGCACCCGCAGGCCTCGGCGGGCCGCTCCGGCGAGGCCGAGCCCGGCCTCGTCGCCGCTCAGGATCAACCGGCAGGTGCGCCGCAGCAGCCGGCTCGGCGGCACCCCCAGGTCCTCGGCCAGCCGTCGTCGGGTGCGGTCGTACACGGCCAGCGCGTCGGCCTGCCGGCCGCCCCGGTACAGCGCGCGCATCAGCAGCGCGGCCACCGGCTCGTTCAGGGGGTGCTCCGCGGACAGCGCGAACAGCTCGGCGGCCGCCTCGGCGTCCTGGCCCAGCAGCAGCTGCCACTCCAGCTTCCGCTGGGCGACGGCGATCCGGCGTTCGGTCAGGCGCAGCCGCTCCAGTTCGGCGAGCGGGCCGGGCAGCCCGGCCAGCAGCTCGCCGCGGAAGAGGCCGAGCGCCCGGGAGCAGAGCCGGACCGCCTCGGCCGGGTCGCCCGACCGGTGGGCCGCACCGGCGTCGGCGACCAGCCGCTCCATCCGGGCCAGGTCCACGTGGGCCGCGCCGGGAGCGAGCCGGTAGCCGCACCCGTCGCGCTCGATCACCGAGTCCGGGGCGTCCCCGATCCGCAGGCTCTTGCGCAGCCGGTAGATGTGCACCGGCACCACGTTGGTGACCGGCGGTTCCGCCCCCCACACCCCGTCCAGCAGGTCCTGCCGGCTGACGGTGCGTCCCGCGCGCAGCGCCAGCGCCGCCAGGACGGCCCGCTGGCGCAGGTGGCCGAGGTCCAGCGGCCGTCCGTCCCGCCAGGCGCGCAGCGGTCCCAGGACGGAGATCCGCACCCTCGGCCCGGCCGGCCGGCAGCCGGCGCCGCGCGGCAGCGGGCGCACCGCCCCGGTGCGCGGGCCGCGCCCGGGGGCGACCAGACCGCAGTCGAAGGCGTGGACGATGGCGGCGGCCCGGTCGCGCAGCCCGAGCTGCCCGAGGATCCGCGCGAGGACCCCGGCCACGGTCTCCTCGGGGAGGTCGAGGGCGGCGGCGATCTCGTCGTCCCTCAGCCCGCAGCCGACCGCGTGGAGCACCTCGCGCTCCTGGCGCCCGAGCCCGGCGGCGCTCGGTCGGACGGCGGTGGCGGTGACGGGCATCGCTGCTCCCTGGACTCCGGGCCGGCCGGCCGCTCCGGCGGACGCCGTCGTCACGCTAACCGCGGCCGTGCGGGCGGTGAATCCGGAAACATCCGGAGACCCACGCCCCGGTGGCCAGGTCCGGGGCGGCCCGGTCTCAGGGGCAGCGGGCGAGCACCGGGCGGTCCCTGGTGCGGACGGCGGGGAGCCAGGCGGTGGTGCGGTCGGGGAGGCGGACGCGGTACCAGAGGGTGGAGGTGCGGTCCTCCTCGTCGATGACCGGCAGGCCGGTCGGGAGCTGGCAGTCGGCGTCGAGGGTGTCGTCGTGCCAGACCCGGACGGGGACGACGTTCTCCGCCGTGTAGGGGCGCAGCGGGTCGACGGCGAGACCGAGGCTGCACCGGGGGTCGCGGTCGGTGCGCTCCTGGCAGCCGCGTTCGGCGTTGAACACCCGGACGCGGGCGGGGTGCGCGGCCGGGCCGGGGCTCGGCCAGAGCGCGGCCGCGGTGACGGCGGCGACGGCGGTGGCGCAGCCGGCCAGGGTGAGCAGGGCGACGCGCGGCCCCGGCCGGCGGGGGCCTCGGCGTCCGGCCGGGCGGCTGGTACGGAGCGCGCGGCCGGACTGGTGGGCCCGCCCGGACTGGTGGGCCTGGCCGGACTGGTGGGCGCGGATCCGGGTGAGCAGGCTCTCGGCGGTGTGCGGGGCGCGGGCGGCGTGGGTGGGGGCGAGGCAGTCGGCGACGAGGGCGCGCCAGAACGGCGGGACGGCGGGGGACAGCCGCAGCTCGGCGCGGCCCTCGGCGTACTGCTGGACGGCGGCGCTGCGGGCGGTGGGGGTGGCACCGGGGAAGGGCGGGACCCCGGCGGCGAACAGCTCGTGGATCACGATGCCGAGCGCCCAGATGTCCGCGGTGGGCCGGATCTTGACGCCCTGTTCGCCGAGCGGCTCCTTCCAGCGCTCCGGCGGCAGGTAGTCGGGAGTGCCCATCGGGGCGCAGTGGCCGTGAGTGCCGGTGAGTTCGATGGCGAGGCCGAAGTCGGAGAGGCGGACCTCGCCGTCCCGGCCGATCAGGACGTTCTCGGGCTTGAGGTCGGTGTGGACCCAGCCGGAGCGGTGCAGATGGGCCAGGCCCTCGCAGATGCCGGCGACGATCCGGCCGGCCCGGGCCTCGTCGACGCCGGTGGCGAGCAGGTCGCGCAGGGTGCCCTGGGCGCGCTCCATGACCAGCACGATCGCACCGTCGAGCGCGGGGTGGTCGGGGGCGGCGAGGGGCAGGGTGCCGAGCAGCCGGACCAGCCGGGGGTGCGGGGCGGTGCGGGCCAACTCGGCCTCGCGGCGGGCGGCTTCGGCGATGTGGCGGGCCTGGCGCGGGGCGAGGCCGGCGGTGGGCAGCACCTTGAGGGCGACGGTGTCGTCCAGGCCGCCGTCGCCGCTCTCCGGGTCGGAACCATGCGGACCGGCCGGGCCGCTCGGGCCGCTCGGGCCGCTCGGGCCGCTCAGCCTGTTCGGGCTGTTCGGGCTGTTCGGGCTGTTCGGGCTGTTCGGGCTGTTCGGGCCGTTCGGACGGGCGGCGGGCCCGGCCCGGCGGGCGGCGTAGACCGTCGCCCAGCCGCCCTCGCCGATCGGCCCGGTGACGGCCCACTCGCCGACCCGGTGGCCGGGCGGCAGCAGGGCCTCGTCGTCCTCGCAGAAAGCCAGGTCGTTCACCGTCGACGCCCCTTCCTACCGGCCGGTCTCGGCGGTTTCCGGGCGGGGCAGGAGCGCGAGGTGCTCCTCGCGGACGATGCCGAACTTCAGGGCGAGCCCCACCACGGCCTCCCGCTTCCCGCTGCGGCGGTCCGCGCGGGACGTGCCGTCGGGCACGTCGATGCGGAGCTTCTCGTCGGCGAGGTAGTCGAGGTGCGAGCTGACCGCGCGGGCGGTGAGGCGGGCGCAGGCCGGGTGGCCGCGCAGCCGGGCGACCACCTGGGGCGTGGTGGGCACGGCGGCGGGGGAGTGGTCGCGCAGCCAGGGTTCGCAGAGCGCGACCAGGACCAGGAAGTAGGTGGCGGTCTCGTCCAGCGAGTACGCCGTCATGGTGCGGCTCTCCCAGGAGCCGGCGCCGCGGGCGTGCGGGTCCAGGAAGACGTGGTCGGGCGCGAACACCTGGAAGGACAACGGGGTTTCACGCCGGGAGGGCAGCACCACCCGGGAGAACTCGAACGGGATCGGGGCGCCGATCCGTCGCGGCGGCACCCGCAGGTACTCCCCGGCGCCCTCCGGGTTCTCCACCAGGTAGGCGTGGGTGCTGCTGAGGTTGCTCAGCTGCCAGTGGTCGTCGATGGCGTGGATCTCGCCGGCCAATCGGGAGACCGACGCGTCGCCGAGCCGGAGTTCCACCGGTGTGGTGGCGGACCCGCGGCCGAACCGCGCCCGCTCTCCCGGACCGAGCCGCAGGGTGACCGCGTCGTCGCCGTTCCCCTCCGGCAGGTGGACGAGAATCCCGCTCACCGCTCCTCCGTCCCGCGCACCGCTCCCCCGCTCCCCGTTCCGTGTGCCGACCGTTGCCGGTCGGAGGCACACTACCGCTTTGCGCATGACAATAAACCGTATGGTGGCGCAGGCCACGTGACGGCTGGTCGACCAGGCGGTACGCGCAGTGAGCGGTCGGGCGCGGGTTCTTTCGGGTTCTCTCGGGTGCGGTCGGGTTCGGTCAGGTGCGGTCGGGTGCGGTCGGGGCCGGAACGGCCCGTGAGCGGGAGCACGAGGGCGTCCGCTCACGGGCCCGGTCCGCAGCGCGCTGACGGCGAGCCTCAGTTGACGGCGGGTCCGGCGGTGGTGTTGAGCCAGGCCCAGTCGGACCAGGTGGCGAATCCGGTCTGCCACTTGTGGTAGACGCCGGCGGTGCTGGTGCCGAAGACCTCGATGCGGCCGTCGGCGTTGGCGGTGGCGACGATCTCGGTGCCGCCGCCGCCGAAGGCGTCCCACGGGCCGTACGGGGCGTTGACCCCGGTCTGCCACAGGTGCTGCGCCGTGCTGCCGTTGATCGCGAACAGCTCCACCCGGCCGTCCGGCGAGCGCTCACTGGTCAGTCGGGAGTCGGCGGGGCCGCCGGTGGGTTCCCAGTCGGACCAGGTGGTGGGGTTGGTCTGGTACTTGTGGAAGACGCCCTTGGGGCCGGAGGCGAAGACTTCGAGGCGGCCGTCCTGGTTGTGGTCGACGGTGAGGTCGGTGCCGCCGCCGCCGAAGGCCTCCCAGGCGGACCAGCTGCCGGAGGGCTGGAGCTGGTAGCGGTGTTGGAGGGTGGTGCCGTTGAGGGCGAACATCTCCAGGCGGCCGTCCGCGTTCGCGCCGATGGCGAGCTGGGCTCCGCCCGGGCCGCCCAGGGACTCCCAGTCTGACCACGCACCGTTCACGGCGGTCTGCCAGGCGTGCGAGACGCCGTTCGCCCCGGCCGCGAACACCTCCAGCCGGCCGTCCGCCGACCGCGCCGACACCACCTTCCCCGCTTGCGCCGGATACACCGGCGGGGCGGGGCGCGGGCCGGTCCCCGGGGTGCAGGGCATGGTGACGCCGCGGTCCGCGAGGTAGGGGATCGGGTCGGTGCGCACGGAGGCGTCGGCGTCGGCCCAGACCCGCAGGTGCAGGTGCGGGCCGCTGGACTCGCCCTCGGCGCCCATCCGGGCGATCAGCTGGCCGGCCGTCACCTGGTCGCCCTTGGCGACGTCCCGCTCCTGCATGTGCCCGTACTCGGTGATGCTCCCGTCCGGGTGCAGGATCCGGATCCACTGGCCGTAGCCCTGGGCCGAGCCGGACTCCAGCACCCGGCCGTCGCCGACCGCGTAGATCGGGGTGCCGTAGTCGTTGGCGATGTCGATGCCGTTGTGCTCCGGGGTGTAGCCCTGGGAGATGTACCCGGAGGTCGGGCAGGACGCCGCGAACCCGGCGACCGCGGCCGGAACGGCAGGGGTGGCGGCGCTCGGGACTGCCGCGGCGGAGGCGGCCGGCACGGTGACCGGCAGCAGCAGGGCGATCGCGGCCAGGGCCGGCCGCAGGGCGCGACGGGGGAGGGACCGGGCCATCGGAGCGCCCCTCACGCCTTGCGCAGGCGGTCGATGATGCCGTCGATGTCGGCCCGCATCAGGTCGGGCCGGATGATGTGGCCGCCGGGCTCCTCGTGCGAGTCGTGCGGGATGCCGGCCCGGTCCAGCAGGGCGCGGAACTCCCGCTGCCCGGCCAGCACCTGGGGCTCGTTGACCTGGCTGAACCAGTCGACCGGGTCGGGGCTGGTGCCGGCCACCAGGAAGACCCGCTTGTTGCGGTAGCTCTCGATCCGCTCCACCGGGTTGTCGGCGCTCACCCGCGCCTGGTCCCAGAACGGCGCGCCGTAGACCGTGCCGCCCGCCAGGTCCAGCGCGGCGGAGGAGGCGTTGGCCCAGTGCGCCACCAGGCCGCCGTCCCGGCGCAGACTGGCCGGGCCGGAGTGGGCGCTGACCGAGGCGAAGTGCCCGTAGTACTTGGCGGCGTACTTGAGCGCGCCGAACCCACCCATCGAGAAGCCGGAGACCGCGCGGCCGTCGTACTCGGCGAAGGTGCGGAAGTTGGCCTCCACCCACGGCAGCAGCTGGTTGATGTGGAACTCCTCCCAGTTGCGCGGGCCCACGTTGGAGCTGACCGGGTTGGAGTACCAGCCGGCGTGGCCGCCGTCCGGCATCACCACGATGATGGGCTTCCCGGCGGTCCAGTCGCGGACCCCGGCCCGGTCGAAGGTGATGAAGTCCTGGTCGGTTCCGCCGCCGTGGAACAGGTACAGCACCGGGTAGGTGCGCCCGCTCACGTGGTAGTCGTCCGGCAGCAGCACGTTCACGGCGGGATTCCAGCCGATCGCGGCGGTCTGGAAGCGGTAGTACCACATCCGCGGATCGCTCTCGTTGCGGTCCACGATGGTCAGCCCGAACCCGTTGTCGGCGGCCGCCGCGGCCCCCGCCGAGGCCGGCGAGCCCGCGGCGCCCAGCGCCAGCGCGGCACCGAGCCCGCCGGCCGACCTGAGGATGCTCCTACGGGTGGGGTGGTGCGCGGTCATCGTGACCTCCTGGGGACGCGGGAACGGCGGCCGGTCCGAACCGCCGGCCATCGAGCGGTTGGGACGGTAGCCACCCCCGACGCCGCGCAGAACCCGGAACCATACGGACTGACAGCCGCGGGCCCGGCGCCCCACACTGGTGCCTTTCGGCGGGGCCGCTGCCCGGCCCCGCCGATCACCCCACCCCGCCGATCACACCACCGGCCCGCCGCTCGGCCCGGTGCGTCGTCACGCGTGCGACCGGGGCGGCGGACGGCGTTGATCGCTTGTCTACCAGCGACTTCTACGGTGCGCCCATCGGCAACTTCCGCACCGCTCAGAAGGATGCACATGAACGACCCCACCGCGTCGTCGCGCCGCGACGCGCCCTGGATCGGCGACGATCCGCGATTCACCGCGCTGCGCGCCGCCTACCGGGGATTCGTGGTCCCGGTGACGGCGGCGTTCCTGCTCTGGTTCCTGGCGTACGTGCTCTGCTCGGCCTACGCCCGTGACCTCATGGCGGTCAAGGTCGTCGGGAACCTCAACGTGGCCCTGGTCTTCGGACTGCTGCAGTTCGTCTCGACCTTCGGCATCGCGCTGGCCTACGGCCGGTTCGCCGCCCGGCGGTTGGACCCGCCGGCGGCGGCGCTGCGGAGCCTGGCGGCGTCCCGCGCGGCCGGCGCCCCGGCCGGTGCCGCGGCCGGTGCCACGGCTGGTGCCGCGGCCTTCCGGACGGGGGGGCGGGCATGATCCGGCACCTCCCCCTCGCCGCCGCGGCGGCGACCTCGGCCGCCGCCCCGTCGACCTCGAACAAGGCGCTGACCGTCGGCCTGTTCGTCGCCCTGGTGGCGGTGACCCTCGGCATCACCCTGTGGGCGCGGCGGAGCACGCGGGGCACCGGCGGCTTCTACACCGGCGGCGGCGAGTTCTCCGCCCTGCAGAACGGGATCGCCATCTCGGGCGACTACCTTTCCGCGGCCTCCTTCCTCGGCATCGCTGGCCTCATCGCGCTCAACGGCTACGACGGCTTCCTCTACTCGATCGGCTTCCTGGTCGCCTGGCTGGTCGCGCTCCTGCTGGTCGCCGAACTGCTGCGCAACACCGGGCGGTTCACCATGGCCGACGTGCTGGCCGCACGGCTGCGCAGCGGGCCGATGCGGACCGCCGCGGGCGTGTCGACCATCGTGGTGTCGATCTTCTACCTGATCGCGCAGATGGTCGGCGCGGCGACGATCGTGGGGCAACTGCTCGACGTCAAGGGCAGCGCCGCGCAGATCTGGACCATCGTCGGCGTCGGCGCCCTGATGATCGTCTACGTGGTGGTCGGCGGCATGAAGGGCACCACCTGGGTGCAGATCGTCAAGGCGGTGCTGCTGATCGCCGGCGCGGCCACGATGACCCTGTGGGTGCTGGCGAAGTACGGCTTCGACCTGAGCCGGCTGCTCGGGGACGCCGCGGCGGCGTCGAAGAAGGGCGACGCCTTCCTCCAGCCCGGTCTGAAGTACGGGGCCACCGACGGCTGGTCGAAGCTCGACCTGGTCAGCCTCGGCACCGCCCTGGTGCTGGGCACCGCCGCGCTGCCGCACGTCCTGGTCCGCTTCTACACCGTCCCGACCGGCCGGGACGCGCGCAGGTCGGTGAACTGGTCGATCGGCATCATCGGGGTCTTCTACCTGATGACCCTGGTGCTCGGCTTCGGCGCGGCCGCACTGGTCGGCACCGCGACGATCAAGGAGAAGGACCCGTCCGGCAACACCGCCGCCACCCTGCTGGCCGAGCACCTCGGCGGCGGTGCGGGCACCACCGGCGGCTCCCTGATGCTCGCCTTCGTCGCGGCGGTCGCCTTCGCCACCATCCTGGCGGTCGTGGCCGGGCTCACCCTGACCTCCTCGTCCTCCTTCGCCCATGACCTGTACGCCAACGTGATCCGCAAGGGCCGGGTCACGGAGCGCCAGGAGCTGGTCACGGCGAAGGTGGCCGCCGTGGTCATCGGCGCGGTCGCGGTCGTCCTGTCGATCTTCGCCCGGGACCTCAACGTGGCGTTCCTGGTGGCCCTGGCCTTCGCCACCGCGGCCTCGGCAAACCTGCCGGCGATCCTGCTGACGCTGTTCTGGCGGCGCTTCACCACCTTCGGCGCCAAGTGCGGCATCTACGCGGGCCTGGTCAGCGCGATCGGCCTGGTCCTGCTGTCCCCGATCTGCTGGGGCGGCGCGAGCGGCACCGTCCACGCCGTCAAGCTGACGGCCGCCCAGGCGAAGGACTGCGGGGTGCCGGCGGCCAGCAAGGAGGTCGGCAACGCCACGGCGCTGTTCTCCTGTACCGCCACCGCGCCGGTCCCGCTGCAGAACCCGGGCATCGTCTCGATCCCGATCGGGTTCGCGGCCGCCGTCCTGGGCTCCCTGGCCGGCGGCCGTCGCCGGCCGGAGGACCCGGACGGGCGCGTCTTCGAGGAGTTCGAGGTCCGGGCGCTCACCGGCGCGGGGCGGTAGACCGTGCGGACGGGCTCCAACCTCGACGAGTTCCTCGCCGACCTCGCGCGCTACGCCGCCGCGGAGGTGCTCACCGCCCAGCTCACCGCGGACACCCTGCGCAAGTACCTGCGGGCCGGGCTGATCGTCCCCGACGAGCTGTGCGCCGGTGACGCCGACGGCTACGCGCAGCGGCTGCTGCACGCCGGGCGGACGCACTCGGTGGTCGCGCTGACCTGGCTGCCCGGGCAGTCCACCCCGATCCACGACCACATCGCGTGGTGCGTGTCCGGCGTGGTGGAGGGCGTCGAGGTGGACGAGGCGTACCGGCTGTGGCGGCTCCCGCGCTCCGGGCGCCGGGTGCTGGTGCCGGCCGGCCGGACCACCTGCTCCCCGGGCCGGGTGCAGCTCCTGGTGCCGCCCGACGAGGACATCCACCGGGTGTCCAACGGCGGCCCGGGCCGCGCGGTCTCGCTGCACGTCTACGGCGCCGACATCGCGTCGAACGGCGGGAGTTCGGTCTACCGGGTGTTCGGACAGGAGGTGGTGGACGCCCCGCCGGACGGCGCCCGCCCGGTCAGCCGGCGCGGCCCGGACGCGCCCGCCGCCCCCTGACCGGTCCCGCCCACTCCGAGAGCCCCCGGCACCCGCCGGGGGCTCCACCCGTTCGCGGGCCGTCGGCCGTCCCGGCCGTACGCCGCCGTGCCGGTTGCGCCGCCGTACGCCGCCGTGCGGGTCACCCCGCTCTGCCGGTCACGCCGCCGGTCACGCCGACGGGCCGGTCCCGACGGCGTTCCCGGCCGGGCCCGTGCTGTCCCGGACGACCAGCTCCGGGCGCAGCAGTTGGAGCGAGTTGGCCGGGCTGCCGGAGCGGGTGAGGGCGCGCAGCAGCAGCTCGACCGCCTCGCGGGCCATCTCCCGCTTGGGGATGGAGACGCTGGTGAGGGCCGGCCGGGCCACGCCGACCTCCGGGTTGTCGTCGTGGCCGACGATCGACAGGTCGCGCGGGACGCAGCGGCCGGCGGCCCGGGCGGCCTCCAGGGCGCCGAGGGCGAGGACGTCGTGGGTGGCGAACAGCGCGGTGACCGCCGGGTCGGCCGACAGCGCCGCCGTGGCCGCCGCGAAGCCGCCCGCGGGGGTCGGTTCGGGCGCGGTGTGCACGGCGCCGTCGGGGACGGTCAGGCCGTCGGCGGCGAAGGCGCGCCGGAAGCCCGCGACCCGGGGGCCGTGGTCGGGGCTGGCGAGCACGGCGACGTGCTCGTGGCCGAGTTCGCGCAGATGGCGCCCCGCCAGGTAGCCCGCCCGCTCGTAGTCGATGGTGACCACCGGGAAGCGGTCCGGGGCGTCGGTCTCCCAGGCGCACAGGGCGACCGGGAAGGAGGCCTCGGCCAGCAGCGGCAGGTGGTCGATCAGGTCCCGGTCGCCGGCGATCAGCAGGGCGTCCACCGAGCGGCTGGTCAGTCCGGCGAGGTGCCGCTTGGCGCGCTCGCCGTCCAGCCGGGTGGTGCAGAGCAGCAGGTGGTAGCCGTTCCGGTCGAGGACGTCCTCGACCTCCTCGACGATGGCCGGGTAGAACGAGCCCGTCACGGTCGGGACGAACAGGCCCACCGTCCGGGTGGCGCCGGTGGCCAGGGAGCGGGCGACCAGGTTGGGGGTGTACCCCAGCTCCTCGATCGCGGCGCGCACCCTGGTGGCGGTCGCCGGGCTCACCGCCCCCCGCCCCCGGATGACGTTGGAGACGGTCTGCTTCGTGACCCCGGCGCGCTCGGCCACGTCCTGCATCGTCACCATGGGCTGGATCCTTCGATTGACCGGTCAACTTGCTGTCGAGGAACCGTAAGTCACCGCTGAACACCCGTCAAGGAGGCCTGGTCCCCTTGTACGGCGCGGGACATGAGGTTTCATCCCCGGCAACGCCCGGTAAGCCGCCCCGGGGCCGGAAGCGATTCTGCGCGCACCCTTGATTTACCGGTCAACCCGACCGTATCGTCCCAGCCATCCACAGCGACGCCCCGTCCTCGGGCCCCGGCTGACGACCCGTCCGCACGGCATCTCGCGATCGCGCCTCCGAGAGGAACCACCCATGGGGAGAACCACCCAGTCCGCACGCCGGATCGCCGGCGCGGCCACCGCCCTCGCCCTCGCCCTCGGAGCGAGCGCCTGCGGCAGCGGCTCGGGATCCGGCGCGAACGCCGCCGGCGGCTTCACCTACTGGTCGATGTGGCGCGCCGACGAGCCGCAGGCCAAGGTGCTGAAGGCCGCGATCGACGACTTCACCGCCGTCACCGGCGCCAAGGTCGACGTCACCTGGGCGGGGCGCGACATCGCCAAGAAGATCGGCCCGGCGATCGCCGCCAACCGGGCCCCGGACCTGTGGGACGAGTCCGACGACAAGGTCTACGGCACCACCGCCGCGGCCGGGCAGGCCCTGGACCTCTCGCCGGTGCTGCAGCTGCCGGTGCCGGGGGAGGACGTCCCGGTCTCCCGGGTCATCCCGGCCAAGTACTTCAACATGCTGCCGAAGGACCCGTCCGGGGCCAACCACTACGTGATCCCGTACGAGGTGGTCACCAACGCGATGTTCTACAACGCGGCCGACCCGGCGGTGGCTGCGGCCATGCCGGCCCCGCCCGCGGACTGGGCCGGCCTGCTCAAGGTCTGCGACGCCCTGAAGGCCGCCGGCAAGGCGTGCATCGCCTCCGAGGGCGAGGACCCGTGGACCAACGGGCTGTTCCTCGACTACCTGCTCAACGGCGCCGGGGTGAACGTCGCCGAGCTCTCCGCCGACAGGTCCGGCGCGGCCTGGGACGCCCCGGCGGTCCTCGCCGCGGCCGGGCAGGTGGAGCAGCTGGTGCGGGGCGGCCACCTGATCGCGGGCTACGACGCCACCAAGTTCCCTGCCCAGCAGACCAATTGGACGGCCGGCAAGGCCGCCTTCTACCTGGACGGCAGCTACGTCACGGCCGAGATCGCCCAGCAGGTCCCAGCCGGCTGGAAGACCGCCTCGATCCTGCCGCCCACCGCCAAGGCCCCGGACGCCGGCCTGTTCGGCTTCGCGATCCCCAAGCGCGCCAAGAACGCGGCCGCGGCGCAGAAGTTCATCGCCTTCTTCCTGCAGAAGAAGCACCTGTCCGGGATCTCCACCACCGCGCTCAACCTCACCCCGCGCGCCGACATCCCGGCCCCGGCCGAACTGGCCGACGTCCAGAAGGCCCTGGCGGCCCCGACCCTGCGGCTCAGCTTCGACGGCGCGAGCGGCGGCTGGCTGGCCAAGGTCCTGAACGAGAACTACCTGGACCTCTGGCACGGCAAGACCACGGCCGCGCAGTTCGTCGCGAAGTGCAAGGCCGACCAGGTCGCCTACTGGCAGAGCCAGGGCTGACGGTGGCGACCACGATCGACGGCCCGCCCCGCGCGGGCGCCGCCCCGCTCCGGCCCGAGCGCGCCGAGCGACCCGGCCCCGGCGCGCTGGAACGCGGGCGCCGCCGGATGTTCTGGCCGTTCACCGCACCCGCGCTGACCGTGTACGCAGTGCTGTTCGTCGCCCCGGTCGGCTACGCGCTGTGGACGAGCCTGCACCGCTGGGACGGCATGGGCGCGATGGACTGGCGCGGCCTCCAGAACTACGCCCTGCTGTTCCGCGACCCGAGGTTCCGCACCTCCCTGGTCAACACCCTGGACCTGATGGTCATCGGCGGCACCGTCACCTTCGTGCTCAGCTTCGCGCTGACCCTGGTGCTGCGCGAGATGCGTGCCCGGCTCTTCGCCCGCTCGGTGCTGTTCTTCCCCTCGCTGGTCAACGGCATGGTCTTCGGCATCGCCGCCGGGTTCCTGTTCTCGCCCACCGGCCCGGTGAACCGGGCGCTGGAACTCTTCGGGGTGACCACACCGCCCAAGTGGCTGTCGACCGACAACCTGCTCCCGATGGTCCTGGGCACCCTGGTCTGGACGGCGACCGGCTACTACACCTCGATCATCATGGCGGCCGTCGACCAGATCCCCGACTACCTCTACGAGGCGGCCGAACTCGACGGCGCCGGCCCCTTCCAGCGCTTCCGGCACGTCACCCTGCCGTGCGCCTGGGACGTCGTCGCGGTCTGCGCGGTGCTGTGGACGGTCAGCTCGGTGAAGATCTTCGAGCTGATCCTGCTCTACGGCGGCAGCACCAACGCCTATCCGCCGGTAAGCAGTTGGAACACCGCCGTGTACGTGTACGCCGAGGCCTTCCCGCAGGGCACCGTCCCGCGGCTGGGCACGGCCACCGCCGCCGCGATGGTCAGCCTGGCCATGGTCACCCTGATCACCGTCGTGCTGCGCCGGCTGCTGCGCCGCGAGCCGATCGAGTACTGACCGCGCCCCGGCCCGCCCGCCACCCACCCCGCCCCGACTCCCACCCCGCCCCGACTCCCACCCCGCCCCGACTCCCACCCCGCCCCGACCACCGACCCGCCCCGACCACCGACCCGCCCCCCACCCGGAAAGGCCACCACCCGTGCCACGAAGCGGAAGCGGACGCGGCTCCACGGGACTCGCGACCCGGATCGGCACGGCCCTCGTCTGGCTCGTCGTCGCCGCGGACCTGCTGCTCGTCCTGTGGATCCTCCTCACCTCGCTGCGCAGCGGCCCCGACATCCTGCGCCACGGCGTCGGCCTGCCCACCGACCCGCGGACCGAGAACTACACCACCGCGCTGGACGAGGGCGGCTTCGCGCGCGCCGCGCTCAACAGCGTGCTCACCGCCGGGCTCTCCTCGGTGGTCGCCGTCGCCCTGGCCGCGCCCTGCGCGTACGCCCTCGCCCGGCGCCGCTCGCGGACCTCCACGGTGCTGACGACGGCCTTCGCGATGGGCCTCGGCGTGCCCGGCCAGGTCCTGGTGGTGCCGCTGTTCGTCGGGCTGTCCCGGGCCGGACTGACCGACAGCGACCTCGGCCTGGGGCTGGTCTACGTGGGCCTGGCCATGCCGTTCACGGTCTTCCTGCTGACCGGCTTCTTCAGCGGCGTCCCCGGCGCGCTGGAGGAGGCCGCCGTCCTGGACGGCGCCGGCCCGCTGCGCACGTTCGTCCAGGTGGTGCTCCCGGTCGCCCGGGGCGGGCTGGTCACCGCCTTCCTGCTGCAGTTCGTCACCGCCTGGAACGAGACCCTGTTCGCCCTGGTCCTGACGAACAGCGAGGGGACGACCACCCTCCCGGTGGCGCTCGCCTCGTTCGTCGCGGCCCAGCAGTTCAACGGCCTGGACTTCGGCACCATGTTCGCCGGAGTCTGCCTCATCCTCGCCCCGATGATCGCGCTCTTCTCCTGGATGGGCTCACGGATCATCCAGGGCATGACAGTTGGGATCGGCAAGTGACCTCGACCCTGCGCACCGACCTGCTCCGCATCGACGGCACCCCGGACCCGACCGGCGGCACCCTGCCGATCCTGCACGGCCTGCCCCGGCAGACCGGGGCCGGCGCCGGGGTCGACGAGGAGATGCGCCGCAACCTGGCCTACGGGGTGCCCGACACCCTGCTGCCGTACACCCGGCAGAGCGGGTACGACCGCGTCCGCGCCGAACGCGAACTCCCGTGCGCGGTCCTGGAGAACGAGCAGCTCACCGCGACCTTCCTGCCCTCCCTCGGCGGACGGCTGTGGTCCCTGGTCCACCGGCCGAGCGGGCGGGAGCTGCTGCACCGCAACCGGATCCTGCAGCCCGCCAACCTCGCCCTGCGGGACGCCTGGCTGGCCGGCGGGGTGGAGTGGAACCTCGGCGCCACCGGGCACTGGCCGCTGACCTGCGAGCCGCTGCACGCCGCCCGGGTCGTGGCGCCCGACGGCACCCCGGTGCTGCGGACGTACGCCTTCGAACGGCTGCGCCGCCTGGTCCTGCGGATGGACGCCTGGCTCCCCGCCGGCTCCCCGGTGCTCTACGTCCACATCGCGGTGCACAACCCCTCGCCGGCCGAGACCCCCGTCTACTGGTGGTCCAACATCGCCGTGCCCGAGGACCGGGAGGTCCGCGTCCTCGGCCCGGCCGACCACGCCTTCCACTGCGACTACGTCAGCGACCTGCGCCGGGTGCCCTTCCCCCGGGTCGACGGCGCCGACCGCAGCTACCCCGGCCGGGCCCCGCGCGCCGCCGACTACTTCCTCGACCTCCCGGCCGGCCGCCGGCCCTGGATCGCCGCCCTGGACGCGAGCGGCAGCGGCCTCGTCCAGACCTCCACCGCACGGCTGCGCGGCCGCAAACTGTTCTGCTGGGGCACCGGCCCCGGCGGCAGGCACTGGCAGGAGTGGCTCTCCGGCCCCGGCGCGGCCTACCTGGAGATCCAGGCCGGCCTGGCCCGCACCCAGCTGGAACACCTGCCGATGCCCGCCGGAGCCACCTGGTCCTGGACCGAGGCGTACGGGCTGCTCCGGGCCGATCCCCGTGCCGTGCACGGGAGTTGGGCGGACGCCCGGGCGGCCGCCGAGGAGGCGCTGGACCGGCTGCTCCCGCCGCGGGACCTCGCGCTCGCCGACGCCCGGGCCCGGGAGTTCGGTGCGCCCGAGGAGGTGCTGGCCGAGGGCGGCGGCTGGGCCGCGCTGGAGATCGAGGCCGGCGCCCTGCCCGCCACGCCCCTGCTGCCCTTCGGCCCGCCCGGTGCCGCCCAGGAGCCGTGGCGGGAGCTGCTGAAGACCGGCACGCTCCCGGTCTGCGACCCGCCCGCCGAGCCGGTCACCGGTGAGCACTGGCGCCTGCTGCTGGAGGCCGGTGCCACCGACTGGCACGCGCTGTACCAGCTCGGGCTGCTGCGCCTGGCGGCGGGGGAGCGGGACGCCGCCCGCGAGGCCTTCCGGCGCTCCGTCGCCGCCCAGCCCTCGCCCTGGGCGCTGCGCGCCCTCGCCTTCCTCACCCCGGACCGGCAAGAGGCCGCCGAGCTGATGGGCGCCGCCCACCGACTCCGGCCGGAGCTCCGGGAGTTGACCATCGAGACGTTGGAGTCGCTGAAGCGCGCCGAGCGCCCCGCCGAGGCGCTGGCGCTGATCGCCGAGCTCCCCCCGGCCGACCGGGCGCACGGGCGGATCCGCCTGGCCGAGGCCGAGGCCGCGCACGCCTGCGGCGACGACGACCTGGTCCGGCGCCTGCTGGCCGAGGGCCTCCGCGTCGACACCATGCGCGAGGGCGAACTCTCCCTGGACGCCCTCTGGCTCGCCGTCCACCCCGGCACCCCGGTGCCGCCGCAGTACGACTTCCGGATGGCCTAGGTCCGGTCCGGCACGATCCGCCGGACAGGGCCCGAGCACCCGCGCCGCCCCACGACCACTCTCCCGTTCCGCACCCCCCACCGCGGAGGCGCCGCAGTGCGCCCCCGCACGGAAAGAGGAGTACCAGTGTCCACTCATCGAACACGGCTGGCCGGCGTCCTCGCCGCCACCGCACTGGCGGCGCTCGGCACCGCCGGCCCCGCCTCGGCCGGCCCGGCCGCCGCCGAGCCGGCCGGTGCCAAGCCCGCCGGCCCCGCGTACACCGTGACGGTCGGCCGGACCGGATCGTACGGGTCCCCCGACGACACCCCCGCGAGCGTCTACACCGACAAGGACGGCACCTTCTACTTCCAGCAGGCGCACGCGCTGTACGGGGCCGAGGACTCCCGGCAGTGGGACTTCTTCACCGGCCGGGACTTCGACGGCGCCACCAGGTCGGCCGCGATCAGCGACGCCGTCAACCCCGCCGACCCGACCGACCGCAACGACGACACCACCGCGCGCTGCAACGCCGGCCCCACCGGCCGGCAGGCGAGCGACCCGCCGCAGGGGTCGGGCTACGCCCAGCGGAACTACTGCGACCTGTCGGGCGTCTGGGTCGACCCGGACACCGGTGACTGGTACGGCCTGGTGCACAACGAGTTCACCCCGCAGCCCTTCGGCGACGGCCTGCACTACGACGCCATCGACTACGCCGTCTCCACCGACCAGGGCCGGACCTGGACCATCCGGGACCACGTGATCACCTCGCCGTACAGCACCACGCGCGGCGACACCACGGCCTTCCCCGCCCAGACCTTCGACTACGGCGACGGCGACCAGCGGCTGTTCGTGGACACCGCCTCCGGCTACTTCTACGTCTTCTACGGCTCCCGGATCGTGGACAAGGGCGGGTCCTGGCGCGACTTCATGGCGCACGTCGCCCGGGCGCCGATCTCCGCCAAGATGGCGCCCGACAGCTGGCAGAAGTGGTACGACGGCGCGTGGTCGCAGCCGGGGCGGGGCGGCCGGGAGAGCGACATGGTGCCCGCCGACGCCGCCCACCCGAGCGGCTACGTACCGCCCGCCGAGGAGTACGACCCGGCGAATCCCGGCACCGTCGAGCAGCAGGTCGCGGCCGGCACGCTCACCCCGACCTCGCCGCTGTTCGTCATGAACGTCGCCTACGACGCCCACCTGGGCCTCTACCTCGGCACGCCGCAGGCCGTCGACCAGAGCGGCGGCGCCCCGCAGCAGATCTACGCCACCAAGGACCTGGCGACCCAGAAGTGGACCCTGCTGGGCGACACCGGCGGCTACCACACCGCCTCCTGGTACCGCTGGTTCCTGGACGGCGCCAACCGGACCGGCTCCACCATCCTCGGCCGCGACTTCCGCCTGTACTGCGCGTTCGGCTGCTCCGGCGGCTCGTCGGGCGAGTACGTCGACCTCACCGTCGGCTCCTCCCGGCCCGCCGCGGCGCCGTTCGACCTCACCCGGACGTACCGGATCGGCAGCGGCGACGGCCGGGTGCTGGCCCAGCGCCCCAACAGCCCGGCGACCACCTCGGCGGGCCGGGCCACCGGCTCCGCGCTGGAGTCCTGGTCGTTCGCGGGCAACGGCGACGGCTCGTACCGGATCCTCAACGCGGCGACCGGCGGCGCGCTGGGGGTGGACGCTTCGGGCAACGCCGGACGGGCCTGGGGCGCCCCGCCGACCGTCGGCGGCTCCGTCGGCGTCGGGCAGCAGTGGTTCATCATGCCGGCCGGCACCGGCTACCGCCTGGTCAACCGCTACAGCGGACTGGTGCTCGGTCTCACCGCCGCCGGCACTCCGGCCGAGACCACGCCCGTCCGGTACTGGACCGACACCACCGGCTCCCCCGTCGGCGGCGGCCGCACCGCCGCCGCGCAGACCCTCACGCTCACCCCGACCGGCACGGCCCGCGAAACGGTCGTGCTCGCCGGTCCGGGCGACCAGTCCGGCACCGTCGGCAAGGCCGCCTCGGTGCAGCTGACCGCGACCGACAACGCCGGCAAGCGGCTCACCTTCTCCGCCACCGGTCTGCCCGCCGGGCTCACCCTCGCCTCCTCGGGCCTGATCTCCGGGACCCCGAGCCGCCCCGGGGTCTCGACCGTCACCGTCACGGCCTCCTCCGGCAGCGCCCGCGCCTCGGTCTCCTTCACCTGGACGGTCACGCCGGTCCTCACCGGCGACCACACCCTGACCGCCGGCGGCAAGGCGCTCGACGACGCCGACCACAGCACCACCGCCGGGAACGGCCTGATCACCTGGACGGCCTCCGGTGACACCAACCAGCTCTGGACGTTCCGCCCGCAGCCGGACGGCTCCTACGAACTGGTCAACCGGCTCTCGGCGATGTGCGCCGACGTCACCGGCGGTTCCACCGCGGCCGGCGCCCGGATCATCCAGTGGCCGTGCACCGGCGGGAGCAACCAGCACTGGAACGTCCGGCCGACGGCCGACGGCTCGTACACCGTCACCTCGGCCCGCAGCGGACTGCTGCTCACCACCGCCTCGACCGCCGACGGCGCCCTGGTGACGCAGCAGCCGGACACCGGCGCTGCGCTGCAGCGGTGGTCGATCGGCTGACGCCGCGCGGCGCCGGCCCGACCGCGCCCGACCGTGCTCGGGCCGGTGGCGCACCCGCCCGGCTGAACCCGCCCGGTCGACCGCCGGGCGGGTTCCGTTCGGGCGCCCGGTCAGCGGGGCGCGGCGGCGCGCAGCCGCTCGGCGGCGGTCTCCGGGCTCACGTCGGTGACGAAGGCGTCGAGCCCGGATTCCACGCCCGCCAGGTACTTGAGCTTGCCGGGCGCCCGCCGGATGGTGAACAGCTCCAGGTGCAGGGCGAGTTCGTCGCCGCCGTCCTTCGGCGCCTGGTGCCAGGCGGAGATGTACGGGGTCCGGTTCGGGGTGGAGCCGGCGGGGGCGGGGAAGAGCCGGTCGAAGCGGCGCAGCAGGTCGAGGTAGAGGCCGGGGAACTCGGCGCGCTCGGCCTCGTCCAGCGCGGTGAGGTCGCGGACCCGGCGGTGCGGGTAGAGGTGGACCTCGTACGGCCAGCGGGCGGCGAACGGCACGAAGGCGGTCCAGTGTTCGCCCTGGAGCACCAGCCGTTCGGGGGTGGCCCGCTCGGCGGCGACGAGGTCCTCGAAGAGGTTCCGCCCGGTGCTCGCCCGGTGCGCCTCGGCCCGGGCGATCATCCGGGCCGTGCGGGAGGGGACGAAGGGGAAGGCGTAGATCTGCCCGTGCGGGTGGGCCAGCGTGACGCCGATCTCCTCGCCGCGGTTCTCGAAGCAGTACACCTGCCGGACGGCGGGCAGGGCGGACAGTTCGGCGGTGCGGTCGGCCCAGACGTCCAGCACCAGCCGGGCCCTGGCCTCGTCGAGGTCGGCGAAGGAGGCGTCGTGGTCGGGGGCGAAGCAGACCACCTCGCAGCGGCCGGTGCCCGGTCGCCGGGTGCGCAGGGGCTCGTCGTGGGCCGTGACGTGCGCGGCGGAGTCCGGGGCGAGCGAGGGGAAGCGGTTCTCGAACACCGCGACCTCGTAGTCGGCCGCCGGGACCTCGCTGAGCCGGCCCTCCCGGGAGGGGCAGAGCGGGCACTCGCCGGCCGGCGGGTGGTAGGTCCGCTGCTGGCGGTGGGCGGCGACCGTCACCCACTCGCCGAGCACCGGGTCGAGCCGGGTCTCGGAGAGGCTCGCGGCGGGCTCCAGCGGACGCTGGTCCGCGGTCTCGCGGAGCGCGCCGGGCCCCTGGTCGTAGTAGAAGAGTTCGCGGCCGTCGGCCAGCTTGGTCGCGGTCTTGTGCACCGCTGTGCTCCTTCTGCGTGGGGCGTCGGCCTGCCTTCGCCCGGCCTCCAACAGAATCAAACAATTGCGATCGCTTGTCAACATGAGTTGACCGGTGGGCGATCGCCGAGCGGGCCCGGCTCCGCGCCGCTTCCGCTCGGAAACCCGCAGCTGTTGACCCCGGCGGGCAATCATGTTTGATTGTGTCGAAATAAGCTCCCGCCCGCCGAGAAGCGACCCTCGCGGGAGCCGAGACCGACACGGGAGCTGAGCAGATGACCGACCAGGCCGCCACCGACTTCGAGGCCGTCCACGGCGCCCGGCCGGCCGGCGTGTGGGCCGCCCCCGGCCGGGTGAACCTGATCGGTGAGCACACCGACTACAACGACGGCTTCGTCCTGCCCATCGCCCTGCCGCACCGGGTCGAGGTCGCCGCCCGCCGCCGCGAGGACGGCCGGGTGCGGCTGTACAGCGCCCAGGGCGACGGATGCACCGTGACCGACCTCGCGCTCGACGGGCTGGCCCCCGGCGTGGTCGCGAGCTGGGCCGCCTATCCGGCCGGCGTGTTCTGGGCCCTCGCCGAGGCCGGACACCCGGTCGGCGGCGCCGACCTGGCCTTCGACAGCGACGTACCGCGCGGAGCCGGACTCTCGTCCTCCGCCGCCCTGGAGTGCGCCACCGCCGCCGCGCTCAACGACCTGTACGGGCTCGGCCTGTCCGCGCCGGAGCTCGCCCTGCTCGCCCAGCGGGCCGAGAACGCCTTCGTGGGCGTGCCCTGCGGAGTGATGGACCAGATGGCCTCCGCCTGCTGCACGGACGGCGCCGCGCTGTTCCTGGACACCCGGACGCTGGAGCAGCGGCACGTCCCGCTGGACCTCGAGGCGGCCGGGTTCCGGCTGCTGGTGATCGACACCCGGGTCAAGCACGACCTCGGCGACGGCGCCTACGCCGCCGTACGGACCGGCTGCGAGAAGGCCGCCGCGCTGCTGGGCCTGGACGCGCTGCGCGACCTGCCGGCCGCCGACCTCGCCACGGCCCTGACGCGCCTGCCCGAGGAGCTCGCCCCGCTGGTGCGGCACGTGGTCACCGAGGACCAGCGGGTGGTCGAGACGGTCGAGCACCTGGCGGCCGGCCGGATCGCGGAGCTGGGGCCGATCCTGACGGCCGGGCACGCCTCGCTGCGCGACGACTACCGGGTCTCCTGCCCCGAGACGGACCTCGCGGTCGAGGCGGCCGTGGCCGCCGGCGCGCTGGGCGCCCGGATGACCGGCGGCGGTTTCGGCGGATCCGTCATCGCCCTGGTCGGGGCGGCCGACGTGGAGCCGGTCTCGGCGGCGGTGCGCTCGGCCTTCCGCTCGGCGGGGTTCGCCGCGCCGGTGGCGTTCACCGCCCTGCCCTCGGCGGGGGCGCGCCGAGTGGCCTGACCGGTCCCGGGCCGCGCGGTCCCGAGCCGTGCGGCCCTGAGCCGTGCGGCCCTGAGCCGTGCGGCCCCGAGCCGCCGGTCAGGTGGCGGCCGGCACCACGACGAGCTCGCCGACCGCGTCGGCCAGGACGCTGCGGGCCG
This sequence comes from Kitasatospora sp. NPDC053308, assembly GCF_055585785.1. NCBI lineage: Bacteria > Bacillati > Actinomycetota > Actinomycetes > Kitasatosporales > Streptomycetaceae > Kitasatospora > Kitasatospora sp. NPDC053308. Next base: position 38,967 of record NZ_JBVJJY010000007.1, on the reverse strand, counting down.
CCGCCGGGAGGGCGTCGTCGGTGATGAAGCAGTCGACCTCCGCCAGGGTCGCGAAGCTGCTCAGACCGACGACGCCCCACTTCGTGTGGTCGGCGACCACGACGGTGCGGCGGGCGGAGGCGATCAAGGCCCGGTTGGTCTGGGCCTCGGCGAGGTTGGGCGTGGTGAGCCCGGCCTGCTCGCTGACGCCGTGCACGCCGAGGACGAGCAGGTCCACGTGGAGGGTGCGGATCGTCTGGTCGGCGAGGGCCCCCACCAGGGCCGCGGAGCGGGTCGGCGCCCCTCCGGTCAACAGCAGCGACGGGACGGACTCCCTGCCCTCGCCCGCGGACGCCCACAGCAGGTCCGCGATCCGCAGGGAGTTGGTGACGACCGTCAGCTGCGGGATCTCCAGCAGCCGGGAGACGACCGCGTAGGTGGTGGTGCCGGCGGACAGCGCGACCACGCTGCCTGGTTCCACGAGCTGCGCCGCCGCGTCCGCGAGGGCGGCCTTGGTGCCCTCCTCCAGTTCGGACTTGAGGTCGAAGCCCGGCTCGTCCGTGCTCGCGGCCCCCACCGCGATGGCCCCGCCGTGGACCTTCTGAGCGGAGCCCTGACGGGCCAGGGCGTCCAGGTCGCGGCGGATCGTCATGTCCGAGACGCCGAACTGCTCGACCAGTTCGGCCACGCGCACCGCGCCGGCCTTGCGGATGGCCTCCAGGATCAGCGCCTGGCGCTGCGGGGCGAGCAAACTCTGATCAGCCACGGAGGCCCTTTCGATCGAACGGGTGCCTGGGTGCCCCCGCGTCCTTCCGGCGGGTCGTCCCCGCCGCGGTCGTGGCGGACGTCGGCGGACGTCGGCGACCGCCGGGAGCCGGACGGGCCGGACAGGCCGGGTGGACGGTCGCGACATGATCCAGTATCCCAGGACGCCGGTGCGCCCCACGCCCAGGATGCCCGGCGGTACGGCGAGGACTCGGCCGTACCGCACCGGACGCCCGGAACCGCCGGTGCCACCAGCGGCGGTGGCACCGGCTCCGGCCCGGCTCCCGTCTCCGCCCGGTCCGGCTCCGGCCGGAGCCGGACCGGGCGGAGACGGGCGGAGAGGGGAGGGGAGGGGAGGGACGTCCTGGGGCCCGGGACCCGGGGGCCCGGGTCAGACCGGCAGGCCGATCGCGCGCTCGCGGTTGCGGCGCTGCTGGACGACGACGGCGGCCACCAGCAGGGTGCCCTGGGCGACGTTCTGCCAGAAGGCGTTGATGCCCTGGACGGTGAGGCCGTTCTGCAGCGCGCCGAGCAGTGCGACGGCGAGCAGGGTGCCGCCGATGCTCCCCCTGCCGCCCTTGAGGGCGCAGCCGCCGAGCGCCGCCGCGGTGATCGACTGCAGCTCCAGGCCCTCGCTGCCGGAGACCGGCTGGCCGCTGCCGGTGCGGGCGGTGAGCAGCACGCCGGCCAGCGCCGCGACGGTCCCGGAGAGGGCGTAGGCGGCGATCAGGTACTTGTTGAGGTTGATGCCGGCGAGCCGGGCGGCCGTGTCGTTGCCGCCGATGGCGTAGACGTTGCGGCCGATGTCGGTGTAGGTGAGCAGGACGTGCACGGCGGCGGCGGTGAGGATCAGCAGCCAGACCATGGTGGGCAGGCCGGCGATCCTGCCGCGGCTGAGGAAGATGAAGACCGGGTCGTCGAGCACGTAGCCCTGGGCGCGGCCGTCCGAGACGAGCTGGGCGACGCCCTTGTAGGCGGCCAGTCCGGCGAGGGTGGCGATGGTCGGGTTGACCCGGCCGTAGATGATGACGGCGCCGTTGAACAGGCCGATGCCGGCGCCGATCGCGAGTGCGGCGCCGATGCCGAGGTAGGGGTCGGCGCCGGTGGAGGTGAACACCATCGCGCTGGTGACGGAGGCGAGGCCGGCCTGGGAGCCGACCGAGATGTCGAGTCCGCCGCAGATGATCACGACGGTCTGGACCACGGCCAGCAGGCCGGAGATGGTGGCGGCCTCGGCGATGACCTGGATGTTGTCCCAGCCGACGAAGTTGGGGTCGAGCCAGCCGAACAGCGCGACGACGGCGACGAGCGCGCCGATCAGGCTGAGGTTCTGGCCGCCGATCGCGGCGAGCAGGGCGCGCGGGCCGCCGGACCGGTCGGGCAGGGCCGCGGCGTCGGGAGCCGGGGCGGTCGGGGGAGTGGCGGTGGTCATCGGGTCTCTCCGGTCCGGGCGGGGGCGGCGGTGGTGGTGCGGATGTCCGCCGTGGCGAGGTCGTCCGCCATGGCGAGGGCGAGGATGGCCTCCTCCGTCGCTTCCTCGCGGGTCAGTTCACCGGTCGTGCGGCCGTTCTGCATCACCACGACCCGGTCCGCGAGGCCGAGGACTTCGGGCAGCTCGGAGGAGATGACCAGGACGGCGGTGCCCTCGCGGGCGAGGTCGGCGATGATCTGGTAGATCTCGGCCTTGGCGCCGACGTCGACGCCGCGGGTGGGTTCGTCGAGGATCAGCAGCTCGGGTTTGCGGGCGAGCCAGCGGGCGAGGACGACCTTCTGCTGGTTGCCGCCCGACAGGGTGCGGACCTCGGCTTCGACGGAGGGGGCGCGGACCCGCAGCCGGTCGGCGTACTCCTGGGCGAGGGCCCTCTCCTGCCGGCGCTTCACGAACCGCCGGCGGCTGAGCCGGCGCAGGCTGACCAGCGAGGTGTTGTCGCGGATCGTGCGCTGCAGGAACAGTGCCTGGGCCTTGCGCTCCTCGGGGGCGAGGCCGATCCCGGCGGCGATGGCGGCGCGCGGGTCCTTCAGCCGCAGGACCTCGCCGCCGAGGGTGACGGTGCCGGAGCGGATCGGGGCGTCGCCGGCCAGGGCGAGGGCGAGTTCGGAGCGTCCGGCGCCGATCAGGCCGGCCAGGGCGACGACCTCACCGGCCCGGACCCGCAGGCTGACCCCGCGCACGTCGTCGGTGGTGAGTTCGTGGACGTCCAGCACGACGCGGTCGGTGGCGACCTGTCGACGGACGAACAGCGAGGACAGGTCCCGGCCGACCATGAGCCGCACGAGCGTGGCCTCGTCGGTGGCGGCGGCCTCGACCACCCCGGCGACCTCGCCGTCGCGCAGCACGGCGATGCGGTCGGCGAGCCGGAAGATCTCCTTCATCCGGTGGGAGACGTAGATGACGGCGATGCCCTCCTGCCGCAGCCGTCCGATCAGGGCGAACAAGGCCTCGACCTCGTGCTCGGACAGCGAGGAGGTCGGCTCGTCGAAGGCGATCGCGCGCGGTGGCACGGCGCCGGTCAGTGCCCGCATGATCTCGACCAACTGGCGCTGGGCGGGGGTGAGTTCGGAGCCGAGCAGGTCCGGGGAGAGGACCTTGTCGAAGCCGAGGCGGGCCAGGTCCGCGGTGATCCGGCGGCGCAGTTCGGCACGGTCCAGGCGGCGCAGCCCGGTGCGCGGCAGCGCGCCGGCGTAGACGTTCTCGGCGACGGCGACGTGCGGGATGATCTCGGGCTCCTGCGGGATGATCCGGATCCCGGCGCGGCGGGCGTCCTGCGGGGAGCGCAGGTCGAGGGGCTCGCCGTCGAGCAGGACGCGTCCCCCGGTGGGCCGGTGGTCGCCGGTGAGGATGCGCAGCAGGGTGGACTTCCCGGCGCCGTTCTCGCCCATCAGGGCGGTGACCCGGCCGGGCGGGAACGTGAGGGTGACGTCCCGCAGTGCCTGGACGGACCCGAAGCGCTTGGACACGCCCTCGGCGCTCAGGCCCGGGGAGCCGCCCGGGGGTGGGACGTCGGCGGGTGGGGGTGGGGTCATCGGGGCCTCGCTGGCGGTGCGGTGCGTACGGGCGGGGGTGCGGTGCGTACGGTCTCCGGGAGGCGGAGCGGCGGGTCGGTGCCGGCCCGCCGCGGCGGCTCGGCCCGGGTCAGCTGCAGGACACGCCCGCGGCCTGCCAGGTGGCGGCGTCGACCATCTTGGTGGGGGCAAAGGCCTCCTGGGGGAAGTCCTTGCCGTTCTTGAGCTTGTCGACCATGGTCTGCACCGAGAGGGCGCCGACGTCCTTGCCGTTGATGAACAGGGCGGCCTTCATGCCGGAGGGCTTGCCGGAGGCCCAGGCCTTGCACGCCAGGTAGGCGCCCAGCCCGACACCGTCGATGTCGTCGGGGCTGACCCCGGCGTTCTGCAGGGCGGTGACGGCGCCCTGGACGTTCTCGTCGTTGCAGCCCCACGCCACCCAGTGCTTGACGCCGGGGTTGGCGGTGATCGTGGCGGCGACCTTGTCCTGGGCGCCGGTCGGGGTGTTGTCGGTCGCGACGTCGATCAGCTGCACGCCCGGCACGGCCTGGTCGAAGGCGGCCTTGGCGGCCTTCACGCGGTCGCCGCAGACGGTGACGTCCTGCTTCCAGGCGGAGACGATCCGGGTGTCGGCGGCGTTCCACCCGGCCTTCGTGAACTCCGCGGCGGCGCGCTTGCCGACCTCGCCGCCCATCTGGGCGCCGCTGAACCCGATCCGGGGCACCAGGTCGGCGGCCGGGCACTGCGCGGGGGAGGGGCCGCTCGCGCAGACCTGGTCGTCGGAGGTGAGCAGGGCGGCCTTCGCGTCCCGGGCCGTCCGGACGACCTGCGGGCCGACCGCAGGGTCCGGCACCACGATGATCAGCCCGTTGCTCTTCCGCGCGATCGCGGCCTGCACCTCGCCGACCGTCTTGTTCGCGTCGTTGCCGAGGTCCACCACCTTCAGGTCGGCGCCCAGTTCGGCCGCCTTGGCCTTCGCGCCGGCGGCCTCGTCGACGAAGTACTGCTGGTCGCCCTGCTTCTGCAGGTAGGTGATGGTGACCTTGCCGGACACCGGCGCGACGGGCGCGTCCGCGCTGTTCGAGGACGTCTGCCCGGTGGAGCAGGCGGTCAGGCCGAAGGAGGCGGCCAGGGCCAGTGCGGCGAGCGAGGCCGGGCGGGCGCGGAGGGAGAGGGGCATGGCGGGGCTCCAGGGGGTGGGGGACTGATCGGCCGCCGGTCACAGAACCGATCAGGAACCATCGCAATCGAACGCGGTGCCTGCACAGGAAACGCCCGGGTCAGGATCCGCGTCAACCCGGTTGTCCGATCGGATCTCGTTGAGACCGTCTTGTGATGTCCCGTCAAGATCATTGCATTGCCGATGAGTTGGCTGGTCAGGCCGAAGCGGCGGAGGGGCCTTCGGTCGCGCCCGGTTTCATGGTGGCCGATTCTGTGGCTGTTCATGCCAAGTTGTTGATTACTGTTGGAAGTCGGGACTACGCTCACCCCCTCCCCACCCCCACCCCGGAGACGCCCATGGGCCGTACACGCCTGTCCTCGACCTGGCGCGCCGTACTGAGCGCGGCGCTCGTCCTCACCGGTGCGCTGAGCACGCTGGCCGCACCGCCCCCCGCGCGGGCCGCCGCCCCGGTCACCACCGCCGTCACCACCGCCGTCACCGTCGACGGCACCAAGCCGGGCCTGACCTTCGACGGCGTCGGCGCGATCTCCGGCGGCGGTGGCAACTCCCGTCTGCTGGTGGACTATCCGGAGCCGCAGCGCAGCCGGCTGCTGGACTACCTGTTCAAGCCCGGCTACGGCGCCGCCCTGCAGGTGCTGAAGCTGGAGATCGGCGGCGACACCAACTCCACCGACGGCGCCGAGCCGAGCATCGAGCACATCCGGGGCGCCGTCGACTGCGACCAGGGCTACGAGTGGTGGCTGGCCGAGCAGGCAAAGGCCCGCAACCCCGACATCAGGTTCTACGGCCTGTCCTGGGGCGCCCCCGGCTGGATCGGCAGCACCGGTGGCGGCAAGGGCACCTTCTGGTCCCAGGACTCCGTCGACTACCTGATGGACTGGATGGACTGCGCCGCCCGGCACCGGCTGGACGTCTCCTACCTCGGCGGCTGGAACGAGCGCGGCTACGACAAGTCCTGGTACGAGAAGCTCAGGAGCGCGCTCACCGCACGCGGCCACGGGGCCACCAAGGTCGTCGCCGCGGACGACGGGTGGGGCGTGGCCGACGCGATGGCCGCCGACCCGGCGTTCAAGAACGCCGTGGACATCGTCGGCGTGCACTACCCCTGCGGGTACCTGAGCTCCTTCACCGACTGCCCGAGCACGCCGGCCGCCCAGGCGCTCGGCAAGCCGCTGTGGGCCAGCGAGAACGGCTCCGAGGACGCCGACGGCGGCGCCCCGGCGGTGGCGCGCGGCATCAACCGGGGCTACCTGGACGGGAGGATGACCTCCTTCCTGAACTGGCCGGTCATCGCCGCGCTCTACCCCGACCTGTTCTTCTCCACCGACGGCATGTCGATCGCCGACCAGCCGTGGTCCGGCCACTACACCATCGGGAAGACGACCTGGGTCACCGCGCACACCACCCAGTTCGCCAAGCCCGGCTGGCGCTACATCGACTCCGCGAGCGGCTACCTCGGCGGAGCGCGCGGCAACGGCAGCTACGTCACGCTGAGGAGCGCGGACACGGGCGACTACAGCACCGTCATCGAGACCATGGACGCCACGGCCGCCCAGACGGCGAGCTTCACCGTCACCGGCGGCCTGTCCACCGGCCCGGTCCACGTCTGGTCCACCGACCTCGGATCCGCCGATCCGGCGGACTGGTTCGTCCACCAGCAGGACGTCACCCCGTCCCGGGGCGCGTACACCCTCACCCTGCAGCCCGGCCGGGTCTACACCGTGACCACCACCACCGGCCAGGGCAAGGGCACCGCCACTGCGCCGCCCGCCGCACCGATGGCGCTGCCTTACGCGGACGGCTTCGAGACGCCCGCGACGACCACCTCGCCGCGGTACTTCGCGGACATGAACGGCGCCTTCCAGACCGTCGCCTGCGGCGGCGGCCGGTCCGGCACCTGCCTGCGCCAGATGGCCCCGACCTCGCCGATCCGCTGGACCGACGAGCCGTACAACGCCCCGTACACGATGACGGGCGACGGCAGTTGGTCCAACTACACCGTCACCGCCGACACCCTGTTCGAGCAGCCGGGCACCGTCGAACTCCTCGGCCGGGTCAACCAGCAGGGCCGCAACAACAACGGCCTGAACGCCTACCACCTGCGGCTGAGCGACACCGGTGCCTGGTCCATCGACAAGAGCGACACCAGCTGGCACTTCACCACCCTGGCGAGCGGCACCACCACCGCCCCCGGCACCGGCCACTGGCACACCCTGGCGTTCGCCCTGGAGGGCTCGACCCTCACCGCGCGCGTCGACGGCACCACCGTGGGCAGCGCCAGCGACGCGAGCTTCACCAACGGCCGGGCCGGCCTCGGCGTGACCGGCTACCGGACCGAGCAGTTCGACGACTTCGCGCTCACCCCCGGCACCCCGACCACCCACACCGGTCCGGTCGCCTCCGCGCTGCCCGGCACCTGCGCCCGCCCGGCCGCCGGCACCCGCGGCGCAGCCGTCCAGCTGTGGGCCTGCGACGGCACCGCCGAGCAGGTGTGGACCCGCACCAACGGCACCCTGACCCACGACGGCATGTGCCTCGACGTCACCGGCCAGGGGACCGCCGACGGCACCCGGGTCGAGCTGTGGGACTGCAACGGCGGGGCCAACCAGCAGTGGACGCCCCAACCGGACGCCACCCTGAGGAGCGCCCAGTCCGGCCGCTGCCTGGACGACCCCGCCGGGGCCACCGCCAACGGCACCCCGCTGGAGATCTGGGACTGCAACGGCGGCGCCAACCAGCGCTGGACCCTGCCCTAGGCGTGTCCCCGGAGGCAGGGGTCAGGTGAGGCCGGCGCGGTCGGCGATCTCCTCGCTGTGCCGCATGTGCTCGTGCGCCCGGTCGCCGAGCTCCGATATCAGCCCGGCGACCACGCTCTCGACCACCGCGAGCGTGGGCACCAGGCTGTCGTACGGGGACGGGGCGCCGATCTGGCTGGAGAAGACGACTTCCGCGTGGGTGCTCACCGGGGAGAGCCAGGTGTCGGTGAACAGGATGACGCGGCCACCGGCCTCCCGGACCAGCTCGGCGGCGGTGACCTTGTCCTCCTCGTACCTGCGGTAGTCGAAGACGACGAGGACGTCGCGGCGGCCGAGCGAGGCGAGCAGCGCGGTGCGCTCGACGGCCCGGTCGGGAAGGAGGCGGACGTTGTCGCGGACCTGCATCAGGTGCAGACCCAGGTAGTGGGCGAAGAGGTCGGTGAAGCGCCCGCCGGCCAGCGTGATGCGCCGCTTGGGGTCGGCGAGGAGCTGGACCGCGCGGTCGAGGTCGTGCGGGGTGACCTCGGCGAGCGTCCGGTCGACCGCCGCGGTGAAGACCTCGCGGCTGCGGGCCAGCAGCCCGGCCGCGCCGGTCCGCGGGTCGGCCGTGTCCGTCCCGGCGTTGCCGTAGTTGCCGCTGCTGTAGAGGGTCACGGGCGAGGCGCGGCGCTCGTCGAGCTCGGCGCGCAGCGCCGCCTGGAAGTCGGGGAAGCCCCGGTAGCCGAGCCGGTTGACGAACCGGATGACGGTCGGGGCGCTGACGTCGGCACGCTCGGCGAGGGTGGCGACGGTCTCGAATCCGGCGGCCGGCCACCCGGCGAGCAGGATCCTGCCGACCTTGCGCTCGGCGGGGCTGCAGTCGCCGAGCCGTTGGCGGATGTCCTCGGCGAGCGTGACGGTGGGCATGGGCGGGGCTTCCCTTCCCGGGTGGCGGGCGGATCGTGGGTGGTGCGCTGTGGAACCCGTCTCCGCAGCCTAGCGAAGTGCCGGGCTGCGGAGATCACCGCGCGGACGTGCTCCCGCGGCGCGGGGCCGCGCGGGCCGACGGGTGTCGGGCGGTCGGGGTCAGCGACGGCCGAGGCGCTCGAGCAGCGCGGCCAGGAGGGCGATCCGGGCCGGGACGCTGGAGGTGTCGAGCCACTCCTCGGGCGTGTGGTCGGCGCCGCCGACCGGGCCGAGGCCGTCGAGGGTCGGCACCCCGAGGCCGGAGGTGAAGTTGGCGTCACCGACGCCGCCCGTGGAGGCGCCGTGGACCCGCATGCCGAGGTCGGCGGCCGTCCGCAGGGCGACGGCGAGCAGGCCGGCCGCTTCCCGGGTGTGCTCCATCGGCGGGCACAGGTCCAGCTGGTCGACCCGGGCCGCGGTGCCCGCCACGGCTGTGCGCGCGGCGGCGCGGCGGATCCCGGCGATGGCGGTGGCCAGTCCCGCGGTGGTGGCCGCGCGGACCTCGACCCGAAGCTCGGCCTCGGGGCACACGATGTTGGTCCGGGTGCCCGCCCGCACCACGCCGACGTTGATCGTGACGCCCGGCCAACGGCCGTTGAGCGCCTGCAGCGCCACCACCAGGTGGGCCGCGGCGAGGGCGGCGTTGGCGCCGCGCTCGGGCTCGATCCCGGCGTGGGCGGCCCGCCCGGTGACGGTCACCAGCAGGTCCGCGACGCCCTTGCGCTCGATGACCAGGTCGCCGTTCTCCCGGGCACACTCCAGGCCGAGCGCGTAGTCCGCCCCGGCCGCGGTGCGCTCGGTCAACGCCCGGCTGGCCGGCGAGCCGATCTCCTCGTCCGGGGTGGCGAGGACGACCAGCTCGGCGAAGGCCGTCCGGCCGAGGCGGACGAGAAGCTCGGCCGCCGTGACACCGGCCAGCAGGCCGCCCTTGTCGTCGCTGACACCGGGCCCGTACGCGCGGCCCCGGGAGGCCTCGAACGGGCGGGCGGCAGCGGTGCCGTCCTCGAACACGGTGTCCATGTGCCCGAGGAGGACGATCCGCGCTCCCCCGTCCTCGACCGGCAGCGAGCCGGCGAGTCGGCCGACGAGGACGTCCCCGAAGCGGCGTCCGTCGATCTCGGCGGGGGTGGTGCGCTCGGTGGTGAACCCGACCGACCGCAGGCGGCGCTCGAACCAGTCGGCGACCCGGTTCACGCCGTCGGCGTTGTGGGAACCGGAGTCGACGGCGACCAGCTCGGCGAGGTCGCCGAGGTAACGGGGAAGGACCTTCCCGGCGGCGGCCGACAGCTCGGCCAGGCCCGTGCGGCTCGCCGGTTCGGCGGGGGCGCTCACAGGACCTTGGACAGGAACGCCTTGGTGCGCTCCTGTTCCGGGTCGACCAGGACCTTGCGCGGGTCGCCGGCCTCCACGACGACCCCCTCGTCCATGAACACCGCCGTGTCGCCGACCTCGCGGGCGAAGCCGATCTCGTGGGTGACCACGACCATCGTCATGCCGTCCGCGGCGAGGTCGCGCATGACGTCGAGGACGTCACCCACCAGCTCCGGGTCGAGCGCCGAGGTGGGCTCGTCGAACAGCATCAGCTTCGGCTTCATCGCCAGTGCCCGGGCGATGGCGACCCGCTGCTGCTGGCCGCCCGACAGCTGCGCCGGGTAGTGGCCGGCACGATCGCCGAGGCCGACCCGGTCGAGGAGCCGCTGCGCCTCGGCCCGCGCGTCCGAGGGGTTCATCCGGGCGACCCGGACCGGCGCCTCCATGACGTTCTGCAGCGCGGTGAGGTGCGGGAAGAGGTTGAAGCGCTGGAAGACCATGCCGATCTCCCGGCGGCGCTCGGCCACCTCCGACTCGCGCAGCTCGTGCAGCCGGTCGCCGACCTGCCGGTAGCCGACCAGGGCGCCGTCGACCGACAAACGGCCGCCGTCCACCTTCTCCAGGTGGTTGATGCAGCGCAGGAAGGTGGACTTGCCGGAGCCGGAGGGGCCGAGCAGGCAGCACACCTGACCGCGTTCGACCGTGAGGTCGATGCCCTGGAGGACCTCGAGCCTGCCGTAGTGCTTGCGCACGCCCTGGGCGTGCACCATGGGCTGGGCCATCGGATCAGCCCTTCCGGTTGCGGTTGGACGGGAGGAAGCCGGCGGCGCCGACGAACATGCGGCGCAGCGGGGAGACGGATGGGCCGCGGCCGGTGCCGCGGCCGTAGCGGCGCTCGAGCCAGGCCTGGGGGACGCTGAGGACGGTGGTCAGGGCGAGGTACCACAGGGCGGCGACCACGAGCAGCGGGATGACCTGGTAGTTCTGCGCGTACACGTCCTGGATGTTGGACATCAGGTCGTGGGCGGCGATCACCGAGACGTAGGCGGTGGTCTTGAGCATGTTGATGGTCTCGTTGCCCATTGGCGGGATGATGACCTTCATGGCCTGCGGCAGGACGATGCGGCGCATCGTCATGGCGGGCTTCATGCCGAGGGAGTGGGCGGCCTCGGTCTGTCCGGGGTCGACGGACTGGATCCCGGCGCGGACGATCTCGGAGGCGTAGGCGGCCTCGTTGAGGCCGAGCGCGAGGAGGGCGGCGACCGACGGGGTGAGGAGCTGGTTGGTGTCGAACTCGACGAAGGTGATCGTCGTGAACGGGATGCCGATCATCAGGTGCTTGTAGAGGGCGGCGGCGTAGGCCCAGAAGATGATCTGGACCAGCAGCGGGGTGCCGCGGAAGAGCCACACGAAGAGGCTGGACAGGCCGTACAGGACCGGGTTGCCGGACAGGCGCATGACGGCGACCAGGGTGCCGAGCGCGAGGCCGACGGCCATGGCGGCGACGGTCAGCCACAGGGTGGTGACCAGGCCGTCGAAGATGAGGTCGGCGAAGAGGTAGTGGCCGACGACGTCCCAGTGGACGTTGGGGTTCTTGGCGAGGGAGCCGACCAGCCCGACCAGCGAGAGCAGGGCGAGGGCGGCGGCGATCCAGCGTCCCCAGTGGCGCACGGGCACGGCGATCGGGTCCTCGGTGCCGGTGGCGGCGAGGCTGCCCGGGGAGCGGTGTGCGGTGGCGGCCATGTCAGTCCACCGCACCGTTCTTGGTGGCGGACTTGACGGCGATGGAGGCGACGCCGTACGTGCCGTAGATCTTGGCGAGGGAGCCGTCGTCGATGAGCGACTGCAGCGCCTTCTGAACGGCGTCGGTGAGCTGCGGCAGGCTCTTGCTGATCGCGATGCCGTTCGGGGAGGCGTTGTAGCCGCCCTGCGCGGCGGGATCGTCGACGACCTCGAAGGTGGCGCCGTTGTCGGCGGTCTTCGCGGTCCAGCCGGCCGCCGGCTTGGTGAGGACGTCGGCGGACACCTTTCCGGAGCGCAGCGCGAGCTGGGCGTCGGAGTCCTTGGGGAACGCCTGGACCTCGATCGGCGCCCTGCCCGCGTTCTTGCAGGCGTCCTGGTGCTTGTCGAGGAGCTTCTGCTGGTTGGTGGCGGTCTGGACCGCGGCCTTCTTGCCGCAGAGGTCGTCGAGGGTGACGATCTTGTCGGGGTTGCCCTTGGCGACCATGATGCCGGTACCGGAGACGGAGTAGTCGACGAAGTCGACGACCTTGCCGCGTTCCTGGTTGTCGGTGATCGCGCTGATCGCGGCGTCGTACTTGCCGGCCTGGATGGCCGGGACGATGCCGTCGAACTTCTGGGCCAGGAACTCGAACCTGACGCCGAGCTTCGCGCCCAGGGCCTGGCCGAGGTCGTAGTCGAGGCCGGTCATCTCGCTCTTGCCCTCGGCCACGTACATCTCGAACGGGGGGTACGGGATGTCGGTGGCGACCCGGACCTTGCCGGACTTCTTGACCGCGTCGGGGAGCGCTGCGTGCAGGGCGGCGTCGGGGCTGATGGAGACGCCGGCGACGGTGACCGGGGTACCGGCGCCGGCGGGGGTCTCGGACCCCGTGCTCCCGCAGGCGGTCAAACCGAGGGTGGCGCACAGGGCGAGGGCGGCCGGCAGGGCCGGTCTGCGAGCAGCAGAGGAGTTCACGGAGCAACCTTTCGAGAACTGAGCGGCGCCGGTGGGGCTGCGCCGCGAGCCAGGACGTTACAGGTAAACCATCTTGATGGCCATATGTAATGAAGGCTACGAATCGGTAACGCCCCGCGAAGCCCGGCTGAATCCCTGATGGATGCTCAGATGGTCAAGGTTTCACCCCACCAACGCGTTACATCTATCGCCATCACGCACCGATCTGTATGTTCCGTTGCTGCGCCCAGTGCTGCCCTCAGCGCACCGGATGCGCACCCCCGTCCTGCCCGGCCCCTCTCCGGGCGGACGCATCCCTCCTCGCCGGGCCCGCCATCGACGACGGCCCGCCTCCCCCACAGGAGCACCCATGACCATGTCCGCACGCCCCGCCCGCCGCCGGGCAGCCGGAGCCGCGATCGCCGCCGTCGCCCTGGCCACGGCACTCGCCTCGCCCGCCGCCGTCGCCCGGGCGGCCACGCCCGCCACCGGAAGCCTGATCCTGGCGGGCGGCGCGGTCGCCGCCGGCAACTCCGCGGTGTACGGCACCTTCGTCACCAAGGCGGGCGGTACCTCCACCGCCCGCATCGGCGTCATCACCGCGGCCTCCGACGTCCCGGCCGACGACCCCAACGCCAACGACCCCGCCACGTGCAGCAACTCGGTCTGCAACGGCACCTACTACGTCGACCTGCTGAAGAACACCTACGGCGCGGCCGACGCCCAGTGGATCCCGATCGACCTCGATCACATCTCCAACAACTCCAGCCAGAGCGTCATCGACCAGATCAACTCCATGACCGGCTTCTTCTTCGGCGGCGGAGACCAGAGCCGCCTCGTCACCACCCTCCTCAAGAGCGACAACAGCGACTCCCCCGCCCTCGCGGCGATCCGCGCCAAGTTCACCGCGGGCGCCGCCATCATGGGCACCAGCGCCGGCACCACCATCGCCAACGGCCGCGACATGGTCACCGGCGGCGAGAGCTGGGACGGTCTGCGCTACGGCTCCTACACCTCCATCAGCACCAGCTACCCCAACGACCTCAGCTACCGGCCCGAGGGCGGCTTCAACTTCTTCACCTCCGGCCTCCTCGACACCCACTTCGCCGCCCGCGGCCGCGAGGGCCGCATCACCCGCCTCGCGGCCGACACCGGCCACACCCGCGCCTTCGGCATCGACGAGGACACCGCCCTCGTCGTCACCGACCCCGGCTCCACCAACGAGACCGACACCGTCGTCGGCACCAACGGCGTCTCCGTCCTCGACCTGCGCTCGGCCACCGTCGGCACCCACAGCGGCTTCTGGTCCATCGACAACGTCAAGTGGTCCTACCTGACCAGCGGAGACAGCTACCACCCGACCACCTGGTCCGCCGACTCCGCCAAGCCCGCCTACTCGCCCGGCACCGGCACCGTGGGCAGCCGCTGGAGCGACGTCTTCTCCTCCCCCACGCCGACCACCGGCCACCCGTACCAGATGGTCAAGATGGCCACCGAGCTCGTGAACGCCGGCCGCAGCACCTACCAGTACGGCATCAGCTACGAGAGCGGCCCCACCTTCGAGGCCGACCTCACCAAGGGCACCGGCTACCGGGCTTGGAAGAGCGGTACGGCCATCGCCTTCGCCGACCTGACCACCCACCTGTACGTCTACTGACCACCGGTACCGGTGGCCGCACCGTGCCCGGTGCGGCCACCTCCGCGGGTGCACCCTTCGAGCCGGGCCCGCCGCCGGATCCCGCCCGGCGGCACCGCCCGGCGGCACCGCCAGGGTCCGACCACGATCCCCGTGACGGCGCCGACGGCACCACCGGGGCCGTGGAACCCTCCCGGGGCCGGGCCGGGCCGGGCTCGTCCGTCGGGGTCCGTTCGTCGGGCTCGCTCGCCGGGCTCGCTCGCCGGGGGGGCTCGTTCGTGAACGAGTCTTCAGCTTGTGGACTGACCCGGCCTCAGGACCGGTCGTCCCGGGGCGCCCGGCGCCCGGCGGCCCGGTCCCGGTGCTTGACGGCCCGCACCCGGTGCTTGACGGTCCGGGTCGGGTGCCGGACCGTCCCGTCCCGGTGCCGCCACCGCCCGAGCAGCGCGACCGCCGCCGCGAGGACGGCGGTGGCGGCCAGCACCAGCAGCAGGTTGCGCGGATAGGGCAGCGGCAGGACGGACGGATTGCCGTGGTCGTCGTCCGCCCGCAGGACGGCGGGCAGCCCGACGGCGGTGACGGCCGCCGCCACGACCAGCCAGCCGCGCAGCACCGGCCCGCGGACCAGGAACGCGCCCAGTGCGCACACCAGGGGCACCCACAGCCCGTCGTGGATCACCAGCGCTCCGGCCGCCCAGACCAGGACGTCCAGCGGGTCGGTGATGTACGGGTCACCGAGCAGCCCGGCCAGGCCGTAGCCGATCACGGCCAGCCCGGCGGCCAGCAGGACGGCGCGCAGGGCGGTGGTCACGCGATCACCTCGATCCGGGCGACCCACTTGGTCTGCAGGACGCCGGGCCGGTTCGGCGCGATGACCCGGGCGGGGAACCCGTGGTCCGCCGCCAGCACCTCGCCGTCGACCCGCAGGGCGAGCAGGCTGAGCGGATCGTCCACGTACGGTGCGGGCATCTCCATCACCCGGTACGGCCCCTCGGCCTCCAGCGAGGTGACCCGCACCGCCGAGCCGGGCGGCGCCCCGGCCCGCCGCACCAGCTCGGCCACCCGGACCCCGGTCCACCGGGCCGAGGCGCTCCAGCCCTCCACGCAGGAGATCGGCAACTCCACCGTGTACTGGGGGAGTTCGCCGAGCTCGGCGAGGGTGAGCCGGTACGGCCGCGGCCCGTCCACCCGCAGCCGCCAGTCCGCCGGCACCGTCACCGTGCCGGCCTGCGCGGCGGTGCGGTTCACCGGCAGGCCCTGCGGGCCGAGGTCGGGGCGGCGCGGGGCCAGCAGGTCCAGCGCGCGCAGCCACGGCACGCTCTGCCCGGCGGTGACCAGGGTGACGGCACCGGCGGCGGCGGCGGTGGCCGCCAGGAACGCGCGGCGCTGCGCCAGGGCCGGCGCGGCCCGCCGCCACCAGTGCGCGGCGATCAGCGGCGCCTTGACGGACAGGTGGACCAGCAGACCGCCGGTCGCCAGCCAGCCGAGCCAGAAGTGGGTCTGCCGGAACGGGAACGGCCAGGGGTACCACTGCAGGGTGTTCAGCAGGCCGGTGAACAGCTCCAGCAGCACGGCCGCCACCAGGACGGCGATGCCCAGCCGCTCCAGGGCGTGCAGCACGCTGCGCGCCGGCGGCCACTCGAACAGCCGGGGGTAGACGGCCCAGAGCTTCGCACCGACCAGGGGGATCGCGGCCAGACCGCTGATCACGTGCAGGCCCTGGGTGGCCCGGTAGCCGTTCACCGGCCGTGCGGGCAGGTGCGGGGCGAGCCAGCCGGGCGGGTCCTGGAGCAGATGGCTGGTCAGGCCGGTCAGGAAGCAGACCAGGAGTGCCGCGCCCAGCCAGCGGCCGACGGCCACCACCGTCCGGGGCTCGTGCAGCGGCGAGGCGAACGCCCCCGCGCGGAACGGCCCGCGCCGCAGGAACTCCGGCGGAGCGGGCAGCGGCGGGTCGTACCGGCGGCGGGCGCGGCGGGAGCCGGGGGTTCCGGGGGCGCCGGGGGTGGCGGAGGTGCCGGAGTCGGCGGGTTCGGTGTCCACCCGTCCATCGAAGCGCCCCGGCCCCTCCCGCGGCGGCTCCGACGTGCTTACCGATTTCGAACGGCGGCCTCGCCACCGGGGGCGGGCGGGTGCCCCGGTGGGAGGGTGGGCGGCGTGAACTCCCGCCCCGCCCCGCCCCGTACCGGCGTGTCCGGTCCTCCCCAGCCCCTTTCCGCCCTGTCCCGTCCTGACCTGTCCCGTCGTGCCCTGTCCCGTCCTGCCCTGGCCCGGACCGTGCCGCCCTGCCTCCTCGCCCTCCTCGCGCTGGTCACCGCCCTGGCGCTGACGGTCACCGGGAACGGCGCCCTCCCGCTCGCCGGCTGGTACCTGCTCGACCTCGTCCTGTTCGCCCTCGCGGTGCTGCTGCTGCGCCGGGTGCCCGGCGCGTGGGTGGTGCCGCTGGTCCTGGCCGGTGGCGTCGCGGTGGCCGCCGCGGGCCTGCTGGCTCCACCGCGCACCAGCGACGACGCCTACCGCTACGTGTGGGACGGCCGGGTCCAGGCCGCCGGAATCTCGCCCTACGCCCGCACCCCGGAGGATCCGGCGCTGGCGCGGCTGCGCGACCCGGGCCTCTTCCCGGTGGGCGACGGCTGCACGGGCTGGGACGAGCACCGCACCGCGGCCGGCGACTGCACCCGGATCAACCGGCCGGCCGTGCACACCATCTACCCGCCGGTGGCGCAGGCCTGGTTCCTCGCGGTGCACCCGTTCGGCGCAGGGGTGCGCGGGGTGCAGGCCGGCGGGGCGGTGCTCGCGGTGGCGACCACCGGGCTGCTGCTGGGGGTGGGGCGGGAGAAGTGGCGGGCCGCGCTGTGGGGGTGGTTCCCCGGCGTGACGGTGTGGGCGGTCAACGACGCGCACGTGGACACGCTCGGCGCGCTGCTCACGGTCGCCGGGCTCGGCTGCGCGGTGCGGGGACGGGCCGTGCGCGGCGGGCTGCTGCTGGGCGGCGCGATCGCGGCCAAGCTGCTGCCGGCCCTCGTCCTGCCGGGCGCCCTGTCCGGCCTGGCGGCCCGGCGCCCGACCCGCCGTGACCTCCTGCTCCTCGGTTGCGCGCTCGGGGCCTTCGCGCTCTCCTACCTCCCGTACGTCCTGGCCTCCGGCGCCTCCGTCCTCGGCTACCTGCCGGGCTACCTGCGGGAGGAGGGCTACGAGCAGGGGCACATCGACCGGTTCGGACTGCTGCGGCTGGTGCTGCCGGACCGCCTCCTGCCGTGGGCGGCGGCCCTGGTCCTGGCGGCCGTGGCGGCCCGGGTCCTGCACCGGGGGGACCGGCACCGGCCGTGGGCCGGCGCGCTGCTGGTGACGGGCACGGCCCTGCTGCTCGTGGCGCCGTCCTACCCCTGGTACGGGCTGCTGGTGGTCGCGCTGGTCGCGCTCGACGGCCGCTGGGAGTGGCTGGCCGTCCCCGCCGCCGGGCAGGCCCTCTACCTGACGGGAGGTCAGCCCGCCCAGCAGGTCTCGTACGGGGTGGCGCTGGGCGTCGTCCTGCTGGTCCCGCTGCTGCGGCGGCGCCGGGCGGGGAGGACGGCGCCGGCGGCGGGCGCCACGGAGTGAGGCGGGGAGGCCCGGACCGCGGGGGCCCGCGGCCGTAGCGGGGGCGCCCGGTCAGCGGGGGCGCACCGCCGCCTTCCGGAACGCGAGGAAGTGGCGGCCGTGCGAGGACCAGCGCTCGGTCTCCACGAGCCCGGCCCGCGCCGCGCGGCGGGCGGCGGCCGGCACCCCGCAGCGGGCCCAGGCGAACGGCGGTCCGACCCGCCCGTCGGCCCCCTCGACCCGGACGGTGATCCGCTCGTCGATCCCGCCCGGCTCCACTTCGACCAGCAACACGCCGCCCGGGGCGAGGAGTTCGGCGCTCCGGGCGAGCAGCAGCCCCGGGTCGCCGCCGATGCCGAGGTTCCCGTCGGCCAGCAGCGCACCGCCCCAGCGCCCCTCCGCGGGAAGCCGGTCGAACACCGACCGCCGCAGGGCCGGGCCGCCGAGGCTCCTGGTCCTGGCCACCGCCGCCCCGGTGACGTCGACGCCCAGCGCCGGCACGCCCAGGCCCAGTAGGGCCGCGACCAGGCGGCCGGGGCCGCAGCCCAGGTCCACCACCGGTGCGGCCAGCCGGGCGCACCGCTGCAGCAGCCCGTGATCGGCCCCGGCGGCGGGCGCGCACCAGCGTTCGACGTCGAGCGGGATCCGCCGTCCGTCCTCCACCCGCAGCCACAGCGGGCCCCGGCCGGCCCGGACGGCCTCCGCGAACGGGTCGTCCACCCACGCCTCGGCGGCGACGGTCATCCCGCCACCTCCCGGGCGGCCTCGACCGACCGGAGGCACGCCGCGAACCTGCTGCCCGGAGCCTCGGCGGCGACCTGACGCGCGTCCCCGATGGTGTCCACGTCGACGACCACCGGGAGCCGGCTCACCGCCAGGCCCTCCGCCCGCAGCCGGTCGAGCAGGGCCTGTCCGGTGCCCGCGGTGGACATCGGCAGGCCCAGCAGCAGCCGCCGGGCGAGCCGCTCGGTCGGCCCGGCCAGCCCGAGGGCCCAGAACCCGCCGTCGCCGGCCGGGCCGTACCAGGCGTCGACGCCCGCGCGCCGGGCGGGCGACAGGGCCTCGGCGAGCAGCGCGGCGTCCACCTGCGGGGTGTCCATGCCGACCAGCAGGGCCGGCGCTTCCGGGGCGGTCCGGGCGGCGAGCTCGAACGCGGCCGCGAGCCGGGCGTCCAGCCCGCCGCCCGACTGCGGTACCACCTGCCAGCCGGGCGGCAACCAGGGGCCGGCCTCGCCCTCCAGCACGAGCAGCCGGCGGCCGGCCGGCATCCGGGTGAGGGCGGCCAGGGTGTCGGTGAGGGCGGCCTCGGCCAGCGCCGCCGCCTGCTCGGGCGTGCAGGGCGGGGTGAGCCGGGTCTTGACCCGCCCCGGGACGGGCGCCTTGGCGATCACCAGCAGAGTCGGCGGGGGAGCGGCCAGCACGGCCCGCATGTCGCGCACGGCCTGCCGGGTGCCGCGCACCGTACCGGTCACCTTGGAGCGGCCGGTCCGCGGCAGGTAGTCGACGGGTGTCTCGGAGATCCGCATCCCGGCCGCGGACGCGGCGAGCACCATCTCCAGTGGGTAGCCGGAGCGGCGGTCGCCCAGCCCCAGCGCCAGCAGCCGGTCCCGGCGGGCGGCCCGCATCGGCCCGAGGTCGTGCAGCGCCGCCCCCGTCCGCGTCCGCAGCCGACGGGCCAGGGCGGCGTTGGCCAGCCGGGCGTGCAGCGGCCACGCCCCGGCGGTCGCGGGGCGGCGCCGGCCGAGCACCAGGTCCGCGGCGCCGGCCAGGACGGGCGCGGTGACCCGCGGCAGCTGGGCGGGGTCCAGCGAGCCGTCGCAGTCCATGAAGCAGACCAGCTCGGCGGTCGCGGCGCGCAGCCCGGCGTGGCAGGCGGCGCCGAAGCCGCGCCGCGGCTCCTCGACGACCGTCGCGCCCAGCGAGCGCGCGAGCGCGGCCGAGCCGTCCCGGGACCCGTTGTCCACGACGATCGCGCGCCAGCCCGGGGGCACCCGCCCCAGCACCCAGGGCAGCGCCTCGGCCTCGTCGAGGCACGGCAGGATCACGTCGGCGCACGGTTCGGCGAACGGCTGGGCGCACGGAAAGGGGGGAGTCGGAGGGATCACGTGGGCCACGCTAAGCGCGGGCGGGCCCGCGGTGGCCGAACCGCGCCCTTACGAAAGTCCTACGTCGGCCCACCGGCGGGCGGGCACCGGCCGGTGCCGTACGCGGTCGCGGTGCGACCTTACGGAACGCGAACGTCGACGCCCGCGCCGCCCCCCGACCCGTCCGCGGCTCGTATCCTCGGCGGGTGAACGACAGCGCAGCCCCCGCCGCACCGCCGGACCCGGCCCGCATCCTGGTGATCGACGACGACCTCACCGTGGGCGAGGTCGTGGCCGGCTACCTCACCCGGGCCGGCCACCGGGTCGACCGGGCCACCGACGGCCGCCAGGGCCTGGACCTGGCCCGCGCCCACCGGCCCGACCTCCTGGTCCTGGACCTCATGCTCCCCGGCATCGACGGCTTGGAGATCCTGCGCACCCTGCGCGCCTCCGCGGACGGCGCCGACCTCCCGGTGGTCCTGCTCACCGCCAAGGGCGACGAGGCCGACCGCATCCTCGGCCTGGAACTGGGCGCGGACGACTACGTCACCAAGCCGTTCAGTCCGCGGGAGCTCGTCCTGCGCGTCCAGTCCGTGCTGCGCCGCGCCCGCGCCGCCGCCCCCGCCGCGCCCTCCCGGGGGCCACTGGCGTCCGGGGACATCACGCTGGACCCGCAGGCCCGCCGCGCCCGCCGCGGCGGGCGCGAACTCACCCTCACCCTCCGGGAGTTCGACCTGCTCGCGTTCCTGCTCCGGCACCCCGGTACGGTCTTCCCCCGGCAGGAGCTGATGCGGCGGGTCTGGGGCTGGGACTTCGGCGACCTCTCCACCGTGACCGTCCACGTCCGCCGACTGCGCGAGAAGATCGAGGACGACCCCGCCGCGCCGACCCTGATCAGCACGGTGTGGGGCGTCGGTTACCGCTACGACCCCGCGACCGGCGCCACCGGCCCGACCGGTGCCGCGGACGCTCCCGGCGCCCTGGACGCTCCCGGCGCGACGGACACGACGCGGGTGAAGGACGGCCCGGCGTGAACGACCTGCTGCTGATCGCCCTGTTCGCGGGGCTCGGCGCCGCCGGCGCCGGTCTGCTCGGATGGGTGGGCGTACGGCTGCTGCGCCGCCGCTCGCTGGCGCTGTCGCTGTTCTGCGTGGCCGTCGTCACCGTCCTCGCCGTCACCTCCGGGACCTTCGCCGTGGCCCAGGCGATGTTCCTGTCCCGGCACGACTTCGGCGTGGTGATAGCCGTCCTCGCCATGGCGTCCGTGGTCTCGCTGCTCACGGCGGCCCTGCTCGGACGCCAGGTCGTGGCCGGCAGCCGGGCCCTGACCGCGGCCGCCCGTACCGTCGGGAGCGACGCCGGATTCACCGCGCCCGAGCACCCCCTCGGGCTCGAACTGGCCCAGCTCAGCGCGGAACTCGCCGCCACCAGCGCCCGGCTCGCCGAGTCGCGCACCCGGGAGCAGGCGCTGGACGCCTCGCGGCGCGAACTGATCGCCTGGATCTCCCACGACCTGCGCACCCCGCTCGCCGGGCTACGGGCCATGGCCGAGGCGCTGGAGGACGGCGTGGTCGAGGAACCGGAGCAGTACCTCAGGCGGATCCGCACCGAGGTGGAGCGGCTCACCGGGATGGTCGACGACCTCTTCGAACTCTCCCGCATCCAGGCCGGCGCGCTGACCCTCTCGGTGTCCCGGGTGTCCGTCTACGACCTGGTCGACGACGCCCTGGCCGGCGCCCACCCGCTGGCCCGCCAGCGCGGCGTGCGCCTGGAGGGCCGCCAGGTCGCGGCCGAGCCGGTCCAGGTGGACAGCCGCGAGATCACCCGGGTGCTCGGCAACCTCCTGGTCAACGCGATCCGCTCGACGCCCGAGGACGGCGTCGTCGCGGTCTCGGCCCGCCGGGAGAGGGACGAGGTGCTCCTGTCGGTCACCGACGGCTGCGGAGGGATCCCCGAACAGGACCTCCCCCGCGTCTTCGAGACCGGCTGGCGCGGCAGCACCGCCCGCACCCCGAGGTCCGACCCCGGTGAGGGCGGGAACAGCGGAGCCGGGCTCGGGCTGGCCATCGTCCGCGGCATCGTGGAGGCACACGCCGGCCGGGCCGAGGTGCGCAACGTCACCGGAGGCTGCTGCTTCGAGATCGCGCTCCCGGTGGCGAGCGGGTAAGGCCTTGTCCGGCAACTCCCTTATTCGGTGGGGGAGTTGCCGGAGGGCGCGGGCTCAGGCGCGCAGCGGAGCGGCGGCGAACTCGGCCATGCCCGCGGCGAACGGCACCCGGGCCCGCCAGCCGAGCTCGGCCCGCAGCCGGGAGGAATCCGCGGTGATGTGCCGGACGTCCCCGAGCCGGTACTGCCCGGTCACCACCGGGGCCGGCCCGCCGTGCGCGTCGGCCAGCGCCCGGGCCATCTCGCCGACCGTCCGCACCTCCCCGCTGCCGACGTTGTACGCCCGCGCGAGCCCCGGCGCCCGGTCGCGGACGGCCGCCAACGCGGCCAGGTTCGCCGCCGCGACGTCGTCCACGTGCACGAAGTCCCGGCGCTGGCCGCCGTCCTCGAACACCCGGGGGGCCTCACCCCGGGCCAGCGCCGAGCGGAACAGCGAGGCCACCCCCGCGTACGGGGTGTCCCGCGGCATGCCCGGCCCGTAGACGTTGTGGTAGCGCAACGTCAGGACGGACCCGCCGCACGCCCGGGCCCAGGCGGCGGCCAGGTGCTCCTGGGCGAGCTTGGTCGCGGCGTACACGTTGCGCGGATCGCCCGGCGCGTCCTCCGCCACCAGGCCCGGACGCAGCGGCGCCCCGCACACCGGACAGGGCGGCTCGAACCGTCCCGCGTCGAGCTGCTCCGGCCGCCGCGGCCCGGGCGCCACGCTCCCGTGCTCCGGACAGGCGTACCGGCCCTCCCCGTAGACCACCATCGACCCGGCCAGCACCAGGTGCCGCACCCCGCACCGGGCCATCGCGGAGAGGAGCACCGCCGTGCCGAGGTCATTGCAGCCGACGTACTCGGGCGCGTCGTCCAGGTCCAGCCCGAGACCGACCATCGCCGCCTGGTGGCAGACCGCGTCCACCCCGGCCAGGGCCCGTTCCACCGCCGCCGCGTCCCGCACGTCCCCGTGCCGGAACCCGACCCCGGCCGGCAGCTCCGGCACCGCCCCCGAGGGGTGCACGGCGGGCAGCAGTGCGTCCAGCACCCTGACCTCATGACCCGCCGCGGCCAGAGCGCGCACGACGGCCGACCCGATGAACCCGGCACCGCCGGTGACCAGAACCCTCATGCCCCGCGACGCTACCGGCCGGCCCCCGCTGCCGGGCCGACCCCGGCCGCCGCGTCACCCTTCGGTAAGAACCGCGCACATTCCCGGCACACCCGTCTTCGAGCACATCGACGTCGCCGACGGCCGCCTCCGGCTGCTGGAATCCGGCATCGGCGACCTCGGCGGCGACCTGCCGCCGGACGAGCAGAAGCTCGTCCTCGCGACCGGCGCGGTGCCAGTCCCCGACCTGTTCAGCCGGCAGGTCCCCGGCACCGCCTGGCGCACCAAGCCCAGTTGGTACATCGTCGCCGACGACGACCGCACCGTGAACCCCGACCTGCAGCGCGCCGCCGCCGCCCGCATGGGCGCCACCACCCACGCCGTCGACAGCAGCCACGTGCCGATGCTCTCCCACCCGGACGTCGTGCTCGACGTCATCCGCAGCGCCGCCAACACCCTCGCCTAGCGCGGACAACGGGCACCCCCTGCCCGACCCGCCCCACCCCGCCGCCCCGGCCCCCGGGGCGGCGGTCCCGTCCCGGCCGTCCCCGGACCGTCGTCGGCCCTGCGCCGGGTCCTGGTCCACATGATCGGGGAGACCGCCCGCCGCGCCCGCCGCGCCCGCCGCGCCGGCCACGCCGGCATCCGCCGCGAGCAGA
Source organism: Kitasatospora sp. NPDC053308 (assembly GCF_055585785.1). Classification (NCBI taxonomy): domain Bacteria; kingdom Bacillati; phylum Actinomycetota; class Actinomycetes; order Kitasatosporales; family Streptomycetaceae; genus Kitasatospora; species Kitasatospora sp. NPDC053308. Next base: position 15,137 of record NZ_JBVJJY010000007.1, on the reverse strand, counting down.
TCGACGGCACCACCGGCCGCTGACGCGACCCGATCCGCCACCACGGCACCGGGAATACGTAGGCGGCGGAAGCGGACAACGTACACGCGGTGGGGCGGGAACGGGCGCGGCGGGCGCACCGCCGGGGCCCGGTCATCGGCGGTACGTGCCCGTACGGCCTTGACCCGCGGCCGGGGCGGCGCGCAGTCTGGAGATACAGCGTAAATGTGGCCTGTACATCTGGGCCCGACGTGTACGGAGCACGTCGACAGCGCTGGTGGGAGGTCTCCATGACTGCCGACGCGGGCGGCGGAGCGGCCCCGCCCCACGATCCGACCCAGCCCCACACCGAGTCCGAGAAACTCGGCTGGACGATCAACATCCCCGGGCACCCGCCGAGGGCCGACTCCCCGGAGTACCAGGCCGCCCGGGCCGCGATGCACCGGCTGACCGACACGCTCGACCGGCCGTTCTACGGCGACGAGCCGGTGGAGGACCACCACGGCGGCGGTCTGTGGCTCAAGGACTCCCAAGGCTGGTTCCTGGTCCGCAACCTGGTCGGGATCGAGTGGTCCGCGCAGTTCTGCGCCGACCCCGCCAAGGTCGACCTGCTGCGGCAGAACGCCAAGCGGCTGTACGCGCTCTGCCCGGAGGCGGTCGAGGAGCTCGGAATCAGGGAACTGCTCGACACCCCGATCACCGACGCGGCCGGGGTGCAGCGCTGGACCGACTCGGTCTGCAACGCCAGCATGCCGCTGCCCCACGACGTGCACAGCGCGGCCCTGCCGCAGGGCGGCGGCGTGCACCACTACCCGAGCCCGGTGACCGAGATCGTCTTCTTCAAACGGGACGACTTCCGGCTGTGGGTCGTCGACGCGGTCGGCCAGGCCGTCGCCGTGGCCCCGGTGGCGGAGCGCGGTTCCGGTGACGGGCGGGTCCAAGTGCTGTTCGCGGCACAGGAGTCCGCGCTCCACTCCGAGCTGGAGCGGGCGCGTGACAACGGGGACGCCCTGCTGCTGGGGGCGGACCATCCGGTGGCCCTGACGGCGTTCGCCGAGCAGTACCACCCGGAAAGCGCGGCGGCGTAGGCCCCTGGCCACCGCCGGCCGCCGAGGAGGCGCGGACAGGGTTCATGGACACGGCACGGGGCAGCGGACGAGGCGCCGCGCCGGGCGCCGTCGAGGCCGTGGTCGAGCTGCGGGCCGGCGACGGGCCGGGGCTCGACGCCCTGCGGGACTGGTGCGCCGGGCGCGGGATCGCGGTCCTGCCGATGGCGGCCGGTGCGCTGGTGACGGGCCCGGCGGCGCGGTTCCGGGAGGCGTTCGGGTCCGGCCCGGTCGACGCCTCGGGCGCGGAGGCGCTGCCCGTGCCGGAGGACCTCCGGCAGGCCGTACGGTCCGTCACCGTGCTGCCGGTGCCCGAACCCCGTTCCGTCGCCGGTCCGCGAGAGACGACTCACGCCCGACGACCGCCGACCGGCGGCCCACGACCGCCAACCGACCACTGACCACTGGCCACTGACCACTGGCCACTGGCCACTGACGAGAGCTTCGCCCGGGCACCCGACGCCCGGGTCATCCACCGAGGAGTCATGATGCTTCCCAAGACACTGCAGAACGGGCAACCTCCTCCCGACCTGGTCTTCGGCTACGTGTCGGCGCGGTCGGAGGGCGGAACGCCGATGACCGAGGCCACCGACCTGACGTCGGCCGCACCGTACCGGGCCAGTGAGGACACCCGTGCCCGGGCCAAGGAGCGGGCGGAGGCCGCCGGGCTCACGGTCAGCGCCGAGAGCCGACTGGGCTTCACCGTCTACGGATCCCCGGCGGCCTACGAGCAGTTGACCGGTGGCCGGGTCACCTCGTACGAGGCCCTCCAGCACGTGTCGATCGGGCGCCGCCGCTACGTGACGCACCTCGACCTGGTGGGCAGGGGCCAGCCGGAGGCCCGGGGCGTGGGGGCCGCGCCGGACGCCGACGACATCGAGGCCGTCGTGCTCGAACAGCCGCGTTCCTGCTACCACGTGGCGCCGAGCCCGCAGCCACCGAACGTCAGCAAGTACCACCTGCGGCTCCCCGGCGACGTGTCCATGCTGCTCGGCGCCACCGCCGCGCACGCCCAGGGCGCGGTGGGCGCGGGCGTGGACGTCGCCATGGTGGACACCGGGCACTACGCGCACCCCTTCTTCGCCCTGCAGGGCTACGACGTCGATCCCGTCGTCACCGTGGTGCCGGGCACCAACCCCGCCAAGGACCCGGTCGGACACGGGACGGGGGAGTCGGCCAACATCTTCGCCGTGGCCCCCGGCGCGAAGCTGACGTTCTTCCGGGCCGCCGACGACAACGGCAACCTGACGAGTACGGTGGCCGGCTTCCTCAAGGCGAAGGCCGCGCACCCGCAGGTCATCACCAACTCCTGGGGCGGCGACCTCGACTTCCCGCCCACGGACCCGCACCCGCCCGCAGCCGCCCGGGTCTGGATCCTGGAGATCGAGGACGCGGTGGAGAAGGGCATCGTGGTGGTCTTCTCGGCCGGCAACGGCCACTTCTCGGTCGAGCCGCAGGTCCCCGGGGTGATCGCGGCCGGCGGCGTGTTCGTCGGTCCCGGTCTCACCGTCGAGGCGTCCGACTACGCGAGCGGGTACGCCAGTCCCTGGTTCCCCGGCGAGGTCGTGCCGACGGTCTGCGGTCTGGTGGGGATGCTGCCGCGGGCCCAGTACCTGATGCTCCCGGTGCAGCCGGGCTGCCGGCTCGACGTCGAGGAGAGCCAGGCGAGCGACGGGCAGATGCCGGACTCCGCCGACGGTACGCGCTTCGACGACGGCTGGGGGCTCTTCTCGGGCACCTCGGCGGCCGCCCCGCAGATCGCCGGTGCCGCCGCCGTCCTGCTCGGCCGGAACGGCCGGCCGGACCTGACGGCCCAGCAGGTGACGGAGGCGCTCGTGAAGACCGCCACCGACGTCACCGCCGGCCACAACCACCCCCGGTTCAACAATCCGGCCGGTCCCGGCCCGGACGAGGCCACCGGGCCGGGACTCGCCAACGTCAGCGCGGCCCTGGCCTTCGCGAAGGCCCGGTTCTGACCGGACCCGCAGCGAGGGGCTCCGGACGCGTCGAGGTCCGCCCGGGTTCGCGGGGCGGGCCTCGGGCCGTCCTCCACGCCCGGCGACGTCGATGCCGAGCCGTCGCCGCCTGGATAGACTGACCGGGCGTTCCAGGAACGGACCCGGCGCGGGACACGGACACGGACGACGCCCCGCGGTCGCGCGGCCGCCACCCTCCGTGACCGCTACGGCGGAGGCGGGCCGGTCGCGGGCGATCCGGCGGCGGGCCATCGAGCGGACGGGAGCCCTGCCATGGCGAACACGTCCAGGTCTCCGGGCGGCCACGGCCCCGGGATCGCCCGCCGCGTGTCCGCCCGTGGCCCCTCCCCGTCGCCCGCGCCGGCCGCGGCCCCCGCGCCGAACCCGACGCCGGCCCCGGCCCCGGCCCGCCGGGAGGGCACCGAGCCCACCGCGGCCAACGACCGGCTGGCGCTCAACGGCATGGGCAGCTTCGACTGGGACCTCGACCAGGGCACCTACCACCTCGACGACGTGGGCCTGGAGGTGTTCGACCTGCGGGCCGACGAGTTCGACGGACAGCCCGCGTCACTCTCCGCACGCGTGCTGCCCGCCGACAGCGAGCGGCTGGACGAGGCCGTGTCGCTCGCCCTGCGGGAGGGGCACCTGACCTTCGCGTCCTACTTCCGCGTCGTCCGCCGGGACGGCACGCTGCGCTGGGCCCACACGCAGGGGCGCATCCTGCGCGACCGGCAGGCGCGCCCGTACCGGATCGTCGGCATCGTCCGCAACGCCGAGGAGGAGCTGGCCCACGCCGAGGGGATGCGCACCCTCGCCGCCGACCGGCGCCGGCAGACCGACTCGGTGCGCGCCACCACCGAAGCCCTCGCCCGCGCCATGACCGTCCGCGACGTGACCGACGTGCTCACCGACAGCGAAGGACTGCGACGCTTCGGAGCGGACGGGCTGGCCCTCGGGCTGGTGGACGGGGACGTGATGCGCCTCGTCGCCGCGACCGAGCAGCCCTCGGCGGAGCTCAGGGCCCGGGACGACCTGTCGCTGACCCACCTGGCGGACGGCCTGCCCCTGTCCGAGGCCGTGCTCACCCGGCGCGCCCGGTTCATCGGCACCAGGGAGGAACTCACCACCCGCTACCCCCGCCTGCTGCCCTACGCCGAGGAGATGGGGATCGAGGCGGCGGCCTTCCTGCCGCTGGCCGCCCAGGCCCGCTCCCTCGGCGCGCTGGGCCTGTTCTACCGGGACAGGCACCACTTCAGCACCGAGGACCGCAACATCTGCATCGCGCTCGGCAGCGCCGTCGCGCAGTCCCTGCAGCGCGCCATGCTCTTCGACCAGGAACGCGAGTTCGCGACCACGCTCCAGACCACCATGCTGCCGCGCCGCATTCCCGCGATCAGCGGCGGCGAGGTGGCCGTCCGCTACCGGGCCGGCCGCAGCGGGCGCGAGGTGGGCGGCGACTGGTACGACGTCATCCCGCTGCCGGGCCGGCGGGTGGGCCTCGTGGTCGGCGACGTGGAGGGGCACGACAGCCACGCGGCCGCCATCATGGGCCAGTTGAGGATCGCGCTGCGGGCCTACGCCACCGAGGGGCACACCCCCGCGACGGTCATGGCCCGCGCCTCCGGATTCCTCGCCGAGCTCGACACCGAGCGGTCCGCGACCTGCCTCTACGTCGACGCCGACCTGGAGACCGGGACGCTGCGCCTGGTGCGGGCCGGTCACCTGGAACCGCTCGTGCGGCACGGCACCGGTCTCACCGGCGGGGTCGGCGTCCGCGGCGGCCTGCCGCTCGGCGTGGCCACGGTGTTCGGCCAGGACGGCTACCCGGAGACCCGGTTCGACCTCGGCCCCGGCGAGACCCTGCTGCTGTGCACCGACGGACTGGTCGAACACCCCGGCCGGGACATCACCGACGGCATCGACGCCCTCGCCGCCGCCATGCGCACCGGCCCGCAGGACACCGAGGCGCTCGCCGACCACCTCTGCGGCGGCCCCGGCGGCCGGCTCGGCGGCGGCGACGACGTGGCGCTCCTGCTGCTGCACCGGGCCGCCGTCACCGGCGCCCGCACCACCCGGCAGATGACCCAGCACGTCCACCAGGCCGATCCGGAAGGGCTGACGGAGGCCAGGGCCATGCTCCGCCAGGCGCTGGCCGGCTGGGGTGCGACCGAGCTCCTCTCCGACGTCGAACTCACCGCGGACGAGCTGATCACCAACGCCCTGGTCCACACCGACGGGGGCGCACTGCTCACCGTCGAGCTGCGGGCCGGCACGGCCCCCTGCATCCGCCTGGAGATCCGGGACCGCTCCAGTGTCCTGCCGCGCCGCCGGACCCCCGGCGAGACCGCCACCTCCGGTCGCGGTCTGCTGCTGGTGGACGCGCTCACCGGGAGCTGGGGCGTCGAGCCGCTCGGCAGCGGCAAGAACGTCTGGTGCGAATTCCCGCTGGCGGCTTGACCCTTCGACGGCGCCCTTCGCCTGCCGGGTCACCCGGAGGCAGGCACCCGGGGCAGGCCGTCGGCGGCCGCGGTGCTCGGGCAGGGGCGCGGACGAGGGCGGGGGCGCGGGGCCCGGGCGGGTTCAGCGCCGCGGGGCGGGTGCGGCGTCGTCCCGGGGCGCGGAAGGGCGGCGCCGGCGGTCGAGCGTCTCCAGCGGTCGGGTGAGCACCTCGGAGAACGCCAGCTCGGCGGCGCCGATCAGGACGGTGTCGCCGCCGAGTTCGCCGACGCGCAGGCGCAGGTTCTCCCGCACCGCGGCAAGGGCGTTGGTGTTGATCCGGCTGCGCACCTGGGCGGCGGATCCGAGGAAGACGTCCCGGAGGGTGCCGCCCAGGATGACCAGCTCCGGATCGAAGAGGTTGACGAGGTTCGCGATGCCGATGCCCAGCCAGTCCCCGACGCGGTGCAGGGCCGCGCGCGCGGTGACGTCCCCGCGGTCGGCGGCGACGACCACCGACCGTACGGCGTCGACCCCGGTGGCGCGGCCGTCCCGGCCGGCGGCTTCCAGCAGGGCGCGCTCGCCGGCCTCGGCCTCCAGACAGCCCAGGGCGCCGCAGCCGCACGGCCGTCCGCGGTACGGGTTGACGTTCATGTGGCCGATCTCGCCGGCGTATCCGCGCGCGCCGCGCAGGAGTTCGCCGTCGGTGATCACTCCGGCGCCGATGCCGATCTCGCCGTGCAGGTAGACCAGGTTCTGGCTGCCCCGGCCGATCCCGCGCCGGTGCTCGGCGAGCGCGCCGAGGTTGGCCTCGTTCGCGACGAGGACCGGGACGTCCAGACGGAGCCGGTCGGCGAACACGCCGGCGAAGTCGACGCCCTTCCAGCCCGTGTTGGGAGCGAGGCCGACCTGCCCGTCGGAGTGGCGGACGATGCCGCGCACCGCCACGGCGACGCCGACGCACGAACTGCCGGCCGGTGCGCGGGCCAGCATCTCGTCGGCGAATCCCGCGAGGACGGCGGCCACCCGCGCGGGGTCCTGCGGGTGCCCGTCGGACCACGGGCACTCGCGCCGGTCCAGGAACACGCCGCCGAGTCCGATCAGGGCCGCCGCCAGGCGCTCGATGCCCACGTCCACCGCCAGCACGTGCACGCGGGTGGACTCCGGCTTCACGACCAGCGAGGGCCGTCCGGCCCGGCCGGTCTCCTGCGGCAACTCCTCGCGGACCAGGCCCGCGGCCGTCAGATCGCCGACCAGACCCAGGATGGTGCTGCGGTTGAGGCCGAGCCGGGTCGCCAGGACGGCTCGCGAGGTGGGCCCGTCGAAGTGGACGAGGCGCAGCAGGGCACCCAGGTTGTGCTGGCGGACCTCTTCCTGGGAGGGACCGGCTTTCATGGCGGGCGGCTCTCATCGTCGGGCGGTGCGGCGGCGGGACATGGCGTCCACACCGGCGGCCACCAGCAGAACCGATCCCGTGACAGCGTACTTGACGCCCGAGGAGTACCCCATCAGGCCCATCCCGTTCTGGATCACCGCGACGACCAGGCCGCCCAGCACGGCGTCGACCACGCGGCCGCGACCGCCGAACAGGCTCGTGCCGCCGATGACGGCGCTGCCCACGGCGAGCAGCAGGACGTTGCTCCCGCCGGTGTTGGGGTCCACGGAGTTGCCCCGGGAGGCGGCGATGATGCCGCCGACGGCCGCCAGGCAGGAGCAGATGACGAAGGCGGCGATCCGGATGAAGGCGACGTTGATCCCGGCCCGGCGGGCGGCTTCGGCGCTGCCGCCCACGGCGTAGACGTGCAGGCCGAAGCCGGTCCGCTGCAGGGTGAACGTCCCCAGCAGCAGGAGCGCCCCGATCACGGGCACGACGACGGGCACGCCCTTGAGGGAGCTGACGACGACGTTGCGGCTGCGCTCCTGGTTGAGCAGGTACACGGCCGCGCCCCCGAGCACGACGACGGCGCCGGTCCGCAGGGCGAGGAGCGCCGGCGGGGTTCCGGCCAGGCCCCGGCCGAGCCGGTCGCGGCTGCGGCGCAGCTGCAGGGCGCCGTAGCCGAGGACGCAGCCGGCCAGCAGGACCCAGCCGAGGACGGGGCTGAGGTTGTCGTTCGCGATGGCCAGGATGGTCGGGTCCTTGACCGAGATGTTCGTGCCCTCCTTGAGCAGGATCAGCACGACGCCCTGGAAGCCGAGGAACGCGGCCAGCGTCACCACGAAGGAGGGGATGCCGACCTTGGCGACGAGCGTGCCGATGAGCAGGCCGATGACGGCGCCGGTCGCCATGGCGGCGGCCACCGCGCCGTACCAGGGCCAGCCGTGGTTCGTCAGCAGGATGGCCAGGACGGCGGCGCACACACCGCTGGCGTACCCGGCCGAGAGGTCGATCTCGCCGAGGAGCAGGACGAAGACCAGCCCCATGGCGATGGCGATGCTGCCGGAGCTCTGGGTGAGCAGGTTGGCGAAGTTCAGGTTGGACAGGAAGACCGGGCGCAGCAGGGCGAAGAACACGCACAGGACGACCAGGCCGGCGATGGCGGGCAGGGCGCCGAGCTCGCCCGCGCGGACCTGGTCGAGGTAGCCGCGGCCGATGTCCGCCAGGCGGGCGGTCGGGGACGGGCCCTGCTCGGAGCCGGTGGGCCGGTCGGGCCGCTCGGGCTTCCGGGGGGCGAGGGCGGAGGTCATACGGCGGCTCCGTTGGGGGTGGTCCGGGGGCCCGGGTCGCCGCTGCGGCCCGAGGTGATCAGTTCGACGACCTGCGCGTGCGTCACGTCGGAGGCCTTGACCTGGGCGGCCATCCGTCCGAGGTGCAGCGCGGCGATCCGGTCGGAGACCGCGAAGACGTCGTTCATGTTGTGCGAGATGAGCACGACGGCCAGGCCGTTGTCGGCCAGGCGGCGCACGAGTTCCAGGACCTGCGCGGTCTGGGCGACGCCGAGGGCGGCGGTGGGCTCGTCGAGGACGACGAGCTTGCTGTTCCACAGGACGGCCTTGGCGATGGCGACGGTCTGGCGCTGGCCGCCGGAGAGGCTGGAGACCTTCTGGCGAAGGGACTTGACCGTGCGCACCGAGAGCCCCCGGAGCGTCGCGGCGGCCATCTCCTCCATGGTCGAGTCGTCGAGCACCAGACCGCGGCGCTTCTCCCGCCCCAGGAACATGTTCTGCACGATGTCGAGGTTGTCGCACAGGGCGAGGTCCTGGTAGACGATCTCCACACCGAGCGCGGCGGCGTCGCGCGGGCTGTGCACGTGCACCGGCCGGCCGTCGAAGAGGTACTCTCCCGCGTCGATCGGGTGGATGCCGCCGATGCACTTGACGAGCGTCGACTTGCCCGCGCCGTTGTCGCCGACGAGTGCGGTGACCTCGCCCGCCCGGGCGCTGAGCGCGATGTCGTGCAGGACCTGGACGGGGCCGAAGCTCTTGTCGATCCCGCGCAACTCGAGAGTCGGTGTCTCTGTCATGGGTGAGGCTCCTGGGTATTGGCGGGGTGGGCCCCGCGCCGCCGACGGCGGGGCCCACGGGTGGGGCCGGCGTGCGCGCTACTGGATGCCGGCCTTCGTGCACAGCGCGGCGTAGTCGCCGGTGCACAGCTGCGCCTTGGTGACGAAGCCGTCGGTGATGACGTCCTGGATGTTGTTCCTGAAGACGGCTTCGGGCGTCAGCAGGACCGCCGGGACGTCGCGGTTGCCCGTCGGGTCGTGGACGGTGGCGCCGGTCTGGCCCTTCTTGCCGCCGGCCAGCTGGACGGCGAGGCCGGACACCGCGTCGGCCTCCTTCTTGACGGCCTTGTAGACGGTCATGCACTGGTCGCCCGCCAGGATGTTCTGCAGGCCCTGCACGGTGGCGTCCTGACCGGTGATCGGCACCTGCCCGTTGCGGTGGTTCTTGCGCAGCACGGCGATGGCCGCGTTGGCCAGGCCGTCGTTGGCCGCGAGCACCCCGCCGATGTTCGGCTGGCTGGTGTTCATCTGCTCGAAGATGGTCTGCGCCTGGGCGGCGTCCCAGTCGGGCACCGACTGGTTGGGGCCCTTGGTGTACTCCCCGGAGGCGTACAACGGGTCCAGGACGCTGTTGTAGCCGTTGGCGAACAGGGTGGCGTTGTTGTCGGTCGGGGAGCCGTTGAGTTCGGCCACGACGGGGTTCTTGGCGCCCATGTCGCTCAGGCACTTCGTCAGGCCCTGGCCCTGGAGCTTGCCGACCTGGGTGTTGTCGAAGCTGACGTAGTACTGGGCGGAGCCGCCGAGGGTGAGCCGGTCGTAGTCGATGGTGGCCACGCCCTGGGCCTTGGCCTTGTCCAGGACGGCCTTGCCGGTTCCGCTGTCGAGGTTGACGATGACCAGCACGTTCACGCCGCTGGTGATCATCTGGTCGGCGATCGTCTGGAACGCCTGCTTGTCGCCCTCGGCGTTCTGGATGTCGTAGTCCACCCCGGCGGCCTTGAAGGCCGCGGCGAGGTACGGCCGGTCCGCGGTCTCCCAGCGGACGGACGACTTGCTGTCCGGCAGGATCACGCCGATCTTCGGCTTCTTGCCGCCCGCCGAGCCGGAGCCGGAGCCGGAGCCGGAGTCCGAGGAGCCGCAGGCGGTGACCGTGGAGAGCAGGGTTGCTGACAGGGCAGCAGTGGCGAACAGGAGTCCCTTGCGCATGGGCAGGGTCCTTTCGAGGCGTGTCCGACCTGGGCCGGACGTGCGGTGGCCGATGACGGGGGTGGGGACGGGCACGAGCGCGGAGCGGGGGCGGGAGAGCAGCCGGCCCGCTGTTTGTTGCCCGCGACAACATACGTCGCGCCCCGAGGTCCGCCAAGCCCTTGCGCGGGCCCGCGTGCGTAACGATCGAGTCACCGCGACTCCGGTGACGGCGGTGACGGCGGGGGCGGCGGGTCGACAGCGGGCGCGGTCAGCCCGACGCCCGGACCACCAGCCGGGTGGGGAGCACCACCGACTCGCCGGGTGCCGGGTTCCGCAGCAGCAACTCCAGCGCGCGCGAACCGAGTTCCTCCACCGGCTGGCGGACGGTGGTCAGCCCCGGCCGGCAGCGCGCGGCGACGGGGGCATCGTCGAAGCCGATCAGCGCCACGTCCTCGGGGACCCGCAGGCCGTGCCGCCGCAGGGTCCTGAGCGCCCCCGCGGCCATCTGGTCGGACGCGGCGAACACCGCGTCCACGTCCGGCCGTTGGTCCAGCAGCCACTGCATCGCGTGCTCGCCGGAGGCGCTGCCGAAGTCGCCGTACGCCACGGCGGGCCGGGCCGCCGCCGTCGCGGCCACCGCCTGGCGGTACCCGGCCAGCCGGTCCGCGCCGGCGGCGGTGTCCGGCGGGCCGGCGATGGTGGCCACCGAGCGGCGCCCGGACGCGCACAGCCGCCGCACCGCGTCCCGGGCGCCGCCGAGGTTGTCCGCGTCGACGAACGCCGCCGTGTCCGGCTCCGGCGGGCGGCCCAGGGACACCGCGGGCACCCCGGCCGCGTGCAGCAGCCGGATGAGCGCGGTGTCCCACGGGCCGACCAGCAGCACGCCGTCGACGTGGCCGCCGCACAGGTAGCGCACCAGCGGCGGCCGCCGGGAGCGTCGGGGCACCGTGAAGACGGCCAACTCCCGCTCGGTGCCCGGCGGGCAGCGCCGCAGCCCGGCCAGCAGCCGGACCGGGAAGGCGTCCGCGTGGTACTGCAGCGGATCGGCGAAGACCACGACGGCCACCACGCCGGTCTCCCCGGCCCTGGGCGCCCGGCGGCGGACGTACGCCAGCTCGCGCGCCGCCCGCTCGACCCGGGCCGCCATGGCGGTGGAGACGGGGGCGGAACGGTTCAGCACCCGGGAGGCCGTCGCGGTGGAGACGCCGGCCCGACGGGCGACCTCGGCCAGGGTCGGAGCGGAGTCGGTGCCGCGTACGGGCTGGGGCATGGGGCCGTCCAGGATCGGTCCTCGATGGGGGAGCTGCACCCTCGGGCCGGCACCCGCGCCGGGCCACCGGCCCTGCCAGCTTGGTCGGTTGAACGATCAGCGTCAAGACGGGCGACACGGCGTGGGGGCGGGGCACGGCGGCGGGCGTCGGCGCGCAGGCGCGGGCGGGTCCGTCCGGGGGCGGGGGCGCGTCCGCCCGGAGTAGCGGGCGGTCCGGTGTCCGTCGAGCCCGGGCGAGGCCGCCGCCCCCGGCTGTGGGAGCGCTCCCAGGAGGCGCTGTAACTTACACGCCGCCGAGCCGGGCGGCCCACCGCCCGGGAACCGGCTCCGCGCTGGTCGGGGCCGTGGTCCGGCTCCGGTGCGCCACCCCCGGGCCCCGGCCGCGCTTCCCAAGCCGGCCGAGCCGCCCCACGATCGCACCCTGCACCTCCGTCCGCCACGCCACCCCCCACCCGCGCGGCGGTACCCCACCCATCTGGAGGACGTGCATGCGAAGCAGAACCCTGCGGGCCGGGGGAAACCGGCTCGCCGTCACCGCCACCGCCACCGCCCTCGCCCTGATCGGCCCGGCGGGCGTCAGCCTCACCCCGCCCGCCGCGGCCGCCACCGGCCTGTCCTGCGGCGTGAGTTACGCCGTCAACGACTGGGGCGGCGGCTTCACGGCCGACATCACCATCACGGACACCGGCACCACCGCGATCAACGGCTGGACCCTCGGCTACACCTACGCCGGCAACCAGACCCTCCAGAACGGCTGGAACGGTACCTGGAGCCAGAGCGGGCGGACCGTCACCGTCACCAACCCCGGCTACGCCGCCACCATCCAACCCGGCGCCGGCTACACCACCGGCGCCAACTTCGCCTACAGCGGCGCCAACACCGCCCCCACCGCCTTCACGGTCAACGGCACCCCGTGCCGCGGTGCCGACCAGCCCCCGACCGTCTCGCTCACCTCGCCGGCCGCCGGCCAGACCTTCACCCCCGGATCCACCGTGACGGTGTCCGCCGGCGCGGCCGACGCCGACGGGACGGTCTCCAAGGTCGACTTCTACGCCTCGACCCCGGCCGGCACCACCACCCTGATCGGCACCGACACCACCGCGCCGTACACGGTCGACTGGACCGGCGTGGCGGCGGGCGACTACTCGGTCACCGCCGTCGCGACCGACGACGCCGGCGCCACCACCACCTCCAGCCCGGTCGCGATCAAGGTGGCCGGGCCGAGCGTCCTGGTCAGTCCCGCCTCGCTCGTCGTCCAGCAGGGCGGCACCGGCACCTTCACCGTCGCGCTCTCCCAGGCGCCGTCCGCCACCACCACGGTGACGGTGGCCCGTTCGGGCAGCGACCCGGATCTGAGCGTCACCTCCGGGGCCGCCCTCACCTTCACGCCCGCCACCTGGAACGTCCCGCAGACCGTCACCGTCGCGGCCGGCACCGACGCCGCCCAGGTCGGCGGCACCGCGACCTTCACCGCCTCCGCGACCGGCTTCGGCTCTGGCGCCGTGACGGTGACCGAAGCGGCGAAGACCTCGGGCTACGACCGGTACTTCCTGGACCTCTACAGCAAGATCAAGAACCCGGCCAACGGCTACTTCAGCCCCCAGGGCATCCCGTACCACTCGGTGGAGACCCTGGTCGTGGAGGCCCCCGACTACGGCCACGAGACCACCTCCGAGACGTACAGCTACTGGCTGTGGCTGGAAGCCGACTACGGGCGGATCACCGGCGACTGGGCGCCCTTCACCAGCGCCTGGACGAACCTGGAGACCTACCTGATCCCCGGCCACGCCCAGCAGCCCGGCCAGAGCACGTACAACCCGTCCAAGCCCGCCACCTACGGCCCCGAGAAGGCCCAGCCCGACCAGTACCCGATCAAGCTGAACAGCAGCGCGCCGGTCGGCACCGATCCGCTCTCCGCCGAGCTGAAGAGCACCTACGACAGCCCGGACGTGTACGCCCCGGCCTGGCTGCTGGACACCGACAACAGGTACGGGTTCGGCCAGTGCGGGGACGGCACCACCAAGCCCAGCCTGATGAACACCTTCCAGCGCGGCCCGGAGGAGTCGGTCTGGGAGACGGTGCCGCAGCCCGACTGCGACGTGTTCGCGTACGGCAACAGCGGCTCCGGCTTCCTCAGCCTCTTCAACGACGGCGGCGGCAGCTACAGCAAGCAGTACAAGTACACCGACGCGCCGGACGCCGACGCCCGACTCGTCCAGGCCGCCTACTGGGCCGAGCAGTTCGCGAAGTCGCAGGGCAAGAGCGCGGCCATCACCGCGACCCTCGCCAAGGCCGCCAAGCTCGGCGACTACCTGCGCTACTCGCTCTACGACAAGTACTTCAAGCGGGCGGGCAACTGCCTCGGCTCCACCACCTGCCCCGGCGGCACGTCCAAGGCGAACGAGCAACTCGGCCTGCTCACCTGGTACTTCGCCTGGGGCGGCGCGGCCGACGGCGGCTGGTCGTGGCGGATCTCCGGCTCCGCCGCCCACCAGGGCTACCAGAACCCGATGGCCGCCTGGGTGCTCGCCAACGACCCCGGCCTGAAACCGCTCTCGCCGAGCGCGGCCACCGACTGGTCGGGCAGCCTGGACAAGCAGCTCCAGTTCTTCCAGTGGCTCCAGTCCACCGAGGGCGCCATCGCCGGCGGCGCCACCAACAGCTGGGGCGGCAACTACGGCGACGACGCGGCGCCCCCGGCCGGTGACCCGACCTTCTACGGCCTGTACTACGACTGGCAGCCCGAGTACCACGACCCGGCCTCCAACCAGTGGTTCGGGTTCCAGACCTGGTCGATGGAGCGGTTCGCCGAGTACTACTACACCACCGGCGACACCCGGGCGAAGGCCATCCTCGACAAGTGGGTCCCGTGGGCGATGTCCGTCTCCAAGGCGGACCCGGCCGGCGGCACCCTCACCACCCCCGACAAGCTGGCCTGGACGGGGGCGCCCGACACCTGGAACGCCACCGCCCCCGGCGGCAACGCGGGCCTGCACGTCACCGCGAGCGGCAGCGCCACCGACGTCGGCGTGGCGGGATCGCTCGCCAAGACCCTCGCGTACTACGCCGCCAAGTCGGGCAGCGCCGCCGCCCGGACGTTCGCCCAGTCCATCCTGGACACCCTGCACGCCAAGTACACCGACGGCCTGGGCTACTCGGCCGCCGAGACCCGCGCCGACTACAGCCGCTTCACCCAGCCGTACTCGGCGACCACCCACGCGGGCCTGTACGTCCCGCCCGGCTGGACCGGCACCTACCCGGACGGCACCAAGATCAGCTCGGCGAGCACCACGTTCCTGTCGATCCGCCCCTGGTACACCAAGGACCCGCAGTGGTCCAAGGTGCAGGCCTACCTCGACGGCGGCGCGGCACCGACCTTCACCTACCACCGGTTCTGGGCCGAGGCGGACATCGCGACCGCCTTCGACACCTTCGCCCAGCTGTTCCCGACGGTGAACCCGGGCGGCTGAGGGGGCCGCTGCGGCCGCCGGCCCCTGGCCCCGGGCCCCGGGCCCCGACCCGACCCCGACCCTGACCCCGGCCCCGGGCCCCGACCCGACCCCGACCCTGACCCCGGCCCCGGGCCCCGACCCGACCCCGACCCTGACCCCGGCCCCGGGCCCCGACCCGACCCCGACCCTGACCCCGGCCCCGGGCCCCGACCCGACCCCGACCCTGACCCCGGCCCCGGGCCCCGACCCGACCCCGACCCTGACCCCGGCCCCGGGCCCCGACCCGACCC